>JARGNZ010000004.1:0-159375 GCA_029209985.1 Parvibaculaceae bacterium
GCCCGAAATGGGTGTATCCCGCTATTGCTGAAGGCGAATATTGATTCAGAAAAGGCAGTGCTCAACTCCCATCCATTGCGCAGTCGACTGCGTGTTTTTCCAAATTGGGATTGGGCTTGCGTTGTGCTGTTTCATGTAATATTAAAAGTTACATGAAAAAAGATACCAAACTCTCTGCTGCCCTTCACATCATTCTCCACATGGCTGAGGTGGACGGGCCGATGACCTCGGATCGATTGGCGCGTGCTATGCGCACCAATCCTGTCGTTGTGCGCCGTATGATGGCGGGCTTGCGTGAACGCGGCTTTGTCACCTCGGAGAAGGGGCATGGCGGGGGGTGGAAGCTTAACTGCGATTTGAAGACCACATCGCTTGGCGATATTTACAGCGCTTTGGGCAGTCCTGATTGCATTGCCCTGACGCACCGTGATGAAAATACATCCTGTCTTGTTGAACTGGCGGTCAATGTTGCGTTGAAAAGTGCCTTTGAAGAGGCTGAGGCGCTTCTATTTGCGCGATTTGACGAGGTGATGCTGGCTGATTTGAGTGATGATTTTCACACACGCTTTGCCGCGCTCAAACAAGGAGGCACTCCACATGACGAAAGTAAATCCGTTTCTTGAGGCGTTTGAAGACCCAGCCCATGCAGCCAGATATAGCGAAGGTCCCGCAAAGTTTATGCCGGGGTATCGGGATGTGCAACGTATGGCGGGGGTTTTGATGCGGGAACATGCGCCAACTGATGGCAAGGTGTTGGTGCATGGGGCTGGTGGCGGGCTGGAGCTGGAGGCGTTTGCGCAGGAAAACCCGGACTGGACGTTCGTGGGGGTTGATCCTGCTCAGGCTATGCTTGATGTGGCTGCGGAGCGCCTTGGGGCATTTATGGAGCGCACCGACCTTCACCATGGCTACATTGAGACAGCACCAGAGGGGCCATTTGATGCGGCGACGAGCCTGCTCACACTGCATTTTTTGGAGGCGGATGCGCGACGGAAAACTGTCTCTGAAATTATCTCGCGTCTAAAACCCGGCGCGCCTTTGGTTGTGGCCCATGCAAGTTTTCCGAGTAAGACTGAGGAGCGAGACATTGTGTTGTCACGTTACGAAGCCTTTGGGGTTGCATCGGGGGTAGAGCCAGAGATGGCGTGTCGTGCACGGGACGCGGTTGCCATCGGCCTGCCGCATCTTGATCCGGTGCAAAATGAAGAGCTTTTGCGTGACGCCGGATTGGTGGGCGTGTCTTCATTTTATTCTGCGTTTTCTTGGCATGGGTGGGTGGGATATGCGCCGGGCTGATGCTAATCCATCTGCCTATGGGTATGAAAACCTACCCAGACATTTCAAGTGACGTGTCTGGTCAAGTGACGTGTCTGGATAGACGTTTCTTAGTGTTTGGGGAAGGCGCCGCGTGTTCGGTTGGCGAGGGCCACCAATGACAGCATCACTGGTACTTCAACGAGAACCCCAACGACGGTCGCAAGGGCCGCGCCGGAGTTGAGGCCGAACAAGCCAATAGCCACGGCTACTGCAAGCTCAAAGAAATTAGACGTTCCGATCATTGCGCAAGGAGCGGCAATGTTATGGGGAACCTTCCATGCCCATGCGGCGGCATAGGTGAGTGCGAAGATGCCATAAGATTGCAGAATGATGGGAATGGCGATGAGCAGAATCAACACCGGTTGGCTAATGACATTTTGCGCCTGAAAAGCAAAGAGCAGTACGACCGTCGCCAGTAGACCAAGGATAGAGGTTGGTTTGAGGCGGGCTGTAAACTGATCCACAGCGTCGACGTTGCCCTGATGGCTGGCGATCACCCAGCGACGTGTAAGGGCACCCGCCACAAGGGGGATGACGACATAAAGCACGACGGAGAGCAGCAGTGTTTGCCATGGAATGGCAATATCGGTGACGCCTAATAGAAGTGCTACGATTGGCGCGAAGGCAACAACCATAATGAGGTCATTAATGGACACTTGCACCAGCGTATAGGCTGCGTCGCCTTTGGTCATTTGCGACCATACGAAAACCATTGCCGTGCAGGGTGCCGCGCCCAGCAAAATGAGGCCCGCAATATATTGTTGGGCGTCGTCGCCGGAAATGATGCCGCTATAGAGGTAGTTGAAGAACAGCACTGCGAGCACGGCCATTGTGAAAGGCTTGATGAGCCAGTTGACGACGATCGTAATGATCAATCCTTTAGGCTTGCTTCCAATGTGTTTTAAGCTGCTAAAATCAACGGCCACCATCATTGGATAAATCATTGCCCAGATGAGTGCTGCGACAACGAGATTAACCGAAGCATATTCCAGCCCGGCGATCAGGTTGAAAATTTCGGGGGCGATATATCCGAGTGCCAGGCCCGCTAAAATAGCGCCCCCGACCCAGACGGATAGCCATTTTTCAAACAGACCTAGCCCAGAATCTGGAGGGGTTTCGAGTGATTGCGTTGCCATATTTTAGACCTCGGCTTTCTGGGTGCCAATGTCTTTGAGGCTATTTTGCAAGCTCATCTTATCGATGCTTTCAAGTGGTAATGCGAGGAACAAGCTGATGCGATTGAACAGCATGCGATAAGCCTCGGTGAAGGCCGCGCGTTTTTTTGCTTCGTTTCCCTCTATGGCTGCTGGGTCTGGTACGCCCCAGTGCGCTGTCATGGGCTGGCCAATCCACACCGGGCAGGTTTCGCCTGCCGCATTGTCGCAAACGGTGAAAACGAAATCGAGTTTAGGGGCATTGGGTACGGCAAATTCGTCCCAATTTTTAGAGCGCAAACCCTCGATGGGGTGGTCCATCGATTTAAGCAAATCGAGTGAATAGGGGTGGACCTTGCCCGCCGGGTTGCTGCCCGCGCTGTAGGCATTAAAACGGCCTTTGCCTTCGTGGTTCAAAATTGATTCTGCCAATATTGACCGGGCTGAGTTGCCGGTACACAGGAAGAGGGCGTTATAAGTGCGGTCGCTCATGACATGGATGCCTTTGATGGAGTGCAGCAGCTTGTTTCTGATGCGTTGGGGGAGACAGCTGACAATTCGGGAGTGCAGCAACTTGTTTCAGATGCATTGGAGGAAACGGCAGATAATTCAGGGTCGTCGCCATATACGACAGAGTCGCCATTGGTATAGAAGGCTTCCCAAACCACGCCGTCGGGGTCGGAGATCCAGCTCTTTTCAGACTGCGCATAACAGCAGGTGGTCTGCCCTTCTTCGAGCAAAGGTGCGTCGGCCTTGCGCAGGCGTGTGAAGACTTCTTGCAATCCGTCGGAGCTATCAACTTGAATGCCAAGGTGCTCGATGCCTTTTGTTGCGTGGTTCTCTGATGAAATAGCAAAATTGACACGCGGGTCATCCAGCATCCACTTTGCGTAGTCGCTTTTCGTGACCGTTGGTGCAGCGCCAAAGAGAGTAGAATAAAACTCTATTGAGGCGTCGAGGTTTTCTACCCCGACGTGAATGTGCATACGCTTCATTGGCAGAGCCTTTCAAGTTGATTGGTTATGGGGGCGCAATCTTCGCCGGAGCAACAATTTTCCAGTAGGAATGCCATGAGGGCGTTCATGGCGCTGAGGTTTGCGCGGTAAATGATGAGGCGGCTTTCCCGCTTTGAGGAGACAAGGTCTGCCCGGGCCAGTATTGACAGGTGGGAAGACATCGTGTTTTGCGGCACTTCAAGCTGCTTGGCGATTTCACCCGCTGGTAAGCCGGATGGTTCATGCTGAACTAACAACTTGAATACATCCAAACGAGTGTTTTGTGCGAGCGCGCCGAGGGCTTCTATTGCTTTTAATTTATCCATAAATCTATAATCGTGGATATATGGATACGAGTCAACTCTAACAGCTCTCCTCCCGTCTTATGGGCTGTTAGTAGAGGCGACCGCCCAGGGCGTGCTCACCCAAAATCGGCTGGGAGAGGGATGGGGACGTAAGAGAGGGGGGCTGCCAAATTCGTCGTCTGGAAAGCCCGCCGACAAGTCCGCCAGCAAGCCCGTAAGTGGGTTGTTTTGAGCGAACCGGGGCTGTAAGAATGTTGTGCTGCATATGGCGAAGTATATTTTTGACGTAGATTTGAGGATGCAATTGGATAAAGTTGATGAAGGCGCTCGCTTCCAAGAAGAAGTGCGAGACACGGTTACATCTTATCAAACTGAACCCGAGTGGCGCAAAGTGACCCATGATTGGACTTTGCATGCGTTAGACAAGCGGTATGTTTATAATTTCTCTTGTCTTGGACGCCCGATCATTCAATTTCCACAGGACATGGTGGCCTTTCAGGAAATTGTCTGGGATGTGAAGCCAGACCTGATTATCGAAACGGGTATTGCGCATGGGGGCTCTTTGATACAGAGCGCTTCGGCGCTTGCTATGTTGGAATATTGCGAGGCGATTGAAAAAGGTGAAATGCTGGATCCGCGCGCACCTAAGCGCCGTGTGATTGGGGTTGATATTGATATTCGCGCCCACAACCGTTCCGCCATTGAAGCCCATCCACTTGCCAATCGCATTGATATGATCCAAGGCTCATCGATTGATGCTGATATTGTTGCGCAAGTAAAGAAGGCCGCCGAAGGGTATTCCCGGATTTTGGTTTCTCTCGATAGCAATCATACGCATGATCATGTGTTGGCTGAGTTGGAGCATTACGCCCCGATGACGAGCAAGGGCAGTTACTGCTTAGTGTATGATACCGTTGTGGAAGATATGCCGGTTGACTTCTACCCCAACCGTCCATGGGAACCGGGCAACAGCCCAAAGAGTGCTGTGTTCGCTTATCAAGAGGCGTTGAAGAAAAACCCAATCAATGGGGATGATGGCACACCGCTATCCTTCCAAAATGATCGCACGGTTGAGGACAAATTGTTCATTACTGTGACGCCTGATGGATTCTTGAAACGAGACTAGGGCGGCGCCCATATGGGTGAGGTGTTGGGGAATGTCATGAAGATTAGTGTTGTGGTGCCCACTCGGAACCGATGCGAATTTCTTAAATATTGCTTGGAAAGCTGCCTTGTGACCGATGATGCGGGTATCGAGGTTGTGGTGAGCGACAACAATAGCGTTGATGACACCCGTGCGGTTGTGGCGGCGTTTGATGATGACCGTCTCAAATATGTCAATCCCGGACATGACCTGAGCATGCGGCAGAATTTTGAATTTGCGCTGTCCCATGCGACAGGCGATTACGTCATCTTTATTGGTGATGATGATGGTGTGCTGGCCAATGGGTTGGCCACGGTACGGTATTTAATTGAGCGCTATCAGGCCGATGTTATTACATGGCGTCACATCACCTATATTTGGCCTGCTCAAGAGCCGGTGCCAACCGAGGGGCTGTTGAAGTTTCGTAGCAAGGACTTTTGTGGCCCTCTGGTTGAGTTGGATGCGCCAAAAATTCTTGAAGACTTTTGCGCGGGTGAAAAAACCAATTATCGCGATGGGGCCAATATTTATCATGGCTGCGTTTCGCGTAAAGTGATCGAAAAAATACAAGCGCATGGGGGAGAGTATTTTCAGGGACAGATCCCTGATGTGAATACGGCGATCTCAAACCTCACCGTTGCACAACGGTATATGTGGATACGTAATCCCGTGACCATTGCGGGGGAAGGTTCTAAGAGTAATGGCTCGGCAATGAACTCCACCACGAAGGCATCGCAAAAACAGAAAAATATTGTTCAAAACTTCACCTCTCTTGCAGCGGCAGATGCGGTGGAGGCGGAGATTGACTTGCGGGTACGTTCTATCTTTGCTTACACCTATGCCAATTTGGATCGAGTGAACCAATCTTATTTGGATGGTAAGCGTCAGATCAATCATAGGGTTTGGCGGACACTTATTATTGAGGATATGCAAAAGTTCCCGGTAGAGCACAGGTGTTGGGATGTGGTTGAAGCATTTTTTGAACGGATGGACCCGGATTATGATAGGCAAGGCTTGGCTGAGCTGAACCGCGAAAAGGATGCGGCAGATGCCAAGGCAACGCCGGGGCCGGTTTCTTATAAAAAGAAAAAGAAAAGTCTTATTTCCACGCCGCACCTAACGAATGTGGCGACCGTTGCGGTATGGCTGCAGACTGTGACCGGGGCACCTTATTACCCAACTCTAAATGTGGGCGGTACATTGCTCAAACAGGCGATGCGAACTGTGGGGATGCGGATGCGGGCCGCGTCGTTAGAATAATGACAGACGTTGGTTGACGGTCGGCTATGAGAAATACGAACTCAGGCCGTCTACCAATGTACGCCGCTGCACTTGAGGGCATATGTCATCGAACCTTTGGGTGCTGCCTTGAACACGGCTGGTGATTTTTGTGGTCTCCAGCCGATGTCTGTAGGTTTCTGCTAAGGACATTTTTCCCAATTTTAAACTGACCATTTGCGCGATGTCTAAGGGGGTGACCGCCTTGCCGGAACAGATGTTGCGCGTGCCGGACACATGTGTGTGGGCGAGGGCGACAAGGGCACATGCCACATCTTGAACGTGGATGAAGTCCACTGCACGGCCGGGGGTTTGAAACGTAGGCTCATTGCCTGCTTGAATTTCGCGGACGATGTGGGAGATGAGTTTGTTTTCATCTTCATCAGGTCCGTAGGGTAAAAAAATGCGCCCCCAGATGAGGTTGATGTCCTTGGCGATGACCTTTGCCAGCGTGTGAAATGCGTGTTTAGACGCTGAATAGAGTGTTGTGGGATTTACCGGAGAGCTGTCTTCGTGAAGGACCTCGTTTTCCCATTTGTATTCAGCGCATGTGCCTGCAAGGACCGCAGTTTCGCCACCGGCTGCAACAAATTGTTGAAGCAGGGTGCTGCTTGACGAGAGCCATTTGAGATTTTCTTCTGAATGCCAAAACAAACCGGGGGTGGCTTCCCATGCTAAGTGGATGAGCGCATGGGGGCGGTGTTTCTGTATAAAGGTGCTGACGGCAGCTTGGTCGTGTAGGTCTAGGGGGAGATGTTCTAAGTTTGCATGAGTGGGCAGGCCGCTTGCTGTGCGAGACACGGCGATGACGGTTTTGCCTTGTTGCAGAAGCTGAGTGACCACGTGGCTGCCAATAAAACCGGTGGCACCTGTTACCAGAACTTTTTGTTCCGTTCCTTCGTTAGTCATGGGGCTTGTACCCCTCAAGCTCTCGGTCTCTTTGTGAAATTACTGCTGGCTGGGCTGGCCATGGAATACCAATGGTTGGGTCATTCCACAAAACACCTGCGTCATGGCCGGGGGTGAAGGCCGGACCCATTTGATAAAAGACTTCCGTGTCTTCTTCGAGGGTGAGAAAGCCATGGGCGCAGCCAGCGGGGATGAAAAACGCCCGGCCATTTTTTCTGCTGAGGTTGAGGCCAACCCATTTTTTATAGGCGGGGGAGTTTTTGCGCAGATCTACAGCGACATCAAAAATGTGCCCGGCGCTACACCGCACCAATTTGGTTTCCTCAAAAGGGGCTTTATGAAAGTGCATGCCGCGTAGAGTGAGAGCACGGGCATTGTACGAAATATTTGACTGAACGGGCTGAAAGGGAATGCCATTTTCTTTGAATTCAACCTCACAGAAACTACGTGCAAAATATCCACGGTCGTCCTCATGGCGTTGAGGGTCGACGATAAAGGCACCGGGAATTTCTGTTTCTTGAAATTTCATGACAAGACTTTGACCTCTGGAACAGGTACGACGAATTTCCCTCCCCATTCAGATATAGCTGCCATATCGGTTGAGATCTCTGTCGCTAAATTCCAAGGCAGAATTAATACGTAATCTGGCTTTTCTTCCCAAATCTTTTCTGGGGCGCAGACGGGAATATGACTGCCGGGTAAAAGCGTGTTTTGCTTTTCCGGGTTTCGATCAACCACAAAATCAATGCTGTCTGTGTTGATGCCGCAGAAGTTGAGAAGCGTGTTGCCCTTTGCAGCTGCCCCGTAGCCAGCAACAGACTTGCCGTCCTTTTTTGCCGCGTCTAAGAAAGCGATGAGGGAGGTGCGAATGGCGTCAACTTTAGGTGTAAAGTTTTGGTACCCTGCGAGCGTATCAAGGGCTGCAGCTTTTTCTTTTGTACGCACATTTTTTAAGCCGGACGTTTCAGCGTGCTTTGTGGAAGCGGTGTGGCATGCATAGACGCGGAGCGAGCCGCCATGTGTGCCCAGTTCTTCAACATTGAAAACCTTCAAATTGTGTGCGCTGAGAATAGCCTCAACAGATAGCAATGAGAGGTAGGAATAGTGTTCGTGATAAATGGTGTCGAACTGTGCTTTCTCAATGAGGTTGAGCAGGTGCGGAAATTCGATGGTCAGTACGCCATCCTCTGCTAACAGAATATCAAAACCAGCAATGAAGTCGTTGATGTCGGGTACGTGGGCCATCACATTGTTGGCGGCCATCAAATCTGCTTTGAGCCCTTGGGCCGCGAGGCGGCGTGCGGTTTCTACGCCAAAGAAAGCCACGTCCGTTTTAACGCCAGCTTTCTCAGCGGCCACGGCCACATTGGCTGCTGGTTCTATACCGAGCACGGGAATGTTTTTATCGACAAAATGTTTGAGCAGATACCCGTCGTTGCTGGCAACTTCCATCACCAGTGAATTTTCATCAAGCCCAAGTGCCTTCGTTAATGTCACGCAATATTGGCGCGCGTGTTCAACCCAGCTTGGGGAGAAAGAAGAGAAATAAGCATAATCGGAAAAGATGTCTTCAGCAGGCACCGCATCTGCCACTTGTACGAGTTTACAGTTGCTGCAGACACGCGCATGCAGTGGGTAGGATTTCTCAGATGGGATGTCGGCGGCGCTTTTAAGATAGCTGTTTGCCAATGGCGTTGAGCCAAGGTCGACAAATGTTTGGGTTAGCTCTTGAGCGCAAAAACGACAAGTCAGGGGAGTGCTCATGTATTTGCCTCATATTCTGCAATTTGCGCTAATGTATAGGCGTGCATGTTTTCGCCGTCACTAAAGGCTTTGTACCATGCAACCGTTTTTTCCAAAGTTTGTTCTGCATTCCACCGTGCCTGCCATCCAAGCGATGTTTCAGCAAGGCTTGCGTTTAAGGCGAGAAAAGCTTTTTCAGCAGGCTGCTGGGTGTCGGTTAAACCCCAATCCGCTTCAATACCAAAGGCTTGTTGGACTTCCTGTGCAATGTGTCCAACGGTGAGTGCTTCATTCTTGGCGGGGCCGAAATTGAGAGCTCGTGGCAGAGCAGCTGGTTGTTGGGTGAGGGCTTGTAAATACGTTAAATATCCGGACACAGATTCTAGAACATGTTGCCAAGGACGTGTGGATTGCGGATAGCGCAATGTCACTGGTTGGCCGTTACGTGCGGCGCGCCAAATGTCTGGGATCAACCGATCTTCTGAAAAGTCGCCGCCGCCGATGACATTGCCTGCACGAGCGGTTGCGATGGCCGCGTTACTTTCCTGGAATAGGCTTTTGGCGAGAGACGTCGTTGCAATTTCACACACCGCTTTGGACGATGAATAGGGATCATCGCCGCCAAGGGCGTCGGTTTCAACGAAGGCGGTGCCCGTTTCGTTGTTTTGATATACTTTGTCGCTGGTGATGATGAGGGCGGCTGAAAGATTTTTCAAACCAGCAAGGCTGGTGAGCAGATTGACCGTACCCATCACATTTGTTTCGTAGGTGCCAATGGGGTCCCGGTAGGAGCGGCGCACCAAAGCTTGAGCGGCCATGTGTAGCACAACTTCCGGGTCGCATTTTTTGATGGCAGCATCCAAAGCATCCGCGTTTCTGATGTCGATGATTTGGGAGCTGGTCGAAAGGTTGTGTTTTAGCGTTTCAAAAAGCGAGAACTCGCCTTCTGGCTCGAGTGATATGCCGGTTACATGTGCGCCCATCTTATCGAGCCAAAGAGCTGTCCATGCGCCTTTGAAGCCCGTGTGCCCTGTGAGCAGGACACGGCGGCCTTTCCAAAATGCGGGGGTGACTTGGCTGGATATCAGCATGTTTTTCTCATGACCAAAGACACCATGGGGCGTTGCCGCTTTCCCAAAGTTCTTCGAGAAGGTTCTTTTCGCGCAATGTATCCATAGGTTGCCAGAAGCCCGTGTGGCGGAAGGCAGATAATTGTTTGTCCCGCGCCAGAGACGCCAGTGGACCCGTTTCCCACACTGTTTTATCTCCTTCAATTCTGGAGAGCACAGAAGGTTCTAGTACAAAAAAGCCCCCGTTGATGAGTCCATTGTCACCTGCAGGCTTTTCGATGAAATCTGTGACTTGGTTGTCTTTGATAACAGTTGCCCCAAAACGACCGGGAGGGGCCACGGCTGTTAGGGTCGCCTCCCGGTTTTCCGCTTTATGGAACGCGATCAGCTCGGTGATGTTGACGTCAGACACGCCGTCGCCGTAGGTCATGCAAAATGTTTCATCTGGATCGAGGTAGGAGGCAACACGTTTAAGGCGCCCACCCGTCATGGTGTCGTCGCCGGTTTCAACCAAGGTGACACGCCAAGGTTCTGCTTTTGCCCGATGATAGATGACTTCATTTGTTTCTAGGTCAAAGGTCACGTCAGAGCGGTGCAAGAAGTAATTCGCAAAATATTCTTTGATGACGTAGCTGCGGTAGCCGAGGCAGACAACAAAATCGGTGATGCCGTGGTGGGCGTATATCTTCATGATATGCCACAAGATCGGACGATCCCCAATTTCGATCATTGGCTTTGGGCGTAAGTGCGATTCTTCAGAAATACGCGTTCCCAAGCCGCCGGCTAAAATTACAGCTTTCAAGGTCGTTCCCTCGTCAATTGGATGGGGCGATCATTCACCATGGTGCCCGCTTTCGTCGATTTTGAGTGTCTTGCTTATTTCAAGTACGACTACCTGTGTCAAGGAGGCCTCTGGATTGCTGACTTTGAGGGTAAACTTGGAAGGCGGGCGGACGGGAAGCCTATGCTTTAGGTGTATTTGGCGCTTTTGCGTATATCGCGGACTTTTGTGCGGGCAAAATGGCGGCGTTTAGATAGGCCGCTGGTGAGTTTATACCACAGGCGGAAAAACTTATATTTGAACTTGGTGAGCGGAGAAGCCTTAAAGCTTTTATCAAACCGATCATCCCCAATGGTCGAGGGCACGTCAAAGTCTGCGACAATGGGGGAGGGCTTGGTTAGAAATATATCTAGGCCCGTATCCCAGCACCGGCCAAAGAGGGCGTCGATGGGGAGCCAATTCTTTTCGGTATGCTCAACAATCACTTCGGCTGCGTGGCGGGTCAGTAAATAGCCGTAGGCTCCGCCGGGGGTGGCAAGCACGCTGGTCAGTTCATAATTTGGTGTTAGGGGGCCGATGATGCGATGGGGCCCTTTGAAAACCTTTTCCCAATTTACAAATCGGATCATGTCCCATTCTCTGTCACCGTTTAATAGGCTGGTGAGGACATCTGGTAAGTCTGGGGCAAGGAAGGTGTCATCTTCGAGAACCAACACGAGGGGAATGTCCTCTGCCACCATCTTTTGGGCGATGCCGCGATGAGAGAGAAGACAGCCAATTTCGCCGGGACTTAAATCACGCCCAAAAAACCGCCGTCTTTTTACACCGTCATATTCAGGGGCTTTGAGGGTGTCAAAGGTGTGGCCGTCAACCGCAGAGAAAAACTCATGGGAGAGGCCAATCGCATTGAGGCGTTCGGTCATCGCCGCGCGACGTTCAACGTCTTTTTCACGGTTAATGACGAGGATGCGGATTTGGTCGGCAATTTCATTTTTTGACATGGAATATTATTATCGCTTGGGACGCGGGCCGCGCAAGCCCAAAGACGGATTAGATCATTGTAAGGGCGCGAGCAGGGCTGTCACCTCATTGATGCGCGGGAAGGGGTCGGTTGTTGATGCTAGGTGGAGGGTTGCTTTATCGATCGGCAGCCCCGTTTCTAAAACATCCGCATTTTGCACAACAAGTATCAGTGCCTCTACAGTATTCTCAAGCAGCAGGGCTTTTGTCCTGCGGGCGAGAGATTTAAAGGGGTAGGGGCGGAGTGCCTGTTCATCATCGAGTGTTTCTGCGTGGCTGGTGAGATAGGCTTGTTGGCCATTTTTATGTAGATTCTTTTGATGTTCTTTGGCTTGGGCCATGGCGCTGTCGCCGCCCACATAGATGTCGACCGGGATGCGTCCATCTTCTTCAATGATGCGGCTGAGGTAGGTTTGCAGGTGGCTTCTGGATATTTCGCCACCGCCCAACAATGGGGCGTAATTGATTTCATTTATGATGGCCCCATTCTCGACCCAAGGCTTCGCGATATCTTCGGAGAGAATGTCGATGCCGGCATTGGATAGTCCGGCGAGTTTTGCGGCTTGGAGGGCAATGCGCAAATTTTCCGGGTGCACTTGGTGGGTGACCTCAATGTCGTACCCGCCGGAGAGAGTGGATTCAATTTCCCGCAGATGGATGAGCTCCCCTTTGGCGGGGATCGTTTCCAAGGTGTGCCCCGCCCGGTTGATTTGCTGTAGGGCCTCCTCGTCCAGCTTGCAAAGCGGCTCGCGACGCCAAGGGGGCGTGCTGAGGGTTATTTGATTGGCTGTTTCTGCAAGGGCGCGGACAGAGTTTTGACCGTCTCCGATGATCGATTTTGGACAGCGTTTGACAGCATATAGAAGCTCGCCGTTGGAAATGAAGATGCGGTGGCAGGTGCCGCTGACTTGCTCTTCAATCAGCACTTGCTTGCCGGGGCTGACTTTGAGGGCATCTTGGAATGCTCTTTCTAGGCCCGCGTTATTGGTGATGTTGATATGGACGCCTTCGCCGCGTTCTGCATCTGCCGGTTTGACCACGAGGGGCCAGCCGATGGTTTGGGCCGCTTTTTTGGCGCTTTCTAGAGTTGTGCTGTTGATGTGTTTAGCAGCGGGCAGACCTGCGTCGGCGAGCACTTTGGCGGTTAATCGTTTGCTGTTTGAGATGACGCTGGCCATTGCGGAATCAGCCCCGACAGAGCTGCGATCTATTTGAACGGCTTTGCAGCCCCAACCGATTTGATACATGGCCCCAGCACGATGAATGAAGGGGATGTTATTCTCATGGGCTGTGCGCAACACCGCTTGAGTGGACGTGCCGCGTGCTGCTTGTTTGGCTATGGGCAGGATTATTTTATTATTGAAGTGTTGATACTCCGCTTGCCGGTTTTGTGGTGTTAACGGGGTTTTGCTCATGCGGCCAGCGGCAAGCAGGGCTTCTTTATAGATTGCGTAAAGCTGAGCTGGGGTGATGACGTCTATATAGGGGGGTCTGATTTTGGCTTCATAGTCAGCGGATTGGGAGGTTTCATCTGCGTTGGTGGGTTGGAGACGGGCGAGGTTTGAAAGTTCTGCTAGGTCAAAAAGGGGAATACGTCCGCCGTCAACGAGTGCTTGGGCGAAAGCCAGTGCGCGGTTGATGAATGCGCGTGGCCCCTTGAGAGCGGCGTCTTCGTCTTTTGGATCAGGCACGAGAAGCTGTGCTGTGTCGAGTTGATAGGCTTGCTCTAGCCATTGATCCAAATTGTTCAGGTCGCCTATGAGCGTGGCGGCAAATTTGAATGAGAATGTCAGTTTCGGTGTGCCCAAACCGATGGCCCCACGAAGTTTAGTTGTTTCTGGGGCGTTTCGTGTTTGGCTCATTGAGTGCTCGTCTTGATTGGGGCGCGGTGGCAGGTGGTGTTTTTTGAAACCTTATCGCACTTTGTCGAAAATGCACGGTTCAACTTTGAGATGTGTGCTGAAATATGGCTCTCCCCTTAATGTTTGTGGGGTGCCAAGCTGTTTTATAGGCAGAGCGTGTATCTGCTTATTTTTACAGCACGGGTTTGAGGCGTATTGTGGCTAATGCGGGCGAACTTGGGCCGATACGGTGCTTTGGGGTTGTTATGGGGACGGGAATTCATTTTTCTATTCCTAAGGGCTGTTGTGAAGGGTAGGTTCCGCCAAATCTTTTATTAGGAGCAGCCGCTTGCGTAACCTCATGACATTAGACCCCGATTACCTTTTCAAACTTCGGACCGAATGGTTTGGCAATATTCGTGGGGATTTGCTGGCTGGCCTTGTGGTGGCGTTGGCCCTTATTCCTGAAGCGATTGCTTTTTCCATCATTGCGGGCGTTGACCCAAAGGTGGGGCTTTACGCATCCTTCTCGATTGCGGTGATTACAGCCATCGTCGGGGGGCGGCCGGGTATGATTTCGGCGGCCACGGCGGCAACCGCTGTTTTGATGGTGACGTTGGTCAAAGATTACGGACTGGAATATTTGCTGGCGGCAACTGTTTTGGCGGGTCTTTTGCAAATCGGTGCGGGCATGTTGAAGCTTGGCACAGTGATGCGCTTTGTGTCGCGGTCGGTCATGACGGGGTTTGTGAACGCGCTGGCGATTTTGATTTTCTTGGCGCAGATGCCGGAATTGATCGGGGTGCCGTGGCTGACTTATGTGATGTTGGCGGGCGGCCTTGCGATCATTTATCTGCTGCCGCTTATCACTACTGCGGTGCCATCTCCCCTGATCTGCATCATTGTTTTGACCTCCATTTCTCTTTTCTTTGGCTTAGATTTACGCACGGTCGGGGATATGGGCGAATTGCCGTCTACTCTGCCGATCTTTCTCTTGCCAGATATTCCACTGACGTTTGAAACCCTTCAAATCATTCTGCCCTATTCTGCTGGTATTGCAGCGGTTGGCTTGTTGGAATCGTTGATGACGGCAACGGTCGTTGATGAATTGACCGATACGACGAGCGACAAGAACCAAGAATGTGTGGGCCAAGGTGTGGCAAATACGTTGACCGGCTTTATTGGTGGCATGGCGGGCTGTGCCATGATTGGTCAATCTATGATCAATGTGAAATCAGGTGGCCGGGGGAGGTTGTCGACCTTTGCGGCCGGGATCATTCTGCTCATTCTCATTGTGGGCTTGGGCGAATGGGTGAGCCAAATCCCGATGGCAGCTTTGGTGGCCATTATGGTGATGGTCTCTATTGGGACATTCAGCTGGTCGTCTCTTAAAAACCTAACCACCCATCCACGGTCTTCCAGCATTGTGATGTTGGCCACGGTGATTGTTGTGGTGGCCACTCATAACTTGGCGCTTGGGGTGTTTATTGGGGTGTTGCTTTCTGGGATCTTTTTTGCTTGGAAAATTGCACAGATATTCCGTGTCACCTCCACACTTTCAGCGGATGATACGTGCCGCACCTACTTTGTGGAAGGTCAGCTTTTCTTTGCATCGGTTGAGGATTTCCTTGCCGCCTTTGATTTCAAAGAGGCTTTAGAGAAAGTCACTATTGATCTGAGCCATGCTCATATTTGGGACATTTCTAGTGTTGAAGCCTTAGATAATGTGGTTCTGAAGTTCCGTCGAGAAGGGGCAGAAGTTGACTTGGTGGGCTTGAATGAAGCAAGCGAGACAATCGTTGATAAACTTGCCATACTCGATAAGCCCGGTGCGATTGACCGCATGATGGGACACTAAGGGGATTGCCTGTGACAAAATTAATCGCACTGATTGATGGATCTGTTTATTCGCAAAGTGTCTGTGACCATGCCGCTTGGGTTGCGGGCCGCACGCACGCATCGGTTGATTTGTTGCATGTGCTGAAACAGCAAGGAACGACTACCCAAACAGCCGACCTAAGCGGGAGCATTGGCCTGGGAGCGCGGACTGCTTTGCTTGAAGAGCTTGCGGAGCTGGATGCGCAAAAGGCTAAGCTGGCGCAGAAGCGGGGACGGCACATTTTGGATGACGCCAAGGGGCTTTTGGATGCAGCCGGTGTTGGGGAAACTCACACGAAACTCCGCCATGGGGACGTGGTGGAAACCGTTCAAGAGTGCGAAGACGGTGCGGACCTGATTGTAATTGGCAAACGCGGGGAGGCGGCTGATTTTAATAAGTTGCACCTTGGATCGAATTTAGAGCGGATTGTGCGCGCGAGCCATAAACCTGTGTTGGTGACATCCCGTGCCTTCAAGCCGATCGAACGCTTTATGGTTGCTTTTGATGGCGGGGAAAGCTCGCTGAAAGCCATTCAGCATATTGCACATGGGGAGCTTTTTATCGGGCTTGAGTGCCATATTCTCATGGTTGGCTCGGAACGCCCCGAAAAGCGGGAACAGCTTGAAACTGCTGCCGATTTGTTGCGTGCGCGGGGCTATAAGGTGCAAGCGGATTTGATCTCAGGCCAATCGGATGTTGTGATTTCGGAACGCATTGAAACGGACGGCATTGGTTTGTTGGTGATGGGGGCTTATGGGCACTCGCGTATTCGTAATCTGATTATCGGCTCTACCACTGCGGAAATGTTGCGTTCCTGTAAAGTTCCGGTCATGCTGTTTCGATAAATCAACATTTCGAACATGGGCAGACGCATGGCGCATCAACCTAACTCCATCAATTATATCGAATTTCCAATGGTGAGAAATGCCGAAACGAAGCTGTTTTACGGCGATGTTTTCGGCTGGACATTTACGGATTGGGGGCCGGGGTATATCAGCTTCGAGGGGGCTGGTATTGATGGCGGTTTTAATGGGCAAAGTGACGGGCATGTGCGGGCGCCGGGTGTGCTTGTGGTGTTGTATGCATCTGATTTGCTGGCGTGCTGCGCTGCGGTTGAAAAAGCAGGCGGCACGATCCTCCAAGCCATTTACGACTTCCCCGGCGGTAAGCGGTTCCATTTTGAAGACCCTAACGGCAACGAGCTTGCGGTTTGGTCTGAAGGGCTTGTTTAAGGTTTTTCCGCCACAAGGGCTTCCAATTCTCTGATGCGATCTTGCAGGGGTTGTACTGCGGCGTGGACTTCCGCTTCGGTGTAGCGGGGGGTGATGTGTTGCGGGCAATTCCAGTCCATGGCCTCGACGGTGATGACAATGGCGCGTTCCACTTTGGCGCGGTAAGTTGGATCTTGGAGTTGTTTGAGCAAGATGGGGTTTTCGTTCTCGTGCACAACGCACGCACGGCCCCAGATTTTGAGCCGCCTCTGATTGGCATAATCCATGAGGATTAAGGCGACCCGGTCATTGTCTGCCAAGTTGCCTACGCTGATATATTGTACGTTACCGCGAAAATCTGCGTAACCGATTGTGTGGTCATCGAGGACTTTGAGAAACCCACGCCGCCCTCCTCTAAATTGCACGTAGGGCCAGCCCTCAGAATTTGCGGTGGCTTGGTAAAAGCCATCTCGGGCTTCAATGAAGGCCAGTTCTGAAGGGCCAATGAGGTCCGGCGTGCCTTCCATTTCCTCAAACCGTTGATTCATGCGTCTGCTGCCATAGCGTTGTTGGGCTGCTTTGACGGGCAATGTGAAGGTTATGTCTGCAAAAGGGCGGGCCATGATCTCTCCATTCAGACGGCATGTGGTCGGGAGGGTCGATATTTGGGGGTGATGTCTCTTGTGTCTATAAGTGTACAGATCGGTTCTCTTTGTCAATGTGTTTGCTGGGGTAATTTTATGAAAATATGCAGATTTGTTGTGAATTTGTGTTCTTTTTGTTATGTAGGAGCCAATTGGCGTCTATTTTTTTCATATATTTAGTACCGATCGGTATTGATCTGGCCTGGCTGTTGAATATTAAGGGTGACTTTTGATGCGTCCGACAAAACGGGATGAATTGGTGGCTAAGGCATTGCAGGTGTTCTACCGAAATGGCTTTCATGCCACGGGTATGGACATGTTGGTTGCAGAAAGCGGCATTTCCAAAACGTCGATGTATAAGCATTTTCGGACGAAAGAAGACCTTATTTTGGCGTCGCTGCGGCTGCGGGATGAGAATTTCCGTAATTGGTTGTTTCGCCGAATGGAAGAGCTTGCAGACACGCCACGAGGGCAATTAGCGGCTCTCTTCGTCGCTTTGTCTGAGTGGTTTAGAGAGGATACTTACCGAGGCTGCATGTTTATTAAAGCCTCTGCTGAGTTTCAAGAAGCCGACCATCCCATTCATGCGCAAGCCGCAGAGCATAAGCGGTTGTTGTTTTCTTTCGTAAGAGATTTGGCCGCAAAAGCGGGGGCTAAAGACCCCACGGGGCTGGCTTATAGTCTTCTTTTGCTCAAAGACGGGGCTATTGTTACGGCCCACATGGGGTATGCGGATGACCCGGCGGCCGCAGCGGCCCACGCCGCTGAGATATTGCTTGAGGCTGCATTGGGGCCTGTAAATTAAGGGGAATTGGGGAAATACCCGATTTTGTTTGCTATTGGCGGGTGGATGTGAGACTTAGCCTCATCTGCTCTGTTTTGGTGGGTCCTTTGGAACCCAGATAAGATAGCGCGCTCTTAAAAGAGCATAGGCCGGCTATATGAACCGGTGTGGGGAGACCCCGTAACGGTGTATGCCGTTATCTTTTTATCGCTTAATAAGTTTGTTCACTTCGTCGCTTTCATATCAGTTCTCGCTTTTGCGCATGAACGAGCTGCCGCGAATGAACCCTTATGTAATGTCGTGTGAGATAGCCCCTGTGTGGCCCCGCGATTTAGTGAAAGTTCCCAGTTGACTCAATTTAGTGAGCTAAGTCTCGCCAAGCCTATTTTGAAGGCGTTGGTAGAGGCAGACTATGAAGCTGCGACGCCTATTCAGGCACAAGTTATTCCTGCGATGACCGGTGGACGCGATGTCCTTGGTGTCGCGCAAACCGGTACAGGCAAAACGGCTTCCTTTGTGTTGCCGCTGTTACAGAAGATTGCTGAAAACCCAGCTCAACCTGTTCCCAAAGGCTGCTCTGCATTGATTTTGGCCCCGACCCGTGAGCTGGCCTCCCAGATTGCGGATAGCATTAAAGTTTATGGCCGCCATATCCGGCATTCTCGTACTGTTATTGTGGGTGGTGCGAAGCCCGGTCCACAAATTCGTGCCATGGCACGCGGTGTTGATATTGTTGTGGCAACGCCGGGCCGGTTGATGGACCACATGCAAAGTGGTGCTGTGCGGTTGGACCAAACGCACACTGTGGTGTTGGACGAAGCCGACCAAATGATGGACCTCGGGTTTTTGCCTGCCATCCGTAAAATTTTAGCGCGGACCTCTAAGGATCGCCAGACAGTGTTGTTGTCTGCCACGATGCCGAAACAAATCCGTTCGTTGGCTCAGGATTTCTTGAGTGACCCGGTCGAAGTGTCGGTTGCGCCGCAATCGACGCCGATTGAGCGCATTCAACAAAAGGTGCTTCTGGTGCAACAGCCACAGAAGGCACGGGCGCTTCTTGATATATTGAAAAACAATGATGTTGAGAGTGCAATTATCTTTACACGTACTAAGCGCGGTGCGGATAAAGTTAATCGGATGCTGCAGCAAGCCGATATTGAATCGGAAGCCTTGCACGGCAATAAAAGTCAGGGCCAACGTACGCGGGCGCTTAATGGGTTTAGAGAAGGCCGCATTAATATTTTGGTGGCGACGGATATTGCTGCACGCGGTATTGATGTTGACGGCGTGACGCACGTGTTTAACTACGAGTTGCCCAATATCCCTGAATCTTACGTGCACCGGATTGGGCGCACGGCCCGGGCTGGCAAGAGTGGGATCGCTATCTCATTTTGTGATAGCGGTGAGCGGGAGTACTTGCGTGATATTGAACGCCTTATTGGTATGCGTTTGGTTGATGCCGATGATGATGATGACCCCGATACGCGTGCCCCGTCGTCTTTGAAAGGGCGCGGTGGACAGAAATCTCGTGGAAAGTCAAAAGGACCGGCACGGGCAAAACGTCCTCACAAACCTAAGGCGAGGTCCGCAGCCCCTGCTTATCCTGAGGGTGAGCGGGATGCTGCACGTGGCAATGCTGAGGGGGCGTCTCGAGGGGGTGCCGGTGGACGCGCGCGGCGTGTCGACGGGGCTGCTGAAGGTGGACGTCGGACTGAAGGAGCTGGCAAGCCTCGGCGGCAAGGGGCTGGTAATAAGCAGGGGGCTGGTAATAAACCGAACCGCCCTGCAGGCGGTGGCCGGTCAGCAGATGCTCGCTCTGGTGAGGGGCGTGCCAATGAGGGGCGACCCGGCCAAAAAGGTCGCCCAGAGAGAAAAAGCCGGTCAGGTGCAGGTCGTTCTGAAGGCGGGCGGTCTGATACGCGGGCACGGACGGGCGAGAGCAAGCCTGCGGGTGGCCGGGGTAAGCCGGGGGGGCGTAAGCCTTCGACTGGCGGCAAGCCTAAGGCTGGTGGCCGGCCTGGTGGCTCAGGTGGTCCGGGTGGGCAAAAAGGTGGATCACGGCGACCCACACGTTCGACGCCTGCTCGCTAAACTCATTTTAAGCTATACTTAATTGAATGCCCCGTCTGATGTTTCAGGCGGGGCATTTTGTTTGCCCCTGCGCCAATTCGACCTGCGGCGAAGAGGGTGCTGGCTTTACTCAAATGAGTTGATAGGCTGAAACTACGCACTTCGTCTTAATGTGTTTAGGATATTACTGGCTCATAATAGGGCGCACTTTTTTGAGGGAATGAACTGATGGAAGCTGATGCACTGATGCTGTCGCGCATTCAATTTGGGGCTAATATCTCGTTCCACATTTTATTCCCCACCATCACCATCGCTTTGGGGTGGATGCTGCTGTTCTTCCGTTTGCAGTATGCCCGTACAAACGACATGAAGTGGATGGTTGCGTATTTTTTCTGGACGAAAATATTTGCCTTGGGTTTTGCGATGGGCGTTGTCTCTGGCATCACTATGTCTTTTCAATTCGGCACTAATTGGCCCGGATACATGGAAACGGTGGGCAATGTGGCGGGGCCTTTGCTTGCGTATGAAGTGCTGACGGCTTTCTTTTTGGAAGCCACCATGTTGGGTGTGATGCTGTATGGCTTTAGCCGCGTGCCGGGCTGGATGCATGTGACAGCCACCATTTTGGTTGCGGTGGGGACGCTTGCGTCGGCATTTTGGATTTTGGTGCTCAACAGTTGGATGCAAACACCTGTGGGGTATGAACTGCATGACGGTGTTGTGCATGCCACTGATTGGGGGGCTATCTTGTTTAACCCTTCGATGCCGTATCGCATTGTTCACATGCTTTTGGCTTCCGCGCTTACGGTTAGTTTTTTGGTTGCCGGACTGTCTGCCTATCGCTGGCTTAAAGGTGACCGTAGTCCTGCTATGTGGGCGGCGCTGCGCACGGGCATTGTTGCTGCTGCCTTGTTGATACCGGTTCAGATTTTTGCAGGGGATCAACACGGGTTGAATACATTAAAACACCAACCCCAAAAGATTGCCGCGATGGAAGGGCTTTGGGAAACCGAAAAGGGGCCGGCTATGGTTCTCTTCGGGTGGCCGGATGAGGAAACCCGCAGCAATCATTATGCGATCGAAATTCCCCATGGGGCGGCGCTTATTTTGACCCATGAATGGGATGGGGAAGTGCAAGGGCTGAACGACTTTATTGGCGACCATCCGCCGGTGGCCCCGGTATTCTTTGGGTTTCGTATCATGGTCGGCGTTGGGTTTTTGATGTTGGCGGTGGCATGGTTTGGCGGTTACCTGCTTTATCGGCACGGGACATTTCCGCTTTGGTTTTTCCGTGTCTGCGTTGGTATGACGTTTTCTGGTTGGGTCGCCACATTGGCGGGGTGGTACGTTACGGAAATTGGACGTCAGCCATGGCTCGTTTCTGGAGTGCTCAAAACCGCTGATGCCGTAGGCCCTGTGGGCGCGCCGATGGTGGCCACAACTTTGGCGGCTTACTTGCTCACCTATGCAGTTTTGCTTGTGGCGTATGTGACCACGCTTTTCTATTTAGCGAGGCAGGCGGCTGAGGCAAGCCAGAGAGATGGGCTGGATGAGGCAGCGGATCAGGGCGGCTTGCGTATGGCCGTGCGCGGCATTGCCGGACTTAAAGGAAAGAGTGAGGGCTTAAAATGAGTGAACTTTTTCAAGGAGACCAATGGCTTGCTTATACCTTCGCGGGGTTGATGGGGTTGTCCATGCTGATTTATGCGGTGTTGGATGGCTATGATCTTGGTGTGGGGGTGCTCAGTCGATTTGCCAATGGTCAGGATAAAGACTTGATGATTGCCTCCATTGGGCCTTTCTGGGATGCCAATGAAACGTGGTTGGTGTTGGGCGTTGGCTTGTTGCTTGTCGCTTTTCCCGCTGCGCACGGCATGATCCTTTCGCACCTCTATTTGCCTGTTGCCTTAATGTTGTTGGGGCTGGTTTTTCGGGGGGTGGCGTTTGACTACCGTGCGAAGGCTCCTGCTGAACAAAAAGGACGATGGAATTTTTCTTTCTTTTTTGGATCGCTGCTTGTGGCTTTTGCGCAGGGATTTATGCTGGGTCATTATATTTTGGGCTTTGCCGACACGGCGTTGGCTTGGATGTTCAGTGTGCTTGTCGGTGTTTGTGTTGTGCTGGGATATAGCTTGATTGGTGCCTGTTGGTTGATCTTGAAATGTGAAGGTGATTTGCAGCGCAAAGCGATTGGATGGGCGCAACGTGCTCTCATAGGCGCGGTGGCGGGTATCGCTTTGGTTTCCCTTTCAACACCTTTGGTTAGCGCCCGTATTTT
This sequence comes from Parvibaculaceae bacterium, assembly GCA_029209985.1. Taxonomy (GTDB): domain Bacteria; phylum Pseudomonadota; class Alphaproteobacteria; order Parvibaculales; family Parvibaculaceae; genus NORP139. Next base: position 22,424 of record JARGNZ010000004.1, read on the forward strand.
CGATAAGTGGTTTTCTCTGCCTGAGTTTTTCTATCTTTCACCGGTGCCCTTGGTTACAGGGGGATTGGTTATCGGGTTGGCTGTCTTGTTGTCGCGGTTGCCCAAAGCAGGTGATCGCCATAGCTGGATGCCTTTCGCCATGGTGATTGGTATTTATGTCTTGTGCTTTTTGGGGCTGGCTTTCAGCTTTTTTCCCTACATCGTGCCGGAGCAAATGTTGATTGTAGAAGCGGCGAGTGCACCGGCTTCTCTTTGGATTATTCTTATCGGCACCATTTTTGTGCTGCCTGTGTTGGCCGGTTACACCGTTTTTGCTTATTGGGTCTTCAATGGAAAAGCGGGCGAATTGCATTACGATTGAACCGTATCGACTGGTTGTGACAATGCGCATCCTGTAACCATCTGAAAATGCTCAATAAAACCTCACCCTTTTAAGGGTGGGGTTTTTTGTTGCTCGTTCTTGACAGATCGCTCGAGCCTTTATACCATAATATGCGTAGTGAGAATACGTATTAACTGGGGCGTATGCACGGACGGACGCTGCCGCCCAGCCAAGCCAATGCGCAAGGGAGAGAATGTTGCCACACGTAACCTTTATCGAAGACGACGGCACTGAACATAAAATTGAAGGCGAGGATGGCCTGTCAGTTATGGAAGCTGCGGTGAACAATATGGTGCCCGGCATCGATGGCGATTGCGGAGGTGCCTGTGCCTGTGCAACCTGCCATGTGTTTGTAGATCAAGATTGGATGAGCAAATTAGCGCCGCAAGACGACATGGAAAAAAGCATGTTGGAATTTGCCGAAGGCGTTGTTGATAACAGCCGATTGGCCTGCCAAATCAAACTCAGTGATGCGCTGGATGGATTGGTTGTGCGGTTGCCTGAAAGCCAGCACTAAACCCACCGTGTAAGCCGAGCAAAAAATTGCCGGTTGATGATGAATGTGGACATAGCTCTTGAGGAGGACATGATGAGCCAAGCAGTGAAGACGCCGGAAACCGGCCCTGATGTAGACCCCTATACGGTTCCGTTGGATAAGATTGACCCAGCCCGTGCGGACCTATTCGATTCACAAGCCCATTGGAAATATTTTGAACGTCTGCGCAATGAAGACCCCGTTCACTTTTGTGCGGATAGTGAGTTTGGGCCGTATTGGTCGATCACTAAGTTCAAAGATATTGTGTATGTGGATAGCCATCACGATGAATTTTCCTCTGAGCCAACGATTGTGATCGGGGATGCTGAAGATCCTGAAAACGAATTTCCAATGTTCATTGCTATGGATCAGCCGAAACATGATGTTCAGCGTAAGGCTGTCACGCCTTCCGTTGCACCAATGAATTTGGCCAAACTTGAAGCCGGGATCCGTGAACGGGTTTGTAAGATTCTGGATGATTTGCCGGTTGGGGAGACCTTTAACTGGGTTGACCGAGTTTCCATTGAAACGACCACACAAATGCTGGCAGCTCTCTTTAATGTGCCGTGGGAAGACCGATACAAATTGACCCACTGGTCAGACGTTTCTACCAGTGGCCCGACTGTTGGGTCTGCAGAATATACCGAGGACGAGCGACGCGCCGAGCTAATGGAGTGTTTGGAATACTTTACAGCGATGTGGCATGACCGTCTTGAGAACCCTATCGAGAACGACATGATTACATTGATGGCTCATAACCCTGATATGCAAAACATGACGCCACAAGAGTTTTTGGGTAATCTCATGTTGTTGATCGTTGGGGGGAACGACACTACGCGCAATTCTTCTACTGCGGGTGTTGTCGCTCTTAATCAAAATCCGGCGGAGTATGATAAATTACGTGCTGACCCGAGTCTCATTCCGAATATGGTTTCTGAAATCATTCGCTGGCAGACCCCATTGGGTCACATGCGTCGCAATGCGCTTAAAGATGTTGAGTTGAATGGGAAGCTGATTAAGAAGGGTGATAAGGTTGTGATGTGGTACGTCTCGGGGAATAGAGACGAAGAAGTGATTGAAAAGGCAAATGAGTTCATCATTGATCGCCCTAATGCACGTCACCATGTTGCTTTTGGCTTTGGTATTCACCGGTGCATGGGTAATCGTCTTGGAGAAATGCAGTTGCGCATTCTTTGGGAAGAAATCATGAAACGCTTTAAGATGGTGGAAGTTGTGGGCGAACCAGTACGGGTGCGCTCGAACTTTGTGATGGGTTACTCAGACCTTCCGGTGAAATTACACCGGCTCTAACACTGAATTTTGTAAATGGGGTTTGCCAGTAATGGCCGCGCCCCGTTAAGATGGGTCGTCCGAATTTGTTTCGGGCGGCCTCTTTTTTGGGATAACGATTTACATGAAAATGAAAGAATTAGAACAGCGCACGGGAATTGGTCGAGAGGCTATCCGGTTCTATATTCGGGAAGGCTTGCTGGAGGAGCCAGAGCGCCCCAAGAAAAATGTGGCGATTTATTCCGAGAATCATGTTGAGCGCATTTTGCTGATCAAAAAGCTCCAAGACGAGCGTTTTTTGCCGCTGAACGTTATCAAGGATATTCTTGAACAAGAGATCACCGGCCAAGGGGATTTGGCCGCTTTTCTTGGTGTTGAATTTGCGATGTCTCTGGCACCGCGCATCCGTTCTAATGTGCTGGCGGCAACCACGCTGGGCACTCTTATGGACGAGTGCGGGTTAGCCATGGTTGATATTGAGCAAATGACCGAAGCAAATCTGATTGAGCTTGATACATTCTCTTTAACTTCCGACATTTCGTCTGAAGATGCTGCTCTTATTCGCTTGTGGGGCGATATGAAAAATGGCGGCTATGGTGCGGTTGGCATTACGGCTAGCGATTTAAAGCCATATGCGGAGGCTGCAGCCGCTATAGCAGCTTATGAAGTCGATCTATTCTATCGCCATGCAGAGGGTCGGATGGACACAGATGCTGCGGCACGGCTGGCCGCCTTGGGTGTTGAATCTACGAGGGATATGTTTGTTCTGCTGCGTGTGAAAGCAACGATGAAAGAGGTCGCTCAGCGCACGGCGATTCGTGACGCTGGTTCAGAAGATAAAAATTAACCATGCTTGCCTTTATGAGGTTGATCGAGATGCAGAGGGGGCTTTTTCTTCTGCCGCGAGAGGCGTATAAGGAGCCGATACACCTACAAAAGGTATGGGAATGTCTAATTTTCTTGTCGCTGCACTTTATAAATTTGTCCAATTGCCTGATTTCGCCGAGCGGAAAGCCCCTTTATTGGCGGTTTGCGTTGAAAATGGCGTGAAAGGGACTTTGCTGTTGGCCCGTGAAGGACTAAACGGAACGATTGCAGGGCCTGAGGCTGGCATTCGGGCGGTATTGGCCTATCTCCAAAAAGACCCGGCGTTTGCTACTTTGGTTCATAAAGAATCTTGGGCTGAAGAGATGCCGTTTTTACGGATGAAAGTACGCCTCAAGAAAGAAATTGTAACAATGGGTGTGGAGGATGTTGATCCCACCCACATCGTCGGCACTTACGTGCAGCCGGATGAATGGAATGAGTTGATTAGCGACCCCAACGTCGTTGTTGTGGATACACGCAATGATTATGAAGTTGAGATTGGGACGTTCAAAAATGCACTCAATCCTGCGACCACGACCTTTAGGGAGTTTCCCCAATGGGTGGCGGATCATAAGGATGAGTTGGAAGGGCGCAAGATCGCGATGTTCTGCACGGGCGGCATTCGGTGTGAAAAATCTACGAATTACATGAAGCAGCAAGGCTACCCGGAAGTCTTCCATCTTGATGGGGGGATTCTGAAGTATTTGGAAACTGTGCCTGAGGAGAAAAGCCTTTGGGAGGGGGAGTGTTTTGTTTTTGACCAACGGGTGTCGGTGACACATGGGTTGGAAGAAGGCACTTACGATCAGTGTTATGGTTGTCGGTATCCGATTACGGAAGAGGACAAGCAGTCTGAGCATTATATGGCGGGCGTCTGCTGCCCACGCTGTCATGGAACATTGACGGCTGATCAACGTAAGCGCTTCAGTGATCGCCATAAACAAATTGAATTGGCCAAAAAGCGTGGGGAGGTTCATTTGGGGGACCAGCCGGGCGAGCCACTTGATGCAGGGCCAAAAGACACGCAGTCAATCAATCGAGAGAGCTAATGGGGCACGTTCTTTATTCTTTTCGCCGCTGTCCTTATGCCATGCGTGGGCGCATGGCATTGATGGTGAGCGGTGTCGAGGTGGAATTGCGCGAAGTTGTGTTGCGCAATAAACCTGCGGCGATGTTGGAAGCCTCTCCTAAAGCCACTGTTCCTGTGTTGATTTGCGATGATGGCACGATTGTCGATGAGAGTTTTGACGTGATGCTGTGGGCGCTTGAGCAACATGATCCTGATCAATGGCTTGCTCCTTTGGAGGAAGACAAGGCGGCGATGCTGGCTTTGATCGCTGAGAATGACGGCCCTTTCAAACACAATCTTGACCGATACAAATATGCGACCCGCTACGAAGATGTGGATGGGACAGAGTACCGCACCATGGGGGTCGCATTTCTGGAAAAGCTGAATGACCGCTTGGCGTCGCGCGCTTATTTGTTTGGGGAACGTCTTGCGCTTGCTGACTTTGCCATCATGCCCTTTATTCGCCAGTTTCGGGTGGCGGATGCGGCGTGGTTTGATGCACAGGATTGGCCGCACCTTCGTCGATGGTTGGCAGAGCTTATGACGGGACCGCTTTTTAGTGCGGTCATGGCTAAATATGCGCCGTGGACCCCAGAGGATGCTGGTGTGGTCTGTTCTCGTGCCGCTCTTTTAGATTAAATCGGTAGTGCGCTAGTCGTTTTTGTTTCGGCGTTGCCAATATTTTATAGGGCGGCGTAATCTCGCGAGGGCTCTCTTGACGGCGGGGGTACGCCAGCGCTGGGGAAGAGAGGGGAGCGTTGCAAAACTGCCCCCTCGTTTCAGTGTTCTCCAGACAGCCGCCCCATCTGAGCGCCAGTAGCCTTGCACAATTTCGCGGTAGAGGGCGAGGGACACCAAGATGTTGAAAACGCCGCAGTAAATCACATCAGAAAAGAAGTGTGCGCCGACAGCAATGCGGCACAGGCCCAAGAAGGCACCAAGGACGACTGCCCATTTCACCCATCGCCTGCGATTGAACGGTGCAATGAGGGCGAAGGCAACGAGGGCAAAGCCAATGGAGGCGTCGCCGGTGACAAATGAGCAATTGGACGCGCATTCATTGACAATTTGGAAGGGGTAGGAAAACTCCGCACTGCCGCCAAATTCAACGATTTGGCGTGGGCGGGCTCTGCCCCAATTTTCTTTGAACAGGGCATTGGTGACCAAGCCGGGACCAACGACAAGAACCGCAAATGTATAAAGCCACTCAATAACCCGTTGGCGTTCGCTCACACGGGCGCTTAAAACCCGCCACCCCAGGAAAAGGAGGTAGGCAACGGCAAGAACGAGGGTGACCTTTTTGAAGGCATTTTTATAGAACTGCTCAAACCCATTGGCTTTGAAATAGAAGCCAATGTCGGCGCTGTAAAACAGGTTGGTGATCCAAATATCGACTGGGAAGAAAAAGACGATGGGTAAGGCGCCCATGCCGACGAAAATGGTGCGCCAGAATATCCATGCGACCAGCGGATCTGATTTCAGTGTCTCGGCTGACCGGGTGTCTAAGCGACCCTCTGCATTTTGTTCAAGCAGTTCAGGATTCGTGCGCATCGGTGGCTCCTGTGTCTACCGCTTTGGGGGCGTGTGTAGGCAATAAATCTAACCAGCCGCGCCGTGAGAAAAGATCGGCTAACCAATAAGAGGACATGACGCCGATGATGCCGCCGACAACAACGTCTGAGGCAAAATGTTTGCGAGCAGCAATGCGGGCGACAGCCCCAAAGAACGCCAGTGCATATAAAATGATATGCAGGGGTTTTGCAGCTTTGCGCCACAGAATGGATAAACCTGCTGCCGCTGCGAGCATTGTGGTCGCGTGGCCTGAAGGCATGGAATAATACTTGCCGCTAAAGGTGAAGGGGGACCAGAGGCCGCGTCCCTCTAAGGCCATATACGGGCGGGCGCGTCCAATGATCGGCTTGAGCACGTCTACGAGAAGGCCGGACACGATGATGCACCCGGCCAGAAACGCGAGAATGAGGGCGAGCTTGCGGGCTTGGGCGGCGCGTGTTTCATCTGCTGTTATGTGGCTATAGGCATAGGCGGTGCAGCCCCATGCAATGTAGGTGACGAGAAACCACAGTGAATTTCCAAAGTCATGGGCCGCGCGTAGAGCGTTAAAAAACGCGCCGGGTTCGGCAATCATGTAGCGTGAGAGTGGAAAATCGACAAACACCATGAGCAGCACCACGGCGCACAGAAGAAGAGCGAGGGTACGGTTTCGAAGGGGATGATCTATTAAAACAGCGAGGTAGGCCCCGTCTGGAATTTTCTGTCGCAATTTGCTCAACACGCGCGTCACCTCAAATGCCTAAAAAGGTCGCAGGCAGGATTTCGGGGACTATAACGCTAGAAGGTTAAAGACAGAAGGAGGCAATCGCTCTCTCTTCTGTCTTTCCGTTTGAAAATTGTCTTTAATTTTGGAATTTACCAGTTTTCTTTGAAAGGGCGTACGTCAATTTCGTGACTCCATGCGCTGCGTTGCTGAATGTGCAGTGCCCAAAAGGCATCGGCAATGGCATCTGGGACCAAGCTGCCTTCATCGCCCAGAGCGTCAAGGTATTCAGGTATGCGGGATTTGATGCGATCTCCCGAAATAACCCCATCTACAATCACGTGCCCGACGTGGATGCCTTGAGGGCCAAATTCGCGGGCCATAGATTGGGCGAGGTTGCGCAAGCCTGCCTTTGCAGAGGCAAAGTGCGCAAATTGGGCTTTGCCGCGCAATGAACCGGATGCGCCGGTAAAGAAGAGGTTTCCTTCTCCTTTGGGAAGTAATCTGCGAAGGGCTTCTTGGCCCACAAGAAAGGCCCCATAGGTGCAAACGCGCCAAAAATCTTCGAATATAGCTGGCGTGAGCTCTAAGAAGGGAATGATCGCATTATTGCCTGCATTATAAAGCACGGTAGCGATAGGACCTTTGCGCTCGACGGCATCAAAGGCGGCTTTTACATCGGCTTCATTGGTCACATCGGCAGTTTGATATGCTGCGGTTCCGCCAAGGGCTTCTACTTCTGCTGCAATTTGTTTGATTTTGTCTTCGGTGCGTCCGGTGACAAAAATGGGATGGCCCTCTTTGGCAAAGCGTCTGGCCAATGCGCCGCCTAATCCGTCTGGTACGCCGGCGCCGAATATAATAACCCAGCCCTTTTTCTCTACGTCTGACATGTGGTTCTCCCTATGGCTGTTGTCTTGGCTCGTTGGTTCCTTTTTAGAACTATAATGAATATGGGCATTATGGGGTAAATTACACTCCCTAGGCCCAAGTTTGTTGCAAAGAGGCGTGTTTGGGTCTGGGCGTTGTGTGTGGGGAGGCGTACAGACCCTCGGTATTTAAGTTTCAAAGGAGCATGGAGATGGCAGAGGTTGTGGGGCTGAGGCATTTGGCGTTTGAAGATGCAGGTTTGCTGGCTCCCTTGTTAAGTGCGCGGGGGCACCGGCTCCGCTATATGGATATGCCGACGGCAGACCTATCGCAGTTCGACCCGCTGTCTCCCGATTTGTTGATTGTATTGGGTGGGCCTATTGGGGCGAATGATGAGGTGACATTTCCTTATTTAGCGGTGGAAAAGAAATGGCTTCGACAACGCATGGAGGCAGATTTACCGCTTTTGGGCATTTGTCTTGGGGCCCAGTTGATGGCAAGTGCTTTAGGCGCGAAGGTTTATCCGGGGACGGCCAAAGAAATTGGCTGGAAGGCATTGTCCCTCACAGAGGCTGGTCGCGCGTCGGCGTTATGCGATATTTCAGTGTCGCAAAATGTTGTGCTGCATTGGCATGGAGACACGTTTGAGTTGCCGCAGGGGGCAACACTCCTGGCGTCCAGTGATGTTTGTCCGCATCAAGCTTTTTCATATGGTTCTAAAGCATTGGGGATGCAGTTTCATTTAGAAGCGGGTGGAGCGGATATGGAAAACTGGTTTGTTGGTCATATTCATGAGTTGGGCGCAGAGGGGATCGACGTGTCTACATTGCGTAGAGAAAATACGCGATGGAGCGATAATTTGACATGTGCTGGCCGGGCTGTGTTTGATAGGTGGTTGACTGAGGTAGGGCTTTAGCTTTCCTATATTGTTTTTGAAAAGTACGTGAAGCGGTGTCGAAGAGGGGGTGGATATGAGCAAGAGCTTAGTGGTGGGGGCTGCGACGTTGATGGCAGTAAGCTGCGGGGCGGCATTGCTGGCTGGTGATATTGCACAAAATGCGAAAGCGCAGGGAAAAGCTCAGGCTGCTCTTGCGGCCTCTCTCTTTGTTAGCCCTGAAGAAAAGCTTCGCATTGCTGCGCTACACGATACTCTGTTCACGTTGGATAGCCATGTTGATATTCCGGCGGATTATACATTAACCCCGGCGAGCGATCCCGGCGTTTTGACGGCGTTGCAAGTTGATTTGCCCAAAATGGATCAAGGGCAATTGGACGGCGCCTTTTTTATTGTCTACGTCAAACAAGATGTGCGCGATGCGGCTGGCTATGCGAAGGCCTATAAAGCCGCGATGACGAAATTTGATGCCATTCATCGGATGACGGAGCATCTTTACCCTGCAGACATTTCACTTGCCTACCATCCTGAGGATGTTGAGCGCATTCAAGCAGAAGGCCGGAAGGTTGCGTTGATTGGGATTGAGAATGGGTTTGTGATCGGCACAGACTTATCGTTGCTGCAAACCTATTATGATTTGGGCGCACGATATATGACGTTGGCGCATGTGGGGCACAATGACATTGCAGACAGTTCCATGCCTAAAACAAATTTAGGGGACAGTGTGTCTGAGCATGGTGGGATTAGTGCTTTTGGTCGCAATGTTATTGGTGAGATGAACCGGTTGGGCATGATGGTGGATGTGTCGCATATTTCTACCGATGCGATGATGCAAGCGGTTGCCTTGTCGCAGGCGCCGGTGATTGCATCTCATTCAGCGACGAAAGAATTGAGAGTGCATCCGCGTAATATGACCGACGCGCAAATGTCGGCGCTTGCTGATGCGGGTGGCGTGATGCAGGTCGTGGCGTTCTCTTCGTATCTCATTTCAAACCCGCTGCGTGAGCAAGCTGTCTTTGCGGCTCGTACAAAATTGGCCAATGCCCAGCCAAGTGGGACATTAGATTTTTCTCAGCCTCGTGTTGTTGCTGCGTATAGAGCGGCGATGGCAGAACTGTCGGAGGTTTACCCTCCCGCCTCTGTCTCTGATTTTGTGGATCATATTGACCACGCTGTAAAAATTATGGGCGTGGATCATGTCGGCATTGCATCTGATTTTGATGGGGGGGGCGGTGTGCTTGGCTGGCAAAATGCATCGGAAAGTGGTGCTGTTACGGCGGAGCTGGTGAGGCGTGGTTATAGCGATCACGATATTGCGTTGATTTGGGGGGGCAATTTGTTGCGTGTTTGGGGTGAGATTGAAGAGGTCGCCCGCGCCTTACAAGAAGACGCGGGCTAAGAGTAAGTGTCGATTAGATGTGGTTTAGGTGGTGGGTCGGTGTCGCGGCTCATCGACAAACAGCACCATAATGGCGATAGACACTGACTTGAACAGTATTGCCAGCATGAAGATGAGGGATAGGTCGTATCCAAGGGATACGAGACCGCCCAGTAAGGGGCCAAGCGCCATCATTAATGATAGGCCTGTGTTCGAAACCGCAATGCGCATCGGCAAATCGTGGCGCGGGCCAAATTCCATAACCAAGTTCTGCGATGTGATTTGAAATCCCCCTAAGCCTGCGCCGAGGGCGGCAAAGACCAATGCGAAAGACCACATGCCTGTGGCGGCAAAAAGCCCCAGAGTTGCCAGCACCCATGTGCTGACGGATAGAATGTAGCCCAAGCGATTGCCTGCTTTGTCGGCGACAACCCCCCAAAAGAGATTGGTTGCTGTTTGGCATAGGAGGAAGGTGAGGGAGAGCACGGCAATGGTGCTCCCGGATAGGTGTCCGGTTGGGTCTAAGCGCTGACCAGCATAGATGACGTAAAAGGGGACTGCGATTGTGCCCAACGCGGCGGCTGAACGGGCAATGAAAAAACGTGTGAAGGCTTTGTCTTCGCGCAACAGTGCGGGAAGTTCTTTAATCCTGTTACCCAGCCGTGAGGGGGTGCGTACCTCTGGGGGTTCGGGCTCAATCACGAGGAAGAGCGTTGTGAGCCCCAAGCTTGTGAGGATGAATGAGACGAGGAAGGTGCTGGCGTAGCCGTTGCCGAGGGCGTTGGTTTCAATGAAATATTGCCCGCCGTAGTAAGCCACAGCTGCTGATGTGAGGCCCGCTGAGAAGTTGCGGAGACCTGTGAGGCGTCCTCTTAGATCAACCGGAATGACCTTTGATAAGAGGTAATTGAACATGACCGCCTGCATGCCGTTGAATAATCCAAAGAGACATAAGAACACCATGGCCGCAATGAGGGCCCATTCTGGGCCGAGCAGCAGGCCGCTTAAAGCAAGGCCGAGCACTTGAAGGCGCATCAAGGTGCCCACAATCAAACCAACAGGGAGCACTCGTTTGCGGTGTTCGATGAGGGTGGCACCAAAAATGGAAGAAACGGCGGCTCCTAAATGTTGCACAGCCAGTGCGAGGCCAACGGCCAAATAAGAGTCTGAGAGTAAAAATATGTAGGCGGGCACAAATGTTGGTGCGTGCAATAAGCGGAAACCTGTTTGTCCAAGTAGTCCATGGATCCAATGGACAATGAAATTTCTTTTGAGGTTGGTTCTAACTTCTGCTTGATATTTTTCTTCGGCTGTCACGTCTTGTGCTGTCATGGAGCGTGCTTCTCTTTCGGGCCTGTTGATCAGGCTTGTTATGGCGTGCTTAGTGTGAGCCGTGATGAGAATACCTTATATTTGCAATGGAATCATCTAGCCAGTGAGGATGGTTGGTGCTTAGGTTGTCGTAGACTTTTAGTTATATCAGCACTGGGGCCTTTTATGTCGTTGAAGCTTCTGTTTGAACCACTGCGTTTACCTTCTTTTTTATATGGCAATGTTTCTGCGAGACGGCAGCGACCCTCCTCTTCCGGCCGGAAAAAATGGGTCGGCGTTGTTGGTGCTGGCTGTATGGCGGTGGGGTTAGTGGGATGCGACAATGCACCCGAGCCAGAAATTGCCAAGCCCATTCCTGTGGTGAAATTCCAAACGATCGGGGAAATTTCCTCAGGACGTCGATTGCGATTGTCTGGCACTTTAGAAGCTGCGGATACATCTGTTTTAAGTTTTCAGGTGGGGGGGCGTGTTGCTGCAATCCATGTGCAGGTTGGGGATGTCATTGCAGCGGGCCAACTGTTGGCTGAGCTTGATAAAACGGACTATGAGATAGAGCTGAAATCAGCGAGGGCGCAATTGTCTTCTTCTCGTGGTGCGCTTAAAGAAGCACGGGAAAACCTCAATCGGCAAAAACAACTCTATGCTAAGGAATTGGTTTCTGCGTCGGCTTTAGAAAGTGCACAAGCTTCGTTTGAAGCAGCGGCTGGTAATGTTGGGGTTTCCCAAAGTGCGGCCAAAAAAGCTGAAGAAGATTTGTCGCGGACGGTAATGACCGCTCCTTTCTCGGGAACCATTGCTGCCCGCAAAATTGATCCCTTTATTGATGTCTCAGCTGGACAAGCAGCTTTTGACCTTCAGTCAGAAATTGGCATGGAAGCTAAGGTTTTGGTGCCTGAAGGGATGATCCGTGAAGTAGATTTTGGGCAGGCGGTTAAAGTGACCTTGCCGACCCGTAAGGGGCTTGAGCTTGGCGGGACTGTTACGGAAATTGCTTCCAAAGCGAATACGGGCAATGCCTTTGATGTGAATGTAACCATTGGGGATGTGTCCGGATTGGATTTACGTCCGGGTATGACTGCCACGGTGCTTTTTAATTTCAAATCCTACCTAGAAGGTAAAACAGTTTACCTCATTCCGATGTCTGCAGTTTCAGCTAAAGAGGCGGCATTGGGGAATGATGGGGGCATGCCGGTGGACCGACGCGCCCCGATATTTGTCTTTGATGCGGCGAGTGGGACTGTGGTGAAAAAAATGATCGTCTTGGGCGACATTCGCGGGAACAGCATAGAGGTTTATTCGGGCTTAGAGCCGGGCGACCAAATTGTGACGGCCGCTGTTTCCCAATTGTATGATGGTAAGAAGGTCCGTTTGTGGGCCGGTGAATATTAAGCGAGGGTGAAAACATGGGGTCTTTGGCTCAATATGCGATCGCCAATGCGCGGTTCACAGTGTTTGTTTTGGTGGCAATCGTTTTTGCTGGTTTGAGCGTTTATATGTCGCTGCCCAGTCAAGAAGACCCGGAGATTACGATCCGTACTGCGGGGGTAACAGCAAGCTTCCCCGGGATGTCTGCGGAAAGGGTGGAGCAGCTTATTACCAAACCAATTGAAGAAGCGATCAAAGAGATGGAAGAGGTCGATGAGATCACTTCTAAATCTATGACTGGCTTTTCCATTGTGACGGTTACGCTGCATGATCGGTACTTTGACCTTGATCCTATTTGGACCACCTTGCGCAATAAAATGACGGACCTCAAAGGCAGTTTACCAGAGGGGACGTCTGGGCCGGTTGTTGATGATGATCAGGGGGTGGTGTCTTCGGCCACTTTCGCGTTGACCGGGCCAGATTATTCTTTGGCGGAGCTGCGCACGATTGCCCGCCATGTGCGCGACCTGATGGGTAGCCTCACATTGGTGAGCCAAGTGGATATTTACGGGGTGCAAGAAGAACGGATTTGGTTGCAGACGGAACCTGAAGTTCTCAATCAACTCGGTATTGCCCCAGCCAATGTGATTGCTGCTCTTACAGGACAAAACATCATCCTTCCCGGCGGGACTATTCTTGCGGACGGTATTCAAATTCCAATTGAACCATCGGGCAATTTTGAAACTGTCGAAGAAATCCGCAATGTGCCGCTTGATACGCCAGAGGGTGGGTTGGTTTATTTGCGCGATATTTTTGAGATCACGCGCGGATATGTAGATCCGCTCAAAAAACCGGTTCTGTTCAATGGCCAGCCTGCGATTGTCTTGGCTGTTTCCATGTCGGATGGGACTAATATTTCTGACTTCTCTGACGAACTGCTATCGGCTGTGGATATGTGGCGGCACGAATTGCCGCTTGGGGTCTCGCTGGATTTATCTACGTATCAACCCCCCTTTGTTGAAGAATCAATTGAAGACGCAACCAGCAATTTGCTGCAAACCATTGCGACGGTGCTTGTGGTTGTCATTCTGTTTTTGGGGTTGCGGACGGGCGTGATTGTTGGCTCCATTGTGCCGCTTACGATTTTATCTGTTTTGATTGGCATGATGGTGTGGTCCATTCCGCTTCACCGGATTTCGATTGCAGCGATTGTCATCGCTTTAGGCCTTCTGGTCGACAATGCGATCGTGATTGCTGAAAACATCAAGCGCCGAATAGATTCTGGTGTGGAACGGTTGGAGGCGTGTTTGGCCGCTCCTGCGGAGTTGGGGATGCCGCTCTTAACGTCTTCGCTCACCACCATCTTTGCCTTTCTGCCGCTTTACCTTGCTGAAAATGTGGTGGGGGAATTTGTGCGGTCTTTGAGCCAGGTTATGATCTTGGCGCTGTTGTCCTCATGGGTGCTGTCAATCGCTGCTACGCCAGCTCTTTGTTATTGGTTTTTGAAGGAAACACCGCTGGCTCCGGGAGATACTCTGAAAGCGGTTGAAGCGCGGGTTTATGAGGGACGTCTCTATGTCATTTATCGCCGCTTTTTGACGCTGATTTTGTCCCATAAGTCTATTTTTGCGGGCTGTGTCCTTGGTTTGTTTGCGTTGTCGGTTTACGGCATGGGATTTGTCACAAGTCGCTTGATGCCGGAATCAGACCGGGCGCAAGTGCTGGTGTATATCGACATGCCAGCGGGCACTGATGTGAGTGAGACCTACCGAGTATCGCGTAACTTTTCTAATTGGTTGATGGATAAGGACCTAAACCCAACCGTTGAAAATCAGGTGATCTATGTGGGCGATGGCGGGCCTCGTTTTTTCTTAGCCTTGTCTCCGCTCGACGCATTTCCTCATAAGGCGTTTGCGCTCATTAATCTTGAAAGCGTTGATGAGGTGGCGCCGATGATGGAGAGGGTCAATCGATACTTTATCTCCCAAGTGCCGGATGCATGGGCGCGGGTAGAAAAACTATTCCTTGGACCGTCGGCACCGGGCAACGTGGAAATTCGTATTCTGGGACCTTCCATTCATGAGATCCAAAAAATTGGCGCGCAGGTTGAAGCCATTTATCGTACGGTTCCCGGCGTTGAAGGGCTGCGGTCGGATTGGGACAATCCCGTTTTCAAAGTGAAAGTGGAAATTGATCAAGACCGGGCGCGTCGCGCGGGAGTGACTAGCGAAGAAGTGGCGAATGCTCTTTCTGCGTATTTTGATGGGCTTGTGGCAACCAATTACCGGGAAGGGGATACGGTTATCCCTGTGATGGTGCGCGCAGACGAGGGCACACGCGGCGCTCTGGATATGCTGCGTTCTATCACTGTCTTTTCGGCGCAACGCGGTGTGGGGGTGCCCATCGTTCAGGTTGCCGATATTGATGGGGAAGTTGAGCCTTATTTGATCCAACGATATGGCCAAGAACGCGCCATGACAATTTCAGGCCGAGACCCGAACCTACAAGCCTCGGAATTTTACGCGCTGATTAAGCCTGCGATCGATGCGTTGGAGCTGCCTTTTGGATACCGCCTGCAATTGGACGGGGAATTGGAATCTTCTGGGGAGGCTAATTCTGCTTTGTTCCAATATTTACCCCATTGTTTGGCGTTGATCGGGATTATTCTGGTTTGGCAATTTAATTCCTACCGGCGTCCTCTCATTGTGATTTTGACCATTCCCTTGGTATTGATTGGGGCGAGTGCAGGATTGTTACTGACCGGTGCTTTTCTTGATTTTATTGGGATGTTGGGCCTTCTCAGCTTGGCGGGGGTGATCATTAATAATGGGATCGTGCTGATTGACCGGGTTGATGAAGAGCGCACGCCGGGGCGCGACATAGATGAGGCTGTGATCGCGGCTGCTATGGCACGGGCGCGCCCGATTATCATGACAACGCTGACGACAATCCTTGGGCTGTGCCCGTTGATGTTATTTGGCGGGGAACTTTGGTTCTCGATGACCATTGTCATTATTTTTGGGTTGGCCGTGGGAACGGTCTTTACATTAGGGTTTGTCCCGGTTCTTTATTCTTCCTTTTTTAAGTCCCTTCCTGCATTGCAGCGGAGGTGATTGCAAATTGATTGGGGGCCGGGCTGGCCCCTTGGGAAGGGTGTTCGGCATCTTCAAGGGGGGAAATGTCTGAAATTGAGAGCTATTTGGCTGGACCTGAGAGGGGGGTCTGTGTCATTTTTTGCCCAGTTTATTTTCACTGCCTCGAATCTATGTTGTGAATGCAACACCCCTTTAAGCCCACCAAAATGGGAGGGCACGGGGACAGGGAGGCTGAACGGAGGAAATTATGAAGGACTGCACAAAGTTCTATATCAACGGTGAATGGGTAAACCCTGTAACGCCGAAAACAATGGATGTTATCAACCCTGCTACAGAAGAAGCTTTTGCGACCATTTCTATGGGTAGTAAAGCTGATGTTGATAAAGCTGTTAGCGCTGCGAATGAAGCGTTCAAAACCTTCTCTCGCACAACACGCGAAGAGCGCATTGCGCTTTTGGAAAAAATCATCGCGGTTTATCAAACACGCTATGAAGACATCACAAACGCTATTTCGGAAGAAATGGGCGCTCCATTGTGGCTTTCTAAGGCTGCTCAAGCGGCTACGGGTTTGGGTCACTTCGCCACTGCGTTGGAAATTCTTAAATCATACGAATTTGAGACAGACAAAGGCGCTACCCGTTTGGTGCGCGAGCCTGTTGGTGTGTGTGGTTTCATCACCCCGTGGAACTGGCCTGTAAATCAGATCGCTTGTAAAGTAGCGCCTGCGCTTGCTGTTGGCTGTACGATGGTTCTTAAACCTTCTGAAGTTGCGCCAATCAACGCACACTTGCTTGCCGAAATCTTCGATGAAGCTGGTGTTCCTGCTGGTGTCTTCAACTTGGTTGATGGCGACGGCTTGGCTGTGGGTGAAGCAATGAGCGCGCACCCTGACATTGACATGATGTCCTTCACTGGTTCTACCCGTGCAGGGATTGCGGTTGCTAAAGCATCTGCGGACACTGTGAAACGCGTATCTCAAGAGCTGGGCGGCAAATCTGCCAACATCATCTTGGAAGATGCTGACTTCAACAAAGCCGTTGCTGGCGGTGTTGCGGGCGTGATGAACAACTCAGGTCAATCTTGTAATGCGCCAACGCGTATGCTTGTACCTGCCTCTCGTCATGACGAAGCTGTTGCTATTGCGAAAGCGACTGCTGAAGGTCTTAAAGTCGGTGATCCAAAAGCAGACGATAGCCGTTTGGGCCCTGTCGTGAGTGACGTTCAGTTCAATAAAATCCAAGGCCTTATTCAACAAGGTATTGACGAAGGCACAGAGCTTGTGACCGGTGGTACAGGTCGTCCTGACGGCTTGAACAAAGGCTACTACGTTCGTCCTACGATCTTCGCTAATGTTACGAATGACATGACGATTGCTCGTGAAGAAATCTTTGGCCCAGTCTTGGCGATCATGCCTTACAAATCTGAAGCAGAAGCGATCGAAATTGCCAACGACACTGTTTATGGCTTGTCTGGTTATGTCTTCGGTGGTGATTTGGACAACGTGCGTAATGTTGCTTCACAACTGCGTACCGGCAATGTGCACCTTAATGGTGCGGGCCCTGACTTTGGTGCGCCATTTGGTGGATACAAACAGTCTGGTAATGGCCGCGAATGGGGTGAATTCGGTTTTGAAGAATTCCTCGAAGTGAAAGCTGTTATGGGCTTTGCTGCAGCGGACTAAGCGTTGATCTATCTTTGATCTGGCGAACGGCGTCTTCCTTTGCGGAAGGCGCCGTTTTCCTTTGGGGTTCCCATGCCCCTTGGGAGGCTCTCAATATCAGAATCTATTTGAGGTGCACCAAATGATTGAACAGGACTATTTGGATGCAACCAACTGGTCTTAATCTAGTCGCATTATTGGCGGGCCTTGCGGATTGTTTTGTTTCATAAACAAACACTTTACCGGCCCTGAGCACGCTCAATTTACCATTTTTTAACCTCAATTTTCAGAGCCTGATAGTTTGTCAATTCGGTAACGGCTTGTTAGCGCTTAGCAGCACAAATTGCAGGCTGAACGGAATAAATCCTTATTGCGTTTGGTTTGGGTCAGTGAGTTTGTGATGTTGGAAATGCCAACGGAACAGTGTGGAGAATTCCTGTTACGCGGGGTGCCTGTAAGGCAGCCGTTGCGGGCACAGGCATGGTGTTCTGATGTTTCAGTTCTGCCAACCGCTCGGCTGATGGAGGGATGTTTGTCATGATAAACCGCCTTTTATTGACGTTGAAAGTACAAACCATTCGCCAAAAAGTTTTTGCCTATCTTGCCGCTTTGGGTGTCATGGGCGGGCTGTCGTTTGCGTGGGTGTGGGGCAGCAGTCTTCATGACCGGCTGGGCAGTGCAGCGGGCCTTTCGGCTATGGAGCAGGCTGTTCTTATTCTCGGCGTTGCACTATGGGTGGGGGGTGCTGCATGGGGCATGCACCGTCTGGTTTTGCGCCCGATGGGGATGCTGAAAGACTTTGCTAGCTCGGCCCTTTTGCAAGAAGGTGTGGCAGGGGCATTGGCCGGGCGCTCGGATGAGTTCGGGGATGTGGCACGGGCGGTTGTGGGCGCGTTGAAAGAAACCAGCTCGAGCAATGAGCAGTTGCGCACCCTTGCCATGACCGACAGTTTGACGGGGCTTGGGAACAGAAATCACTTTAAGGATCGGTTGAGCCGGGCGCTGGAGGCGGGGGATGAAAATTCAAACCGTGTTGCGCTTGTGGTTCTCGATCTGGATAATTTCAAAGGCATCAATGATATGCTTGGGCACGAGATGGGCGATGAGTTGCTCCGTCTTGTGGGGCACGAGCTTCAAGATAATTCTCGCAAAACCGATACGGTGGCGCGCTTGAGCGCGGATGAGTTTGCGTTGATTGTGGACCCGGTTGAGCGTGTGGAAACTGTTGTGGCGTTGGCGCAGCGTATTTTGGAAGCCTTGTCACTGCCGCGTGTGTTGGGGCGGACGGAGGTTCACCCTGGCGTTAGCATCGGCATTACTGTCTTTCCTCATGACGGGCGCGATGCTGAAACATTGATGAAGAATGCTGACTTGGCGCTTTATCGGGCGAAGGCGGAAGGGCGTGGGAATATCCAATTGTTCCGTCACGAATTGCAACTGCGCGCTATCGAGCGCAATGCGATTGAGCGTGACCTCCGTATCGCCCTGCAACAAGAACAGTTTGAGCTCTATTACCAGCCTAAGGTTGATATGCAAACCGGGATGGTGCGGGGCGCTGAAGCATTGTTGCGGTGGAACCACCCTGAACGTGGTTTGGTGCCGCCGGATATGTTTATTCCTATTGCCGAGCAAAATGGCCTGATTGTGGACATTAGCCGTTGGGTGATCCGTCAAGCCTGTGAGCAAAACCGTAAATGGCAAGACGAGGGCCTGCCCAAAATTTCTGTTGCTGTAAATGTGTCGGCACTCGACTTACGCCGCCGAGATTTGAGCGACTTGATTGCCAACACATTGATACAAAGCCGTCTGTCACCGCAATTTTTGGAAATTGAAGTGACCGAAAGCATGGTGATGCATGATGTGGAGGCTGTCATTGGCACATTGCGCCGCCTGCGAAGCTTAGGCGTTGGTATTGGGATTGATGACTTTGGCACTGGCTATTCTTCGTTGGCCTATCTGAAACGCTTCCCTGTGAAATGCTTGAAGATTGACCGTTCTTTCATTCGGGACATGACCTCGGACCTTGATGGCCAAGCCATCCCGCGTCTTGTGATTGACCTTGCCCGTAGCCTTGGTGTGAAGGTGGTGGCGGAAGGTGTGGAAACACGCTTGCATCTCGACCTTCTACGCGGAATGGGATGTGATGAGGCGCAGGGATATTATTTTGGTCGTCCGATGCCTGCCGATGAATTTGCTGTCTTTTTGGACCGGGCGCAAGAGGGCCTTATTCCAGACGCAAAGCCTGTTCCTCTCTTGGAAAATGACGGACCTGCGTTGCTGGAGAAACCATCGGTTGCTTAGTTTCCGCAACGACGGCTTTGTCTTTTTGAATGCAGTTTTATAGTCTCTTTTTCTCCCTTGAATGTCATTAGTTCGTGTGCCTAACTGTTTGCAATTCTCCCCAGTGAGAAAGTGACTTTTAGGAGGTAAACGATGGACTTGAGCTATGGACCGGAGTACGAGGCATTCCGGGCAGAGGTGCAGAAATTCCTTAGAGATTTTAAGGATGAGGCACCACGCGGCAATGGCAGCACAGAACAATTGAGTGCGGAAACCATTCATTGGCAAAAGCTGTTGATTGAACATGGCTATGCCGCGCGTACCATTCCAAAAGAATATGGTGGCTACGGAGCTGAACCTGACATTTTGAAATCGCGTATTATCTCCGAAGAGTTTACAGCGGCGCGGATGCCCGGTGGGATTGCCAATCAGGGTGTGTCTATGTTTGTGCCAACGCTGCTTGAGCTTGGTACAGAAGAGCAGAAACAAAAATGGATCCGTCCTACCTTGAACGGGGATATTGTGTGGTGCCAAGGATACTCTGAGCCGGGATCTGGGTCAGACTTGGCTTCATTGCAAACCAAGGGTGTTGAAGACGGGGATGATTTCCTGATTAACGGCCAGAAGATTTGGACCTCCACAGCCAAGTCAGCCGATATGATGTTCTGCTTGGTGCGCACTGAGCCGGATGCGCCTAAGCATCAGGGTATTAGCTACCTTATTTTTCCAATGACGACGCCGGGCATTGAAGTGCGCCCCTTGGTGACCATGACGGGGAATGCTGAGTTCAACGAAGTCTTTTTTACCGATGTGCGCGTGCCACAAAACCAGATTATTGGGGAACGTGGGCAGGGCTGGTTTGTGGCCAATGCGACGTTGGGGCATGAGCGCGGCATGTTGGGTGACCCCAATGCGGCTGGTTCTCGCCTAGCAGAAATCACCAAAATGATGATGGAAGAGACGATCGATGGGGAGCGTTTGATCGACAATCCGTTTTTTCGTGATCGACTGGTTAAGCTGCAGTCGCGTGTTTTGACGATGCAATATCACGGTATGCGGTTGCTTACCTCACGGGTGAAAAAGGAAAGCACCGGGATTGCTGGACTTATTGTGAAATTGCAGGGGTGTGATCTTAATCACGATCTTGCGGCTTTGGCGATTGATATCATGGGTGAAATTGGCGTGTTGTATGATGGCAGCCCGATGGAACGGAGCCGTGGTAAATGGCAATGGCGTTACATGTTCGATCTGGGATTGATTATTGGCGGTGGGACCGCCCAAATTCAGAAGAACATTATTTCAGAACGCGGGCTGGATATGCCACGCGAACCCAAACCGGCAAAACCTGCACAAGCAGCTGCCGCGAAAAGCGCATAGGAGACGGTCATGGAATTTGCATTATCTGAAGAACAAAAAATGCTGCAAGACAGCGTTGGCCGCTTTCTGGAAACAGCCTGCCCGCTCGATGTTGTGCGTGCGGTAGCTGAAAAGGGCGCGCTTCAATCTGATGACGTATGGCGGGGTCTGGTTGACCTTGGGGTGCCGGGCATGATGTTGCCGGAAACCTATGGAGGCATGGCCTTCGGTGTGTTGGAAGCGGCTTTAGTGAGTGAAATGATGGGACGCCATGTTGCTGCTGTGCCTTTCATCGGTGCTTGTGTGATGGGGCCTTTGGCGATTGCACGCGGGGGTTCTGACGCGTTGAAAGAAGCGTGGCTCCCAAAAATTGCGGCGGGTGATGTGCGTGTTGGTGTCGCCTTTTCTGAGCACACTGGTGCGCGCGAAGATGCTGGCATCAAGGTTGAAGGCGGACGTTTGTCAGGTCGTAGTCTCTTTGTCATTGATGGCGGCGGCGCTGATATTTTTGTGGTTGCGGATACGCAAGGGGGCTTGCACCTGATTGAGGCTGAAGCGGAAGGTGTGGAACGCATTGCGCTTACATCTATTGACCGTACCCGTTCTTTGAGCGAGCTGCGTTTGACAAATGTTGCGTCGCAGCCGCTTGATGGTGGCAAGGACGTGTTGGCGTCTTTGATTGATGCAGGCCGTATTCTTTACGCTGCTGACACCTTGGGGGCTGGTTGGGCGATGATTGATCAGGCGGTGGCTTATGCAAAAGAGCGTAAGCAATTCAACCGTGTCATTGGGTCGTTTCAATCTGTGAAGCATCTGTGTGCTGAGATGGCGGCCGAGCTTGAGCCTTGTCGTTCATTGGTATGGTATGCGGCGCATAGCCAAGATGCTTTACCAGAAGATGCCCGCCTTACAGCCGGACATGCCAAATCGCACCTTTCTGAGGTGGGGCGGTTTGTGGCCCGCACAGCGACAGAAGTGCATGGGGGGATGGGATTTACCGACCTTCTTGGGTTGCACTATTGGTTCAAGCGGATCGGCGTGAACCGTCAGCTTTTGGGCAGTCCAGAGCGCGTGCGCCAAGAGCTTGCGCGTTTGCAAGGCTGGGCCGCATAGACTTAATGTCGATGATTGAATGGTGGGGCCTCTGTTGTGTGGGCCTTACCATTCATACCCAAGTTTGAGTGAATAAACGACGTCTTCTTCCGTTGTGCCGATGGCGGGAGCATTGTTCCAATCAACGTCAACTTCTCCGGTGGCGACAAGGCCTGCATATAGGGGAACGCGTAGTCCCGTTTCGCTTTCCACGATAAAGGCATCTGTTTGGTCAAGAGGGACCACCAGTCTGTGGTTATGGAACAGGGCAAAGGTACCTTCCCAAATGGATTGCTCATAATTAAGAGACCAGTTCGCTGCGGGGGCGCTGGTGTTCTCGTCCGATGCATAATCATGATACAGCCAAGATGGGCCAAAGTTTATATCGAGGGTCTGTTCATCTGTTTCAAATATCTGATACCCGAACCCTGCTCCTAAGTTGCTTCGTAGGTTGAGGTTGGCAATTTCGTCTTGTTTGAAAGCGGCTCGGGAGTAGTAGAACCATTTTGGGGCAAAGAAATAATCATGCTCGCCGGCCAGAGACCGGTTGTCGATGGTGACCTCGCCATCTTCTTCCCAATAATAATCTACATGGAATTTCGCACGATGTTTTTTCCAACGTGCGGTTGCTTCAGCATCTGCGAACAGGGCTTTGGTTTCGCTGTTGCCGCTGGTCATATCGCCGCCAACATTTGCGATACCTGTCCACCGGGCATTCCATAGGCCGGGTTTTTCTGGTTCATCAGTGGGGACGTCGATCTCGGCCAATTCAGGTGATGGATCTATATCTGTGGGCGTGCTTGGCAGGGCAACAACTTTGGAGGCCGGGAGAGTGAGTGTACCAAAGTCGGTCTTAAACTCTATACTTTCGGCGGTCTGGGATATGATCTCACCAGTGAGGCGGTCCCCATTGCTTAATTGGATCGTTTCGGCGTGCGCAGTGAGAGGTGCTGCCAGAATGAGAGTGGCGGAGAGGATGGATCGGGAGGTTTTCATCATCTTGGGTCCTACTGTACGCGATAAATTAACGGCGACCTGTCGGGTTTCCACGCATGCGCGCACATGGACGCTCACGACAGCGTGGGAGGTGACATGGATGGTATCTCTGTAGTCCCCGAAAAAGCCTATGGCTCTTTGGAAAGTGAATAGCAAAGCTTGTTTCTGGGGGCAATGGGCGTTGGGTGAGATAGTTAACCCTTGATGCGTAGGGGCCGTTCTGCTTCAATCGCTGAACTCAATAATATGGATGTACTTAAGTACACTTAGGTCAGGGAGAACAAAATGAAAGCGGCTGTATTTCGCGATGGTGATTTGGTGGTTGATCAGGTTCCAGAACCAACGGTAAGCGAGGGCCAAGTGTTGGTGAAGACATTGGCGTGTGGGATCTGTGGGTCAGATTTGCATGCTTTCCATCACGGGGAACGCATGGTCAGCATGACCAAGCGTGTGGCCCCGCAAGCGCCTGTTATGGACCTCAAACGTGATGTGGTTTTTGGCCATGAATTTTGTGCTGAGGTTTTGGAACATGGGCCGGGTACTGAGAAGAAATTTGCTGTTGGGACCCGTGTTTGCTCAATGCCGATTTCCGTGACTGAAACAGGGTTGAATACGTTAGGGTATTCCAATTCAGCAGCTGGGGGCTTTGCTGAGCGCATGGCGTTGAATGAAATGTTGATGTTGGAAGTGCCTAATGGGCTTGCCACAGATCATGCGACTTTGACGGAGCCTATGGCCGTTGGGTGGCACGCGGTCGAAAAGGCTTCTTTGCAAGAGGACGACCTTCCTTTGGTGATTGGGTGTGGGCCTGTTGGGCTGGCTGTGATCGCAGGGCTGAAGATCAAAGGTGTTGGGCCAATTATCGCGGCAGATTTTTCACCGGCACGTCGGGAACTGGCTGCGAAAATGGGGGCGGATATTGTTATTGATCCCGCCAAGACATCCCCATATGCAACGTGGCTTGATGAGGCAACCCCTGAAGGGTTTGACCCTAATAGCCTTATGACCATGCTGGGTATGGGGCCTAAGCTGCGCCCCGGCGTTATTTTTGAATGTGTTGGTGTGCCCGGCATTGTGCAGCAAATGCTCGAAGGGGCGCCGAAGGATGCGCGCATTGTGGTTGTGGGTGTGTGCATGGAAACGGATACGTTCGAGCCATACTTTGCGATTATGAAACAGCTCAATTTGCACTTTGTGTTGGGATATACGCCTGAGGAATTTGCTCAAACGCTGCATCACCTTGGGGAGGGGATGATTGATGTCGCTCCTATGGTCACTGGTAAAGTGCCAGTGGAAGGGGTGAAGGAAGCCTTTGAAGCATTGGCGAACCCAGAGGTGCATGCCAAGATTTTGGTGGAGCCGTGGAAATAAATTATTTTTGACGACTGCATGATTCAATGTGACTGAGTGGGTAGGGCAAGACGCGTCTTTAATGACCGTGTTTTGCCCTATTTTCATTTGGTTTAATGCGGGAGAAGTTTAGACAGGAGTTTCTCAAGGTTTTCCTTGGTTTTGCCTCAATTATTTCCCATATTAAGATAACAATTTTCGACACCGCCTCATGGGCACAAAGGAGTTTAGTATGTCGGCAGGTACAATCGTTGTCTTAGCCTTGGTGCTCTTGGCAGTATTTTTCTTGATCAAAGCCGTTGTAACGGTCCCTCAGGGGGCTAATTACACTGTGGCGCGTTTTGGCAAATATACGAAAACGCTTAAACCGGGGCTTGCGATCATTACGCCTTTTATCGAGAGCATCGATAATAAGGTCAGCATGAAAGAACGTGTGCTGGATGTGCCAAGCCAAGAGGTTATCACCAGTGATAATGCGATGGTGACCGCAGACGGGGTTGTCTTTTTCCAAGTGCTTGATGCGGCTTTGTCGAGTTACGAAGTGAACGATCTTGAATATGCTATTCTCAATCTCACCATGACTAACACGCGGACCGTTATGGGCTCCATGTCTTTGGATGAGTTGCTGTCTAAGCGGGATGACATCAATAAAAAGTTGTTGGTGGTTGTTGACGAAGCCACACGTCCTTGGGGTGTGAAAGTGACGCGTATTGAGATTAAAGATATTAATCCTCCCCAAGACCTTGTCCAAGCGATGGGCCGTCAAATGAAGGCAGAACGCGACAAGCGGGCATCTATTCTTGAGGCGGAAGGTGAGCGTCAGTCTGCTATTTTGTCTGCTGAAGGTGAAAAGCAGGCGGCTGTTTTGCAGGCTGAAGGGCGGCGTGAAGCGGCCTTTAAGGATGCTGAAGCACGTGAGCGTGAAGCGGCGGCGGAAGCCGAAGCCACGCGCCTTGTGTCGGTAGCTATTGCTACAGGGGATGTGCAGGCGATCAATTATTTCGTGGCCGATAAATATGTTGCAGCACTTAAAGACGTTGCCTCTGCGCCTAATTCAAAATTGATTTTGATGCCGCTTGAAGCGTCGAGTGTTATTGGTGCTTTGGGTGGGATCAGTGAGATCGCACGCGATGCGTTCGGTGCTAAAGGTGGGGAGAGCGATGATGGCTCTTCTAACCGTGGGTCCGTACCACGTACCAGTCAAAGGGGTTAAACATGGACGGCTTGATTTCTGATTTGGGTGATTGGCTCTGGTGGGTTGTGGCGATTGTTTTGGCCACGTTGGAGTTGATTGTTCCTGGGATATTTCTCATCTGGTTTGCTGGGGCGGCCGCTCTGGTTGGCGTGATAGATATTATCTTCGGCCCCCCCTTGGTGTGGGAACTTGCCATCTTTGCGGTGCTGTCGGTGCTGTGTGCTTATTTTGCGCGCAAGATGATTGCGCAGACCTCTGAGGAAACGGACCACCCTACGTTGAATGAGCGCGGTGCGAGCTTGGTGGGGCGGTTGTTATTGTTGGATGAGGCCATCAGCCATGGGCGCGGCAAGGTGAGTGTGGATGATTCCAGTTGGGTTGCTGAGGGACCTGATGCGGAGGCGGGCCAACAGGTGCGTGTGGTGTCTGTAACAGGCACTATTTTGCATGTTGAGTTAGTCGCAAAATCTTAGCCTTCTCATTGATGCAATATAAAGGCCCTGACTGTCACCAGCCAGGGCCTTTTGTCTTTGCACAGTCTTGTAAGTTAAGCCGTGCGTACTTTTTGCACAAAGCTGACCAATTCATCTCCCAATTGCGAGGTTTGAATGCTCAGCTCTTCTGCCGTTTGCGTGAGAACGGTGGCCGCATTTCCTGTGTCTTGGGCGCCGCTCCGCACTGTCGCGATTGTCTGCGTCACCATGGCGGTGCCTTTTGCGGCAAGTTCAGTATTGCGCGTAATTTCGGCTGTAGCTGCACTCTGCTCTTCTACAGCAGATGCAATGGCTGAACTGACTTGGCTCATGGTGGAGATACGTTCACGGATGGACCCAATGGAGGTCACTGCTTCTCCCGTCGCGGCTTGGATGGACGAAATTTGTGCCGTGATTTCATCAGTTGCTTTGGCCGTTTGGCTGGCAAGGTTTTTCACCTCAGAGGCCACGACCGCAAACCCTTTGCCCGCATCGCCCGCCCGTGCCGCCTCGATGGTGGCATTAAGAGCGAGTAGGTTGGTTTGTTCGGCAATGTCAGTGATGAGGCCAATAATCTCACCAATCTTATTGGCGGTTGTGGCCAGCTCTTGCACATTGGCGTCCGTCGTTTCTGCCTCTGTTACAGCGGCAGCAGACACTTGTGCTGATTGGCTCACTTGCTCAGCAATTTCCTGAATCGATCCAGACATTTGCTGGGCCGCAGAGGCGACGGTGCTTACGTTCGCTGCTGCTTGCTCAGCCCCATTGGCCACTTCTTCCGTTTGCTGGTGAGAGTGGCTGGCTGTTTCAGCCATGGCCCCAACGCTTTGGGTCATATCGGTAACTTTGGCGGCGACTTCGGATACCATAGAGCCAACGCGTGTCTCAAAGTCATCAGCCAATTCTAACATCGCCGCGCGGCGTTCTTTGGCTGCGTCTTCTTTGATGGAGTCTTGCGTATTGGCCAATCCTTCAGCCGCTTTTAAGGCTTCTTCGGCGCGTTTTGTTTCATGGGCGGCGCTTTCAAGTGCACTGGTGAGTTGGCGACATGCAAAAACAAGTACGCCAGTCTCAACCACAACAACAGTTGCGTGCACAACGACCCGCACCAAATCAGCCCCACCTGGCCAGATGGAGGTGGGTAGGGCGAAGTTGAGCGCAACGTGGTGCACCGCTGCCGTTGCTGCGGCAACGACAATTGTGCGCCAATCAACGAAGGCCATGAGCATGGCCAGTGCTGCCATGAAATATAGATGCATGTCGAGTTGTAGTGCATTGCCTTTAAGGACGTGCACCAGCAAGCCGATCATCGCCATAAAGGAAACGGCGTAGGCATACCGTGTGTTCTGGCCAATTTTTTGTTTCCACCACAGGGCGGTGGTGATGCTGGCAAAGGCACATGCGATACCTGTGGGCACGAGCCAAGCATTGCCGGTAAACAGGGCAATGGCCGCGATCGCAGGTACGTGTGCCCAAAGATAGGGTAAGAGGTATTTCATGGCCGTTTGGCGAATGTCGTTGGTCGAGTTCATGTTGCTATCCCGCTCTTGGCTTGACGCTCTAAATTTCTTTTGCAAAGGGGTTTGTGCCTTTGCGATTGTCTATACAAGTTGTGGAGCCTTGGGCTGACAGCACTAGGACCACGCCTGCCTCTCTCAAATTTGACCATGACCATCCCTGGTCAAACTTTGTGATCAAAATATTGTCGAAGGCACCTGTATCGATTACGTAACCACCCGCATCTGAAATCCGTGTTGCAGCTGTCTCAAAAGATGTGCCGAAAGGGAAAATGGCCACTAAGTCCGATGTTTCGGAAGACGGAAAAGCCTCTAATCCCAGGAAGGTCAGAAAAGCGGCGCACACCATTGAAATCGGTGTCCAAAGCGTCCCATCGTTCGTTGTTTTCATTTTCTGCGATTTTGCCATCGCAAACACCCATTTGAGATAACTGATTTGAATTATCAGCGATCTCAATATAGCTAGGAAGTGCTAACATTTGGTTTGGATTTGAATTTAATCTGGGTAGGGAGCGTTAGAGATAGGGCGCAAAGAGTGCGACGCTGGCATCCCGCAGTCGCTCTAGGGTTGAGCGGCTCCTTAATTGCTCTAGTGAAACGGGTGAGGCACTTGCTAACCGATCATTAATGCGATGGTTGATTTCTTGAGCCAACTCCTCGCCGTAACACTCCAAATTGAATTCAAAGTTGAGCCGGAGCGACCTTGTATCCCAATTTGCGGACCCAATGAAGGACCACATGCCATCCACGGTCATAAGCTTTGTGTGGTCGAAGGGACCGGTTGAATACCAGATACGACACCCCGATTTAATCAGGTCCGGCATTTGCGGTGTCATTGCCCACTGCATATAGGGCAGATTGTTTTTCTGCGGCAGGATAATGTCGATTTCTACGCCGCGCATGGCGCATAGGGACAGGGCGGCAGATAAGGTTGTGTCGGGCAGAAAATAGGGAGACACAATTTGGACCTTTTGGCGCGCGGTTGATAGGGCGGCGAGGAGGGTCCAGCGAATGGGATTGCGTTCCATGTCTGGCCCCGCTGGGACGCCACGGACCATAAGGCCGCCTGCTGTTTCCAACTTGGGAAACCACAAGGGGCCGGTGAGCACTTCATCGGTGGTAAAGTGCCACTCGTGGGCAAAGGTGCCCATCAGGTGGCGCAATACAGGGCCGCTTACCTTAAAATGATGATCCCGGATTGGATGCTCATTGTTTGGGGTCAGGAGGTTGCCTTCTGAAATGTTCATGCTTCCGGTAAAACCAGTTTTACCGTCGATGACTAAAATTTTGTGGTGGTTGCGCAGGTTGAGATACGGCATTCGCCACGGCATGAAGGAATGGAGAAACCGTGCGCAGGGGACGCCGAGTTTCATCAGCAAGCTATAGGCTGAGGGAAACGAATAATGCGACCCCACGCCATCGATCAGAACGCGCACTTCTACGCCCCTTTGATGGGCCTTGTAGAGCGCATCGATGAATTGTTTGCCTGCGCTGTCATTGTTGAAAATATAGGTGGACAGAGCAACGGAGTGTTGGGCGTCTTCAATGGATTTGCACATTGCGGGGAATGCTTGGTCGCCATTGTCGTAAATGTCGACTTGATTGCCCTCAACGTAGGCGACCGGAGAGATTTGGCGGCCCATGATTGACATCTGCGTGAGCTGCCGGGTGGCTTCTGGTGAACGCGTTGTGAGGGCAGATACACCAGCAGGAGGCAAAGAAAGGTCCCCTGTTTCATGCCCCCCTGCACGCAAGACTTCCGCGCGGCGTTGAATGCGATTGATGCCAAATAAGAGATAGACAATCCATCCCACAATTGGCACGAGGACAATCACCCCGACCCATGCGGATGCAGCTTTTGCATCTTGCTTGGTCAAGATGGCATGTCCAACAGCTGAAACTTGAGCCACTAGAGAGATGAGGCCGACGACAACAGGCCAAAACTCAGTCGCTATTTCTGGGCCTAATTCCGGGGTCATAGTAGCCTTTAACTTAGATGCACCTTAGAAGTCGTGAGTATAGGGAGGGGAGGTCGGATTCAAAACCGGACCGTAATACCTGCATTTAATGCGCGATCTTCACCAACAAAATAACGATCCGCCCCTCGGTTGAAATCTGCGCGCTCCGCATAACGGGTGTCCAAAATATTTGTGAGCGAGCCTGATAATTGTAGGCTCTCATTTAAGTCCCATGACGCGCGGAGGTTAAAGAGGTCATGGCCCTCATATTCCTCTTGGTTGCCGGGGTCGGTGTAGTATTCGCCCATATGGACCCATTCAAGTTCAAACCGCGCGGCATCTATCGGTGTGTAGCCAATCCGTACGTTTGCAAGTGTGCGCGGGGCTGTATCCACATCATCGCCTGAGGTGATGTTGCTATTGATGTCGCCAACATCTCGATTGAAGTCATATTTGTGTATGGCATAGGTTGCTGAGGCGCTTATGTCGAAGTGTTCGCCGAGTGTGCGGAAGGCTTCTAGTTCGATGCCGTAGTGTTTTGTGCGGCCATTGATGACGTTGTAATTATTGGAATCTCGGAAAAAGTAATTCTTCTTTTTCATATAGAAAGCGGCAACTTCAAATTCAACGCCGCCCAACCGGCCTCGGCTGCCGATTTCAAGACTATCTAGTTTTTCTGATTTTGCTTCCGCTGCTACTTGGTTGAGCTGCATGCGGTAAAGGTCTGTTGCTTGGGGGGCACGCGCGCCGCGAGATAGATTAGCAAAGCCGATAAAGTCAGGATTGAATTGATGTGTAATACCAAGTTTGGGCGTCACGTCTGCGAATTGATCGCTGCGGTCTGGTGCCCTATAGAAACGGTTGGCGGTGCCGAAAAAGCCATCTGCGGTTAGGTTGTCGTATTCGTAGTTGGTGAATTCAAAGCGAACGCCGGTTGTTAATTCTGTGGCATCGCTGAGTGCCCATGTCGCGTGGAGGTAGGGCGCGATTGTGGTGGCTTGTACGGTGTAATTGTAATGCAAGCCTTGTTCGTAACTGAAAATATCAGGGTCTGTTTGTAGCTCGCTTAGGTAGCCGTCGGAATATTCAAAATCATTCCCGATGATAAGGGTATGGCCGTCTTGTAAAGGCAAGTTGTAGCTGCTTTGCAGGCCCACGCTCCAATGACCATTTTTCTCAATGGCTTGGCTCGGTAGGAAGTGCATCCGAAATTCCATCCGGTTTGTACGTGCGTAGGGGGTTAGGGTGAGGGAAGAGCCATCATTGAAAGCATGTGTCCAATGAACGGCAGAGCGCAGGGACCATGCATCCCGGTAGGCTTCAGGATTGGCGTTGGTTTTGCGTAACGCATCGTCCTTATAGGCATCGGTGCCATTTACATAGCCGCCGGTTTCTTGGTTGAGGTTCATGGCGTTTATGGTGGCGACCACTACATTGGCTTGGTTGGTATAGTCGTATCGCAATTGGCCTTTTTGTTGACCAAAACCTGTGTCGTCTTGAAAGCCATCGTCTTTAGCGGCTGAAAAACTCAATCGCACAGAATGGTCGTATGTCGGAGCATCTACCCCAGCCGATGCGGTGCCCCAACTATTGAGAACACCGTGCGGGCCAACGCGCACACTGGTAATGGCCTCAGGGGTTATCGTGCTTGGTAGAGAAATAAAGTTCATCAAACCGTGAACGGCGTTCGAGCCATACAGCGCACTGCCGGGACCTCTGATAACCTCGATAGAATTTACGACATCGTCAACTGCATCGAAGAGGCCGTTGACGTTGGCAAAGCCTGCAGCGCGCATTGGCACGCCGTCTTCTAGATAGAGGAACGACCCTGCACCCGCCCCGCCGGTCAAAACGGGGGACCTAATGGCTGTTAAGTTTTCTTGTCCGTTGCCGCGTTGAACATTCACGCCGGGTAAGCGATTGACGATTTGTTCTATATGGTCGGCTTGAATTTCGATGACTCCTTGCCCATCAATCTGGGCCACATTACCCGGGTGCTTTGCTTTTGGGGTGTTGGCCCGCGTGCTTGTGATCACGACGGTTTCTAACAATGTGTGCGGGGAAGTGGCTAGGGGCGCGGGCGTTTGGGTTGTTGCAAGGGGGGCTTCCTCATCTGCGTGCGCGGGGTGCGCGTAGGCAAGGGATGTGCTCAGCATTAAAGCTGACAAGTACGGGGTGCTTTGTGAAAGGTACCGATGTGATGTCTTCGGCACATTCATTAATTTCCTGTTGGTCGATTTCATCATGGTGCTCCCCAGTTTACGTCGCTCAGCTGCTCGTGGCCTTTTGGCTTTATATTCAGCGTGGCGCAAGCATAAGGTGCCAAAACTGATGTGGCGACCCTTCAGAAGGGCATTTTGGTGCATTCGGTTGGATTGGCGACCTATCTATCCCAAAATATTATGGATATTTTGGCCTATTTCATGCGGATCTATCGGTTTGGATCAAATGTTATGCTTTGCGTAATAATCTGTCTTTAGCCTGAGACTGAGGGCTAAAATTTTAGGGGATGGAAATGACTATGCCAACGGGCGACTTGACGCCAGCTTTACAGGAATTTTTTGATTGCTGGAAAGGGGCTTGCCAGCACGGAGATATTCCTGAACGGGTTGCCATTCGTCCAGATATTTTCCCGCGTCAAAGTCTAGGGTTCCTGACTTACCAAGAATATGTTTCTCCTGGTGTTTTGCTTTGGAAAATAGCGGGCACGGCATTAGTGGATGCATTCGGGATGGAAGTCGCCGGGCTTAATGCGCTGGATATGCTGCCCTCGGATGGTTTGGAAAATGATATTGCGACCGTTGAGATTGCCATGGCGCACCCTTGCGGAATTATTTACGTGCTGGCTTTTAAATCAGAATATGTGGAACCAGTTTTATACCGTATTTTACAATTACCCGTTCGAGGGGATGATGGAACGGTTAATAGGTTTGTTGGGATGGCGGAGCCCTATGTTCGTGTGCCAAATGCATCTGACGTTGACCTTGGTCATTCCGCGGCGCGTCGGGGCGAAGGGGGCTTGGTCGATGTCGGGTTTGGGATTCCGGATATAAATACAGAACTGAGCAAGTGGATAAAACCGTCCCCTACTCTTTGAGCTGTCGTTCAATGCTGTCGGCGCATCGCAAGCTTAATGCTGCAATGGTGAGGGTCGGATTTGCGGTCCCTCCTGTTGGAAATACAGCGCCTCCTATTGCAAATAAATTTGAGTGGTCATGGGTCCGCCCCTCTGCGTCCGTAACGGATGTTTTGGGGTTCTCTCCCATACGGATCATTCCCATTAAGTGATGGTGCCCATAAAGGGGGGTGACCGTCTGTTCAATGGCTCCGGCTGCTTTTGCAATTTTTTCCAGATATATTTTCGCGTGGGCCGCACCGGCTAATTCGTACTCTCCCCATTGCCACTGAATATCAATTTTGGGTTGTCCGGCGCGGTCCCTTGCAGACCAATCCAAGCGGATGCCATTTGCCTCTACAGGGGGCTGCTCGATCAGCGCGCTCATTGAAATGGTGCGTTCCATTTTCCATTTGAAATGCGCGTCTAATTCAGGTGGCTTTAAGCCGGTTGCGATTTCTTCGGCGGCGG
Organism: Parvibaculaceae bacterium; assembly: GCA_029209985.1. Taxonomy (GTDB): domain Bacteria; phylum Pseudomonadota; class Alphaproteobacteria; order Parvibaculales; family Parvibaculaceae; genus NORP139. The sequence continues at coordinate 55,240 of JARGNZ010000004.1, forward strand.
CAATTTGGAAATCGAGATGGTTGTGAAAGTAAAAACTCCAAGAGGCATGTTCGCTTCTGAAACCGCCTTCTCGGAAATTCTCTGCCAAGCGCGTGGTCTCTGGGCCTCGTCCTGCAAAAACGGGTTGTTTCAACACTAAGGTGCTGTCTATTCCGGGATGGTCAAATAGATTGCGACCGACTTGGGCTGACGAATTTGCGATGCCTGCAGGTGTTGCTTCACCTGCACTCATCAACAGAATGCGGGCGCTCTCGATGCAGTTGGCACCGAGTACAAACACATCAGCTGATATGCTCTCGCGTGTGCCATCGGGTCTACGGAAGTGGGCGACGCTCACTTTGCTTTTGTCATCTATCTCTAGGCGGTCCACCAAAGCTTGGTCGAAGAGTTGCGCGCCATGTTCTTGTGCCTTGCGGACATGCACAATGGCAGCGTATTGCGCGGCTGAGGGACAGATTGGTGAGCAGGTGCTAAAGCCTTGGCATTCGCTTCGCCCATCATAGCCACGTGAATTGCGGGCGGACGGTGCTGGCGAAAATGTGAGCCCTGCTTGCTCGGCAAAGGGCAGCATGACGGTTTCAGAATATGCTGGCGCTAAGGGGGGCAAGGGGTAGGGCGTGGAGCGGGGAGATAGAGTGGAGGCGTCGTCGTCGCCGCACACCCCCATCTCACGCTCTGCTTGGGCGTAATAGGGTTCTAAGGTTGCGTAGTCGATGGGCCAGTTGTGGCCGACCCCGAATTTAGTTTTCATTTCGAAATCAGAGGGCAGCAGGCGTGGTGTGATGCCGCCCCAATGCCACGTCGTGCCGCCGACAACACGCAGGTACTCGGGCTGCATATTGTCTGGGCCAACGCTTCCAAAGAATTCATCTTCTTGGGATACCCATTCTGGACGCGGAGCATAATCAGGATTGGGGTAGCCTGAGGTTAGGTTTTGCTTGGCGGTGGCGCGGAAGTTTTCGACGATGTCGCTTCGTTCTACCGTTGGGCCCGCTTCCAGTAGAATGACGTTGATGCCTTTGGCGGCCAGACGATATGCGCATAGCGCGCCTGCAACGCCTGAGCCGATGATGGCAACTTGCGTGTGGTGGGTCGGTTGGTTTGACATCAAAGGGCTTCCGGTTTGCTGCTCCAGCCCCGTGGGCCTGTTGCGTCGATCAAAGGAATGGGTTGGGTTTCTTTGATTGCATCGAACATCAAGGCATGCTCATAGGCGACGCGGATGGGTTGGGTTCGGTCGTGATAATAGATGCCTAAGTACCAAGTGGTGAGAAGATGCTCGGTAAACCACTTTTGACCTTCCCCAAGGGCAAGCTTTGGATTGGATGTGGGGGCGGTCTCTTGGTTGATAAATGGCTTGAGCTGCTCGTAGCTTGTCAACGTATGTTCTGCCATCCAAGGCTCATCATGAAAGACTTGGTAGATGGTTTCTAAAGTTGGCTCGTGCAGATCGCTTCGGAATGTCACGATTTGGCTGAGGGCTTTGAAGGTGTTGAAAAGGCGGCCCTCTGGTTCTGCCTTGTCAGGATCGGTGATGATGAATACTGAACTGTCGTTTTCAAATACATGCCAGGCCCGATATGAAAGCAATCCAGTGGCACCTGTCAGCAAGCCCAAAGCGGCTGCCCGCCTCGATATTTTTAGCTTACCCACATGGAGACTCCCTGCCTTTAACTCAATGGTTTTAGTGCCTTTCAAACAAAGCCGCCAAAACTCATGCTTTTATATACTTTTTGACTGTGAGAGCAATCGTATAGGCGTCAGGGAGAATTTTATGTAGGATGCGGCGAATATTGAGTGACGGGGAGGTAAGCACGTGGACCGTGTGCGTACAAGCGGGCGGGGGGATAAGTCTTCTCGTGCTGACATTATACATGGGGATGCGATGCTGGATGTGCAGCGCTATCCTGTTACCTCGCAGATGCATGACCGTTTCCAACGCCGGCGTATTGTGCGCCGGGTTGCGACCCTTTCTTATGTGCTTGTGGTTGGTGCGTATCTATGTTGGCGCTATACGGTCATTAATGATCAAAGCCTTACGCTTTCTCTGTTCTATTTTGTGTCGGAAATTTTCGGGTTTATTCTGGGGCTGACAGCACTTTTTGCGAGTTGGACCTACCGAGAACGCACCATTATACCGGCCCCCAAGGGGCTTGATGTCGATGTGGTTATTCCGGTTTATAAAGAGCCTGGCGATGTCATTCGTCAAACCCTCATTGGGGCCAAGGGCATCACGTATCCGCACGACACATGGGTGCTGGATGATGGCCGTCGTCCCGAGATTAAGGCGCTTGCGGCTGAGCTTGGCATTCATTACCGCGCGCGTGAGGAAAACCTCCATGCGAAGGCGGGCAACCTTAATTTTGGACTGACCCAGATGACGGGTGATTTTGTGATGGTGTTCGACGCTGATCACATTGCTATGCCGCACGCTCTTGATGTTTTGTTGGGACAATTTGATGATCCGTCGGTTGGTTTGGTTCAAACGCCGCAAGAGTTTTTCAATACGGATGCATTTCAATATGTCAATCCCCGCAAGGGCGGGGGGCGGTGGCATGACCAAACATTCTTTTACAATATTGCTGAGCCATGCCGGGATGCTTTGGACGGTGCAACATGCGTGGGAACCGGTTCGCTTTATCGTCGGGCCGCGCTGGAAACGATCGGCGGGTTTCCCACTGAAACGGTGACGGAAGATTTTCACACGTCTGTTTTGTTTGGCAAGACGGGGATCCAAACAGCTTATATAAATGAGCCTGTTGCAGCTGGTTTGGCTGAAGAGTCAGTTGAAGATTTTTACGCGACACGCCACAGATGGGCGCATGGTAACTTGCATGTCTTGCGTCATGAAAATGCGCTCTTTTCTAAAGACCTCACGTGGCGCCAACGATTATCTTATTTAACTCTGGGGACCATCTATCTTGAGGGATGGCAACAATTGATCAACTTCTTGATTCCCGTTGTCTCGCTCATGTTTGGCATGCCTCCCTTTGAGATCAGTATCTTTAATGTGTTGGTCGTCCTGCTCTTTCCGTTCTTGAGTTATGCTTTGATGCAAGAAGCTGGATGCGGCTATGCGCGGTTCTGGGTCAACGAGATTTTCTCAATGTTGAGATGGCCTATCCATCTTGTTGCCTCGGTCGGTTTTTTCAAAGTTCGGGCGCCGTGGCGATCTGCGAACAAGGCGGCAGGCGGGCAAGTACAATGGGGTTTGCTTGCGCCGCAATTTTTCATTTTGGCGTTAAGCTTGGTGGCCTTGAGTGTTGGTATCTGGCGCATATGGGATGATTTCGAAGTGGGTCCCATTGGGCAGGCTGTGATGCTCTTCATTGGGCTGCCGATTGGCGACATGATTATTATTGATCTGTTTAAGCCTTTGCCAGAAGGCTATACGGCTGACTTGGTGATGATTGCTGGATTCTGGGTGTTGTATAATTCGACGCGGGTTTTGTTTTTAGTCCGAAAAGTTTTGCGCAATGCGGGGAGCACACATGCTTATTTCCGTTTCAAGTTGCCGATTCCCTTTTTTGTTAATGCAAAGCAGGGCACGGGCTTGAGCGGGATGCTGTTGAGCAGCACCTCCTTGTCGGAAGTCTGGATGGCCTTTGATGTGCCCACAAACGAAAGCGCTGACGAAGCGGGCAAATGGCACGTGGGGGATGTTGTGTCGTTGACGTTGAGCTTGCCGGCGGGGGAGCTTGATGTGGAGGCTGTTGTCGATAGGGTGGCGCAGGGAACGGCGGGTGCTTGTGACCGCGTTGAGGTTTTATTTTCGTGGGAAACGGCGCAAGCGAAAGATCAATTAGCTGCTGCGCTTTATTCCGTAGACTGGCAAAAGGAGTTTCAGGCCCATAACTCCTACTTCCTCACGTTGTGGGATATGGTTGCTTGGCTCTTTGGTGAAAGTCGAAACGAACGAGTGGTTACGCGGGCAGACTGGACACCTCTTTTAGTTGAAAGCAGTGCGAATGACGACGCGACTTCCCATTTTGGAATGCTCTCTTGCCCTCTCGATGAGAGTGGGGAGGCTAGCCTGATCGCTTTTCGACCCTTTGCTTTGGGGCAGGTTGTGAGCGGTCATATTCTAAGCCCCGAGGGATTGGTCGGGTGCCGGTTGGAAATTACAGGCGCTGAGCCTCTTTCTACGTTGGCCACGAAAGGTGTGGATGGGGCTGTTCTTGCGCGGTATTTGGTGCAGGTACGCGCAGAGCAAGGCGGTTTGGGTGCGCCAGTGCCTCATCGCCGTTCTGAGAGCCATTCAGATGCAAGTTCTTATCAACTTAGAGAAACAAAAAATTCATCTTCAGGCGATAAAACGGCCTGAAGCCTTTATAATTTTACTTAAATTGCAGGCAGTTAAGATTGGCTCTCAACTGAACTGCGGGATTTGCTCGGTTGTGGCAGTTTTGCTACATCCTTTGCATTTTAATAGTGACATATTCAACAATGAATTTAAGGCTATTGAGCCTGAGGAACGAGGGACAAAAGATGAAAAAACTTCTACTGAGCACAGCACTTGCCACTGGTACAATGGTAATGGCTGCAATGCCTGCACACGCTGAAAGCAACACTGTTTGGACTGGCGTTAGCGTCATGGAAGACAGCTACTACGCTTACATTGGCGGCGTAAAAGCTTTCAATGGTGATCTGGACAAAGACGGGATCTTGATCCGCGGTAGCTTTGGTTTCGGTGCATACCAATATGACACTGTCGCTGTTGCTGGCGGTGAAGTTGAAGCTGACCAGCTTTCTGGCGACCTGATGATTGGGTATCAGTGGGTTGGTGATTCTGATCGCTTCGCAATCTACGTTGGTGGTTCTGTTGAAGATCACGACTTAGAGCAAAAAGATCCAAACAATGGCGTTCACGGCAGCGAAGGCGGCCTGAAAGTACAAGCTGATGGTTATCTTGACCTGATGCCAAACGTGAAGTTGAGCGGCTTGGGTTCTTACTCAACTGCATTTGAAACTTATTACACCAACGCTTCTTTGACATATGATTTCGGCATGTTCGAATTTGGTCCAGAAGCTGGTTTCTTGGGTAATAAAGGCTTCAACCAAAACCGCTATGGCGCGAAGCTTGGTGTGGACTTGGGTAATGTTGACCTGACACTCAATGGTGGCCTTGCTGTTGGTGGTCGTGATGACGATGATAGCGCATACGGCGGGCTTTCTTTGGCATTCAGCCTTTAAGCGGATCTAAGCGATACGCCTATTAGGCTACTGGCGACGTTTTAAGAGCCGCTGCATCTTTGATGCGGCGGCTTTTTTGTGTGTGTTTTTCAAGGAATTCAAAAAAAATCACTTATTGCGAATAATTCTCATTGCTATTGATAATCGTTCTTGTTATCAAGATTGCACAAGGCGCGACGGACGCGACTTGGTAACCGACCAGGCGATAAAGGAAATGGCTCATGACTGTGGGTTTGAATGTTGAAATGGCTGCACGCACTCCTGCTGAATTGCAGGCAGCAGTTGCAGAATTGAAAACCGCTGAGCCGAATTTGCGCGCTCGCGATATCGCACACAAGCTGGATGTCAGCGAAGCCGAATTGGTTGCAATGCGGGTGGGTGACGGGGTCACTCGGCTCGATACAAAATGGACAGAATTGGTCAAGGCTCTCCCTCTGGTCGGTGAGGTGATGGTGTTGACTCGGAACGAGCACTGTGTTCACGAGAAGACAGGGACCTTTAATAAGGTTCGTGTGTCTGACCGTGGTGGCATAGTGCTCGATCCGGAAATTGACTTGCGTATTTTCTTCTCTCATTGGGCGCATGCTTTTCATGTGACTGAAGCGCTGGAGAGCGGTATGCGTCAATCCATTCAGATCTTTGATCATGATGGAACGGCGGTACACAAGATTTACGCACGTCCAGAGACGGATATGAAATCGTTCGAGGCGCTGGTCGGTGCGCATCGTGCGGTCGGTCAGGGAGCTGGTGTAGAGGTGACTCGTCATCTTGGCACCGCCCCTGACCCCAAAACTCGCTCTTCTGAAGAGCACACAGAGGCCGATGTTGCTGAATTGAAGCAGCGTTGGTCGCAGATTAAAGACACCCATGACTTCTTCCCAATGCTTGCGGACTTGAAGTTGGAGCGGGTGGAAGCTCTTACGATGGTAGAGGGCACTTATACGACACCGGTTGCGCCTTCAAGCTTTAAGCGCGCATTGGAGTTGGCGGCAGATGACGGCTTGGAGATTATGATCTTCGTGCCTAATCCCGGTGTTATTCAAATTCACACAGGCCCTGTGAAGAATATTAAAGAAATGGGCCCGTGGATTAATGTTCTGGACCCGCGTTTCAACTTGCATTTGAAAATGGACTCTATCGCGAAGGCTTGGATCGTGCGTAAGCCATCTGTTGATGGGGATGTAACGTCGCTAGAGATTTTTGATGCGGACGACCAGCAGATTGCCTTTATGTTTGGTGCGCGTAAGCCAGGGGATCCTGAACTTACTGCGTGGCGGGCCTTGGTGGCAGCGCTTGAAGTTGAGTGTGGCCAATGAGTTCTCTGATATCTCTGGCGAAGACGCGCCCGGTACGACTTTTTAGTGGATGGTCGACGAGTTGCTTGTTGACAGCAGCGACACTGCTTTTCTCTTTTGGTGTTGTCCATGGAAGTGTGGCTCAAGCCCCTGCTGCGAGCTTGGACTCTGGAGCTGAGATTCAGTCTGAGCGTATTTTATCCTTAGGCGGAGCGTTGACAGAGATCGTCTATGCTCTCAATGCTCAAGATCAGTTGATTGGTGTGGATATGACCAGTCAATACCCTGCTGCTGCACGGGAATTGCCGGATGTTGGCTATTTCCGTCGTCTATCTGCAGAGCCGATTGTGGCACTCTCTCCGACGCTCGTTTTGGCTTCAGACCAAGCAGGGCCTCCTGAGGTGTTGGAGCAAATCGCAGGTGCGGGCATTCGTGTTGTGCATGTGCCCGAATTGAAGTTGGGCGCGGACATTGGTGAGAAAGTGCGCCAAGTGGCGGGTGTGCTTGATCGTAAGGCAGAGGGCGATGTGCTTGCTGCGGACATTGATCAACAAATGTCTACTTTGTTGCGGGATGTGGCGGCTGCTACGAGTGCAAAGCCGCGTGTTGTGTCATTGATGTCGATGGGTAACGGTGCATTTCAAGCAGCAGGACAACATACAATTGCGAACCACTTGATTGAGTTGGCGGGTGGTGAGAATGTTTTTGCGGAGATGGAAGGGTATAAGCCCATTGCACAAGAAGCGATGATTGCGGCTGCCCCTGATATTATTCTTGTCCCGTCGCATTTGCTTGATCGGACAGGCGGGCTTTCTGGGTTTAAGGAAAACCCTGGCATTGCGCAAACACCTGCTGGAAAGACGGATAAGGTGCTCGTTGTGGATAGTGGTAGTTCCTTGGGCTACGGACCGAGATTTCCACAGGCAGCAAGAAATCTTGCTCACATTTTTCATCCAGAGATCCCAGAAAATTCTGCTGAATAACGGTACGCCGCACAGAATTCGATCTGACGAAAGTTGTCTCAATGTTTGATCATGTGATGTCTGTTTTGAACATTTGGGGATCATTGAAGCGCTTCCTCGCACAAAACCGTGAGCGGTCTGGCTGGCTTATGTTGGTCTCGTCGCTTGCGGTTTTGTTTGGTGTTTTAGTGATTGCCGCCGGTGCGGGCGCTATGCACATTAGTGCCTCTAAGATCATTCAAATTCTTATGAACTTAATTCATCTCGGTGACGTTGACATGGTTAGCCAAGCTGAGACTGCTGTGTTTCTCAATATTAGATTGCCTCGCGTTTTGTTTGGTGCGATCGCGGGCGCTGCCTTAGCGGCTGCAGGGGCTGCAATGCAGGGTCTGTTTCGCAACCCCCTCGCTGACCCTGGATTGATTGGTGTGTCGTCTGGTGCTGCTTTGGCGGCTGTTGCCACAATCATTTTTTGGACAACGATTGCGTCGGGTGTTTCTGCGGACTTTCTCCCCTACGTCTTGCCTGTTATGGCCATGGTAGGGGGCATCTGTGCGGTCTTCATTGTGTATCGATTGGCTGTAAAAGATGGGGTGGTGCATGTCGCGACTATGTTGCTTGCGGGCGTGGCGCTGAATGCTTTGGTTGGTGCTTTTATTGGCCTTGCCTTTTTTATGGCTGACGATCAGCAATTGCGTGACATCAACTTTTGGATGTTGGGGTCATTAGCCTCGGCGCGGTGGTCTATTATGTTGCCGGTCGTTATATGCGCGCTCATTCCCTTGGTTTTCATTTCGATGCAAGCACGTACGCTGAATGCCTTTTTGCTGGGCGAGCGGGAGGCTCATTATTTGGGCTTTAATGTTGAAAAGTCGAAACGCTTCCTTCTTCTTTTGGCCGCGGCGCTCACCGGTGGGATTGTCGCTTTTGCGGGCATGATTGGGTTCATTGGACTTGTGGTGCCCCACATCATCCGAATGATTATTGGTCCTGATCATCGCTGGCTGCTGCCGAATGCGATGGTTCTCGGCGCTACGTTGATGGTGCTGGCGGACTTGTTGGCGCGTACGGCGGTGGTGCCGGCTGAATTGCCTCTTGGTGTTGTGACCAGCGCTTTGGGTGCCCCGTTTTTTATCTGGTTACTCTCTAGCGGAAAGGCTCGGATGTCAGGATGATTGAAGCTCGCCAAATCTCAGTAAGCCTGGGTCAACGCCCAGTTCTCCACGATGTTTCCGTTGAAGTGTCTCCGGGGGAGGTGGTGTCACTGCTTGGTCCCAATGGTGCCGGCAAATCAACTCTGTTGAGTGTTTTGGCAGGTGGACTACGGCCTGCCAGTGGGGCGGTGACGCTGGACGCGTTTCCATTGGAGCAATTTGATGCGTCATCCTTGGCGCGTAGGCGTGCCGTTTTTTCTCAGCAGCAGGGACTTAATTTCGGGTTTCAGGTGCGAGAAGTGGTTGCGCTTGGGCGCTCTGGCCACCTGGGGCGTCATGATGACGATCAAGCGATTGATGGGGCTTTGGAAGAAACGGGTGCGGCTCATTTGGCGGGGCGATCATTTCAGGCGTTGTCGGGTGGGGAGAGGCAGCGTGTTCACCTCGCGCGGGTTGTGGCGCAAATCTGGCCGGGAGAAAATGCTTCTGCTGAGGCGGGGCGGTTTCTCTTATTAGATGAGCCGACAAATAATTTAGACCTTGCCCATCAGCACGGGATGTTGACCTTGGCGCGTAAATTGGCGCAACGAGGGATCGGCGTCTTGTGCGTTTTGCATGACCCTAATTTAGCGGCTCTTTATTCAGACCGGGTTGTCTTGATGGAAAATGGCCGGATACAAGCGGCTGGCACCCCTCGCGACGTCTTGCGGCCTGACCTGCTTGAGGCTGTGTATGGGCTGGCTGTTAATGTTTTGGACCACCCTAATCGTAATTGCCCCCATATTATCCCTGCTTAGTTTAGTTTCCCGTAGCGCACGCTCTTCTCATAGGGCGGATTTGTAACTGTGCCGGAAGTCCTGTGATGGTCTGCCGGGCCGTGAGCTTTTTTGAGCCTTAACTACACTGAATTTATGTGAAGAAATATTATTCACATGGGATTGAAAGTAATAGCAACGACTGTTATGTGTCTTTTGTAATTTATTTGACCGTTTAGATGGCTGATGGTGCCCGGATTGTGGAAAATCCTTGTATTTTTCATGGCTGGTTTGTACGACCTGTACTCGCTTCTGTTGGCTTTGACCGTATTGGACATGCGTTTTCCAACTTTGTTTGGTGAATGTGTATCAATCAAATCGTGAGACTTAGCATGTCGATTGATCCCCTAAATAATCTGCGTCAGCTTGAAGCTGAAAGCATTCACATCATTCGCGAAGTGGCAGCGGAATTTAAGAATCCGGTGATGCTCTATTCAATCGGGAAAGATTCCTCGGTTATGTTGCATTTGACCATGAAAGCCTTTTATCCCTCTAAGCCGCCGTTCCCGCTGTTGCATGTGGACACGACTTGGAAATTCAAGGAAATGATCAAGTTTCGCGATGACACGGTGAAGCGTTTGGGGCTGAACTTGATTGTTCATTCCAATCAAGAAGGCATTGAGAAGAATATCAATCCGTTTGACCATGGTTCATCTGGCTATACGCATATGATGAAAACTGAGGCTCTGAAAGAAGCCTTGGATAAATATGGTTTTGACGCGGCCTTTGGTGGCGCGCGCCGGGATGAAGAAAAATCACGAGCCAAAGAGCGTGTGTTCTCTTTCAGAAACAGTTCTCATGGTTGGGACCCGAAAAACCAACGCCCAGAATTGTGGAACACTTATAATGCTCGGATTGCGCAGGGTGAGAGTATTCGTGCTTTCCCATTGTCTAACTGGACTGAGTTGGATATTTGGCAGTACATCCTCAACGAAAACATTCCAATTGTGCCGCTTTATTTTGCCGCGCCGCGCCCTGTGGTGGAGCGCGAAGGCATGTTGATTATGGTTGATGATGAGCGCATGCCTATTTTGCCCGGTGAGACGGTTGAAGAGCGCCAAGTTCGCTTCCGCACACTTGGGTGTTATCCGTTGACGGCGGCTTTGGAATCGGATGCCGATACTCTTCCAGCTATCGTGCGTGAAATGTTGATCGCTCGGACATCAGAACGCGAAGGTCGCTTGATTGACCACGATGATTCTGGGTCTATGGAGAAGAAAAAGCGTGAGGGGTATTTCTGATGGATCTCAAAACTCAATTGACGAGTGATAAGTCGGTTACCGATTACATCCTCTCTCAGGAAAATAAAGACCAATTGCGTTTTCTAACGTGCGGTAGTGTGGATGATGGTAAGTCAACGCTTATCGGTCGTTTGCTGTTTGATACGAAATTGATTTTTGAAGACCAGCTTGCTGCGTTGGAAAAAGACAGCGTCAAGCACGGCACAGTTGGTGAAGATATCGATTTGGCATTGCTTGTGGATGGCTTGGAAGCGGAACGCGAGCAAGGCATTACGATTGATGTCGCGTATCGGTTTTTTGCGACAGACAAGCGCAAGTTTGTTGTGGCTGATACGCCGGGCCACGAACAATACACACGCAATATGGCCACCGGTGCGTCAACCGCTGATTTGGCTGTGTTGTTGGTTGATGCGCGGGCTGGCTTGATGCCTCAAACACGTCGCCATGCCTACATTGCTTCGCTGCTCGGCATTCGTCATGTTGTTTTGGCGGTGAATAAAATTGATCTGGTTGAGTTTTCGCAAAAACGCTTCAACGAAATTTCTGAAGCCTTTAACGAGTTTGCAGCCGATTTCGGTTTTACCACTCAAATCGCTATTCCTATGTCGGCGCGCTACGGCGATAACGTCACGATCAAGAGCGAGAGCATGCCTTGGTATGGTGGCAAAACGCTGTTGGATCACTTGGAAACTGTAGAAGTCGCCGGGACTGACCTTGAGGGTCCGTTCCGCTTTCCTGTACAATGGGTGAACCGTCCGAACCTCGACTTCCGTGGCTTTTCTGGCACGGTGGCTGGTGGCTCTGTCAGTGTTGGGGACCCGATTGTGGTGCCGACCTCTGGGCAGACCAGCACGGTTAAACGGATCATTACGCCTCATGGAGATGCAGACGCGGCGGGTGCTGGTGAAGCTATTACATTGCAGTTGAATGATGAGATTGATATCTCTCGCGGAGATTTGCTCAGCGGTGACAATGACCGTCCTGATGTTGCAGACCAGATGGCCGCTCATTTGATTTGGATGTCTGAAGAAGCTTTGATGCCGGGGCGGCGTTATTTGTTGAAAATTGGGGGAGCTACTGTTTCGGCTTCGATCACTGACATTAAATATCAAGTTGATATCAACAGCTTTGAACATTTGGCGGCCAAGAAGTTAGACTTGAATGAAATTGCTGTATGTAATTTCTCTCTTGCGAAGCCACTTTCATTCGATCCGTATAAAGATAACCGACATACAGGTAGCTTTATTCTGATTGATCGGTTGAGCAATGCAACTGTAGCGGCGGGTATGATTGCTTTCCCACTGCGCCGGGCGACCAATATTCATTGGCAAGCCTTGGAAGTGGATAAGAATGCACGTGCAGAAGCTAAGCAGCAAAAACCGGCTGTGCTTTGGTTCACGGGTTTGTCTGGTTCGGGCAAATCGACTGTTGCGACATTGCTTGAGAAAAAACTGCACGACTTGGGCAACCATACATATGTGCTTGATGGCGATAATGTACGGCATGGCTTGAACCGCGACTTGGGCTTCTCTGATGAAGATCGGGTGGAGAATATCCGCCGGGTGTCGGAAGTGTCTAAGTTGATGACGGATGCGGGCTTGATTACGCTGGTTTCCTTTATTTCTCCCTTCCGTTCTGAGCGGCGCATGGCGCGGGATGCGATGGGCGACGGCGAATTTGTCGAGATTTTTGTGGATACGCCTATTGATGATTGTCGCAAGCGTGACCCTAAAGGTTTGTATGCAAAAGCTGACCGTGGAGAGATTAAAAACTTCACCGGTATCGACAGCCCTTACGAGGCACCAGAAGAAGCCGAAATTCATCTGAAAACTGTTGGGCGCTCGGCTGAAGAGTTGGTAGAGGAAATCTTTGCGTATCTGGCAAGCAATGGATACATCCGAGGCTAAACCTTGATGCTTTTAGACAAAATTGGGGGAGCTGCTTTCGGGCGGCTCCCCTTTTTGTTAAGGTGCCGTGTTGATGGCTAGAGAGGACAGGGCGTGTCAGACGCAAAGAGCTGGTATCTCTATATATTGGAATGCGCGGGCAAGCGGCTTTACACAGGTATTGCCGTGGATGTTGAGGCTCGGTTTCAAGCGCATGTGATGGGCAAAGGAGCGCGGTTTACGAAGGCGTTTAAGCCGACACGGATCGCTTATGTTGAGCCACATGCAGATAGAAGTGCGGCCAGTAGTGCTGAACATGCCATGAAGAAATTGAGCGCAACACAGAAGTGGGCGTTGATCCGCAGTTACAGCACAACAAGCGAATGATATTTACGCGGGGCCGTTATATCCGCGATACCAATCGACAAAGTTTTTTACACCGACTTCAATTTCAGTGTCCGGTTTGAAACCTGTATCGGCGATGAGGTCATCTACGTCGGCCCACGTTGCGTGCACGTCTCCAGGCTGCATGGGCATCATATTTTTTTCGGCTTTTGTCCCGATGGCATCTTCTAGGGTGGTGATCAGTTTCATTAACTCAACGGGTTGGTTGTTGCCAATATTGTAAAGTTTATATGGTGCGCGACTTGTGCTTGGGTTTGGTGTGTCGCTCGACCAAGTCGGATCCCCGGTTGGCTTTTTGTCCATCACCCGCACGACGCCTTCGATGATGTCATCGATATAGGTGAAGTCGCGCTGCATGATCCCATTGTTATACACGTCAATGGGATGGCCTTCTAAAATGGCCTTGGTGAATTTGTAGAGAGCCATATCAGGGCGGCCCCATGGACCATATACGGTGAAAAACCGTAGGCCAGTGGTTGGGAGGCTATAGAGATGGCTATAGGTGTGGGCCATTAACTCATTTGCCTTTTTACTCGCAGCGTAGAGGCTTACAGGATGGTTGACCGGATCATTCACTGAGAATGGCATTGTGGTGTTTGCGCCATAGACCGAACTGGACGATGCGTAGACGAGATGCTGGGTGCCGAAATGTCGGCAGCCTTCCAGAATGTTTCCGAAACCGACGAGGTTGGCGTCGATGTAGCTTTCAGGGTTCTCAATGGAATAGCGCACGCCTGCTTGCGCGGCGAGGTTGACGACAATGGGAAAATTGTATTTTTCAAACAAAGCCCGCATTGCTGGGCGATCTGCGAGGTCGCCGCGGATGAAGGTAAAGGCCGTGTTTGATTGGCCTGTCGCTTCAGGGGCCAATCGGTCTAGGCGGCTTTCTTTGAGGCGGGGGTCATAGTAGTCGTTCACATTGTCGATGCCGACAACTGTATGCCCTTCGGCTAAAAGGCGGCGGCTTAAATGAAACCCAATGAACCCTGCTGCACCTGTGACCAAAATAGGTTGGCCTTTGATCTGGGAAAGTAAGCTCATGGGTATCTCTATCTGTTCGGCGTGTTTGAGGGTTGTGCGTGTCTGGTGTGTCAGTCAGATGATGGGCGTAAGGGCTGCGTTTAAGCAATTCCAGCGCGTAAGAGGTCATGCATATGAATGAAGCCAACTGGCTGGCCGTCCGCGACCACAAAAAAGCTGGTGATGCCGGTGGTGTTGAGAAGCTGTAGGGCTTCGGCGGCAAGCAAAGTGGGGGGGATGGTTTTTGGGGCTTTGGTCATCACTTCGCCGGCTGTTTTGGACAGGAAGTCTGGGCTCATATGGCGGCGCAAATCGCCATCTGTGATGACGCCGAGTAATTTATTTTCATCATCGACAATGCCGAGCGCCCCGAGGCTTTTTTCCGTCATGCGTGGCAGGGCTTCTGACATCAGCATATCCGCTGGGGCGAGGGGCAGCTCTTTGCCTTTGTGCATCAGCTCGCCGACATGGGCCAACATGGCGCCGAGTTTTCCGCCGGGGTGAAAGACTTTATAGTCCTCAGCGCTGAAGCCACGCTTTTCTAGGAGGGCAATCGCAATGGCGTCCCCTAAAGCTATTTGCATGGTGGTGGACGTGGTGGGGGCAAGGCCGTTCGGGCAGGCTTCTTTTGCTTCGGGCAGTTCTAATAAAATGTCGGCTGCTTGGCCCAAGGGGCTGTCAGCTTTTGAGGTCATTGAGATGAGAGGAATGCCGAAGCGTTTCGTGTAGATGATGATGTCGGTTAGTTCTGATGCGCCGCCGGACCACGAGAGGGCAAGGACGGCATCATCTGGTGTGATCATGCCCATGTCCCCATGGCTTGCTTCGCCCGGATGCACAAATTGTGTGGGGGTACCCAGAGAGGCCATGGTCGCGGCAATTTTGTGCCCGACGTGCCCGCTTTTCCCCATTCCGGTAATGATGACCCGTCCTTTGATGCTGGCCAGCGTTTCGATGCACGTGCTGAAAGGGGCCTCTAGGGAGGCTTCCAAAGCTTGCAGACCGGCAATCTCTAAGGCCAAAGTGCGGCGCGCGCTTGTGATATGGGCGCTGCTTGCGGAGGCGCTTGGTGAGACAATGGGTGGTTTGGACGGCGTATCGGACATGTTTGGGTCTTTACTCTAGCTGGACTCTCGGTGGGTAAGTATGGGGAGCTTATACCATGTTTTTGCGAATAGCATTTGCGCATTATGCGTTCTGGGCCGCAAATTTGGTGTCAAAATGATGTCGCGCGGTGTGATCTCCATGTTAGACCTAAAAGGGCATCGGCTTAGGTAGCAGGAAGGTTTACATGGTCGCTTTAGATCAGTCGCATTTGACAGGCGAAGCGTTGCGCACATGGTTGGCGCAAAGCTTTTTGCCCTTTTGGGCCGAGCATAGCTTTGATGCCAGTTGCGGCGGCTTTCATGATCGCCTGACCCTAGATTTTGAGGTGATGCCGGTTGGGTATAAGCGCCTGCGCGTCCAAGCCCGTCAGATATTTGTCTTTTCTCATGCCCATCAGTTGGGTCTGTATCCTGAGGGCCTTGAGCTGGCACAACGCGGGGTGGCATTTTGCCTTGCACATGGTTGGGCTGCGGATGAAGGGGGCTGGGTCTTCAAAGTGTCCCCGGATGGGCGCACTGTGGTTGATGGGACGCGCGATCTTTATTGTCAGGCTTTCATGATTTTTGCGCTGGCGTCTTACTATGAGGCCAGCGGCGATCAGGCGGTCCTTGAGTGGATTGAGCGCACGGTTACCTTTGTTGAAAAGCATATGCAGGACGCTGTGCATGGGGGGTATCAGAATGTGTTCCCAGTGGTGGCTAGAGGCGCGCAGAGTTTTCCCCGGTTGCAAAACCCTCATATGCATTTAACGGAAGCGTTGCTGGTGGCAGCGCGGGCGACGGGGCGCTCTGATTATTTGCGTAAGGCTGGTGCGCTGGTTGATTTGTTTTTCGCTAGGTTTCTCAAAACGGATGACGGCTTGTGCGGAGTTGTTGAATATTTCGACGAAGCCCTGACGCCGCTGGCTGGTGAGGCGGGTGCATGTAGTGAGCCGGGACATTTGTTCGAGTGGGTTTGGATTGTGCAGCTTTATCAAAAGTTGATGGGGAAGTCGGGACTTTCCGTTGAACTTCAGCAGGCGTTGGATGAAGGCATGAGGCGCGGTTTGGACCAGCGCCCGGGCACTGTGGCGGCATATTTTGATGAGGTGTCGCTCTCGGGTGAGGTGTTGAAGTCTGACAAACGCTTGTGGCCTCAAACCGAGGCGCTCAAATCGCTTTGCGCGGGCTATGAAGGCACCCAAGGGGCTGTGAAGGCTGAGTATGGGGCGCGTGCCCAAGGGCAATTGGCCATGATGATGGAAGTGTACCGGGCGGGGTTAGACGTTCCGGCTTTCCACGAACATCTTGATGCGCAGGGACATGTGCTTACGAATTACTATCCTATCAGCTCGCTGTACCATTTGTTCTTGTGCTTTTCAGAGTATCTGCGGGTATTTTCGCAGGACTAACGACCAATTGTTGGTTTGTTAAAGACTGATTAAGACAATGGCTTTGGTATGGTAGGGCAAAGGTATGGCGAGGCACGAGGTTTCGCGCTAGTTTAGCATTCGTTAAACGCTGTGGGTCTCGTGCGGTTTTTAAGTGATGCTGTGCCTGTGTCGATGTGAATTTATTTGGGCCTGCGTTAGGGTGATCGGAAATTCTTCAGAATATGTCTAGAATGGAACGGCTTTCCCAATGGATAACTCGCTTTGTGCCCGGATTAGGTTCTGGGCATAGTTCGGCGAGTGCTGCGTGTATGCCGGACGGGCAACGTGTATATGCCATTGGGGATGTGCATGGGCGTTTGGACTTGCTTGAGCAATTGCTAGAGATGATCGTTGCGGATGGCGCTGACTATGAGGGCAAAAAGCTTCTGATCTTTTTGGGCGACTATATTGACCGGGGGCTTAAATCTCGCGGTGTCTTAGATCTTTTGTCTGGGGACATGCCAGAGGGCTTTGAGGCGATCTTTTTGAAGGGCAATCACGAGCAAGCGATGTTGCAGTTTCTTGAAGATGCAGAATTTGGCCGTACTTGGAAATATTATGGGGGCTTAGAAACCCTCTATTCTTACGGTATTCAAGATGTGGCGCTGAGTGATGACCCTGAAGCGTTTGAAACAGCTCGATTGGCTTTGGGGGCTGTTTTGCCTGACAGTCATTTGAATTTTCTGACCAACCGGTTGATCCCCTATTTTGATTTAGGGGGATATTATTTCGTACATGCCGGGGTGCGTCCGGGGTTGCCACTCAATCGGCAGGTTGAAGCCGACCTCTATTGGATCAGGGATGACTTTCTACAGTCTAAATTTGATCATGGCCGGGTTGTTGTGCATGGGCATACGCCAGTTGAGCATCCAGAAATCAGGCGAAATCGCATAGGGATCGATACTGGTGCCTATATTACGGGCCATTTAACGGCTTTGGTTTTGGAGGGGCGGGGGCAGCGGTTTTTGTCAACTTCTTTACACCCTGTCCGATAAAGTGCCTCACAGGCGGTTTGTGGCCCAAAAAGCCTCAAGGTATTTGTAAAACCTTCTCGAAGCCGCTAAGCATATGGCAATCGCAAAGTTGTTTGGATCGGAACTCTCAATGTCAGGTATCTCAAAGTTCATTCGTGCTGTGTTATTGAAGCGGGTGGTCGCGCTCGTCGGCCTTCTGGTTCTGACGGCTTGTACTGGGAATGCCATTCCTTCCTTAAAAGGACCGACTGCGGGTACGACAGAAGTTCTTGAGTACCGTTTGGGTTCTGGAGATAAGCTTCGAGTTATTGTCTTTGGTGAAGAGGCGCTGTCTGGTGAGTTTGATGTTGATGGCACCGGCACTGTGTCGTTGCCGTTGATTGGATTGATCCAAGCTAAAGACCTTACGTTGCGCGAATTTGAAGCTGAAGTAAGCGACAAGTTGCGGGATGGCTATCTCAAAGATCCGCGTGTGAGTGCGGAAGTATTGAATTATCGTCCCTTTTACATTTTTGGCGAAGTCGAAGAGCCTGGTGAATACCCGTATACAAATGGGATGACGGCGCTCAATGCGGTTGCGGTTGGCGGGGGATATACATTCCGCGCTGATAAATTGCGGATTTACATCTCGCGAGATCAAGAAAATGAAGTTGAATACTTGCTCAATACAAGCGTGCGTATTCAGCCGGGTGACATTGTACGTATTGCAGAGCGTTTCTTCTAAACAACCATTTGCACGTAAACTGTTGGTTTCATTTTTGATTTGACTTGCCGGGAGGTCCTAGGTTTTAATCATCTTGATAGTGTATTTCATTCGTTGGTGAACGTTTGAAGACTGGTTTCTTGGCGGGAATCATGGGGTTTTAACAGTTGGATTTGTTTCGTGTGCTGGCGCTGGAACATTCTCTGACTGGTTGAGGGCTTCAGATGCTTTGGTTTTTTGCGAACCATGATACGACTGCCGTGCGTGCTTATAAAACACCGGGTTTGCCCGACAGGTGTTTTGCTTTCCCCCGTTCCGTGCTTCTTCTCTTCTTTGGCGTGACCTTTAGTCTCTCTGTTGGTCTCAGCGTGTGGTCAGGCTCTGCGCAAGCGGCTCTTTCGTCTAGCGAAGAAGGGACTGTGCGCAATTATATGGCGACGTTTGAAACCCTGAATTCCGATGCTGCGGACCCGGCAGACGTTTTTTCTGACTATCTCGCGACGGCCGAGGACCCTTTTGCTACGATTCAATTTATTCTGAGCATTGGCGGTAGTTTGCCGGAAACAATGCAGGTTCTTGTCGGGAATGCGATTGCCTTGTACGTCCAAAGTCAGAGTATTGCTGACCCGCAATTATCCTTGCGTATTTCTCAATTGGTTAACGAGGAGGCCAGCTCAAAAATTGTCTCAGGCTTTACGGAGGAAGCGGATGCGCAGACTGCGCAGGCCGGGGGAGGGCTTAATGTTCCAACTTCTGAACCGTCATCTTCCAAAGAGACGAGCCCTAATTAATGGCTGGTGCCTCAATGGGAATTGCCGTGTTTTTACTGACTCTTGGGGCTGTGCTGCCTTATTTCGGCAAAGGTTAATTTTCGTGTTGCGGGGAGGCAACGAAATGAAACAGTTTTGACCTTATTTTGCAACCTTACGCAGAATCATGGTGATTAATGTCTGTATTTGGCGTTCTATGGGATTAGATAGCTTAGAGTCTGATTAACCATTTGGCGCGCATCTTGCGCTTGCCTGCGTAAGGGGATCAAAATGATTAAAGAATTGAAAATGACAGCCATGGCAGTCGGGACGCTTTTGGTCGGTGCTGCTGTTGTTCCTAGCTCTGCTTTTGCAGTTGACGGGGCGGCTGGCGGTGATCAAACCGTTGCTGCGGATGCTGCACTTCAGGCCCAAATCGATGCGGTCCTAGGCGACGCGTCTTTGAGCGATGACGAGATTGCGACAAAAATCGCTAACATCGTTTCTACTGCCGCTGACCCCGTAGCCGCTGCTAAGTTGGTTATTGCTTCTTCTGCGAACTTGGACGCTTCAATCCAAACAGCAGTGGGAACCGGCCTAGGTGTTGCTGCAACGACGGTTGGTGTGCAAAATCCAACAGCGGGTGCCGAAATTGATACCGCTGTGACCACAACGGGGAGCGCTAATATGAAGACAGCCTTCTCTACAACAACGGGAACGACTGGGAGTACGACCAACCCTACATCTCCACCCTCTGTTCCAGTTGTGACACCTGTGGAGCCATCCAATGAAGTTACCGGCAGTCCTACTTGAACAAAGTGGATGCTATGGGTGTGTTAAAGGGAAGCTTACTTCCAAATGCTAGTGATACGGGGACGTTATGAGCCAAAATAAATTGAAAATTAGTGTTGCGGTGGCAGCGTTGTTGTCTTCTATGACAGGATATGCAGCAGCCGAAGACGTGCGCGGCCAAGGGGTTGCGGACCGGGCTCGTCCTGATTATGACGCGATTGGTGTCCGCACGGGCAGTTTCTTGTTTTACCCAAGTGTGACAGTTGGTGAGTCATATGATGACAATATCTATGCTGCTGAAACCAACACTGAGTCTGATTTCGTAACGGATTTGTCTACTCAGCTGTCTCTCGTTTCTACGTGGAGCCGGCACGAGCTTATTCTCAATGCAACAGCAGATGCTGCTTTTTATGCTGAGAATGACGATGAAAATACAGTTGACTGGGGCGTTGGCGCCACTGGACGTATTGATATCGTGCGCGATTCCTCGATTGACCTTGCTGCTTCATATGACCACCTGACAGAAGACCGTGGTTCTGCGAATGCTATCGGCGTTCAAACTGAGCCAACTGAATATGACCTTCTTTATGGATTGGTTGCGATCAATCACAAGTTCAACCGCGTTTCTCTGCGGGTTGAGGGCACCTATTCAGATTATGATTACGACAATGGCAGCTTGATTGGTGGCGGTGTTTCTTTCCAAGACGACCGGGACCGGGCTGAAATGGTTGGTACAGTTCAAGTCGGCTATGACGTGTCGCCAGACACAAATGTTTTCCTTCGGGGGAGCATTAACGAGCGTGACTATGATCTTGATGTACCGGCGGCGACTGTTGACCGGGACTCTGACGGGTATGAAGTTGTTGCAGGTGTTGAATTTGGTATCTCTAGCCTTGCCTCCGGTGAGATTTATGCAGGTTACCAAGAGCAAGATTATACGGCAGCTGCATTGGATAACATCAGCGGCCTTGCTTTCGGGGTTGACGTTGAATGGTATCTGACCCCATTGACGACTGTTCGGGCGACGGCTTCTTCTTCAGTAGAAGAGACAATCAATGCAACGGCTTCTGGTTATCTTAGTAATTCATATGGCTTGGGCTTAGATCATGAGCTGATGCGGAATGTGATTGTTTCTGCGGATGTCGGATATACGACGGATGAATATGAAGGTATCACTCGGACAGAGGATACGTTGACCCTTGACCTTGGCGTGGATTATCTGATTAACCGGAATTTCCGGGCTGAATTTGGGTACACATATACAAATCGCGACTCTGATACAGCTGGCCGTGGGTATGACAATAATGTGGTTGGCTTCTCGCTTAAGGCTCAACTATAAATTGAACGAAACCTCTGTTTCGACTGGTTTTTCGGATAATATGTAGCTAGTCTCTAAAAATAATAGCCTCGTCTGCTTTGTCAGGCGGGGCTCTTTTTTCTTCAAGCAAATGGAATTCAGCAGTGTCAAATGAAGTGTCTCCAGAAGCCGGACGATTGGATCAACCGAGCGACGATTGGATTGAGTTTGACCTGAAAAGTTTACTGGGCGCGCTTCGCCGTCGTTTGCGTCTTATTCTTGGCGTTTTCCTTTCGTTGACGGTTATTGCGGTCATTGTGATTTTTCAAATTACACCGCGTTATACAGCAACGAGTACCGTTCTCATTGATACGCGCACCACTCAGGTGGTCGATATGGATGCAGTCTTGTCTGGTCTTTCGGCAGACACAGCTGTGGTCGATAGCCAAGTTGAATTGATTAAGTCTCGCACGCTTGCAGGGCGTGTGGTGCGTCAACTGAAGCTGGCTCGAGTGTCAGAGTTTAATGCGACCTTACGTGCACCGAGTTTGCTGAGCTATGTTGATCCGCGTCCTTGGATTAGAGATTTCTTGAAACCAACTGCAGAGTTTTCTGCTGAGGAAGAAGAAGAGCGCATACACAATCGGGTTGTCGACAATTTTCTGTCAAACCTTTCTGTGTCGCGCAAGGGCCTGACTTATATCATCCGAATTTCCTATACATCAGAGGACCCGCGGTTGGCGCAGAAAATCGCCAATGTGATCGCAGACCTTTATATTGTTGAGCAATTGGAAGCCAAATATGAAGCAACCCGAAAAGCGAACCTTTGGTTGAGCGAACGACTGGCGACACTGCGGTCGCGGCTGCGTGATTCCGAACGGGCTGTTGAAATTTTCAGAAGCCAAAATAACCTTGTGGGATCCGGTGGCCTCACTGTTAATGAGCAACAATTGTCCGAACTGAATGCTCAACTTATTCTTGCTCGCACCGACCGTGCCGAACGGCAGGCGCGTTACGACCGGTCACAAACCATTATTCGCCAAGGGGGTAAGCTAGACGAAATTGGGGACGTTCTTAAATCTAATGTGATTGCTGATTTGCGCCGGCAGGAAGCAGAGATTGGCCGCAAATTATCCGACCTATTGTCTCGCTACGGCGACAAATTTCCGGCTGTCCAGGATGCGCGTAATGAACGCAATGGGCTTCGTCAGCAAATTCGAGAACAGGCAAACCGGATTGTTGCGGGTCTGAAGAATGATGTGGAAGTGGCTAATACGCGTGTGAACTCGCTGGAGAAGAGTTTAACAGACTCCCAAGAGTCTGCCGGTGTGAACAATCAAGCTCAAATTCAATTGCGCGAACTTGAGCGGGAAGCCGAAGCCAATAAAGCTCTTTATGGTAATTTCTTGGGCCGCTTTAAGGAGACCGAGGAGCAAGAGCAACTGCAAGCGTCCGATGCGCGCATTATATCAGCTGCGACGATGCCGTCGGCCGCCAGTTATCCTAAGAAGTCTCTGTCGTTGTTCCTGATTATGTTTGTGAATGGTGCGATCGGGATCGGCCTTGGGTTCTTGATGGATCGGCTTGATAATACGGTACATAATGCACGTGAATTGGAAAGTGATCTTGGTTTGCCCGTTCTGGCATCTGTCCCTCTTCTGGATGAGGAGGATGGGCTGACGCCACAAGATTACTTACTTCAGAAACCGCTTTCAGCATTTACCGAATCTTTGCGTGCCGTGCGATCCTCTTTGGAGTTGAGTAACGTTGACCGTGCTCCTCAAGTGATCGTCTTCACGTCTGCATTGCCGAATGAAGGCAAGACTACAACCTCTATTAGCTTTGCTCGGGCGGCATCGGTTGCAGGTAAAAAGGTTTTGCTGATCGATTGTGATTTGCGTCGCCCTTCAGTTCATAAAATGTTGTTGGCACCGGGGGATAAACCATCGGCTGGCTTGGTAGAGCACTTGGCGGGCAAAGCCAGTTTTGACGAGGTTGTGTGCCAAGATGCTCAAACGAACCTCTCTTTTGTTCCTGTTGTTTCGAGCAGTATCAATCCGACAGAAGTTTTAGGCTCTGCGCAGATGGAGCGGATGCTCGCTCATGCACGGACTGAGTATGATTTGGTTGTGATTGACTGCGCCCCTGTTTTGGCCGTGACAGACCCACGGGTTATTGCCCAACGGGGGGATGAAATCCTGTTTATTGTGCGGTGGAACTCGACGCCTAAAGATGCTGTCATTGATGCTGTCAAAGCGTTGCATCAACACAACCTATCTGTAACGGGTGCGGTTTTGACGCAAGTTGATATGGCGCAAATGTCAAAATATAGCTACGGCAAGGGCGGTTATTATTATGGTCAGTATCAAAGCTACTATTTGAACTAGGAGCGAGGGTGGCACAGAGCAAAATTGCCGATGGTGGACTGATTGGTGTCCTGCTTCTGATTGCAGCTGGTTTGATTGCTTTGGCCGGGCCGCGATTATACGCCCATGGGCAAACAATTTCTGCTGAGCATATCTTGTGGAGTGTTGATCAGGGCGACTTGGCGCGGAATGCGCCCCAAGTAGAGCGTGCGCGGGTTGCTTTTTCGCAGGCAGGTACTGTCGGTGTGGACAGTGGATATTTTTCCATTCGTGAAGGCAACAGCGTTTTTACCCAACTTAACAGCACCGACGCGTCGCAGGTGCCTGAAGCACTTGATGCTTTACGAACCACTTATACTGCTGCACTAGCCCAGCGTCCTATGTATGCCCGTGCGTGGCCGAGGTTGGCACTGGTGTCATTGCACCAAGCAGAAAACCCTGAAGAGCTGCATCGGTTTTTTGAAGCTTCCTATATTATCGGTCCAGAAGATTATCGACTGAGAGTGATGCGGGTGTGGTTGGGCTTACGCATGTGGGACAGCTTGGACGAGGCCTTGCAACGAAAAGTGCGCAAGGATGTTCAGGCACTTTGGCAGCCTCGGCTCAAAAAAGACTTGGCTGAGCTTTATTTCCATGGATCGTTTGAGCATCGTGTGTTGATCCGCTCGCTCATGAAGAGCGAAGGTGACGCCAAGGATGTCGCACGTTTAACGCAACGATTGCTCGACGAGGGATACTTTTGATTGCCGTTTCCCCTTTTTCTTTCGGGATGATTGGGCGAGGGCCACACCTAACATTGCTGCAAAGGTGACAGAGACAGCCGGTATTTGTAGGCTGAAATCTACAAGGCTATGCAGGCCCACAAGGATTGCAGCAGAGAAGCCAATGATCGGATAAAGTTTTCCAGAGCGACGTTCACCAATACCGCGAAATGCAGATCCAACAAAAAGTGCAATGGCTGTGAAATACAGAAGGGCCGCTGGAATGCCCAACTCTAGCAACAGCTCTAAGTAGGTATTGTGGGCCTTGTCCCATAAAAAGGGCATCGAGATGGTGGTGTCTCGGTAATACTGAAATATGTCCTCAAAGCCCCCTAAGCCAACCCCCAGAAGTGGATTGTCGAGAATGATTTTCGAGATAATCAGATAAGCATCCCATCTGGTGGGGCCGGCATCTGTGTGAACGATCGCTTCAACGCGGGTACTCAACTGCCCGGCGCTGAGGGCAAATAGAAGTGCTGCTGCCCCTAAAACGCTGAAGAGGGCAATCCAGTTGGTTTTTTGTTTTCCGTTTCTTTTGTGCTGAAACATAAACAGAATGAGCACGCTCAAGCCCACCATGCCAGCTAAGGTCCCCCCGCGCGAGGCGGTGAGCGCAAGGGCGGTGAGCACCAGAAGGACACCGATGAGGGACCAGAGTTGGTGCTGGAATAGAAATTCGAGAAGAGCTGTGAGCTTGATGGAAAAGGCTTGGGAGGCGCGCGTGATTGGTTTGATCTTTTGGCAGATGTACCCGACGGACATCAGAAGGATGAGGCCCGCATAGGTCGCATATGAGTTTCTGTTTACAAAAGTGCTGGAGAGGGACTCTTTATACGCCCACTTTTCGTACATCAAGATGGTGCCGTTGCCGCTGAAATACACGAGTATGCCGTAAAGCGCATAAAAGGCCCCCGCCACCACAAGCGTTTTTAGAATGATGTCGGCGGTTCTTTGGCGTCCAGCTAACAACAAGCCGATCCAACCCATGGCCCAATATGTCAAGATGTGCATCAGGCCGCGCAAGGTGCCGTCAGGGTTGATACTGACCCGGCTCCGGCTCTCTAAAGGAAGCGCAAGGGTTTCCGCAGTGAATCGCCAGATTGGGTGATGAAGGGTTTGCGGGGTCCATGTGCTCCATTGAAATAAAACCCACAGGCAGACAACGCCAAATAGGGCGAAGGGCACTTTGTACCGGTAAAGTTGGGCACGTGCGCGTGCTCTGAGGGCTGGATAGGCAAGGCTTGTGAGAAGAATGAGACCGGCCCCGAGAGCGAGTAACGCCTCTGAAAAGGGGCGGTTGCTGGCTAAGGGCAAGGGGGCGAAACACAAAAGCGCTAAGTAGGGAAACAAAACCAGCTTAAACGGGACGGTCGAGGTGCGGGGGTCTTTGGGCTGGGCAGAGTAGCGCATTTTTGTGTCGTTCATTTCTACGATGCCTGAGCAGGGATCGGGTGGGCTCTTCTTTGAAGGGGCCATCTTACCGAGTGGGGGGCATGTCGGCAAATCACCATTGCCCCGGGATGCGGAATATCAGCGTCGCTGCTGGGCAGAGGGGCGGAAAATAGAAGAACCAAATTTGACTAGACGGGGCTAGAGCTGGTTGTGGTAAGGTGCACGCTTAGCTGACATAAATGATAATAGTGCGAGATTGCAGGTGCAAGCGAAGAACGAGACCCAGCTGACAGCAGGGCAGGCGAGTAAAACAAGCCGGGTGGCGTTGATTACCGGGATTACGGGGCAAGATGGCGGCTATTTGGCTGAGCTTTTGCTGCGTAAGGGCTACCGTGTTCATGGGTTTGCTCGTGAAGCAACCGTGCCTCTGCGTCTGCAACATGCGGGCTTGGCTGATGACCCGCGCTTGACGATTACGTCACTGGATATGCGCGATGATAGGGGGCTTGAAGAGCTTCTTGCGGACTGCCAGCCGGATGAGATTTACAATCTGGCGGCGCAATCTCATATTCATACGAGTTTTGAACGTCCAGATGAAACGTCCGATATCAATGCGACTGCAACGATGCGGTTGTTGAAATTGGTGGTGCGCTTGGGATTGGTCGAGAAAAGCCGGATTTATCAGGCCTCGACTTCTGAAATTTTTGGGGACAGCCAGTTGCCGCGCTTCGATGAAACGGCTCCCTTTCATCCGATGAGCCCTTATGCGGTATCCAAATTGGCGGCTTTTGAAGCGGCGATGAATTACCGTGAAGCGTATAATGTGCATGTTTCCAACGGGATTTTGTTTAATCATGAAAGCCCTTATCGCGGAGAAAACTTTGTCACCCGCAAGATTACGCAGTCGGTGGCGCAGTTGGCTTGCGATACGAAAGGGGCTTGGTCGCCTTTGCATTTAGGCAATCTGGATGCGAGCAGGGATTGGGGCCATGCGCGTGATTATGTGGACGCGATGTGGCGGATGTTGCAGCAGGACACGCCGGGGGACTACGTCATCGCAACGGGCAGTGTTCATTCTGTGCGGCAGTTGGTCGAAGCTGCGTTTGGCCATATCGACCGAACATTGGTTTGGGATGGGGCGGGTGTGTCGGAGACTGGCCGTGATGCAGAAACGGGCGAGCTGCTTGTCTGTGTTGACCCGCAATTTTTCCGGCCAACAGAAATTTTATGCCCGTGCGGTGATGCGCGTAAAGCGCAAGACGTTTTGGGGTGGTCTTCGACGACTCGGTTTGATGAATTGGTTTCTGATATGGTTCGAGGAGACATTGCGTTGTTACAGCAAGCCTCCTCGAAAAATCATTCAGTCTCTGCTTCTTTGCTCTCTGCTGAGGGCTAAGGACGCAGGGGCTTTAGACGGCCGGGCGTCCAATTGAGTGGTAGGCAATGCCCGCATCTTGCATTTCGCGCACCGCATAAATGTTACGCAAATCAATAATGAGGGGGCGGGCGAGCATCTCTTTGATTTGGCTTAAATCGAGTGCTCTAAACTCGTTCCATTCGGTCAAAATTACCAAGGCTTCCGCATCGCGTAAGGTGTCTTGCGCATTGGTTTCCCAATGAACATCTGGCAAGAGAGGTTTGGCTTCTTCCATGCCTTCGGGGTCGTAGGCGTGGACTAAAGCGCCTGCCTTTTGCAATGCCGGGATGATGTCCAAGCTTGGCGCGTCGCGCATGTCGTCGGTGTTGGGCTTGAAGGTAACGCCGAGAATGGCGAGCTTTTTGCCTTTTACATCACCAATTGCATCAAGCACCTTTTGGGCCATTTGTATTTTACGGTTGTTGTTTGTTTCAACCGTGGCTTTGACAATGTTCATGGGCGAGCTGAAATCTTCGGCTGTTTTCAACAAGGCCAATGTGTCTTTGGGAAAACACGAGCCGCCGTAGCCGGGGCCAGCATGCAGGAACTTAGACCCGATGCGCCCATCTAGACCAATACCTTTGGCAACTTGTTGAACATCGGCCCCAACGGATTCACATAAGTCTGCGATTTCGTTGATGAAGGTGATTTTTGTCGCCAAGAATGCGTTAGCGGCATATTTGGTCAATTCAGATGTGCGCCGCTGTGTGCAGAGCATGGGTGTTTCATTGAGGTTGAGGGGGCGGTAAAGCTGGCGTAGTACATCAAGGGCACGCTCGGTTTCAGCACCCACGACGACGCGGTCAGGGCGTTTGAAATCCTCAATCGCGGAGCCTTCGCGCAGAAACTCTGGATTTGACGCGACATCAAAGTCAGCATCTGGACGGCGATTGCGGATTAGTTCTTCGATTTTGTCGCCCGTGCCGACTGGCACTGTCGATTTGGTGACAATGACGGTGTAATCCTCAAGTAGATCTGCAATTTCTTCGGAAGCAGCATACACATAGCTTAGGTCTGCATGGCCATCGCCGCGCCTGCTTGGGGTGCCGACGGCAATAAAGATCGCTTGAGCGCCCTTCATGCCTTCTGCCAAATCTGTCGTGAAGCTGAGGCGTCCCGCAAATCGATTGCCATTTACCAGGACATCAAGGCCGGGCTCGTAGATGGGGATTTCCCCTTTTTTGAGCCGTTCAATTTTTGAAGCGTCCTTATCAATACAGACAACCTCGTGGCCAAAATCGGCAAAACAAGCCCCCGATACCAACCCAACATACCCTGTACCAATCATGGCGATGCGCATAAAATCTTCCTGTCTTCGCAGTTAGTCCGCACGGCATTTCGTACGGTGTGGTCTTAATATTTGGCCAGAATTTCTGTGAGGCCGGGCCGAATATCCTCTCTTGCCATTCCGTAGGCAATGTTAGCCTCCAAAAAGCCTATTTTGTCGCCACAGTCAAAGCGTTTTCCTTCAAAGCTGAAGCCGTGGAAGGGCTGAGTGCCTAAAAGGGTCGCCATTGCGTCTGTGAGCTGGATTTCGTTGCCGCTGCCGCGCTTTCCTTCTGTGAGGGGCGCAAAGACTTCTGGCTGCAATATGTAACGACCAATGATGGCCAAATTAGACGGGGCTTTACTTGGGTCTGGCTTTTCAACAAGGCCTTTGATCCGGGTGAGGGCGCCTTTGGTCTCGCCGGGGTTGAGCACACCGTACCGATTTGTATGTTCGTGGGGGACTTCCTCAACAGCGACGAGATTGCCGCCGGTTTCGTTGTAGGCTTGCACCATTTGCGCGAGGCAACCTTTTTCACCCAGGACCATGTCATCGGGCAATACCACGGCGAAAGGTTCGTCACCGACAATTTTATGGGCGCACCAAACAGCATGTCCTAGGCCCAACGGCTCTTGCTGGCGCACGAACATCATTTGACCGGGTTGCGGCATTGATTTGTTGAGAAGGCTTAGCTCTTTGTTTTTGTCCCGAGCATCTAGGGTCACTTCCAATTCGAAGGCTTTGTCGAAATGGTCTTCGATGGCGCCCTTTCCGCGCCCGGTGATGAAAATGAAGCGATCAATGCCAGCTTCGAGGGCTTCTTCTACCGCATATTGAATGAGGGGCTTGTCCACCACTGGGAGCAATTCCTTGGGCACCATTTTTGTTGCCGGAAGGAAGCGTGTGCCAAGACCGGCAACAGGAAATACAACAGTTCGGATTGGTTTATGCGTGCTCATATATGTTGTCTATCTTTGATTGAATTGCCGATGGTAGCGGTGAACGGTAGATGATTCTGAATGAGGTTCGATGACATTGGTGCCATCCCTGTGCCAGCCTAAGGTTAAACCCTAAATAAATTGGTAGCGCAGTCCGTTTCCTGCGGGGATGTCCCATTTCATGACTATGGTGTTTCGTTAATATGCGTTGGGATGCACGAGACCTTTGAAGGGGGTTAGCGCGATGATCTTTAAGTCTAACCAAATTGACCAGTGCTCAATATAGAATAAGTCATGTTGTATGCGCTTTTCCATCAGTCTGGGGTCGGTGGTTTCGCCGCGATATCCATTGATTTGTGCCCAACCGGTAATGCCGGGCTTTACTTTATGGCGCTGGGCATAGTGTTTGATCAGCTCCGCATATTCTTCGTTGTGGGCAAGGGCATGGGGACGCGGGCCGACAAGCGACATTTCACCTAGGGCCACATTAATCAGCTGAGGCAGTTCGTCTAAACTGGTTCGGCGCAACCAGAAACCAATTTTGGTGACCCGTTGATCGCTTTTGGTCGCTTGTTTTACGGTGGCGCCATCTTCTTGAACTGTCATGGAGCGGAATTTGTAAATCTTGATGATTTCATGATTGAAGCCGTGGCGTTGTTGTTTGAAAAAGACAGGCCCCGGGCTATTGAGTTTAATAGCAAGAGCAATAAAGCCAAACAGCGGCCATGCGAGCGCCAAAAATGTCACCGCCAGAATTCTATCTTCTAAAGCCTTGGCCACACGTGCCCAATTGCTGATGGGAGGGGTGTGAATGATTTGAGTGTGGACGCCCCCAAGGACCTCCATCGTATTATTCAAAAAGGAATAGCCAATCTCGTCAGGGCTTAGCTTTACATTAATGGGCAGCACGGCAAGACGTTCAGCGATTGAGAGAATGCGCGTTTTGGCTGCATGGGGAAGGGCAATGATGATGTCATCAACGCGTTGGTTTTGCGCCAGTTGAATGAGGTCTTCTAAATCACCGTTCACGGGGAGCACGAGGTCATTCTCTCGCCCGTTTTCAGCTCTGGTATCGAAAACACCGACAACGTGTAAATAAGGATCGCGGGCACTGGCATGGTCAATGAAGGATTTGCCAATACTACCTGCCCCGACAACAGCGATGTTGCGTCGCAAGTGGCCTGCAGAGGACAGTTTGCGCAATGCCCACGCATAGGCCAAATGACCCATGCCCAAAGAGGCTGCGGAAAAGAAAAACCAGGTGATGGCCCAGCCGCGTGAGTAGGTGCCTGCTGACTTGACCAGAAACGCGATGGCGATGAGGCCGAGAAATGTGAGGGCCCATGTTGATAGAACTTTGCCAAAGTTTCTGGACCATTCGAGCAGTGCGCTGAGGGTATGGATGCCTCGATAGCGCATGACAAGCACTGTAAGGCTGGCACCAAGGGCGGCTCCGGTGAGGGTGAGGGTCCAGTTTCCCGTTGTACTGAAGAGGGGGAAATACAAAATATGGGCGAGGATGCCGCTGGCCAATATGAGGATGCCGTCGCTGATGGACGTTAAATCACCAAATAATTGTCGAGAAAGGCTTGATCGTTTTTGACGGTTGGCTTTGAGGGCGCTCATAGTGCTCACACTTATCGACGAGGCTTTTGATAACATCTCATTTCCTAGCTGAATGTAGGAGCTTTGAGTTCTGCAACCTTAGGTAAGAACGGATGCATAATATATACTCAATATGTATACCTAATTATACGAACAGCATTGGTAAAATATGAATTTTCCATAAAATAATCAACTGTTTAATGCGTAGCATCACTCTCTGTCTTCACATAGGGGAGTTTAGCTTAGCAGGGCTTGGCAAAACGTGAAGATGGGGCGATAAGAGTAGAGCTTTCAGATTTGATTTTGGTAGACCGCCGATGAGTGGGCGTGGAAAGACATAGTGATGATTGAAACGTTAGATGCGATTCGAGGCGCCAAGGTTTTGTGTGTGGGCGACTTGATGCTGGACTCATTCGTCTATGGCAAAGTGGAGCGGGTGTCGCCTGAAAGCCCTGTGCCTGTGATGTTGGGGGACAGAGAAAGCCGGATGTTGGGCGGCGTCGGTAATGTTGTGCGCAATGTGAGTTCGTTGGGCGGGCATACTGTTTTAGTTTCTGTGGTGGGTGACGATGAGGGAGCGCGCCAAGTGCAGGCTCTTGTTGAGCAAACGGCCGATGTCACAGCTTGTCTATTCAAAGACTCTACGCGTCCAACTACGGCTAAAACAAGATATGTCGCTGGGGGGCAACAATTGTTGCGCGTGGATTATGAAGTTGCCATGCCGGTTTCTGTTGAGCTGGAAGACCAGTTGATCCAAGCGGTGCGCGATCGGTTGCCGGATGTGGGTGCGCTGATTTTGTCGGATTATGCCAAGGGCGTGTTAAGCCAGCGGGTGATCAAGGAGTGTATTCACCTTGCACGGGCGCAGGGTTGTCCTGTTGTGGTTGACCCGAAATCGCGCGACTTCTCCCGCTATGCGGGGGCCACTCTCATTAAACCCAATACAAAAGAGATGGAGCTTGCGGCCGGGCAATCGTGCCAGGGGGATGAGGCGCTTGTTCAGGCAGCTCAGAAGCTGATCGAAGAGGGCGACTTGGACGCGTTGTTGGTCACGCGCTCAGAAAAAGGAATGTCTTTGGTGCTGCGGGACGGCACGGCCCAACACCAACGTACAGCTGCGCGAGAAGTGTATGACGTGTCAGGTGCGGGGGATACGGTGAATGCGGCCCTTGGTCTTGCGCTGGCGGCGGGTGTTGAATTGTCCGTTGCCATGGCGTTGGCAAATGAAGCGGCGGGCATTGCGGTGAGTAAAACAGGGACGGCGACGGTGTCGAGTGAAGAGCTTTTGCGTGCCTTGTTGGTGAAGCATTCCCAAAGTGCTCATGCAGGCGCGGTTGCGTGGAGTGATGCACGGGGAGTGGTTGAAGATTGGCAAAGTCGTGGGTTGAGCGTTGGCTTTACAAATGGATGTTTTGATATTCTGCATCCGGGCCATATTCATCTTTTGCGTTCGGTGCGCGCGCAATGCGACCGGCTGGTTGTGGGCATTAATTCTGACGCGAGTGTTGCGCGGCTTAAAGGTCCTTCGCGGCCCATTAATGAAGAGGCGTTTCGTGCAGAAATGCTGGCGGCCTTGGTGGATGTCGATCTTGTTGTTGTGTTTGAAGAAGACACGCCCTTGGAAGTGATACAAACTTTGCAGCCTGATGTGCTCGCCAAGGGGGGTGATTATACGGTCGATACCGTTGTTGGAGCACAAGAAGTGCAGGACCGTGGTGGGAAAGTTATTCTTATTGATTTGGTGGAAGGTCATTCCACAACGCGGCGTCTTGAAGTGATGCGCAAAGGAGAAGTTTCGTGATTGTTGTCACCGGTGCAGCTGGGTTTATTGGTTCTTGTGTGTTGGCGGAGCTTGAAGCGCGTGGCTATGACGACTTAGTGGTCGTGGATTTTTTCTCAACGGATGACCGTTGGAAAAATATTGCTAAACGGCGCATTGAGGCGGTTGTTCACCCTTTCGAGCTGCTGGAGTTTCTGAACAAGAATGTTGAGAAGGTCGATGCCATCATTCATATGGGGGCCATTTCTGCGACAACTGAGTTGGATATTGATCGTCTGATTCAGCAAAATGTTTCTTACACAAATGATTTATGGGACTGGTGCACTACCCATAAGAAACGGATCATCTACGCCTCTTCTGCGGCGACTTATGGGGACGGAGATGCGGGTTTTGAGGATGATTGGTCTTCTGCTGCCCTTGCGAAACTTCAACCACTGAATGCGTATGGATGGTCTAAGCACGTTGTGGACCGTCGCTTTGTGCATCATGTTGAAAGTGGACGGCCAGCTCCTGCGCAGTGGGTGGGCTTAAAGTTTTTTAATGTCTTTGGGCCAAATGAATATCATAAAGATGACATGCGATCGGTGATCGAAAAACTCTTTAGATCGGTGCAAAACGGTGAGCCTATCCGGCTTTTCAAGTCGTATAAAAAAGAGTTTCCCGATGGGGGGCAGCAACGGGACTTTGTGTACGTAAAGGATTGCGTGAACGTGATCTTGTGGTTGTTGGAAAATGACCGGGTGAATGGGCTGTATAATGTTGGCACTGGCCAATCGCGCTCATTCATCGATTTGGTCACATCATTGGGTGCAGCACTCGATAAAACCCTGACGCCAGAGTTTATTGATATGCCTGACGGGCTTAAAGAGCGGTACCAATATTACACCAAGGCTGATATGGCGCAGTTGCGTGCGGCCGGGTGTGATGTTGAGTTTATGTCTTTGGAAGAAGCGGTTGATGACTACGTGCGTCATCACCTTGCCTCTCCCGATCCCTACCTTTGATTGTTGCTGGTCCCGTTTTGGCCAGGCTTATGGCGACGACGGGCCTAGTAGGCACCGTCGCGCAGCCATACCGCTGGCACTGTTTTGAGCAGGATGGTGACATCTTGCCATAGGGTCCAGTTGCGAATGTACCAAGCGTCTAGCTGAACGCGGCGTTCGTAGCTGACATTGTTGCGGCCAGAAACCTGCCACAAGCCAGTGATGCCGGGTTGTGCATCAAGGTAGTATTCGACATCGTCGCCATATTTTAGCAGCTCATCGAGGACAACAGGACGCAAGCCGACAAGGCTCATTTCGCCTTTGAGGACATTGAGCAATTGAGGCAATTCGTCCAAGCTGGTGTCTCGAAGAAACTTGCCGATGCGCGTGATGCGCGGGTCGTCTTTTAGCTTATGCTCGCGTTCCCATTCGGCCGCTTTTTCTGGATCATTGGCAATGACCTCAGCTAAACGGTCCTCGGCATTCACGATCATGGTGCGAAATTTGAGGCAATAAAACATATCGCCATTTCGGCCCACGCGGCGGTGTCCAAAGAATGCAGCGCCGCCATCTTTTTTGATGAGAGCTGCAGCGAACAGGAAGAAGGGCGAGAGGGTCAATAAAAGGCCACCGGCCACAACAAGATCAAAACACCGTTTGATAATGCGCGCGATTGGCTGGCGTAAGTTATCTTCAGAGGACAGCATCAATAGATCATGGTTATAAAAAGCCGTCGCCCGGACATGAAGCACAGCCAAGCCTTTGAGCGGTGGAATGATGGAAAACTTGATCCGAGCACGGTTCAATTGTCGGGTGATTTTTTCAATCAGTTCAAATTCTTTGGCAGTGGGTGCTAGAACGACCATTTCCACTTTGGCGCGGTTCATTGTTTCCACAAGGACATCCTTGAGGGACCCGCCCATCTCTTGGAATAGACTTGCCAACCGAGATTCTTGATTGTCCGGATCAAATTGATCGACGGGCATTGATGTTTCCACTTGGTAGCCAAAGTAAGGCTCTGATGCCAAGGCGGCATGTGCTGATTGGGCTGGCTCACCAGACCCAATGATTAAAACGCGGCGTGACCATAGTCCGGCTTTGATGAGCAGGTCGCGGCTCACGCGTCTGCCAAGGGGCAGTAAGAGCAAGCTTACCGTCCAGCCTGTGAGCAACCAAAGTGAGGCGCTTTGCGAGATTTGGAATTCGGGACCGAGCAACAAATGGGCAAAGCCGTCGAGCAATACAGCAAGGCTCATCAGCAGTAAGATGTCGCGGGTTTCGGACCAAAAAGAATTTCGGTTGTGATAGTGGCCGCGCAATGCGCACGCAATGAGGATGAAGGCAATGAGGAGGCTGCTTTTAGCAAAGTGGCCGATCATCGCGGTGACTGCCTCAGGGCCGGTGATCGTGACTGCGCCAACTATTCTGGCAATCGCGTAGCCGTTTACAATGCCCGCAACCATTAGGGTGCCATCCATCACAAAGAGGCAGGCGCGTTCTAGCCATATCTTGCGCCGCAATAAACTTTCTGTTTTTCTATGTGGAGCGCTTTGGCCCCCTGTCGAAGTTCTGGGTGCATTAGTGCTGTTGGCCACCGCACCATTTCGGTACGAATTAGCTTCAGCCAAAAACTTGTATGTTTCAAAGCGAGACATATAACCTGTACTTTCGAGCCATAGCGGGACGATTTTCCCGCGATTGTTTGTTTTGTTTTGGATGTCGCAAAGAAGAGGCCAAGTACTTGTTATTGCAGGTGGAAGCCTTGTTTTGAGGAGGAGAGGTCGCTAAACCTCTTTTGAGGGTTAATCATTGGTTTCGATTGGAAATATGGATTTGGCATACGACGTTGTATTTTTGGATCGAGACGGCACTGTGATTGAAGATAGTGGGTATCTCAGTGACCCTGACGGCGTTGTGTTGCTGCCCAATGCGGTGACTGGCCTTAAGCTTTTTCAGGCGGCTGGCCTGAAGTTGGTGATTGTCACCAATCAATCTGGTATTGGCCGGGGATATTATGAGGTCGCAGACTATGAAGCGGTCACGGCCCGTATGGTTGATATGCTTGCCCAGCAAGGGGTGGTGTTTGATGCGATAAGGTTTTGTGCCGATGCGCCCGAAACCCCCAGTGATTGGCGTAAACCAGCGCCGGGCATGTTGCTGGATGCTGCCCGCTTTTTGGAGCTTGACCCCTCTCGCTCAATTATGATCGGTGACAAACAAGCCGATATGCAGGCAGGCAGGGCGGTTGGGGCTAAGACTGTTTTGGTGCAAGGACCGGGCAGCCATGTGTCAAAAGATGTTCCCGATGTAGAGGTTGATTTGCGTGCTGGGGATTTGGCGGAGGTCGCCCGCGTGCTTGGATTTTGAGGCGGGTGGTTATTTGGCGATAGATTGGGGAGCTACTAAGGGAGTTTCCTCGAAGCGTGCGGCACCTGATAGATCGATGCTTTGGTCTAGGGTGCAGGTGACCGGTAGCGTGATGGTGATGGTTGTGCCTTTGCCAACTTGGCTTTCTACTTCGATCTCACCGTGGTGCGCTGCTACCAATTGTTTGGTGATGTATAGACCGAGGCCAGAGCGGCCTGTGGTGCTTTGGTAAGCGTTGCCATCTCCCTTGACGAAGGGCTCAAAAATTTTATCCACGACTTGCATGTTCATGCCGCAACCGGTGTCTTCAACTATCAGGGCCACAGTATTTGTATTGGCGTTCAGCCGCGCGGATAGCGTCAATGATCCACCGGGTTGCGTATGCCGAATGGCGTTGCTCATCAAATTGAGGACAACTTGTTTAATCGATAGATGGTCAGCGGTAATGTGGATAATGCCGCGCAGTTTGAGATGCAATTCAACGTCTGCGCTTTGGGCGTTAAATTGCTCCAGTGCAATGCATTCATTGAGCAGTTCGCCAACGGAGAAAAGCTGTGGTTGATATTCTCGCTTACCTGCCTCGACCCTTTGGATGTCTAATATTTCATTGATGAGTTGCAGCAAATGGCTCCCGCTGCTGTGAATGTCTGCGGCGTATTCGCTATATTTATCGTTGTGGGGACCAAATATTTGATGCTGAATGATTTCTGAAAACCCCAGAATAGCATTGAGGGGCGTGCGCAGTTCATGGCTCATCATGGCCATGAAATTGGATTTTGTCCGTGACGCATTTTCAGCTTCTTGTTTGAGGATCAAGGCGGCGCGGTGGGCCTCACGGCTTTCTGCTTGGGCGGCTTCTACCTCTTCGTTTCTTTTAAGCATGTTCGACACATATTTGTTCAGTCGGTGCCCAACTGACAGAAGCCAGACCGCATAGACAAAACACAAGACGCCGAGGGCTTTCTGGAAAGCGGTTTCTTTCATCAAAAAGAAAAAGGCAAAGGCAAGCGCCACTGGCATTAAGGCACCAACGAAGGTCCTGAAATGGGGGCTTTGCTGCACTGTTTGCGAAATGGTCAGCGTCGTAAAAATGAGCAAGGTGAAAACCTGCGTGACTAAATCCTTATCGCCCCAAATGAATGTGAGGGGGACGCACCACAGAAGACTGTTGAGCGCGTAAAGGGAGATCATCGTGCGACGCCACGCAATTAGGTTTTCTGTGGTTATGGGATGGCGGCTGTATCTTCGGCTTATCATATATGAGAGGCCGACCCAGCCCCACATCATTGCAAGCCAGGAGAATACCAGTGTTGCAGGTGTTTGATTGAGGTGCTGAATATTGGCGGTGTAGAGCCAACCGAGTACAACCGTCCATGCCATTACCGTGAGGCGGCTGGTAAAACTGTTCCTCAGCAGATACTGGATCTGTCCGATTTCAATTTGACGCTCGATAGACATTTGGGGCTCACATCGTTTTCCTAGTTAGACGAGTATATCTAACGTTTCATAATTCTATATTAAGTTTCCTAGTTAATAAGTTTCGTCTTTTAGTCTGTATTACCTGCCTTTATCAGACCCTTTGACGATGAATATAGGCGGAAGTTGTGTGGGCAGGCGTGCGTCAGATGACGATGCGGTTTGTCCATTGGCGAATGCCTAGGCCGATTGCGCTGCCAAAGCTTAACCCCAGCAGATTGGCGAGCAGGTCGTAAAGTGAGGACGAGCGGTTGGGAAGCATTGATTGCAAGCCCTCAAGGCCAAGACCGAGCAGGGTGAGTGCGCAAATGACAATGATGATGTGTTTTGTGTTGTTACTTAGGAATGTAGGCAGGATGGCGAGGGAGAAATAGGCGCTAAAATGAGCGACTTTATCGATATGATGATAGTCCGGTAGGATGCCATGGGAGCTCATGGAGAGAGCGGCTACAATGAGTGTGCATAAAGCCCAAAAACTCACAAGCGCATATTTAAGCGGCGGCTGGCGCAGGGCTTGTAATCTTTTTCCAATCGCGCGCACCGCTCTTTGAAAAATATGCTGCGGCATTTGTTGAGCCGCAAGCGCGTCTGCACAGCCTGTCGGCGGTGTCAGGTCAATCGGTGAATAATTATCGGTCGTGTTCATGTTTATGCCATTTTTGACGTCAATTGATGTGATCGGCTGAAATGGTTCACCGTTTGCCTTATCAGCGTTGCTCGGTTGTAGGCCGTTGCAGTTTGTAAGGTAACTTTGTCTGATCTGGCTTAATAGGCGGTAAAGAGCGTAGCTTGGAACCGCAACATATGCGACAAAGATGGATGAAAAGGGTGCGTGAGCTTGACCGATGGCCATTTGACGTGGCGGTCAAGTAAATCAGGGAGACGAATGTGCGTTCATCGCGGGTGATCGGTTTTGTGATTGCGTCAATGTTGGCGAGCAGTGCAACCATTGGATTTTCAAGTCAAGCGAGCGCCGCTGTTCGGTTGCCACTACCGCCGCCGTCACAGGCGGATGGTGACTTTGCTAATTGGCTTACGGCATTCCATAAAAAAGCGATGCAGGCTGGCATTAGCCAATATACATTTGATCGCGC
The DNA here is from genome assembly GCA_029209985.1 of Parvibaculaceae bacterium. Lineage (GTDB taxonomy): Bacteria > Pseudomonadota > Alphaproteobacteria > Parvibaculales > Parvibaculaceae > NORP139. The sequence continues at coordinate 93,690 of JARGNZ010000004.1, forward strand.
GTTGCGGTGGGTATCGCCGGATCCTAAGATTATCAATGCGGATCGTAATCAACCTGAGTTTTCTAGGCCTGTATGGGCCTATTTGGATTCTGCGGTTTCAGAAACGCGGGTCAAAAATGGGTTGCAGAAACTCACAGATCACCGCTCCCTTTTGAAAAAATTGGAAAATGCATACGGCGTTGATAAAGAGGTCTTGGTCGCTATTTGGGGGCTTGAGACAGGATATGGGGCCTTCACTGGTGGGAATTATGTCACCCGTGCCCTTGCGACGTTGGCCTTTGAGGGGCGGCGGCGTAAATTTGCAGAAGAACAGTTGATCGCTGCGTTGAAGATTTTGCAAAACGGCGACACAACGCCCGATAAGATGCAAGGCTCTTGGGCAGGTGCGATGGGGCATACCCAATTTATTCCCACAACGTACCAAGTGCATGCAGTTGATTTTAATAAGGATGGTCGCCGCGATATTTGGGACACGATTGACGATGCCTTAGGCTCTGCGGGTAATTATCTCAAAGCATCTGGGTGGGACTATAAAGCGCGCTGGGGTTATGAAGTGACGTTAGAGCGTGGTTTTGACTATGCGCAGGCAAGTTCAGCAGTTCGCAAGCCGTTGATGCAATGGATTGAGCTGGGGGTTGAGCGGATCGACAATAAGGCGTTTGATCGCCGGGCCTTGGATCAAGAGATGCGGTTGCTGATGCCTGCGGGAGCGCGTGGCCCTGCTTTTCTGGTGGGCAGCAACTTTAAGACGGTGTTGGCCTACAATAACTCGACGTCTTATTCACTGGCAGTGAATATTTTGGCCGACCGTTTGCGCGGGCGTCCCGGTGTTTTGGCGCAATGGCCGCGTTCAGACAAGCAGATGGGGCGTAGTCAGCGGGAAGAAATGCAGCGATTGCTGACGAACTTGGGGTTTGATACGCAGGGGGTCGATGGAATCATCGGCGGAAATACGCGCAAAGCGTTGCGGCGATTCCAAAAATCTCGTCATATCCCTGCGGATGGCTATCCAAGTTACAAAATGCTTGAGCGTTTGCGGGCTGATTAAGGCTCCATTTCTTGGTCTTGATTTTGGGCTTTTTAAGGCAAATATTGCTGAGATCTACTGGTGTTTTGGCAGGTTTCTGCCAAAAACCCTTGAAGTTCTGGGGTTTTGAACTAATCTGCCGCAGGCGCTTTAGGTCAGTACCGCTGTCTTATTTGCTTGCTTTTTAAGGTCCCCTATTGCAGTATCCGGCCATCGAAAGAAAGACCTCGTGAAAGCTCTGGTGATGAGACTATAGGGATAGGCTTATATTCTTCATTATACAGGCGCTCAAAATGCCCAAGTGCATGGCGAGTCGTAGCGAGAAAGTCTGGCCCGGACTTGTTTGAATGGGGCATCTAGCAGAAAAATCCGCAAGGGCGGAGCTGCAAGAGGGCACGTGGCAGCGCGTAGGGTTCCGGCATTTATGCTGGGGTGCTTGAGAGCGAGCCGCAATTGCGCCCCCCCAATTTCGCCAGCAGGCGAAAAATTGGGGAGAAGGGTGGAATGTGCCAATTTTTATGATTCCAGGCTTTGCCTTCGGGCGCCTGACTGGGTAGTGTGCCCGGCCTTGGCAAGACAGGTTTCTGTCTTGCCGAAATGGGTACGAAACAGCGCATTTGCGCGCCGACACTGTTTGTAGGGAAGTAAAGTCATGACTCAGAATACCGATTCTTTGAGCCAGGCATCTAAAAAGGCTGATGAAAGCCGCCGCACAGCCGTGCTGCGACCTGCGGGTATGCCTGCAGCGCAAGGGATGTATGACCCGAGCAACGAACAAGATTCGTGCGGAATTGGCTTTGTTGCCAATTTCCATAACAAGAAGAGCCATAAGATTGTTGAAGATGGGCTCAAAATTCTTGAGAAGCTTGAGCACCGGGGCGCCGTAGGGGCTGACCCGAAGGCGGGTGATGGCGCAGGTATTCTTATTCAAATGCCGGATACATTTTTCCGCACTGTTACGGCCGATCTCGACTTTACGTTGCCTGCTGAAGGTGAGTATGGCGTTGGCTTCTTCTTTATGCCGCCTGATGATGCAACACGCGCGCGTATCGAAGAGCGCCTTGAAGCTTTTGTCGTGGCTGAAGGTCAGGAAGTATTGGGCTGGCGGGATGTGCCGGTTGATAATTCTGACTTGGGTTATTCGGTTATTCCTACAGAGCCCGTTCACCGCCAGCTTTTTGTTAAGCGCGGAACAGCGACGGCTGACCAAGATACATTCGAGCGGAAGCTTTTCATCATTCGGAAATTGATCGAAATTACCGTGATGAAAGAGTTCGGTGAAGATGATTTCACGCGCTATTTCTATGTGCCTTCTTTTTCTAGCCGGACAATTTGCTACAAGGGCATGTTGTTGTCGACGCAAGTTGGTAACTACTACCTAGATTTGCAAAATCCAGAAATGGTGTCGGCTTTGGCATTGGTTCACCAACGCTTTTCAACCAATACATTCCCAACATGGTCATTGGCCCATCCGTTCCGCATGATTTGCCACAATGGTGAAATCAATACGGTGCGGGGGAACAACAACTGGATGTTCGCGCGTCAAGGTTCTATGGCGAATGAATTGTTCGGTGATGACTTGGAAAAAGTGTATCCGGTTATTCCTGAAGGCCAATCCGATAGCGCTTGCTTTGACAATGCCCTTGAGCTGATGGTGGCGTCTGGATATTCTATGGCGCACGCGATGATGATGCTTGTGCCTGAAGCTTGGGCCAGCAACCCGTTGATGGATGCAAAGCGCCGGGCGTTTTACGAATATCACGCTGCGTTGATGGAACCTTGGGATGGCCCAGCGGCGATTGCCTTTACAGACGGTCGCCAAATCGGGGCGACTTTGGACCGGAATGGTTTGCGTCCTGCACGTTATTACGTGACAGATGATGGCACTGTTATGATGGCGTCTGAAATGGGTGTGTTGCCTGCTGATGAGAGCACCATTGTTCAAAAATGGCGCCTCCAGCCCGGTAAAATGCTGCTGATCGATCTGGAAGAAGGTCGCATCATTGGTGATGAAGAAATCAAATCTGAATTGTCTGCCTCACACCCTTATGAAGAGTGGCTTAGTCAAACTCAAATCGTTTTGGAAGACCTGCCCGCTGTTGAAAAAGTAGGCGTCGACCACAGCAATGCAAGCTTGCTCGATATGCAGCAAGCCTTTGGGTATACCCAAGAAGACCTCAAAATCCTGATGACGCCAATGGCAGAAACAGGACAAGAAGGCATTGGCTCCATGGGGTCTGATACCCCTGTGGCTGTTTTGTCGAACAACTCCAAAACGCTTTACAATTATTTCCAGCAAAACTTTGCGCAGGTGACCAATCCGCCAATTGACCCGATCCGCGAAGAGATCGTGATGTCCTTGGTTTCCTTTATTGGACCGCGCCCGAATTTGTTGGAGCTTGAAGGCACGTCTGATCAAAAACGGTTGGAAGTACGTCAGCCTATTTTGACCAATGAAGACTTGGAAAAAATCCGGCACATCGGGGACATTGCAGACAATCACTTCAAAACCGCGACGCTCGACATCACGTATGATGCCAGCGCAGGGGCTGCGGGTATGAAGGCGGCTCTTGAAGCGCTTTGTGTTCTTGCAGAAGAAGAAGTGCGTCAAGGTGATAACATCATCATCTTGTCTGATCGTAAGGTCAGTGGCGACCGGATTGCGATCCCGGCTTTGCTGGCGACGTCTGCTGTGCACCATTATTTAATTCGCAAAGAGCTGCGGACTTCTGTTGGCATCATCGTGGAAACTGGTGAAGCCCGCGAAGTACATCACTTTGCTTGTCTTGCAGGTTACGGTGCGGAAGCAATTAATCCATATCTTGCTTTTGAAACATTGGAAGATATGCGCGCTAAAGGCGATCTGCCCGGCGATCTGACTGATAGTGAAGTATGTAACCGGTTCATCAAAGCGGTGAACAAAGGCTTACTTAAAGTGATGTCCAAAATGGGGATCTCTACGTATCAGTCATATTGTGGTGCGCAGATTTTTGATGCGGTGGGTCTTTCTAAGAGTTTCATCGAAGACTATTTCACAGGCACAGCGACTAAAATTGAGGGTATTTCTCTTAAAGAAGTGTCGAATGAAACGGTGCGTACCCATGCTTTGGCATTTGGGTCATCACCGGTTCTTGCGGACAACCTTGAAGCCGGTGGGGATTATGCTTATCGCCAACGTGGTGAAGAACATGCGTGGACGCCGGAAACAATTCGCGATTTGCAACACGCTGTGCGGGCTAATAATGCTGATGACTATCAGTCTTTTGCTGACACAATTAATGAAGCCAATGAGCGTTTGCTGAATGTTCGTGGGCTCTTCAGAATTAAAACTGCGGACGAAGTGGGCCGTAAGCCAGTTGCTTTGGAAGAAGTAGAAGCTGCGGAAAACATTGTGAAGCGGTTTGCAACCGGTGCGATGTCTTACGGATCTATTTCGTGGGAAGCACATACAACATTGGCTATTGCCATGAACCGTATGGGTGGTAAATCCAATACGGGTGAGGGTGGTGAAGAGCCACGGCGCTTTAAGCCTTTGCCAAATGGCGACACCATGCGTTCTGCGATTAAGCAGGTTGCATCTGGCCGTTTTGGTGTGACGACAGAATATCTTGTCAACTCAGACATGATCCAAATTAAGATGGCACAGGGTGCAAAACCAGGTGAAGGGGGGCAATTGCCCGGTCACAAGGTTGATGCTGTGATTGCCAAGGTGCGCCACTCTACACAAGGTGTTGGCTTGATTTCGCCTCCGCCGCACCATGATATTTATTCCATCGAAGATTTGGCTCAGCTGATCTACGATTTGAAAAACACTAACCCGTCTTCTGATATTTCAGTGAAACTTGTGTCTGAAGTGGGTGTGGGAACGGTTGCGGCTGGTGTGTCTAAAGCCCGTGCTGATCACCTGACAATTTCAGGGTTTGAAGGTGGTACAGGGGCGAGCCCGCTGACCTCTATCAAACATGCGGGTGCGCCATGGGAATTGGGCCTTGCTGAAACTCACCAAACTTTGGTGATGAACAAATTGCGTGACCGGATTGCGGTGCAAGCCGATGGTGGTTTGCGTACAGGTCGTGACGTTGTCGTTGCTGCTCTTCTGGGGGCTGACGAAGTGGGCTTTGCGACTGCCCCGTTGATCGCCGCTGGGTGTTTGATGATGCGTAAGTGTCATTTGAACACATGCCCTGTTGGGATTGCGACGCAGGACCCTGTATTGCGTAAACGCTTTACGGGTACGCCGGAACACGTCATCAACTACTTCTTCTTTGTTGCTGAAGAAGTGCGCGGCTACATGGCTGAGCTTGGCTATAAAACTTTCGATGAGATGGTTGGCCAAATGGATATGCTCGACAAAGACCGGGCGCTGAAGCATTGGAAATCAGAGGGGCTCGACTTTGCGCCTATGTTCACCAAGCCAGAAGCGCCTGAAGGCGTTGGGATCTTCCACAGCAAAACTCAAGACCATGAGCTTGAGGCTGTGCTTGACCAGACGCTTATCGAAAAAGCTAAGCCTGCATTGGAAAACGGTACGCCAGTTTCCTTTGAGCAAGAGATTATCAACATCAACCGTTCTGCGGGGACGATGTTGAGCGGAGAAGTGGCACGCCGGTTTGGTCATGAAGGGCTGCCGGAAGACACCATTCACATCAAGCTTAAAGGTACTGCAGGTCAGGCACTTGGCGCTTGGGCGACACGTGGTGTGACCTTGGAGCTGGAAGGCGAAGCCAATGACTACGTTGGTAAAGGATTGTCTGGCGGTCGTTTGATCGTTTATCCGCCAAAAGAAGCGCGTCAGATCGTGCCGGAAGAAAGCATCATTGTCGGGAATACTGTGCTGTACGGTGCGGTTGAAGGTGAGTGCTATTTCCGGGGTGTCGGCGGGGAACGCTTTGCTGTGCGTAACTCTGGTGCCATTGCCGTTGTTGAAGGTACAGGCGATCACACATGTGAATATATGACAGGTGGTATTGTTGTGGTGCTCGGGCAAACGGGCCGTAACTTTGCTGCGGGCATGTCCGGCGGTATTGCTTATGTGCTGGATGAAGACGGTATGTTTGAGCGTCGCTGTAACCTCTCTATGGTTGAGCTCGAGCCGATTGAGGCTGAGGATGATGCGATGATTGATCGCCATCATCAGAGAGGCGATTTGGAGTCACACGGACTTGTTGATGTGCGTTCTGACCTCACGCGTTTCGATGGCGAGCGTTTACGCCAACTTGTTGAAAATCAAGCCCGTTACACAGGATCGACACGTGCGCGTGCCATCTTGGATGACTGGGAAGGGTATCTTCCAAAATTCCGCAAAGTGATGCCGACTGAATACCGTCGTGCACTGCGTGAATTGGCTGAACAAAAAGCAGCTGAAGATCAAATTGCTGCGGCAGGGGAGTAAGTTAGATGGGAAAAATCACCGGCTTTTTAGAGATTGACCGTCAAGACCGTACTTATGCTCCGGCTGCGGATCGTTTGCGTAATTTCAATGAATTTGTCATTCCTTTGAGCGAAGACAAGTCCAAAGAACAAGCGGCGCGTTGCATGGATTGCGGCATTCCGTTCTGTCACAACGGGTGCCCGGTTAATAATCAAATCCCTGATTGGAATAACTTGGTTTACAAGGGTGATTGGAAGCGTGCTTTGCTCGACTTACAATCGACCAATAACTTCCCTGAGTTTACGGGACGGATCTGTCCTGCTCCTTGTGAAGCAGCGTGTACGCTGAACATCATTGATCAGCCTGTTACAATTAAAACGATTGAATGTGCGATTGTGGACCGTGGATGGAAAGAAGGCTGGATTGAGCCTCAAATTCCAACCAAAGAAACAGGCAAAAAAGTTGCGATTGTTGGGGCCGGTCCTGCAGGTATGGCTGCGGCTCAGCAATTACGTCGTGCGGGTCATGAAGTGCACTTGTTTGAGAAGAACAACTTTATTGGTGGGCTTCTGCGATATGGCATTCCTGACTTTAAGATGGAAAAGCAAATTATTGAGCGCCGTGCTGAGCAAATGCGGGCTGAGGGTGTGCACATCCATACGGGTGTGAAAATTGGTGTTGATAAAACCACTGATGAGCTCAAAGCTGAGTTTGATGCGGTGATCATTTCTGGCGGTTCAGAAAAAAGCCGTGACCTACCTATCCCTGGCCGCGATTTGCACGGTGTGCACTTTGCAATGGACTTCTTGCCACAACAAAATCGCCGTGTGAGCGGTGAAGACCTTGGCGATGTTGAACCCATTATGGCAACGGGCAAACATGTTGTTGTCATCGGTGGTGGGGATACGGGGTCTGACTGTATTGGGACATCGCGACGTCAGGGCGCTGTTTCCGTGACGCAGCTTGAGATCATGCCGCAGCCGCCGATTAAAGAAAACAAAATGCTGACATGGCCTGATTGGCCGCTCAAGTTGCGCACGTCTTCTTCGCAAGAAGAAGGGGCGGAACGTGAATTTGCTGTCATGACAAAAGAGTTTGTCGGCAATGATCGCGGGCAAATTGAAAAGCTTGTGTGCGTGCGGGTTGATGAAAAAATGCAGCCGATTGCGGGCAGTGAATTTGACCTCAAAGCCGATGTCGTTTTCTTGGCGATGGGTTTTGTACACCCTGTGCATGAAGGCATGATTGATGATCTGGGCGTTGATAAAGATGCGCGCGGGAACGTCTTGGCTAATACGATCGATTATCACAGCTCAGACGAGAAAGTCTTTGCGTGTGGCGACATGCGTCGCGGTCAGTCGTTGGTTGTGTGGGCTATACGCGAGGGCCGCCAATGTGCGCGCTCCGTAGACGAGTTCTTGATGGGCTCAACAGTTCTTCCCCGCTAAGTTTTACAGAACGTCGATACAGTTAAACGCGCTCTCATTTGAGGGCGCGTTTTGCGTATGGGGACTGGAGGGATGGTTAGCCGGTGCTGGTGGAGCCACGCAAGCTGAGGGGCTCATCTGTGTGGGTGTCAGATGCTTCGGGGACGGGGGTGTCGCCTAATATGGTTTCCAGCCAAGCCTGCACATCGTCCCAATCTGCATCATGAAACGCTTCTACGTTTGCTCGGATTTTTGTTGAAATGTCGGTCAGTTCGTGGCGCTGCATTTCCTCTTCCCATGTTTGGCTCATCACGATGGTTGTATCTGCCCAACTTCCGACGGGTAGAGATTGGACCATACGTGCAAGGCGGTCTGCATTGAGAAAGAGTAGAATGAGGACGGCGATTGTCATGGCCCGCCATACGCGCCCTGTTGTGCGATGGGTTTCGCTTTCCAGTCGTGCATAAGAGCGGGGAACAGATTCCCAACCTTCGCTTAAATGGGTGTTTTCAAATTCAAGATGCTCTGGCAGGGCGCCTACTTCCGCACCGGCTTGTTCTAAAACCGTGTCATCTCTGAGGTCCGTTCCAGTTGAGCGGGCGACCCCTTTAATTTGTTCTTCGGTCATGGGCACCTCTAAAACTGGAAGTAGATAAAGGGAGCCACACCATTTGGTGCGATGGCCCAGATGAAAAAGATACCGAAGCCGAGGATTGCGCCGAGCATCGGAGAGGGGAATTCTTTGATGCCCTCTGCGAGCCAGCGCCCTAAGCGAGAGGGTGTGAATTGGAACAGTAGTGTGACGGCAATGAGGGTGACGAGAAACGGCGTGACCAATTCATTTGGTGTGGTCCAGTTAGCAAAGCCTTTGATGTAGTCCCATGCCAGTGCAATGCTTTCGGCGCGGAAGAAAATCCACGCGAGGCAAACAAAGTGGAATGTCCAAATAATCCCAACCAAGTGCATGGTGCTGCCGGACAGGCGCTCGATGATGCTGGGGGTGCCGTCGTCTTTGGGCGCAAAGGCATTGAGGCGACGGGTGAGATAGCGTTCAATGCCAAGCATGGTGCCGTGCAATGTTCCCCAGACAACAAATGTCCATGCTGCCCCGTGCCAAAGTCCCCCAAGGAACATGGTGAGGAATAAATTGCGATAAGTGGCAATGGGTCCTTTACGACTGCCACCCAGCGGAATGTAGAGGTAGTCCCGTAACCAGGAGGACAGGGAGATGTGCCACCGGCGCCAGAAGTCTTGGAGGCTGGCGGAGCGATAGGGTTGGTTGAAGTTGGCGGTGAACCTGTACCCAAGAAGAGCGGCGATCCCGATGGCGATGTCGCTATAGCCTGAGAAATCGCAATAGATTTGCACGGCATATCCATATACGCCGATGAGCAGGTCGCCTGCCCCGCGTGTGGATGGATCAAAAAAGACAGGGTCCACCAACTGTGTGGCCAAGTAGTTGGCAATGACCATTTTCTTGAGTAGACCGGTTAGAATGAGAACCGTGCCCATGCCCACCATGGCGCGGGTAAGGCGCGGGGTCTCGTCGAGCTGAGGCAGGAAGTGGGCGGCCCGCACAATCGGTCCTGCAACAAGTTGTGGGAAAAACGAAATGTAGAGGAATACATTCAGGATTGAGTGCGATGCTTTGACGTGACCGCGATAGACATCGACGACATAGGAAATACCTTGGAAGGTGAAGAACGAGACACCTACTGGCAAAATCACGTGCAGGAATGGTAAGTCGCGGGCAAGGCCGAGGGCTGCCATCGCGTCGTCTAGGCTTTCAAGGAAGAAGCCGTAATATTTAAAAAATCCTAGAATACATAAATTCAAAGTGACGGCGATACCGACGGTTAGCTTTTGCGATAAAGGGGTCTGCGTGCGGCCAACCAACCACCCAGCCGCAAAGTTGATGAGGGATGATAAGGCGAGCAGGGCCAGGAAGCGCCAATCCCACCAGCCGTAGAAAAAGTAACTTGCGGCAACGAGAAAAAGTTTGCGCAGCGAGAGTTCACGGCGCAGTTCCCAGCTCACCGCAAATACGATGAGGAAGAACAATCCAAATTCAAAGGTGGGAAATAACATCCACCGCTCCGCTTTTTAGCTGCGCTCACCGCAACTGGCCCCATTGATCGGCGCGTTAACTTTTTACGCCTGCTTTGTTTCGTATTGTCAGGATTTAAGCGGTAAAGCTCAACGGTAGGATGGTTTTAAGGTTAACGACCTGTTTCAAAATGGTACGAAATGGTGCCTGTGAGGGGCTTTGGGAAGGGATGGTAAGAAATTAGGGTGAAAGTGTTGCTTTTTGGCGGCAGGCATAACTTTCATAGGGGCGTATGAGCTGATCCCAAAAGGCGCGCGCCATGGATTGTGCGCCGAGGGAGGTTAAATGCACATGATCGCCGTAAGCGCGGGGTGGTGATTCTTGTACCCATTGGTGCATGCCGCACGGGCCTCCCATCACTGCCTGTCCGTCAAAATACCAAAGGCCGTTTTTTTGAGCGAGTTGTTTTTGAACGCGGCGCACTTGTGCCAGACGTGGGGGTTCGTGCCAGCGAGCTAACACCATATTTTGATTTTGCAACAAGATGTCATAGGTCGCCCGTTCATTGAGTTCTAATGGGCGGCAGGGAAGGTCTTTGCGTGCGATGTTTTTGATTTGTGACCAAGCTGCCGTTTGCGACCATCGGGGCAGGCGGTTGCCGCTGAACGCGCCGAGAATGAGGATGCTGGCTTTTGGCGCGTTGGATTCGAGAAAGACGATCTTTTCTTCCATCAGCGCGCGGTAGGCTTTCATGTTGAGATGGTCATCAAACCCTTCATTTGTGCCGTATCCTAGAATAATGACATCGGGTTGCATTGCCGATAGCTGAGCGGAGAGGATCGCCTCATCCCATTTGTTCATCAATGCGAGGGTGGCCCCGGGGATGCCGTGGCTTTCATATCGCACACCTGCCCGCGCTTTCTCACTGCCCATGCCCAACAGGCTAACGGGGCCATCCCCATTGGGGGAGAGGAGGATTGTCTGCGCGGTTTTTCCGTTCAAGTTCACGCGCATAAGGCGTGTGCTGGTGCCATGTGTGGTGAACGGGCCAAGCGGTGTGCCATCTAGGGTGAGTGTGAAGCTGCCGCCACCGGGTTGCTGGAGCACATCCAGTTCAATGTTGCCAAATCCATCGGGGGTGTCTGCTCGCAGGCGGATGAGGTCGTGGGAGGCGGCGCTGGTTGTGCGTACACCGCTTAGCCCAAAGAGTCCGGTTGCTTGTGGTGAAAGACTGTTGACGGTTTGCCATCCGTCCGTGGCTGAGATGGTGAACCCTTGGCGTCGAAAATAAGGGAATGGCTCACCGGCTGGGAATTGTCCGCGCCCAGCATCTCCAAAACGGGCGTGGAAGAGTTTTGCGAGGTCGCCTGAAAAATTATCTGCTGCAATGTGACTGTCGCCTAAGTGCAGAATCCGCAGGGGTGTTGAGGATTGTTGGCGGCCAAGGGCGTGAAATTTCTCATAAAGAGAGGTTAGACGTGGGTCTGCGGGCAGGGAGGGGTCGCATTGAGAAACAGAGGCGCAGCTTGCAAGGGAGGCGAAGAGCACCAGCGGGCTGATGGTTTTTGCAAAAGGGGCAAGAAGTTTCCGCCATGGATTGGGGCGGCTGAAATTTTCGCGTATCTCAGTTTGCCGTTTGGCTTTCTGGCCAACGCCAATCATCTGACCGGCCCGGTTTGATTTCGGGTTGTTCATAAACTCGTCCGCGCAATGTATTGACCATGGCAGAGTCTACACCGATTTTTCCAGCAGGTGCGCCTTTTTCATCTTCCAGTGCGGCGTGCTGCCAATAGGGGAACCCGCTATCGACTTGTGCGAGCAATTCATCAGCAACAATTTTCGCCCATGATTGGTAGCCCGCTAAGGTGAAGTGAATGCCGTCATCGGCGCGCAGGAGACGGTTTCGTCCGCGCAAATCGGGACCATATGCGTTGTATTTACCGGTCTTGGCGTCAAGGGTGCGGTCCCATGTGGGCACGAAGTAGTAGTTGTTGGTTTTTGCTAAATCAGAATAAATGCCGTTGAAATATTGCATGTCTCCACCAAAACGGGGAGAGCGCATGGCGGGTAGGCCGACCCAGAAAATGCGTGCGCCTGCGTCATTTAAGTCATTGCTAAAGCGGGTTGCCCGGTCGCGGTATTCTGTTTCCCAACCGGGTTGGCGTAATCTGTGGCGCTTGCCGTTTTTATCGACAATGACTTGGCGGTCGTTTGTGCCCATTAGGATAACGGCAATATCGACCTTTTCTTCATTGAGAATATTACGAACTTGTTTGTTCCAATCATAATATTCTGTGCGCACAAAACCTGAAGCAACTTTAGAGCGCTTAATTAAATGAAACCGTTTGTCTTTGCGCAAAACACGGTAGAGGCCCGCCCATAGGCCGTCGCCTAAACTATCTCCAAGAATGACTACATTATATGGCTTGGTGCGTTTTGATGTACCGTTGGCTGCTGGTGTTTTTGTCGGCTTTTCTGCGAGAGGAGTAGAGAGGGGCAGGACTTCTACGGGACGTGTTTTATCCGGTGTAATGCGGCCAGAGTTGCGCGGCGCAGATTGCGGACGAGGTAAGGGAATATAGCGGGTGGTGTTGACGGGCGCGGCGACTTGACTTTCAGGGGCGGCGCCTATTGTCACGATGTTTTTAATGGCCATTGCTGGCAAAGACGGGCCCACAATAAGGGCACACATCGTTAAACTGGCTAAAACTACTTTACTTATCAAACGCAACTGATCCCCCTAGCCGTTTCGGTATGTCCGAAATCGTCTGGTTCTCTGAACGTCCCCCGATTAGACTTGTGAAGTCCATCCGCATTCTGCCTCAACATATGAGCTCAAGCTAGAAAACATATCAGTAAGGGAACACGGTTTCAGGGACAAGAGTTTTCCCTTGTTATAAAAAGGATATTTGCGGCTTGGTTAATGGGAAGAGGGGTGCATGATTGCGGCCATAAAAGCTCCCAGCAGTGCTGCTGAGGGCTCACTTTTCTTCATTCACTTGTTCGGGGCGCTATAAGTCGCTGATCTATCTAGATCATTACAGCATTTGCCTTTATTGGCCCTTACGCAGAATGTCGCTGACCACACGCTCTAAGTCTTTTAGCGAGGTGCAGGTGGCGGCGCTGTCGCAATAAGCTGAGAGGCTTTTCATTTCACTGTCTCCGGTGCCCCACATGCTTTTGGGTTCGGGATTGAGCCATAGCACTCGTTTAGCGCGCGCGTGCACGACTTTCAAAATATCGGCGCGCGGGTCTGCATTGTTTGACCGTCCGTCACCTAGGACAATGACCGTTGTACGATGATCAATGTCATCGAGCACTGTACGCTCAATTTCCTCAAATGCCCGTCCGTAATCGGTGGAGCCACTGCCGTAAATTTTGAGTGTTTCCCCAATCGCGGTTTCTAGGTCTTGTGTCTTGAAAAGGTCTGTGACTTCTCCCAGTTCCCCTGAAAAGGCAAAGGCGCGGACCTTTGGTAAGACTTCTTGGAGGGAGTAGAGGAACATCAACAAGAAGTGTGCGTAGGAAGAGACAGAGCCGGAGACATCGCAAATGGCGACGAGCTTTGGCCGGTCGATTTTCTTTTGCTTCCAGTGGATGTCGAACATGAGGCCGTCGAAAGCAATGTTTTGGCGGATGGTTTTTCGGAAGTTTAGAGCGCCGCGAATGTCTTTCTTTTTGCGGCGGCTGTTTAAGGCAACGAGCCTTTTTGCCATTTTGCGTACCAAACCTTGCATCAACCGCATGTCGCGGCGGTCTACATTGGTGAGGCGAACGCGCGAGAGCACTTCTTCGCGCAATTGTTGGCCAGCGTTGGCGGTATATAGGTCAAGCTGACGTTCTACATAATCGCGCACCTGTTCGCGCAGACCATCGCGCAAACCTCTGATGTGGTCGGCGCGATTTTCGTTTTCTTCTGATGCGCGTTCAATCTCCAACTCTAAGCCTTCAAGGCCCATGTCTTCCATAATCCGGCGCACATACATGCCGCGTTGAGTGAAAAGACGAATGCGGTCGATGCGGGCATTTTGTCCAGCTTCAGCTAAGGCTTGTTGCAGGGCAACGGCGTCTCCGCGCTCCAACAAATCCAGAAGGTCTTGGGAACCTTGAGCGTTTTGGGCTTCTTGTGCGGTTGCATCGTCAGCTTTCTCTGACTGGCCGCCTGCGCCGCCGCCACTGCCGGGTTGGCCGCCTTGACCTTGGCTTTCCGCTTCAGATGGACCGTCTGCTTGGGTTGTTTCTTCAGAGGGGATGTCGTCTGTGGTTTCGCTTTCTCCCTGTGCAGTGCTGTCATTCGCTGCGGGAGACTCAACCTTCTCAAAGGTGAAGTAACGGTCAAAAACCCCATTAAAAGCGTATTTATCTTCGTCGGTTTTGGCCAGCACTTGTGAAAGGGCGGATTTGAGGACCTCGCGATCTTCAAACCCCACCAGTTCAGCTGTGCGCCCCGCATCTATGCTTTCAGATATGGAGACACGCACATCGGATGCCCGTAGCGCCCGAATGAAATTTCCCAGCATTTGGGTCATGCTTTACGCCCCTCGTGCTTTGCTCACCAAGGCGTTGAGCTCGCCGTCAATGCCTTCAATGTCGTCTTGGAACTTCAGCAAAACATTGAGGGTGTTGCGCACGAGGTCTGCATCCAACTCATTGGCATGGAGCAGCATGAGTGTGCGGGCCCAATCAATGGTTTCGGAAACCGCTGGGTGTTTCTTGAGGTCTTCGCCGCGCAAGCCTTGGACAAAGGCAACGAGTTGTTTGCGTAGGCCCTCGTCAATTTCTGGTACACGGGCGGCGATGATTTTTTGCTCCAACTCAGATTCCGGAAAAGGAATGTAGAGGTGCAGGCAGCGGCGTTTCAGAGCGTCACCGATTTCGCGGCTATTGTTCGAGGTTAAGAAAACAATAGGGGCAGAGCGGGCTTTGATTGTGCCTAGTTCTGGAATTGAAATTTGATAATCTGACAAGAGTTCGAGCAGAAATGCTTCGAATTCGTCGTCTGATTTATCGATCTCATCGATCAACAATACAGAGCCGTTTTCTTCCCATAGGGCTTTAAGCAGCGGGCGGGGCTCTAGGAAGTCTTCAGAGAAAAATGTGTCATCAAAATCGTGCAGGCGGGCAATGGACTCGGTAAGTCCTTCGGCGCCCTGCATAAGATCGCCAAGTTTTTCTTTGAGAACTTGCGTGTAAAGCAATTGCTTGCCGTATTTCCACTCGTAGAGAGCTTTGGATTCATCAACGCCTTCGTAACATTGCAAACGAATGAGCGGTAAGGAAAGAAATTCGGCTGTTGCCTTTGCCAATTCAGTTTTACCAACGCCGGGAGGGCCTTCGACAAGAATTGGTTTTTGTAATTGTTGGGCTAGAAAAATCGATGTGGCGATATGGGTGTTGCAGATGTATCCGGATTGCGCGAAGCCTTCGCGAATGGATTCGATTTCTTGACGCTGAACTGACACGAGGTGTTTCCTTGATTTTTTAATATCTGTTGGGGCGGAGACTATCAGCGGAGGGGATAAAGGGGAATAGGGAAGCGCATTCCCCCTGTTCTTTGTTGAACAGGGCTTGTTTGGATTTGCTTAGAAGAATTTTTCAGGAAGGCTGGTTTTCTGCTGTGTTGAGGGTACAATCCCGGCAAAGCGCACGCACGGTGTGCATGAACAAGCGCATTTAATGCGTGTCCAAACCGGGAGACTGCTTGATGACCAAGATTAATGACGTCATGACCCTAGAGAATGAGGGCGACATTGCTGTCCTTTCACTCAATTCACCGCCTGTAAATGCTTTGTCTGCGCCTGTGCGCGAAGGTATTTTTGAGGGTGTGAAGGCTGCGATCGCGGATACTTCCGTCAAAGCCATTGTGTTGATCTGTGAGGGACGCACCTTTATTGCGGGCGCCGATATTACAGAATTTGGCAAAAAGCCAGTGGGGCCGAGCTTGTTTGAAGCTCAGGACATGATTGAAAACTCCTCTAAGCCTGTTATTGCCGCTATTCACGGCACGGCCCTTGGGGGCGGTTTGGAAGTGGCATTGACGTGCCATTACCGCGTTGCTGTGCCTTCAGCTAAATGTGGTTTGCCAGAAGTGAACTTGGGTCTGTTGCCTGGTGCGGGCGGGACTCAGCGTTTGCCACGGATTGTCGGTCCAGAAGCGGCTTTGCAAATGATGGTGACGGGCGCTCATGTTCCTGCGCCGGTTTGCTTGAAAACTGGCTTGGTGGATAGCTTGGCTGAAGAAGGTGCACTGCGGGCTGGGGCGGTTGCTTTCGCTCAGAAAGTCCTCAGCGATGGTTTGCCATTGAAAAAAGTGCGTGATTCCAATGAAAAAGTGGAAGCTGCACGTGGCAAGCCTGAAATCTTCAGCGATTTCCGTAAATCAATCGCGCGCAAGACACGCGGTTTCCTTGCTCCTGAATACAACATCCAATGTATTGAAGCGGCTGTGAATTTGCCATTCGATGAGGGTGTCGCGGTTGAGCGTAAGCTCTTTGGTGAGTTGGTTACTGGCGAACAGTCAGCGGCGCAGCGCCATGTATTTTTTGCGGAACGTCAAGTTTGGAAAATTCCGGGCATTGATAAAGATATTCCGCTCATTCCAATCAATAAAGTTGGGATCATCGGAGCTGGCACCATGGGTGGTGGCATTTCAATGAACTTTGCCAATGCAGGCATCCCAGTTGTGATTGTTGAGCGTGACCAAGCACCTCTCGATCGGGGCTTGGGTGTTATTCGTAAGAACTACGAAAACACAGCGGCAAAAGGCCGGATCAGTGCCGATGATGTGGAAACCCGCACGGGGCTTATTTCTGGTTCCACAGATATGAATGCTTTGGCAGACTGTGATTTGATCATTGAAGCTGTGTTCGAAAACATGGACGTGAAGCAAGACATCTTCCGTAAGCTGGATGAGATTTGTAAAGAGGGGGCGATCCTTGCGACGAATACCTCTGCGCTGGACATTAATGAAATTGCTTCTGTTGTGAAGCGTCCAGAAGCTGTGATCGGCTTGCACTTCTTCTCTCCTGCCAATGTGATGCGCTTGCTTGAAGTGGTTCGGGCAGACAAAACATCTGACACTGTGATCGCCACATCTATGGCGCTTGCTAAGCGGATTAAGAAAATTGCCGCTTTGGTAGGTGTGTGCCCTGGTTTCGTAGGCAACCGGATTTTGGCTCAACGCCAACGGGAAGCTCAGAAGCTTATCTTGGAAGGCGCGATGCCTTGGGATGTGGACAAAGTCTTGTTCGACTTTGGTTTGCCAATGGGTCCATTTGCAATGTCAGACCTTGCCGGTCTTGACCTTGGATGGCAGGCAGATAAGAGCAACTCGTCAACCATTCGTGAAGTGCTCTGCGAGATGGACCGTCGTGGTCAGAAAACCAGCGCTGGTTTTTATGATTATGATGAGAACCGCAAATCCACACCCTCGCCAGTGGTTGCTAAAATCATTGAAGAGTTTTCCGAGAAGCACCAGATCAAACGTCGCGAGGTTTCCCAAGAAGAAATCTTTGAGCGGTGTGTTTATCCAATGATCAACGAGGGTGTTAAAATTCTCGAAGAAGGTAAAGCAATCCGTGCATCGGATATTGATATCGTATGGATCAATGGATACGGCTGGCCTGTCTACCGTGGTGGCCCAATGCACTACGGTGAGAAAGTGATCGGCTTGGATAAGGTGTTGGCTAAAATGAAAGAGTTTGAAAAAACTCTTGGGCCTGACTTTAAGCCAGCTGCTTTGTTGGAAGACATGGTTGCACAAGGGAAGAGCTTCGCCCAAATGGGTTATTAATTAAGTTTTTGTCATAACTCTAGCAATTGAAGGCCCGCAGTTTTGCGGGCCTTTTTTGTGCGTGTTTGGGTTTCTGGCTGTTTTCCTACGTCGCGCTGGGGCTTTGTTGGGGCGCTCGCGGGATGTCACCGATTTCATCACAAATCAGTGAGCGATTAGTTGAACATTTTGCACTGCTTCGTGATTTCCAGTTGAAGACAAGGTCGGGCACTGTCTTTTTACAGACAGAGACGATGCAATGATCCTCCAAACGATCCTTTCGCATTTGTCTGTAGGAAGATCAGTTTATGTATCTGCATGATGCAGCTGTCGTGTGAAAGATTGTTGGCACCAGTTGAGACATTCATGTTCGAGATCATGCGAACCCAAATTTTGAGGAGACGATATTATGACTAAATCTACAACAGCCCTCGCGCTTGCCGGTGCTTTGACCGCAGCTGTTTCATTGGCAGCCGTTGCCTCTACTGCTCAAGCCGCGGTGCCAGACAATATGGAAAAATGCTTCGGCGTGTCTAAAGCAGGTGCCAATGATTGTGCGGCAGGTGCGGGCACAACATGCGCAGGCACATCAACAGTTGATTACCAAGGCAATGCTTGGTCATTGGTTGCCAAAGGGACCTGCACGTCGATTGACACCCCGTTGGGTAAAGGTTCTTTGACTGAAATCGAACGCCCTTAAGGGCTTGAGAAGGAGCGGATTGATGTTTCCCCGACCTCACCAATCCTTCCGTGCTCTTGATCCGATCCCGGCGCGTGCCGGGATCGGACTCAAAGGTGAGCACATGGATGATGTGCTTGAGACGCGCCCTGACCTTGGGTGGTTTGAAGTTCATCCCGAAAACTATATGAACTCTGGTGGTATATTGCATGACCGCCTTGAAAAAATTCGTGCGCTCTATCCACTTTCCTTACACGGTGTTGGTTTGTCGCTTGGCACTTATGGGCCGCTGGACCGAACGCATTTGTTGCGCCTAAAGGAGCTGGAAGAGCGATATCAACCCGGCCTCGTCTCGGAGCATCTTGCGTGGTGCCGATATGAAGATAAGCATTTCAATGACCTGCTGCCGCTGCCTTTGACGCAAGAGGCCTTGGACGTGATGATTGCGCATGTTGACGAGATGCAAGATGTGCTTGGACGCCAAGTTCTGATTGAAAATCCATCTAGCTATATTTCATTTGATCATGTGGAAATGAACGAGCCTGAGTTTCTTGCCGCACTTGCTTATCAAACTGGATGTGGACTGCTGCTTGATATTAACAATGTTTATGTGTCAGCGCAGAACCATGGGTTTGATGCTGTCGACTACTTACGCAACTTTCCAGCAGCTTCAGTCCAAGAAATTCATTTGGCCGGACATGCGCTTGAAGTGCGGGACGGTCATAAAATTCGCATTGATGACCATGGTAGTGAAGTAAGCCAAGAGGTGTGGCAGCTCTATCGATTCTATTTACAACAAGTTGGCCCTGTTCCTACTTTGATTGAGTGGGATACGAATGTCCCTGCGTTGAGCGTTTTGTTGGAGCAGGCAGCCCTTGCTGATGTTGAGTTAAATGGTGGCCCGCTTATGGGCGCACCGCATGGGGCGGGTCATGGTGTGTTTCCGTCTCTCTTCGGAGGGCGCCATGGATAACGGGCTTGAGCTGAAAGATTTTCAAGCAGGTTTTTCGCGTGTTTTGGGAGGGGCACCCACGACTGCTTTGCCCATGCCCCTTCGAGATTTTGGTATGCCGGCTGAACGGCGCTTAGATGTGTACCGGAACAATGTTCACCTTAGTTTACGAGAGGCGCTGGCGGCCAATTTTCCGATTGTGCAGCAGTTGGTTGGCGAGGCATTTTTTAGTGCAGTGGCGCAGGTGTTTTTAAAAACACACTTGCCGGATCAAGCAGGCTTGATTGGATTTGGCAAAGCTTTCCCTGATTTTTTAGAAGGCTTTGAGCCGGCACAGTCGTTGCCCTATTTGCCGGATGTGGCGCGGTTTGAATGGGCATGGATCTGTACGGCTAAGTCAGCAAATGCAGTGACACTTAAGCCGGAGCGGCTCGGTCGTGTGACGCCGGACCGTATTGCTGACCTGCAATTTATCCTGCATCCCTCTTGCCGTTTTGTCTCGTCTCAGTTTCCTGTTGTCAGTCTTTGGAACCGTTCGGTTGCGGGGGAAGATTTAGCGGGCTTGTCTTTTGAAAATAATGGGGAAAACGTTGTGCTGTTTCGTCCTCACTTTGATGTTTTGCAGCGCTCTCTTGGGCTGGGTGGCTTGGCTTTTCTGAAAGCGCTGGGCGAAGGGTTGGCTCTTGGTGGGGCGGCAGAGCGAGCTGCGACGTATGATGATTTTGATATTGAACATTCGGTGGAAACTGAGTTGGCAGCAGCGCTTGGTGCTGGTTTGTTTTTAGATGTGAAGCTGCCTGGGGCAGTGATCTGAGGAGGTTATGATGAACGGAAACAGTCAATCTAGTTCTTTGTGGGGGTCTGTTCAGGGCTTGGTGGTATGGGCCATTGGGATGAGCGAAAAGACACCGGCTTGGATTTACCAATTGGCCATGCGCGTTGCTATTGGCATGGTGTTTTGGCAGTCAGCCCGTACAAAGGTTGAAGGTGTTTTGACGTTGAAACAGTCCACCTTTTTTCTTTTTCAATACGAGTATGATTTGCCGCTGATCCCAGCTGATATTGCCGCTTATATGGCGACTTATGCGGAAACGATTTTTGCCATCTTATTGATCGTTGGCTTGGCGACACGGTTTGCGGCTGTGTCCCTATTTGTGATGACATTGGTCATTCAAATTTTTGTTTACCCGCAAGCGTGGGTTGTTCATCTGAGTTGGATGGCTATTTTGGCTTATTTGATGGCCCGTGGTGCGGGACTATTCTCGGTGGATCATTGGCTTAAAAAGGCCTTTATTTCTCAAAAGATGTGAGCCGTTTGTGGGATTTGCGTGGGGGAGATGTTAAACTCTCCCCCACGCCGCCATAAGAGCTGGCCACATAGGGAGTTTAGATATGGGTACCCCATCAACAGATTATCGAATTTATGGGGCGGAATTGTCCCCTTATTCTGTCAAAGTCCGCAGCTATTGCCGATACAAGTCGATCGCGCATGAGTGGATTAATCGCGATATGTCTCGCATGAAAGAGTTTCAGGCGCTGGCCAAACTCCCGCTTATTCCTCTCGTGTTGACGCCGGATGAAGATGTTTGGCAAGACAGCACACCGATTTTGGAAAAGATGGAAGCTCGTTTTTCTACTCCTTCCATCCATCCTGAGGACGGAGTGTTGAACTTCATTTCCGTATTGCTAGAGGAATTTGGAGACGAGTGGGGCAATAAGATGATGTTCCATTATCGCTGGGCGCGTGATGTGGACCAAATTTCTGCTGCTAACCGGCTGGCTGCATCCAATATGCCGGAGGCCGGGGCCGAAGAACTTGTGGGCATCTCAAAAATGATCCGCGAGCGTATGTCTGGCCGGGCCTATTTTGTTGGTTCTTCTCCAGAAACAGCAGAGCAGATTGAGACCTCCTTTAAGGAAACGATGGGATTGCTGGAAGCGCATCTTGCAAACCGGGCGTATCTCTTAGGCGGGCGTCCGTGTTTTGGGGATTTCGGCCTTTGGGCGCAAGTCTACGAAGCGTGGACTGACCCAACTCCTAAAGCTGTGCTCGAAGCAGACTTTCCGGCTGTTGTTGCTTGGGTGGCGCGGATGCTTGATCCGAAAGAGGAAGGTGATTTTGAGGATTGGGCACAGCTATCTGGCACCTTAATGCCGCTTTTACGCGAGCAAGTGGGCGCGAATTTTCTACCGTGGAGTGCTGCCAATGCTGCCGCCCTTGAAAGTGGGGCAGAGACCTTTACGGTTGAGCTGAAAGGCCAACCTTATTCTCAGCAACCGCAAAAATATCATGGGCGTAGCCTGAAGGTGCTTCGAGAGAAGTATCATGCGGTGCGGGAAAACCGCGCATTGGCTGAGGTTCTACGCGAGGCAGGCTGCCTAGAATGGCTGTCTTAGTTTGTTGGCTTGAATTCAGGAATTTTTAAAGGGAACCCCCTAGTCTAGAGTCGTGAGCGTTCTATCTGAGCGCGTTGGCACTTTGTGCCTCAGACTGTAAATTAGGGGGCCTTTATGGCCGAAAATGCACATATGCCGAAGCTAGACGCCGACTTACTAGCGAAAGCAGAGGCTGCGGTTGAGGCTCTTAAAGAGGGCTACCGGGAGCATTTGGTTGCGGCAGGAAATCGGCTGACTGAATTGCTGTCTGCTTATTGTGCTGGAACGGATCGTCTTGAGACTGCACGCGATCTTTTTGCGGCTGGCCACGACTTGAAAGGGCAGGCGGCTACATTTGGGTATGAGTTGATCACAGAAGTCGCAGATTTGTTGTGTGATGTTCTACGCCCTGGTGAAGAAATTCAGGTCGCTGAGGTGAACCTCGTGGAAGTGCATATTGAAACCCTGCTCAAGTTAATTGATCAAGATTTTCAAGGGGCTGGTGGCGAGACGGGTGAGGCGATACTACAGCATTTACGGTCTTTGGCTAAATAGGCCACAGCTTCATAGCCAGCGCCTTCATAGCTCACGCCTCCGGTGGCATATTCTCAAAATTTGAAATGATCTCTTGGCGCTTTGGTTTGGCCGGGGGAGCCCCTGATATTTTCTTGGGGTACCCCTGTGGTCAAGGATGCCGAGCTTTTTTTAGTTGCGCCAAAATCGTTTCGAGATCAGCAGAGGGCTTGCTGTTTTCGTCTTCGGTGAGTTTTTGCGCTGCTGGTACGGGTGCATTGTGCTGCCCAGACGGGAGCGCGATGTTGATCGCTGTCTTCTTTGGTTCGGCTTGCCGTGTACGCGTATGGGCCGGACGTTTGATCAACGCTTGGTCAATCTCGTGGATGAGAGCGGGAATGTCGATTGGCTTTGACACATATCCATCCATGCCGGTTTGCAAATAATGCTCTCTGTTGCCTTCCATGGCGTGGGCTGTGAGTGCAATGATGGGGATGTCGCGCCATGGATCGTCTGAGCTGCGTATCACTTTGGTTGTCAACAAGCCGTCCATTTCTGGCATTTGGATGTCCATCAAAATGAGATCAAAATGCTCTTCACGAAGGAACTTGATGGCCTCGACACCGTTGTTGGCGATCACGAGACTAAAGCCCATGCGCTCTATCACGGCGCTCATTAGCTTTTGATTGATGGGATTGTCTTCTGCGAGTAAAACATGGCGCGGTTTTTCGTCCTGCACGGGGGCGGCTGTGGGAGCCGCCAGTGCCTTTTGCGCGGGCACTTGAGGTTTTGCAGTTTGGTGTGTGGCACCCGAATGGGTGAGGGCTGGATGAAGTGTGGTGGGCACTGATGCAAGATCTCTGGGGCGCTGAATATAAGGCCAGCGAACCCGGAAGAGGCTTCCTTGCTTTTCAGTGCTTTCAACTTCGATGGAGCCGCCAATTTGGCTGACAATCTCTTTGCAAATAGACAAGCCAAGGCCTGTGCCGCCGTGGGTGCGGGAAATGGAGCTATCTGCTTGATAGAACCGACTGAACAGGTGCGGCAGTTTTTTCTCTGGAATGCCTATGCCTGTGTCGGAAACTTCAATGCATATGAAATCGCCTGTCGGCTCTTCTAGGGAATTGAATTTAACGACAACTCTGCCTTTATCGGTGAACTTGATGGCGTTGCTGGTCAGGTTGAAGAGCACTTGCCGTAATCTTGTGGGGTCCGTTTGAATGAGATGTGGCAAACGGTCATCGGTTCGCACGTGCAGTTTCAAGCCTTTTTCAGTGGCGTTTGGCCGCATTACGTCGGCAACCGTTGATACGATGTCGTGCAAATTAACATCGATAAATTCTAATTTGACCTTGCCTGCTTCGAGTTTGGAAAGATCTAAAATGTCATTGAGCAGGACAAGCAGGCTTTCACCGGATTCGCGAATGGCGGTGACATAGTCATGCTGTTTGGTGTCGAGATTACTGTCACGCAACAGCGCGGTCATGCCCAATACGCCGTTCATTGGGGTGCGTAGCTCGTGACTGATTGTTGCGAGGAATTCAGACTTTGTGAGGTTGGCTGCTTCGGCTGCTTCTTTTGCTTCGCTCAATTCGGAAGCGGAGTCGGCCAGTTTGGTGCGTTCGCCTTCCAGTTCCTTCTGCGTGTTTTGCAGTTGATGGATTCTGTCATGCAACTGGGAGCGGTGCGCTTCCAAAGACAGTTCCGTTTGTTTGGAGGCGTTGATGTTGCGGATGACGGAGAGCATTTGTTTCATTTGGCCGTTGCCGTCAAAAACAGGATGGGCTTCTAGCATGACCCAATAAGGCTCTTGTCCGTTGAGATGTAAGACAGTCTCGCGTTGCACGGAACGCCGTTCGCGCAGGGCCAAATCAATGAGATAGGCAAGAGGCGAAATGGTTGTGCGTAGGACGTTTTTGTCTTTGATATAGGGGCCACCGCCGGCGGCTGTGTCATCGGATGAGATGCCAGTAATATCTTCAAAGGCCGGATTGCACCATAAGGGCGCGCCTTTGGGGTCTGTGATCAACATGCCTTGATTGTTGTTCTGAGCGACAATGGACAAAAATTGATAACGTGCGGCGTTGTCAACGTTGCGCTCATGCAGGGTGATGAGAGGCTTATACAAAAAGGCACAGATGATGAGTGTGACGGTGACAGCTCCCCCAGCGAGAATGCCAAGGTCGAGAGAGATGTTGGTTCGGCCGAATACGAGCGGGGTTATAAAGGTTGCGGCGATGATGCAGGTAATCGTCAACGTCAATGCAATCGAGCCTATGGGGACTCGATTCATGGTTGCATAGAATTTTCTTGAAGCCTCAAGCACATAGGTGCCGAGGTCTTCTCTTTTCCCGATCTGGCTCACGAAACCACCCTTTAGGACCTTCCGCTCATCAGTATTGCGACTGATCTCACACCCATGTAGAGCGGCAAGTTCTTTATAAAATAGCGGTTGGATATTAATGGGCGCTTAAGGGTGATTGGTTTTGGTTCGTGAGAGGGTTTGTTTGGCTGTTCTCCGGCCTTTTTGGAGGAGGAGGGAGCGCGGGATGGGGACGCGCGCACCCTCCGACAGGCTTGGTGTGGTGAGGCATTTCAGGGGGAGTGGTGCCTCACCAGTTTCAAGGCAAGCTTGTCGTAAGCTTTATGCGTCCGCGAGAGCAGGCGCTTCAGCTTGTTGTTCCACAGATCGCGTCGTGACGGGGTGGCCCGATTTGATCTGGATTTGACGGGGTTTGAGGACCTCTGGCAATTCGCGTGTGAGGTCAACATGGAGGAGACCGTTTTCCAAGCTGGCATTGGTCACCTCCACATGGTCCGCCAATTGGAACCGGCGTTGAAAGTCGCGTGTGGCGATGCCGCGATGGAGGTAGTTGGCTTCGTCACCACTTTGGGAGGGTTTTGACCCTGAAATTGTGAGCGTGTTTTCACGGCTTTCAAGGTTGAGCTCGTCTTCACTAAAGCCTGCGACAGCCATGGAAATACGGTAGCTGTTTTCGCCTGTCCGCTCGATGTTGTAAGGGGGATAGCCTGGTTGGGCTGGGTCGCTCAAAACATTGTCGAAGAGACTAGAGAGTTGGTCAAAGCCAACAGTGGAGCGATAAAGAGGGGAAAGATCAAAAGTACGCATGGTTCATCCTTTCAAGAAGCAATGAAAACAGGAAATCCTGTCTGTTATTTGCGAGCCGCCACCTCATGGTCGACGTCTCTGGTTTGGTATCGAACCCTTCAGTAGGCGTCCGATGAATTAGATATGGGGATGGGAATTTTGGCTTCAAGAGGATTTTTGCAAATTCATGATTGTGCGGACTGGGGGCCATATTGCAGTTGTGTGGGCAATGGTTACTATGTGGCGCGACGATACTCGCCGCTAAAGGCGGTTTGGAGGGGGACTGTATGAGATCGGGCATTTATCAAATATTGATGAGCATTTGGGCGGCATTGCTGTTCATGGGGGCTGGGATACCGGCGGCTCAAGCCAAGGTTGAGGGGGAGACCATATACCTTGGGGCTGCGGTTTCTTTAACGGGTAAATATTCCACCAACGGCGAGTTGACCCGCCGAGGCTATGATATGGCGGTGGAAAAAATTAACCAGAACGGAGGCGTTTTGGTGAATGAGGTCCCCTATCAATTGGCCGTGGTTTATTATGATGATGAATCCACACCCGCGCGGGGCACGCAGCTTGCGGAACGGTTGATTTTGCAAGACGGTGTACGCTTTATGCTGGGGCCTTATTCCTCCGGTCTGACTAAAGCTATGGCCCCCATCACGGAGCGTCACCAAGTGCCGATGGTGGAAGCGAACGGGGCATCGCTTTCTCTTTTCCAGAATGATTATCGCTATTTGTTCGCGGTTCTTTCCACAACGGAACAATATCTTACCAGTGCGGTTGATTTTATGGATCAGCAAGGTAAGGCGGCGTCGGATGTTAAGGTTGCGATGGCCTTTGAAAATGACCCCTTCTCGCAGGATGTGCGTGCAGGGGTTTTAGAGGCGCTGGGTAAATTGGGGATGCAAATTGTTGTTGATGACAAATTGCCGCCTGAGCTGGATGACATGTCATCGACTTTGACGAAAGTAAAAGTGACCCAACCTGACTTGCTCTTGATTTCTGGTCATGCGCGGGGTGCGGCATTGGCGGTGCGGCAATTAGATGAAATGCAGATTGATGTGCCCATGGTGGCGCTGACCCATTGTGATGCGGCGCAAATTATTCGCAAATTTGGGGCGCGGGCGGAAAATATTCTGTGTGCGGCGCAGTGGGCGTCGTCTTTGACTTATCAAGATGAGCTGTTTGGCTCTGCAAGCGACTTCGCACTTGCCTATGAAGCACAATATGATGAGCCACCTGCGTATCAAGTTGCTGAATCTGCGGCGGCTGTGATGATTTATGCAGATGCGTTTGCACGGGCAAACAGTTTTGACCCGACGGCGGTGCGCGATGCACTTTCTGCCACTGTTCTTGAGACGTTTTATGGGCCTGTCACATTCGACGCGGCGGGGAAAAATATTGCTAAGCCGATGGTATTGATGCAGGTGCAAGACGGGGCTTACCGGGTTGTGTATCCACCAGCGGCGGCCGAAGCTGCTCTGCGGTATGAAGGTAAAGTGGGGGAAGATGCGCAGCTGAGTTATTTCGGTGTGGGGGCAGACCTTGTGCTCAATGGCATGATGATTGGCGCTGTGTTTGCTTTGGCCGCCCTTGGCATGGCGCTTGTTTGGGGCGTGCTGAACATCATTAATATTGCGCAGGGCGAGTTTGTTATGCTCGGCGGGTTTGTCGCCCTCACAGCCGTATCTCTTGGGGTGCCCCTGATGTTGACGGTGCCGCTTGCCGCCCTCGTTATGTTTTGTGTGGGCTGGGCAGTTTATCGTTTGGTGATATTCCGCATTATTGAGCGGGACCTCTTTGTCTCGCTGTTGGCAACCTTTGGGCTTTCTATTCTGTTTCAACAATTGGCTAATCAGGTTTTTGGGTCTGATGTGCGCACGCTTGAGACGGGCCTCGCGACATTGAACTTTGCGGGCGGGGCCTTGTCCATCTCTGCGGTTAAACTTGTTGCCTTTGTTTTGGCAATCCTGATTGGAGTGGCCTTGTGGGCATTTTTAAGTCGGTCGCGTTTGGGGCAAGCCATTCGAGCGACTGCGCAAAATGCGCGGGCCGCGCGTATTCTCGGTATTGATACAGATAAGGTTTACGCGGCCACCTTTGGACTGAATGCAGCTTTGTGCGGGGCTGCAGGTTCGCTTGTTGTGATGGCTTGGGCGGTGCATCCCTATATTGGATTGCCTTATACAGTTCGCTCTTTTCTTATTGTTGTTGTGGCAGGGGTCGGCAATGTGGCGGGCGTTGTGGCGGCAGGGCTTGGTCTTGGAGCTGCGGAAAACGTGGCGGGCTTTTTGTTTGGGGCAGAGATGCAAATTGCCTTTGTCTTCATTTTGATGGTGGGCGTGCTTGTGTGGCGTAATTGGCGCCTACAACGCCGACGGGAGTATTTGAAATGAGCTTTCTCGCATTAAAAAATCCGCGTGAAGCATCCGTCATGGCGGCGCTCACGGTGGGCATGGTGATGGCCCCTTTCTTCTTTCCTCAGTTGTTGCAACAACTGACAATGCTGTGGTTGATGGTGGTGTTTGCCTTAACGTGGGACATGACCGGCGGCCAGATGGGCTACAATTCATTTGGCAATGTTTTGTTTTTTGGGATCGGGGCTTATGCCGGGGTCATGGTGCAGCGGGAAGCCGGGTTTGATTATCATACGGGCTTTGTTGTGGGCGTTTTGGCAGCCACAGTTCTTGCGGGTGTTGTGGCCATGGTGTTGGGAATAGGGATGCTGGGGCTGCGGGGGCATTATTTTGCCATTGGCACGCTTGGGCTGGGCATTGCGGCTGGTGAGCTTGCAGGCGCGTGGGACCTGATCGGGGCTGGCTCTGGTTTAACCTCGCCGCTTTATCCAGCGGATGCCGCTCACGGGCGCTCAGCGGGCGATGGGGGGCAGTTCTTTTATTGGTGGATGGCGGGGCTTGCTGTCGTGTGCTTTTGGGTGTCACGCGCGCTTTATCGAACGCGGTTCGGACTGGCGTTAAACGCTATCCGGGATGATGAAGATAAGGCTGAGGCATTGGGCCTTCCGACCACATCGATCAAAATTTTCGCGTGGAGCCTCTCGGCCTGCTTGCTTGGGGCAGCGGGGGCGATTGCGGGCAATGTGATTGGCTTCATTGACCCGAAAGATGTGGCTTTTGCGGGCGCTACTTTTGGTGTGTGGATGGTTTTAATGGCCATCTTGGGTGGTAAGGGTACTTTATGGGGCCCGGTTCTGGGTGCCGTGATTTTTCACCTGACACAAGAATTGTTCTGGACGTATCTGCTGGGATGGCAGCGTGTCGCTTTGGGGCTTTTTATCATTTCCATTGTGGTGTTCTTTCCTGAGGGCATATTGGGATCTTTACGCACGCGGTTTCCAGCGCTGTTTGGTGTACGTGTGGAGGAACGCTCATGAGTGTGTTGTTGAATGTTCAAAATGTGAACAAGGCTTATGGCGGCGTGGTGGCCAATAAGGACGTGTCGCTGCAAGTGAAACGTGGCGAAATTTCCGGGCTTATTGGACCGAATGGGTCGGGTAAAACGACTTTGTTCGGCTCCATTGTGGGGGCGCATCCGATTGATGGGGGGCGCATTCAATTTGATGGGGAGGAAATCTCTAGCTTGCGGGTGCCTCAAATTGCACGGCTGGGGCTGTCGCGTACGTTTCAACAAACACGTATTTTTGGGGAAATGGATTGCTTGCAAAATATGCGCATTGCCAGCCCCATGCAGGCGCGCCATTTCGGACAATGGTTGAGCCGTGTGCCTGCTTCGGTTGATCGTAGGGCAGATGAATTATTGGACTTTGTGGGCTTACATTCCAAGCGTTTGTTGAAAGCGGGGTCTTTGAGTTTTGGGCAGCAAAAGTTGTTAGAATTTGCAATGGCCTTGATGAATGAACCCAAACTGTTGTTGTTGGATGAACCTACGGCGGGCATTAACCCAACATTGATCAACGGCGTTGTGGATCGCTTAAAGCGTGCGAACGAAGAGATGGGTATTACGTTGTTGGTGATTGAACACAACATGCGGGTGATTATGAATTTAGCCACCCATATTACCTGCTTGGCGCATGGAGAGGTCTTGGCGAGTGGCACGCCGGATGATGTACGCGACGACAAGCGGGTTGTTGATGCTTATTTGGGAGCTGCGTAATGGGGACAGATAACAGCAGATCCGCTAGTGGATACGGCGAGGGCGATGTGAGTGCTGTGATCAGCACTGAAGATGTGGCACGGCAAGCTGAAGCATTGGGCGCTACGGTTTCGCGTGATGCAGTACGTGCGCTTGTTGAAGGCGAGCCGCTTCTTGAACTCTCCTCTCTTGTCGCCGGATATGATGCCATGGAAATATTGCACGGTATCGATTTGGCTGTTGGTGCGGGGCAGAGCTTGTGCCTTGTGGGTCCTAATGGGGCAGGTAAATCTACGGTGTTGCATTCCATCTTCGGGTTCACGCGTATATTTGGCGGTGAAATTGTTATCGATGGAGAGACGGTGACGGCCCTTACACCGGCGCAAAAGCTCAAGCAAGCTGGCATTGCCTATGTGTTGCAAGATAATTCTGTTTTCCCTGACATGAGCGTTGAAGAAAACTTACTCATGGGCGGCTATTTGAAAGATAAGCCGTTTGAGGCGCGGGAAGCAGCAGAAAGGGTATTTGAAAAATATGACCGTTTGGCTGCCAGGCGGTCAGAGAAGGCGGGGGTGTTGTCGGGCGGTGAGCGCCGTTTGTTGGAAATTAGCCGGGCTTTGATTATGGAGCCTAAAGTGTTGTTGGTGGATGAACCGTCGATTGGACTTGAGCCACGTTATATCGACATGGTGTTTGACATTCTTGCGGATTTGCAAACGTCGGATGGCAAAACCATCATACTTGTTGAGCAAAATGCGAAGAAGGGGTTGGCGTTTGCGGACCTAGGCTATGTGTTGGTTTCTGGAAGAGTGGCCATGGTGGATGAAGGTGAGGCTTTACTTGCCAACCCTGAGGTCGGGCGATTGTTTTTGGGGGGATGATTTGGGACAATCCTTAGCCTCAAATGGATTGGATTGAATTCTAAATGGAAGATGAATATTGATCCCAGATTACATTCAGGCTCGTTCGCATAGGTTGTTTTTACAGGCAGGGTGATACCTGCTTACCTAGGGCAGATCATATAGGGTGATCTGCAAAATATTTTGGAGGGACGACGTCATGAAGAAGATGATTGCAGCAGCTGGAGTGATGGTGGCGATGGTGATGGCCGTCCCTGCACAAGCAGACCGTATTAGTTTTAAGGGCGCTCAAACACAGAGCTTCCAAGTTGCTAATTTGAATGTTCGGTGGTTCTTGAATGGCTTTGATGTACAAAGTCCGCATACCAATAAAAATACTATTTTGCCTTTGCGCCAAGTTGCGCGGATGTTTGAAAACAACGGCCAGCGCAAAATCACCGATATTGTATTGGATAAGAACCAACGCTTTTATCAGGTAACTTTCATTAACCCGCAGGGAAAGTTGACCAAAGCAAAACTGGCTTCTCATAATGGGGCGGTATTGGCCTCGCAAACGGTTAAACAGAATGCGCCAAAAAAGCTGAAAAACCTGGCCTCCATTTACAAAGTGATTGGCAAAGCCCGCGAAAAAGGGGCACGTCACTTTGACCGTGTTGACTGGCAGTCTAAGACAAATCGTTTTGTTGTGCGTGGTTTGAGTAAAGTTGGTAAACCGGTGAAAATTACCGTTGGACCAAAAGGTAACCGTGTTTTCTCTGTTAAGCCTGCGAGCAATTATAACGGTCCGAAATATGCGAAATATCAGTCACGTCCTTTTTCTCACTGGAAAGCAAAATTGACGGGTCGGTTTGATTACATTGGACCAGCGGTTGTTTATGATGATGCCTATGTTGCATTAGCCCGCACAAAAAAGGGTAAGCCGGTCGAGATCGTTGTTGATCGGTACAGTGGTCAGATCATTCAAGTTAAGAATTTGAGATAGTTTGGTTCAGTGCCAATGCATAAAGCCTCCGCCAGTGATGGCGGGGGCTTTATGCATTTTATTAGGGGCGCATGGTGGTGAGATACGGCCCTAGCTCGGCGGCTTGGCGCTGAGGTTGCACCATGTCGAGCCAGTCAATCAGTCGGGGCCGGGTTTCGCGGGGATCAATGAGTTCATGGACAGAAAACCCTTCAGCCCGTGGGAAGGGAGACTGGCTTGCGGCTAGTCGTTCTTCTAGCTCTTTGCGTAAGGCGTCAGGGTCTTCTGCGGCCGCAATCTGACGGGCAAAAGCGACGGCAACGCCGCCCTCTACTGGCAATGCGCCGGTTGCTGCACTGGGCCATGAGAGGACATATCCATCCGGGGCGAAGTGGGCTGCACCAGCCACGCCGAATACTTTATGCACAATAACGCTGGCCCAAGGCACGCGGCTTTGCATGACGGCTGCAATGGCGGCGGTGCCGTAGCGAATGGTGCCTGCTTGTTCAGAGGCTGAGCCGATCATAAAACCGGGTTCATCGACGAAGGAGAGAATGGGTAGATGGAAAGTGTTACACATGTCGACAAAACGGCGTAGTTTTTGTGCCGCTTGTGCTGTCATGGCCCCTGCATAATACATGCAATCATTGCCAATGACGCCAACCGGGTGGCCATTCATACGGGCTAAGCCTGTGATGAGAGAAGGGCCGTATTTTTTTCCCATCTCAAAAAAGCTTCCCTGATCGAGCACGGCTTTCAGGATAGGCCGCATTTTGAAAGGTTTGCGTCTGTCTTTTGGGACAATATCGCGCAAGCTTTCTTCCATCCGGTCCGGGCTGTCGGTTGGTTCCCTATAGGGCGGTAACTGCCATACGTTGTCGGGGAGATAAGAGAGGAAGGTGCGGATTTGATTGAGGGCATCCGCTTCGTCCTTGGCGACATTGTCGATGGCACCGCTTTTCGCGTGCACGTTGGGGCCGCCTAATTCTTCTTTGGTCTTGTCTTCATCCAAGGCGCGTTTGACAACGTGGGGTCCCGCGATGAGGAGCTGGGCGTCTCGGGTCATGACGGTGAAGTGAGAGGCGACCAAACGCGCGGCGGGCATGCCGGCCACAGGGCCAAGGGCTGCGGATGCTACCGGCACCACTCCGAGAGTTTTGGCAAGGGAGACAAAACGATTAGGGGCAAAGACGGGGTCGCCAAGGGGGCGTGCGCCTTTTTTTCCGCCTGCCCCCGCCACAGAGCCGCCACCGCCTTCGTGGAGGCGGACGAGGGGGAGTTTGTATTGTAGGGCTAAGTCTTCGGTGTAAACGGATTTGCGCAAGCCTGCTGGATTGGGCGAGCCACCTTTGAGGGTAAAGTCTTCGCCGCCGACGACAATGCGTCGGCCATCAACCTTGCCAGTGCCGAGGACAAAATTAGCGGGCTGAAAGCCTGTGAGATTGCCCGCGTCATCATATTCAGGAACACCTGCTCCCTCCCCAAGTTCTTTGAAGCTTTCTGGGTCCAGCAAAGCGTCGACGCGCTCGCGGATGGTGAGGCGGCCTTTGGCGTGTTGGCGTTCAATGGCGTCTTTCCCGCCTTGGGCCTTGGCCCATTCTCGGCGTTGCCGGATTTCTTTGGTTTCTTCTTCCCAGCTCATAATGGCTCCTTTTATTGCTTGACCCTAGCTTAGCGAATGTGGCGCTCAGGTCTACGGCCCTTCGACTTGGGGCTGATTTGAGGAATGGGGGGCAACCGTGTAGAAGGGAGAGGCAGAGATTTATGATAGGGGATGACATGGAACAGAACGTGCCATATGCGAGAATTGACGGATTTGGGCCTCCTGAGGGCTTTAAGGCGGGGTGGCATGTCACCCGCGATAAAGTCGCGCTTCGCTATATGTCTTGGGGGGAAGATGTGGCACGTGCGCGTGCGGGACAGTGTCGAGGTACGCTGGTTCTGACCCATGGGCGCACTGAGTTTATTGAAAAATATTATGAAGTGATCGATGAATTGCTGTCGCGCGGGTTTGCTGTCTTTACGTTTGACTGGCGGGGGCAGGGCTTGTCTTGGCGTCCGTTGGAGGACCGGTTTAAGGGGCATGTGCGGGATTTTGGTGAGCATGTGGAAGATATGCGGGAGATGTTAGCCGAGCATGTGACGCCTAATTTTCCGGGGCCGTATTTTTCGATGAGCCATTCGATGGGGGGACACGCTAATTTGCGCATTGCCCATGATTTACCGGATGCCTTTGAAGCGATGATTTTCTCTGCACCCATGTGGGGCATTCAATTGGGGCGCGGGATGATATTGGCACTGACGTTGGCTGTTGCGCGGTTAAACCTCATGCTGGGGCGGGCGGAAGCGTACGTTCTGGGAGGTGCTGAGCAAGGCATTGCCGATGAACCGTTCGAGGGCAATAAAGTGACGAATGATCCGGGTCGGTTTAATCGCTGTATGGATCTGTTGCGGGCTTTGCCTGATTTAGGGCTGGGCGCGCCGACGTATGGTTTTTTTGATGTGTCGATGAAATCGATGGGTATGGCGAGCCAAGCTGACTATTTGGAGGCGATCAAAACGCCCTTGTTGGTGGTTTGCGGTGCGCAAGAACAGATCGCCGATAACCAAAAGATTGCTCAGATGATGCCGCATCTCACCCA
This sequence comes from Parvibaculaceae bacterium, assembly GCA_029209985.1. Classification (GTDB taxonomy): domain Bacteria; phylum Pseudomonadota; class Alphaproteobacteria; order Parvibaculales; family Parvibaculaceae; genus NORP139. Next base: position 127,541 of record JARGNZ010000004.1, read on the forward strand.
CGGGGAACTGGTGGTGGTGCCTGAGTCGCGACATGAAATCTTGATGGAAAAAGATGCGGCCCGTGCTGCCTTTTGGAGCGCCTTTGACACGTTTATGACAGACCGTTAAGGCGGCTAGAGAGCCGCCGCGCCTTTTAGTTTGGCAAGGGCTTGGGCGTGCAGTTGTGGGGTGGCTGCGGCGACAACTTGCCCCCCTTCGTGGGCATCTGCCCCGGACCAATTGGTGATGACACCGCCCGCGCCTTCCACGATTGGGATGAGGGCTTGAATGTCGTATGGCTCTAGGCCGCTTTCGACAATGAGGTCCATTTTTCCCAATGCCAGTAAGGTGTAAAAATAACAATCCCCACCGAAACGCCACAAGCGAACCTCTTGTTGCAGGGCTTGGAACGTCTCCAGCTCTGCGCCGGGGCTGAAAATGCCCAAATCTGTGCAGCCTAGTATGGCGTCTTCTAATTTGGTGCAGCCACTGGTTTGTAACTTTTGGCTTTCGCCCTTAAAGATCAATTCAGCATGGCCGGGCCAGCCGATAAAAAGTTCACCAATGTAGGGCTGGTCCATCACACCGATAATGGGGCGCAAGCCGTTGTTCAGGCCGATCAGCGTTCCCCACAGAGGCACGCCGGAAATGAACGAGCGGGTGCCGTCAATTGGGTCTAACACCCATGTGAAGGGGCTTGTGCCGGGTTCATGGCCATGCTCTTCGCCCAGAATGCCGTGGGTTGGGTAGGTTTCTTTGATGAGGCGGCGTATTTCGGTTTCTGCATCTTTGTCTGCGATGGTGACGGGGTCGTAAACACCGCGTGATTGTTTGTCGTCAACGGATATGTTGGAGCGAAAATGTTTGCAGGTAATGGCAGCAGCTGCGGTGGCGAGGCGGGCGGCGAAGCCGGCCAATTCAGCAATGTCCGTGGTGCTTAGTTCTGGGGCCGATGCCATGGCAACTCTTTCTTGTCAAAACGGCTGCAAGTGTGGGGAGTTTAGCAGCTTTACTTGGGAAGGCAAAAGGGCCCCGATTTGCATCGGAGCCCTTCAAACCAAAATTGCATTGTGAGCCGTTACTGGCCTTTTGCAAATTCGCGTGCGTGACGTTTGCGCTCATTTGCATCCAAGAAGCGTTTCCGCAGGCGGATATTTTCTGGGGTGACTTCCACCAGCTCGTCTGCGTCGATGTAAGCGATGGCTTCTTCGAGTGTTGGGCGACGCGGTGTGGTCAAGCGGATGGCGTCATCTTTACCCGATGCCCGGATGTTGGTGAGCTGCTTGGCTTTTAGCGGATTGACGATGAGGTCGTCTGGCTTGGCATTTTCACCAATGAGCATGCCTTCGTAGACTTTCTCACCAGAACCAATAAACATGACACCGCGATCTTCGAGGTTCCACAGAGCGAAGGCAACAGAATCGCCATCCCCGATTGAAACCAGAACGCCGTTGCGACGGCCTTCGACAGCCCCTCGGAATGGGCCGTATTCCTTAAACACTCGGTTCATCACGCCTGTACCGCGTGTGTCGGTCAGAAATTCGCCGTGATAACCGATCAAGCCACGGGCTGGGGCATCAAAGGTGATGCGGGTTTTGCCGCCACCTGTTGGCACCATGCCGGTCATTTCAGCTTTACGCAGGCTCATTTTCTCGATCACAACGCCTGAGTATTCGTCATCTACATCGACAATCACTTCTTCGATTGGCTCGGTGCGATTGCCGTTCTCGTCTGTTTGGAAAATAACTTGAGGACGCGCAATGCCAAGCTCAAAGCCTTCGCGACGCATGGTTTCGATCAATACACCCAATTGCAGTTCGCCACGACCTGACACTTCGTATGAGTCTTTGTTTTCGGTTTCACGCACTTGAATGGCGACGTTGCCTTCTGCTTCTTGCAGAAGACGGTCGCGGATGACGCGAGACTGAACTTTATCGCCTTCGCGGCCAGCCAAAGGACTGTCGTTGATGGAGAAGGTCATGGACAAAGTAGGCGGATCGATTGGCAAAGATGGCAATGCTTCGGTGATGTCCGTATCTGCGATGGTATCCGCCACAGTGGCATCTGTAAGGCCAGAGATCGCGACCAAGTCACCTGCTTGTGCTGAGTCTGCGGGGACTTTTTCAAGGCCACGGAATGCGAGAACGCGTGAAATACGACCGCGTTCAACGACGCCATCACCCGGACGCAAGGCGTGGATTGGCATGTTTGGCACTGCGGTGCCGCTTTCAATGCGGCCTGTCAAAATACGCCCCAAGTAAGGGTCAGATTGAATGGTGGTGACCAACATGGAGAAAGGCTCTTTTGCTTTCTCTGGAGTGTAATTTGTTGGCTTTTTGACGTGCTTCACAACCGCTTCAAAAATAGGCTGCATGCCCCGGTTGCGTTGACTTTCGTCATCGGCTGTTTCTGCAGCCCAGCCGTTTTTGGCAGAGGCAAAGACTGTGGTGAAGTCGAGCTGGGTGTCTGAGGCGCCTAGAGCTGCGAACAGATCGAAGACTTCAGAGTGGACCTCATCAGGGCGTCCATCGGGACGGTCAACCTTATTGACCACGACGATTGGGTGCAATCCAAGAGCCAATGCTTTTGATGTCACAAATTTTGTTTGTGGCATTGGGCCTTCAGCGGCATCTACTAGAAGCACAACCCCGTCGACCATAGACAGAATACGCTCAACTTCACCGCCGAAGTCGGCGTGACCTGGGGTATCGATGATGTTAATGCGAATTTCTTCTCCCTCAGGGGAGACCCAGTTCACACTGGTACATTTGGCAAGAATGGTGATGCCACGCTCGCGTTCTAGGTCGTTTGAGTCCATGACCCGGTCGGCCACTTGCTGGTTTTCACGGAATGTACCGCTTTGTTTCAGCAGTTCATCTACGAGTGTGGTCTTGCCGTGGTCAACGTGAGCGATGATGGCGATATTACGAAGGGACATGGGTTACTCCGGCAGTCCGACGTCCTCGCAGGGTCGCGAGGATCAGTCCAAAAAGGGACCCCTCACGCGGTACTAGCCGCGCAAGGGGTCCTCCAAATTCTTCGCGCCTTATAGCGGGCGCAGCGCTTATCCACAAGCTTTGTGGTGCGCTGCACTGTGGGCTTGCGGTCACACCACAATTATTCCCAAGATTCTGCGGTTTATTGCTTGATGCCTTCCACCGAAATGATGAGTGGAATTGTGTTGCCGATCATAGGACTCGCGTAATTCATGCCAAAATCTGTCCGATCCAGCTCACCCGTGGCATTGAAGCCTGCAACAGTGATCTCTTTTTTGAAGGGATGAGGGCCCGCTTTGTTGAAGGTGACAGCCAAGGTGACAGGTTTTGTCACGCCCAAAAGAGTGAGGTCGCCGGTGAGATTTCCCGTGTTTTCTCCAGTCACTTCAACGCCTGTGGATTTGAAGGTCATGGTTGGGAACTTTTCGACATCAAAAAAGTCTGCGCCACGCACGTGCTCATCACGGGCATCATTGGCTGTATCAACGCTGTTCGTTTGAATGGTGACGTCGACAGTGCTTTTTTCTGGGGCGGCTTCGTCAAACTCGAACGTGCCTTCGATGGCTTTGAATTGGCCGTAAGTCGTTGAAAAACCAAGGTGAGTGACACTGAAAGCGGCGTGTGCATGCGTTTCATCGATTTTGTAGCTATCAGCTTGCACAGCGGTAAAGCCAAGAGGGAGCGCGATGAGAGCCGCTGCTGCCAGAAGGCCTAGTTGTTTTTTGGACTGTTTCATAAAATGTTCCCTGCCTGATGAGTTAAGTGCCCATACACTATGGAGCCTTCGGGCTGTAAAATGACAGCCTAAATACTCCGAGCATATATGGGGAGAGTGTAGCAGGTTGCCAATATGGCGATATCACAATTCAGAGAGCAGAGGTTTTAAGCGGTCTGGCCGTTGGTTGCGCCTTTTGGGTTGGTGCGGGGGGCGCGGTGAGCGTGTTATGGGTTGGATGTTCTAATAAAGCCAAATGCGAGAGAAACTGTTGGGTACAGCTGGCCCACGAAAAATTAAGGGCATATGTGCGGGCATCTTCGCGTGACGCTTGGATGGCGGCAAGGCAGGCGGTGCGTAGGTCTTCGTTTAACGCCCCTACTGGCGCGGTGCCAATCACGTCGAGGGGGCCTTGCACGGGATAGGCTGCAACGGGGGTGCCAGCGGCAAGGGCTTCAATAAGGACGAGGCCGAAAGTATCTGTTTTGGACGGAAAGACAAAACAATCACTGGCCGCATATGCTTGAGCCAGTTCCTCTCCAAACAAGGCGCCGGTAAATGTTGCTTCGGGATGTTTCTTTTTAAGCTGTTCGAGCTTGGGGCCTTCACCAACCACCAATTTTGATCCGGGAAGGTCGAGGGCTAAAAAGGCGTCTATGTTTTTTTCTACGGCGACCCGGCCAACGTAAAGCCAGAGCGGCCGTGGGAGGTTGAGATATTCCTTTTCGTTCGCCTCAGCCTCATGTGTTTCTGTCTTATGCAGTGCGGGGTCGGGATGGAACAGTTCCGTATCTACGCCGCGCGACCACATGGCGGTGTTGGTAAAACCACGTGCGTGCATTTCGTCTGCTAAACGTGGGGTGGCGACCATCATTGCTTTGGATGGTTTGTGAAAGTGACGCAACCACGCATAGGTCCAGTTTAAGGGTACGCCGACGCGTGCTTTGAGGTACTCGGGAAAGCGGGTGTGGAATGACGTGGTAAACGGCAGGTTGTGGCGCACACAATATCTGCGAGCGGCCATGCCCAATGGGCCTTCTGTGGCAATGTGGATGGCGTCTGGTTGATGTTCGGCTAGAAGTTTTTTGAGCCGCCGAGCTGGGAACAGAGCAATGCGAATTTCTTTGTAGGTTGGCATTGGCATTGTGGAAAACAGATCAGGGGTGATGTAGATGGCTTTGTGACCCAAAGCCTCTAGCTCTTCGCCTAATTGTTTGAGCGTACGCACGACGCCGTTAACTTGCGGTGCGGCGGCATCTGTGATGATGGCAATACGTAAATTATGTGCAGTGAATGCGGGAGATGGGTTGGCCGCAGGGGCGGTGATGAGTGTTGTCAATTTGGGCATTGGAAGCCTTAACTAAGGTCTTGGTGCCGAGATGCTTGGGCGCCAAGACCTTTGAAAAGTGTGGATGGAGCTAAGTTAGGCTGCATTCCACACGGGGGTCTTTGATTGGGGAACGCACTCCGCTTCGGTAAGCGCCGCAGGTTCCTTGGTCACGGTTGGCTGGTTTATTTCTTCCTGTTCCCAAGAAAAGTGCCGCCATGTAATGATTTCAAGATTGCCCTTTTTATCTTCGGTGAGGGCAGAGCAGCTTTCCACCCAGTCGCCGTCATTACAGTAAAGAATGCCGTCGATGTGGCGCATTTCTGCGTGGTGAATGTGACCGCAAATAACGCCGTAAACGCCGCGCTCTTTTGCTTCGCGGGCAACGGCGGTTTCAAAACGAGAAATATATTCTACGGCATTCTTCACTTTGTGCTTGAGGTATGCTGAGAGGGACCAATAAGGCAGGCCGAAAATACGGCGAATATCATGCAGCCAATTATTTGCGGCCAAGGCGATGGCGTATGCCCGGTCGCCCAAGTGTGCCAGCCAGACTGCATAGCGGACCACACCGTCAAATTGATCGCCGTGGATGATGAGGAACTCACGACCATCTACTGTTTTGTGCATGGCTTCCCCTTGCACATCGATGCCGCTGACGTTGAGGCCTGTGTAATCGCGCAAGGCTTCGTCGTGGTTTCCGGGCACGTAGATGACTTTGGACCCTTTGCGGGCTTTGCGAAGAATTTCCTGCACCACAGCATTGTGGCTGTCATTCCAATACCAAGACCGCTTGATGCGCCAGCCGTCTACAATGTCTCCCACCAGATAAATTGTGTCTGCATCATTGTGACGTAGGAAGTCATACAGCAAATCAGCTTTGCATCCCGGCGTGCCTAAGTGCAGGTCTGAAATAAACATCGTGCGGTGGTGTTTGGGGTTGGAGGGGCGCGGTGCATTATAGAGCCGGTCTTGCAGTAATGCTTTTTGGCCTCGTTGCCCACGGGGGCGTTTGCGCTTTTCACTCTGTGCGACCGTATTGTCGGGGCCGTCCAATTTGTCCGTTTGGTTGTTGGACCGGTTTAGGAAGTTCGGTGCGAGGTTTGTAAAAGCATCTATATATGTCATTGGCTTGTCACATATCCGGTTGATAGCAGCGTATCGAACGCTTTGATCAGCTCTGAGAAAAAGCCCGCATGACTTTCCCTGCTTTTGCGCATCGTCTTTAATATCAGTGACGGTTTTGTGTCGAAGGGATGAGACATTTGTGTAGGGTTAATATGTAGACGGAGGAACTTGCTTTATGTCAGGCCGCATACGTTTTTACATTATTGTGAATCCCTTCGCGGGCGGTTCAGCGCGCACAAAGGTGCAGGAGGAGACGCCATCTGATTCGCGCTTTGCTGTTTCAACGCGGGGGCTGTTGGGGGAGGTCGTGGATGGCTTGCGCGCTGCCCATGCAGAAGTGACGCTTGTTAACACGCACTATGCAGGGCATGGGTGTGAATTGGCTCGGGCGGCGGCCAACGCGGGGGTTTATGATGTGATTATTGCGGCTGGTGGTGATGGCACGATTAACGAGGTGGCACGAGGGCTTGTTGGTGCGGCCACGCCGATGGGTATTATTCCATTGGGTACGGCAAATGTGCTGGCCATTGAGTTGGGCTTGCGTATGCGGGCGCGGGAGATTTGCGACATGTTGCTGTGGGGGGATGCGCGGCTTATTGGCACCGGCCTTGTAAACGGCGAGATCTTTTTGTTGATGGCGGGTGTCGGTTTTGATGGCGCGGTTGTTGACCGGATCCATCCAGCCTTAAAACGGTTGAGCGGGCAAGGTGCCTTTGTGTGGGCGGGCTTATGCGAATGGCTCAGAGGGCCTGGCCGTGCGCTGCGGGTGACGATTGATGGGCGGCGGGAAGAGGCTGCGTGGGTATTGATTACCAATGTGCGCCACTATGCGGGGCCTTTTGTCTTGGCACCGTCGGCAAGTTTGTTTCAGCCCGGATTGCAGATTTTCTTATTTCGCAAGCCTGGCCGGTGGGCCTTTTTGACTTATTTTGTGGCCTTGGGATTGGGATGTTTAGAGCGTTTATCTGCGGTGGATGTCTTTGTTGGCAGCACCATCGAGGTTTCCAGCGTACAGCCTGTGCATGTTGAAGTAGACGGGGAAGCACGCGGCGGACTGCCCCTTACGCTTAAAAAGGGGCAGCAGTTTCTTCGGATGGTGATGCCACGTGCGCCGGAGTGAGACCCTAACCTTTAAGGGGGTTAAGGTTGAATGGGAAAGCTACTGTTTGTTGGTGTGATGGCTGCGGTGCGCGGGTCGACGGAGGCCAGTTCGCCGCGTGACCAACGGGCGTAATAATCGTCTAGGCGCACTGAGATGCCGTTTGCAGTGAGAATGCGTGCGTGCGTGCGGTTGAGTTCGTGGGGTTCATTTAAGCCGCAGGACTGTGAAATCATGCAGACTTCTTTCACCACACGTTTTTGGTATTTGGCCACCCGCTCCGCTTTGTCTTTGATGTCTAGGCCGCGCTGCAATCTTTTGTTGTGAGTGGTAATGCCGGTTGGACAGGTGTTTTTGTTGCATTGCAAGGCTTGAATGCAGCCGAGGGAAAACAGAAAGCCACGCCCGGAAACTACAAAGTCAGCGCCGACGGTGAGGGCCCATGCGACATCGCCGGGGTTGATCATTTTGCCGCTCGCAATAATACGAATCCGGTCTCGAAGGCCCGCGCCATCGCGGGCATCTACGAGTAGGGGTAAGCTTTCCCAAATGGGCATGCCCATAAAGTCGATGAGAGGTTGGGGGGCGGCCCCTGTGCCGCCGTCTGCGCTGTCGATGGTTAAAAAGTCGGGGGCCTCGTCGAGAGGGCGCGCGCAAATGGCGGTGAAGAGGTCTTCCAGCCATGCGCCATCGCCGAGCACAAATTTGAACCCGACAGGTTTGCCGGTGACCTCGCGGACGTGTTTTACGCTGTCGAGCAGTTCGTCGAGGCTGTTTATATCCGGGTGCCGGTTGGGGCTGAGGCTGTCTTGGCCGATTGGAATGCCGCGAATTTCGGCAATCTCTTTTGATACTTTAGCGCCGGGTAACATGCCGCCTTTGCCGGGTTTAGCCCCTTGGCTCAGTTTGAACTCGAACATGCGGACATTGTCGAGGGCTGCAAGGTTTTGCAATTTCTTGTCGGAAAGCCCGCCTTTATCGTCGCGCACCCCATATTTGGCGGTGCCGATTTGAAAGACAATGTCTGGCTTATCGGTCATGTGGAAGGGAGACAGACCGCCTTCGCCTGTATTAATCCAGCACCCTGAGCGGGCGGCACCTTTTGCAAGGGCGGTGATGGCGGGTTTGGAAAGTGCGCCGTAGCTCATGCCTGAAATATTGTAGATGGAGCGGGCATTGAAGGGGGTTTTACAGGTTGGGCCTATTTCGAGGGGGCTGGGGGAGGTGCTGTCTTCTTCTAAGGTTGCGAACGGGCAGTTTACGAACGAGACAGTGCCGACCGGACGTAGGTCGCGGGTGGAGCCGAATGCCACGGTTGTATCGATGCCTTTTGCGGCGCGATAAATCCAAGCCCGTTGGGCACGATTAAAGGGAAGCTCCTCGCGGTCCATGGCAAAGAAGTATTGGCGGAAATATTCCCCAAGCGATTCGAACAAATACCGGAAACGACCAATCACCGGATAATTGCGGCGAATGGCGTGTTTAGTTTGTGTCCGGTCAATAATGTAAAGCGCGATAAGGGTGAGGAATAGAGCGCCGATCGACAGAATGAAAAGGCCGGTCAGGTAATCTAAAACCTTGAGTGTGATGGGGTGGTCGACTATCTGGAGGATCGGTTCCAAGTCCATGATGAGGTTCTGCCTGATTTATGAAATTGGGCGCGGGCCTCAATCTCCAATTACGTCGGTTGGGCTAAACCTGTTGGACTGCCCAGTGCTTTATCATACGCAGTTTACACATGGGGGCATGTCATTTTTCATCACGAAATGAGTAGCAGCATCACTATTTTGTTTGATTTTTTTTGATTTCGGCAAGGCTTGTGGGCTGATGTAGGGCGCTGAGCAAATGTTGGCTTGGGCCAAGCGCAAGGACGGGCATGGGACCCGTTGGCATTTTACCCGCTTGCATATGCAGGGCTGCAATGTCTTGTTCGGCGTAGGAGCTGCGTAGGCCCGCAATGGTTTGCTTTTTCGGCGCACTGATTGGCCGGGTTGTGCGCGGTGAGGGGGCGATCAGCGATTTTGGTCTGTTTTGGGCTTCTCGGTTGCTTGCTGGGTTGCCAGATCGCGCAATGCTTGCGGTGGTTGTTGTGTCGATGAGCGCGGGTCGGCTGGCGCGGGCAATTTTCATTGGGCCACGGCGTTTCTCTTTGTTCCACAACGTGCGGACTTTTTTGTAATAGCGCTGGTTCAAAGCAGGTGAGTAAGAATGGTAGTTGCCGACGGCAAGGTCCCAGGAACGGCTCTTTTTATGTAGGTCTTTTAAGAAGCTGATGGCGTAGGCGATGTTTGCTTCTGGGTCGAAGGCTTCTTCAAGGCTGGTGAAGGCACGGGGATGGAAGCGCAGATTGACTTGCATGCACCCAATGTCGATGGAGCGCTTGCCTTCGGCCATTAAGCGGCGCACGGCCCGAATGGCTTCGCGCTTTGATGTGAAGTGATATCCACGGCCTTCTGCGTTAATGGTCCACGGCCATGCTTCGAGTTTGCCTTGGGGGCCTCTGCGACCGGTTTCGGTTAGGGTCATGGCCGCGACAAGACCGCGTGGGGTGTGGTGTATGTCTTCAAGGGCATAAGCAGCTTGGCGGCAGGTGTTCCAGTGCTGTTGTGCATTGGCCTGTTCGTTTTGTGTCTGTGAATTTGCTTGTGCGGTGTGGGCTGAAAAGCTGAGGGCTGTGACCGCGAGAAGCACAGGCATCATAAGTAGAGGCAATAAGGTGAGCTGGCGCGACGGTGTGAGGACCAAGCGCGTGCTGTGCACTGTGTTAATCAGTGATTGCATTAAAATATGACCGTGCACCCCGAAGCTTTTCATGCCTCATTCCCTATGTGGCGGTTGTGGTATCCCCTGTCTTGGACCGCCACAGGCCTGTACAGGGGGAGGCAGACCTTACGGACGGACTCCTTCAACAGGGAGTCTGTCAACGAATGGTTAATATGTTCTTATTAGACCGAAAGAGTGGGTTTATAGCGTTTTAGGCTGTAGTCCGTTGTGCGTTGCAGCAAAATTAGAATGCCCTTTCTAATTTTGAGAGAATGCAAGGTTATTTTCGAAATATAGGCTATTGGATGCTTGCATTTTTGTGCGGTGCAGCGTAAGGTCTTTTTATGTGATGAGGTTGAGCTTCGGCTCCTTTATTACTGCCCTTCATTGGGCGTTTCCTCCCTAGACTTGGGCCATGCTTCGGCATGGCCCCTTTTTTTGTCCTCACGTCGGGTGTCGTGCGGGAGCAGCCTTCTTTTCATCTGTTGTCGTTATGAAGCTGCGTCGCTTTGTCGGGGAGGGACAAGGAAGTTGGGAGCGGCGGCTCCGAGCTGATGGGCCAGCTGGGACATATCTTTTTTGACACGTTTGAGCTTACGCAGTCGAGATATGCGCGCTTCATCCATATAGAGCGCGCGGTTTATCTCAATTTGGAGCGCATGGAGGCCTTGGGTCGGGCGTCCGTAGTGTTCAGTATTGAAGCCCCCAGCGTAGGGGTTGTTCCGTGAGACTGAGTATCCGAGATCTTGCAGAGTGCGTTCGGCAATGTCTGTCAATTCGGAGCTGCAAGAGGTTGCGTATCGGTCGCCCAGAACAATGTCTGGTCGAGTGCCTGATGTGCTGTCGGCGGCGTCTTCTAAGCCTAAAGAAGGCATAGAATGGCAGTCTATGAGCACGGCGCAGCCAAACTCCGTCATCGTTTCTTGTAAGAGGCTTCGCAACATTTCGTGAAAAGGCAAATAGAGATATTTGATGCGCAAATCGGCTTCGGCAAAGGTGATTTGATTGCGGTAGATTTCTGCGGCTTCTGTCACGATGCGCGGAATGGTGCCAAGTCCGCCTGCAACGCGCAAGGAGCGTGTGTTGACGTGGGGGGGCAGCATGTCGCTGAACATTGCAGGGTCTAATTCGTAGGGCTCGCGGTTTACATCCAAAAAGGCCCGGGGAAAATTTGCGTGCAACAAAGGCGCCCCAAGTTCGACCACCCCGGCAAAAAGCTCTTCTACAAAGCTGTCTTCAGAGCGGCGCAGAGATAGGGGGTCTAGGTTTGAGGCTTTGAGAAAACTGGCGGGATAGTGGCGGCCACTATGGGGCGAGTTAAACACAAATGGCATGAGTTGGCGTTTTGGGCGCTGGACTTGAAAAGGCGGTGAAAAATCTGTTGGGTCGCCAGCTAAAACACGGGGGCGACGGGCGGAGCTTGCGGACTGACTGGCGGCAGAAGACTGATGGGTTTCAGAATGTTGGGGCAGAGTGCCTTGCTGCGTTTTTTTCGGGGGCAAATCCATGAAGCTCACATGTGTAATTAACGCGGTATGGGATGTTTGGCGCCACAACCGATGCGGCATGTTCTGTTTTTTCGATCTCGCTCTTTCATTCTGGCTAAGGATAACATGAGCGGGCTCTTTTCAATATAAGTGGTTTTGATTGTTTTACAGTTGGATGCGAGACAAATAACGGGTGAATTGACCGATTTTGGTGCATTTGTGCCGCAGTGTGTATGTGCGCACAACTTTGTGAGGTAGCGGGGGGTGTTCTGTTTACATCTCGTTTACACTTCGGCTTTTATAAGTGATGTATGGGTACATGAAGATCTGACACTCTTGATGCTGTCATGGCGTGGTTGAAAAGACCGAGGCACATGATTTAGGTTGAAAGAGAGGGGGCTATAAATGGCACGTATAATTTTGGCAGAAGATGACGATTCGATGCGCCGTTTCCTCGCGAAGGCTTTGGAGAAGGCTGGGCATGACGTTGTCAGCTTTGGTCAGGGAGATGTTGCCTTTGAAGAGCTTCAACAAGACGTGTTTGATTTGCTTTTGACCGATATTGTGATGCCTGAGATGGATGGGATTGAGCTGGCGCGACGTGCGGCGGACTTAGACCCTACTCTTAAAATCATGTTTATCACCGGTTTTGCAGCGGTTGCGCTGAGCGGTGACAATCCGGCCCCTCAAAATGCTAAAGTTCTTTCCAAGCCGTTCCATTTGCGCGATCTCGTGGATGAAGTTGATCGGTTGATGGCCGCATAGTGGATTTTTGATCTGTGCTCCCTTTTGAAAACTTGGGTGCTTTGGGGTTGGAGTGCACATACGGTAAGTTCTTTCTCCGATTACGAAATTAGGCGTTATCTAGCCTTGCGCTTGGTTCGTTTTCCAGATATATCCTCGGCTCTAGCGTGGTTTCTCAGCTTGTATGAGTGGTCGGCGCATATGGAAAATGGGCGTATAGCTCAGCGGGAGAGCGCCTCGTTGACATCGAGGAGGTCACAAGTTCAATCCTTGTTACGCCCACCATTTTCCCCCTCTGCATCTTTTATATTGGTCGTAAGCTGCTGTCCGGTTGAGCGTATTTTAATCGCCTCGTTGGATCGGGTGGTTGGGTAGGACTTACTTTGCTTGCCCATGCAAAAGGCCGACAGCATTCTGCTATCGACCCATTACCTGATCAGATATTGTGCCGCTGTTAAGCAGCTACTGCGTTATCGTCTTCCTCATCTTCATCGGATGCTTCTAGCTGTTCTAGCAATGTGTCCACAAGACTCGTGTCTTCTGTGCTGCTGGTGTTGAGGCTTTCTTGCAGCATGGTCAACGCTGAGCCTGTTTCTGCGCTCATGGGGGGCGCTGGCGGTCTATTCGCCTCCATGTGCTCTTCCATTTCGGTGGAGGTCACTTCTCCATCGCTATCTGCATCTATCTCGGCAAAAATATCCTCGATAGATTTACCCCCGGCAGATTCTGCCCCGCCAACTGGACGATTGGCAGAGGCTTCCGTGAACTCTTCAATCGAAAGGCCGCCACTGGCGTTAGTATCAGATTTTGCGAACATTTCTTCGCGCATTGCAGCCATTTCTTCTCTCATAGCCATAAGATCCATGGCTGAATTTGTACTACTGATATCCATATTCTAGATCCTTTGTAAATATTCCGACGGGTATTAGGGTTGCCGCCGTATACCAACCATCTGGTATGCCCCAAACGTCGCAAGGGGAGGGCCAGAAACGGGACGGGCTGTTTCAAAGCCTTGCTTCAAACAAGCGTTTTCGGGGTGCTTTGAGACGTGCGCTAGAACCGTTACGGAATGTGATGAAGTCGCGACGCTGAAGGTAAGGAAAGTAAAGTGCGGGGAACGCGGGTACTCATTTTGGAAACAGCGGCTGAAATTTTTGCCAATGAAGGCTTTAAGCGCACAACGGTACGCGACATCGTGGATCAAGCTGGGGTCAACTTAGCGGCTGTCAATTATCACTTTGGCGGCAAAGAAGCACTTTACCGAGAAGTGATGCGGCGTGTTTTGCAGGACTTCCATACTGAAAAAATTCCCACTGTTGAACTGGCTGGGGCCCTCACGCCCGATGATATCGCCCGCTCGGTGATCCGTTCGTTGATGGCTAAAGCCGACGCACACACAGCTTTGTCCATTGGCCCGCCGCTTCCCTTTGATATGCCACGGCTTGTGTTGCAGGAATTTATGTCTCCGTCGGGCGTGCTCGATGATTTGGTTGATTGTGAAGTCAAGCCCCACATGGCGCGGCTGGGCGATATGCTGGCACCCTTGTTGGGTCCTGATGCGACGATAGTGGATAAAATCTTGATTGGGTTTTGGTTGGTATCGCAATGCAGTGCGCCTTCGCGTGCGGTGGGATTATTGGCCAGTGAACCGGACGGCGCATTCAGTGACTTGATGTCTATGACAGAAGAATTGGCCTTGGCAGGGGTTAAGCGATTGGCTGAGATGATTGCGGTGCGCCATGAGGTGGCCAGTGCGTAATGTGCGCCTCTTTGGGTGGTGCTTAGTGTAGATTGAAACGGGGAATGCGGGTGTGATAGGCTAGTTGAAAAGGGTTATTAACTGGAGGTTGCATGGCATACGCATTTGAAGATACCGATCACCTGATTACAGACGAAGCGGGGCTTCGTACGGTTTATCGTGAGGCCAGCCCTGGTGCGGTGATGAAGGAATTGACGCAGCTTGAAGAGCATACCCGTCGGTTTATTTCTCTTTCTACTTTCATGTGCATTGGTACAGCGCGTCCAGATAATTTGGCTGATGTGTCTCCACGTGGGGGGGAAGCCGGTTTTGTGACTGTGCTGGATGATAAAACTTTGGCGCTGCCCGATCGGCCCGGTAACAATCGTTTGGATACGTTGACGAATATTGTCAACGATCCGACCGTTGGCTTGTTGTTCTTTCTGCCCGGTATCAACGAGATGCTGCGCATTAATGGGCGTGCGCGGGTGAGTGTTGCCCCTGACTTGCTCAAGAAGTTTGAGCATAAGGGGCGTCCTCCTTTGAGTGTGCTGTTGATTGAGGTGTGTGAGGTTTACATGCACTGCGCTAAAGCTGTCGCTCGATCCAAATTGTGGTCGCAGGATATACAAATCGCGCGAAAAGATTTCCCCACCCTTGGTCAGATCATGCGCGATCAGATGAAGTTGGACATGGATGCCAAGGTAATTGACGACGCTTTGGACGAAAATACACGCGATGAGCTGTATTGAGTTTGGCTTTCGCCGCTGCTTGGGCACCCAAAATGGCTAAAACAAGCCCTTTTGGGTGTCTGCCTGCCGGAAGGGACGTACTTGCGAAAGGCATTGACAATCATTCTCATAAATTGCACATTGTCCTTAAGTTCTAGGGCCCTTCGAGTCGGGGCTTATCTTTTGAGAGTGGTGTGCTTTATGTATGCTTGTATTTGCAATGCGTTGACCGAGACACAGGTTAAGACTGCTGCCCAGAAAACGGGAAGTTGTCCCAAGGCTGCCTATAAGGCCCTTGGTTGTGCGCCTCAATGTGGGCGCTGTGTGCCGCATGTGCGGGCCATGTTGCAAAACGAAGAGAGTGCGCAAGCCATGAGCTTGGCTGCTGATTGATCTCTCTTCCTGCCTCTTCTCAAACACTCTCTCTCAATACTCATCCATTCTTTTCGTGCCAATGGGGCGCCCAATCTTTGGGTCGCCTTTGATGGGCGACGCCTATTTGGACATGTATTGCTTCTCATTCTTATCTTGTAAGTCATTGTTTTAATAACGCTTTTCACTCTCGCACGCAAAGATAGTGGTCGCACTTGGATACCCAATCGCATAAGGTGAGCCAAATCACTGATTTGCTTGGAGGTCCCTATGAAAGGCGACGCTAAAGTTATCGAACATCTCAATAAAGCGCTGAAGCAAGAGCTTTCGGCGGTAAACCAGTATTTTCTGCATGCGCGTATGTTGAAGGATTGGGGTTTTGTTGAGCTTGGTGCGAAAGTCTATGCAGAATCTATTGATGAGATGAAGCATGCGGACAAGTTGATTGAGCGTATTCTTTTCTTGGAAGGCTTGCCAAATTTGCAGGACCTTAATCGCTTGATGATTGGGGAAACGGTCAAAGAGATTTTGGAATGTGACCTGAAAAGTGAAATGCAAGCACACCCGCTTTATACGGACGCTGCTGAATATTGCGAGCAAGTGCGTGATTATGCGAGCCGGGAATTGTTTGTGCATCTGATTAGTTCGGAAGAAGAGCATATTGATTGGATCGAAACGCAGTTGAGCTTGATCGACAAAGTGGGCGAGCAAAATTATATGCAGTCTGCTATGGGCGGTGTGAGCGCGTAACGCGGACACTCGAGATTATAATTTGCTAAAATATTTTAGCAAAATTTTACCGACCGCTTAAAGCCGTCCCCTTTTGGGGGCGGTTTTTTGTTAGGCAGACCTTTCTAGGCCGCTCATGACAGATTGCATCTCATCACGGAGCGGGGGGAGGTTGTGTGAGGAGTGTCCCCTGACTTTTGAAAATAAATTTTTGTACTGACTCTCATGACAAGTAAGGGCTAGGCTCAAGCTGGGAGTTAAAGGGGAGAGATACATGGAACAGCTTACCGGCCTAGATGCCTCGTTTTTGTATTTGGATCAAAAGAAAGCGCCTATGCATATTGGGTCTCTTTGTATTTATGATCCGTCTACGGCACCAAACGGATTTGTTCGGTTCAAAGACATTCTGAAATTTATCAATGACCGCTTGCCTATGGCGAAAACGTTTCGCCAAAAACTGGCGCGGGTGCCGCTCGGTGTGGATCATCCGTACTGGGTTGAAGATGATGACTTTGATTTAGAATTTCATGTGCGCCACATTGCTCTTCCTGCTCCCGGCGACTGGCGGCAGCTTTGTATTCAGGCAGCGCGGATTTTCTCGCGGCCCCTCGATATGGACCGGCCCCTATGGGAGCTGACGGTGATTGAAGGACTGGACAATGTGGAAGGTGTGCCCAAGGGTTCTTTCGCGTTTGTGACGAAAATCCACCATGCGGGCATCGATGGAGTTTCTGGCGTTGATATTATGAACGCCATTCATTCGATTACGCCTGACGTTTCCTTGCCTAAGGATGTGCCAACGTGGAAGCCCGAGCGTAGCCCAACGGCCCCTGAGATGCTGTTACGGGGGTATGTGGGCGCGTTGAAAAATCCTTTCCGCTGGGTTGATTTGATTGGCCGTAGTGTGCCGGGGGCTGCCCGGGTTGTGAAAGGCTTGATCAAAAAAGAATTTGGCATTGAGGCGTTACGCAAAGTGCCCCGTACACGGCTCAATCACAATGTGAGTGCGAACCGTGTGTTTGATGGGCGCACGTTCCCATTAGCAGACATCAAAGCGATCAAAGATCAATTGCCCGGCGCTAAGGTCAACGATGTGATGTTGGCGATTGTGGGCGGGGGATTGCGCAAGTACCTTGCACGCCATGGGGAAACACACGAGGACCCGTTGGTTGCTTTGGCGCCCATCTCTGTGCGTTCTGAAGGTGAAGCCAAACAAATGGGCAACCAAGTGTCCGGCATGTTGGTGCGATTGGGTACGCACATCGCTGACCCACGAGAACGCTTTGTAGAGGTCTATGAGGGCACGCAGGATTCAAAAGCTCTCACGAATGCAATTGGGGCGCGCCAAATTTCAGAAATTACCAAGATGGCACCGGCCTTGTTTACGGGCTTGGCGGCACGGCTTTATTCTGAATTTGGTTTTGCCAATCGAATGCGCCCCTTCTTCAATACCATTGTGACGAATATTCCAGGGCCGCCCATTCCGATTTATTCGGCGGGTGCAAAAATGGTTTCCTTCTACGGCATGTTGTGCCTGACGGACGGTGTGGGACTTGGCCATATTGTTGAGAGCTATGTTGGCAACGTTGCGGTGTCCTTTACGGCGTGTCGTAACCTTATGCCAGACCCAGAGTTTTATGCGGAGTGTCTTGAGGAGTCTTTCGAAGAGTTGCGAGAGGCGATGATCGGCACGGCGGTTGCTAAAAAGGCCAGCCCGAAGAAAGCCTCAGCTAAAAAGGTCTCGACTAAAAAGGCGACGGTTAAAAAGGTTGCTGCGCGCAAAGCGGGGGCCAAGAAAGTGTCTGCGAAAAAAGCCACGGCAAAAAAAGTTGCGAAAAAGGTGAGTGCACAGAAGGCAGGCGCTGTGAAAAAGGCGGCTCCAAAGAAGAGCGCTGCTAAATTGGACGCGTCGGTTGCGGTTCAAACGCCTCCTACTGTGACTGAAAAGCCTAAAACGTCCCAAACGGCTGAGCTTGCGTTGGACGATACGTTAGCGAATGGGGTTGCTCATACGGACAATAAAGCCGTTTGATATCTGCTTTGATGAACATGTAAATAAAAGGCCGCGCTTATGAAGCGCGGCCTTTTCGGTTTGGTTCGTGTGTTTATTCAATCATGCCCGCTTGATGGGTAAATGGCGCTGCGCCAGCCGTTGCGGTGGAAGGGTTTCCATTCGCCTTCTGGCTGGGCCAAGCGGTCGGCCACTGCGTATAGGGTGGAGGCGTTAAAGCCAAGGCCGCAATGGGAGGTGAGCACTTCGATGTTATCGGTCAAGGGGCCGGGATGTTCGCGTGCGCCGCTCCAATGCACGATGCCATCTGTTTTTGTATAGATGGCCGTGCTGGGAATGCCTTCTGGGGCATGGCTTAGGCGTGTGCGCAGCTCTGTGAGGTGCTTGTCATCGCGGATGTCTCCCGCAATATATTTGAAAAGCTGCCATGCGTTGGAGGCTTCGGGGTCTCCCGCAAAGGGGCTGCCCAGTGTGATGACTTGGCGAATGAGGTCTGGCCGTTGTTTGGCAATTTCGCGAGAAAAGACACCGCCGAGGCTCCACCCTACAAGACTGACCTTTTGGCCGTGCTCTCGCACCGTATCTTCAAGATAGGTCTCAAGGTGCACAAATTCTTCGCCCAATACATGGGGGCCAAGGTTGCGCCCCAGTTCCCACGGAAGGGCTGCGTAGCCGCGTGAGGACAGGAAATTGCGCAAGATGCCTGTGCTGCTATCTCCGGCCATAAAACCGGGCAGGGCGATGACGGGATGACCGTCGCCTTTTGGCGCTAATTTGAGAAGCTGTTTAGAAATTGGCCATGCGGCTAGCTCACCTAAGGTGCGTGATGGCTCTAAGTAGAGCCAACGTTTCTTTGGACGATCTGCTGACAAGGTTTGGGTAACATCATTATCGATCGTGATACTCATACATATCCTCCAGAGGGGTGGTGGTTTGCCTATCCCGACAAGGAATCTAGTGAGTTGCTCTGAATCGGGCAAGGGGCTTGGGGCGGGGGTGGCGATGATAATGGACACAAGCCCCGCGCACCGCCCCTATGGATTGACATTAAAAGTATTTTGCCACTCTAAGTTGTAGAAAATCATCGTCTGAGTATGAAAAGAGGGGATCTGATTGAGGGGTGTTTGTGAACATGCGGGCCTCAATCGTGACGAAATAATCATCTCCGAGGCGGCGTTCTGCTTCTAACGACAAGGAAAGGGCGGCTGTATCGAGGTCTATGATGCCACCACCTAGAAGCGTTGTGGAAGCTTCATCATTCAACGCCCAGCGCATGCCTGCAAATACATCGTTGGAAAATGGATTGCCGCTGTCTTCCCCGCGATCATCCCAGATGTATTCTGCAATGATGCCAAGATCTTCGGGCGTGTCGAAAATGCCGTAAAGCGTATATTCGATGCCACCAGATGCTTGAAAATAGTTCGCCCCGAGTTGATTGCGCATCAAGCCTTCAAATTTATAAAGCCATGCTTCTTTTGTTGCTTGCACGTCTACAGAAACTTGTTTGATTTGCGCGTAGTAGGGAATGAGAACCAATTGGCCGCTGCTGTTTAACCCCGGATTGAGAATGGGATCAC
Source organism: Parvibaculaceae bacterium (assembly GCA_029209985.1). Lineage (GTDB taxonomy): Bacteria > Pseudomonadota > Alphaproteobacteria > Parvibaculales > Parvibaculaceae > NORP139. The sequence continues at coordinate 146,938 of JARGNZ010000004.1, forward strand.
GTGCGGTGCCCTGAAAATATCCCAGCCCCACATCCCAGTCTTCGAATGTATTTGAATAGCGGGCCGCAAAGTCGATGTGCCGCTCTTCTTGAGAGGATTCATATTGAGCTGATGCCTCATCCACTGGGATGTCTGTTGCGGGGCGGCCGTCGGCAGATGGATATGTCCGTTCCCGGAAGTACGGCAAGAGATAGAAATCAAAAGTTCCGAAGTCTTGCGTCGTGGACACTTGCACCATCGGCTGGCCGAGTTTTTCTTCTCCATCTACGCTTTCAACCAAATCTGTTTGGTTGATAATGTCGATGAGATGGGCGGCTTCTGTCACCCCCCAAAAAACTTTGTCGATCCCAATCCGAAATTCCCAATCGCCCATGACGCGGGCGTATTTTGCCTCGCGCAGGTCCCAGTGTGAGCGTTCGTGGTCGCGCATGTCCCAGCGAGCGAAAGGCTTGACGACAATCCACTGATCGGAGTCGTCCCAGAAAGTTTCAAACGTTACTTCGCCGGCAATCGAAAAGTCATTGGCGTCTTGGCCGGGGCGGTTGGGGCTTTGACTAAAGAAGCGAAGTTCAGGCTCGATGTAGCCGGATATTTCGACTTCTTCCAGAAAATCGTCGGCGTATGCTTGGAGGGGGAGAGCTGCGCTCAGAGTGAGGCTTGTGGCCATGAGGGCCGCCAGAGAGAGTGCCTTATTGTCCGAGTAGCTTTGATACGCCATTCTATCCCCTTACACGCTGGGCAACTGTTGCCGCTTAATGCGCTTTGTCGTTTGATCGGTCATGATGTTGGTTGGTAGATTATGTGGCAGCGCCCCAAAAAGCGTAAAGAGTTTCGTGGGGCGCTGCCGTATCTTTAGATTTTAGCGCGCGCGTTTGAGCGCATTCTTAGAGAAGTCTTTTTCTTCCAGACCTGTTTGGAAGGCATAAGAGTCCCAAGTCAATGTTGTGCCTTTGCCTGTTTGATGGTTTGTCATCTTCAGGTTGTGGGCGCGCCAGTATTTATCCAAGTGCAATTGGTAATCTGTGAATTCCAAGGTTTTAAGCAGCTGGTTTTTACGGTCGTAGAATTCAGATTTACGCAACTGATAGTCTGTTGTGTCGGTCCAGCCAATTTGGCGGGTATAGCCTGAATTCTCGTACTGTGGTGTCTGCTCAACAACGTGGCAGGTTCGCTCGCCGCATGGTTCATCCCGCAGCCACTTATATGAATATTTCCCAAGCTCTTGCGCGGAGAAATCTTCGAATGCAAATTCGGAACCCATGAAGGGGCCAGATTTGTTGGTTGAAGAAATCCGCTTAACGCGTTTCAAGGCGGGGAGGTACATCCATTGATCATCTGCTTCTAGGATGTGCGCATACGTCAAAAGAGACGTGCCTTTCACATCGCGGGGGCGATCGAATACGATGAGATTCCAATCCCCATCGTTCGGGTCCACGTTTTCAAGAGTTAGAAAACGCAACTCGCGTTCGCTGGTTTCCCCGTAGGCGTTTGTCAGGATCATTTTTAGGTTGGCTTGACTGTCCTTAAAGCCGTGGTCGCGGCTGTCACTCTCAGTGGCAATGGCGAGGCCGCGCGCGTCGGGATCTGATGCATCTGGCAAACCAGGGACTTCGGCTAACGCCGCAGAGATGCTCAAAGGCAGTGCCAAAGTTAGGGCGGCGATGATGAGGCCTAAGGTGTAACTACAGAAATTTAGTGCTTTTGTGGCCATGGGACCAAGCTCCCTCAGTGTGTGTTTAAGTGTAAGCGTAAAAGTAGAACCCGAGGTGGGAAGGCCACCTCGGGCATAGGTCTGTTAGGTAGATGCCGAAGCAGCACCGTCTGAGACCGTACCTATGTCGTCCGGTGTTGCTTTGAGTTTGTTTGTGACGTCGCCTTTACGTTGGTCCAAAGCGATCAACAATGCGGGTAGCAGGAGGAAGTCAATGATCAAGGCGACTGCGATGGTCAAGGCTACCATGACGCCCAGCATCATATTAACTTTGAAGGGTGAGAAGGCAAGGATTGCAAAGCCCGCGACGAGGACGAATGTGGAGACCCAAAGAGCTGTTCCCACAGTCGAGAAAGCGTAGCGAACGCCATCCTCAGCACTGTAACCCAGCTCATGTCGTGCGCGTTTGTACTTGGATAAGAAGTGGACGGTTGCATCAACAATCAAGCCCAGTGCGGTGGCAATTACGAAAGAAGACCAGAAACCAACTTCTTGGGTGAACAGTGCCAAGATACCAAAGGCAACGATTGGTGGGGTGAGGTTGGGCACCAAGCTGATGAAACCCAATCGTATATCGCGCAACGCGACCACCAAACATCCAGAGATCAGAAGAAGCGCCAAGCCAGTACCGTACGCCATGGCGTTAAAGTTGTTGCGCCCGATGAAAGCGAACATCACGGATTGCCCGGCTGGATAGGAATTCATGACCGCTGGTGCATTTGCCCTCAACCATGTATCGCCTCGGTTGATGAACTCTTGCATCTCTGCAGTGGACACATCATCCAACGTGATTGTGAGTTTTGTGGCTGATTTGTCTACATTGATTTGGTCATTTAGGTCCAAGCCGTAAGGCAACGACATTTCATAGAGCAGCAAGAACTGTGCTGCCATGTCACGCTCTTCGGGAATGCGGTAGAAGTCTTGGTTATCTCCGTGCATGGATTTGTTCACGCGTTTTATAACGTCAGTGAAGGTGGCCACGTGGACGACTTCTGGTTGAACGCGTGCCCAGTCTGCAAAAGAAGATAGGGTGGTGAGATATTCAGGATTAGAAATACCACCAGCTTCGCCAGATTCTACTGAGTAGCTGATCTGGTAAATGCCGATGAGATTGTCTGCTGCCCAATCGGAGGCAACCCGGAATTCCATACGGTCGTCGAAATACTCAACAAAGCGGTCATTGAATTTGAACAATGGTACGAGTGCTGAGAAGAAGACGATGGCGATCGTCATGACCACTAACAAAAGGCGATAGTGACGAATGACAACTTCTGAGAAACGCTCCATCATTTTACTTTGACTGGCGACTGCAGCTTTTGCAGACACAGGCAAAATTGCCAACATGGCTGGGAGGAGGGTGATGGAGAGCGCCCATGCAATCACAGACCCTGCTGCAGAAGCATTGCCTAGATCGCGGAAGGGAGGGGCGTCAGAGAAGTTAAGGCTCAAGAACCCAATCGCCGTTGTGACCGAAGTCAGGAAAACGGGTTGCCAATTCACGCGCATGCTTTCGATGATGGCTTCGTGCTTTGTTTTGCCCTTGCGCATCTCTACAAGCATGGTGACGAGGATGTGGATGCTATCTGCAACAGCCACGGTGAGAATGATGGTTGGAGCGCCAGTTGATGGCGGGGTTAATTTAACACCCATCCAGCCCATGACGAAGCCCATAGCGCCTGCGGCAGAGAGCAGCACGATGGTAAGAGCGGAGAGGGTGCCCGAGAAGGAACGGAGCAGCAGATAGATGCAAAACCCAAGGAAGACAAACATGCCGGGGGTTAGCGTTGAAATGTCTGATTGCGCAGCCTCGGAAAAGGAGGTTGAGAGCATTACAGACCCGGTAAGCTCAAAACGAATGTCGGGGTGAGCCTCGCGCATAGAGTTGAGTATCGCGCGGGCTTTTGTGACTGCAGCGGTTGTTGCCTCTACGTTATCACGTTCTAGTTTTAGGGTCGCGAAGATGGCGGTTGTGGTGCTGTCTTCGGAAATAAGACGTAGGGCCGTGGCTGGTTCAGATGTCGCGATTTGGCGAACTTCTTCTGCTAGCTCTGGGGTGAGTACGCTGGGGTCTTTCACCAGATCAGCAACGACAAGGTCGTCTTCAAATGCTTTGGTGTGCTGATAATTTGTAAGACTGTCTACACGAATAACAAAGGGAATTTGCCAAGATTGGTCGGTGATCTCTTTAACAATTTCGAGAATTTTTGGTGTTGTCGCAAGCCCTTCTTTGGGCTTGAGTACAAAGAGAAGCGTATCTGGGCTTGAGTAAGTTCTCTCTAGTTTTTCGAAGGCTTGTAGGTTGGGATTTTGTTCTGTGAAGAAATAGCGATAGTCATTGGAGAACTCTATAAATCGTCCGCCGCTGGCAAGCGCGAGCGTGCCTGCGATGGAGAGGAGGAGAACCATCCAGCGGAGCTTGATGATCCATTTAGTGTAATTGACAACCCAGTTATTCATAACGCGTACCCTTTGTGAGAGCTTTCAGCTTCATGGCTTTAAGCGGAAGCAGGCCTTTGATTGTTGAGGTAGGAGAAGAGAGCCGCCATCGTATTGCGTGCGAGGTCTAAATCGCGGGTGGCTTTGAGGACACCAATATTGCCTTGGTGGCTTGTGATCACGAGGGCTGCGATCTCGTCAATATTGGCGGTCTGGCTTACAGTGTTATTTTCGACGCCACGGCGCAGAGCAGAGGCGAGGGCATTGTGCCAATTTGCGATGAGCTCTGCGAGAAGGAGGCGGAACTCTTCGTCAATTGGCGACATTTCTTGGCTGAGGTTCTGCACTGGGCACCCCAGTCGAATGAGACGTGCGTCGCCTTCATCCATGTAGCGCTGAATGCAATTTATAATGGTTGTGAGGGGATCTTGCGTGGCTGCAAGGGAGGCAAACCACATCTTTTCAAAGTGTTCATTTATCTTGGCTTGTGCCGCTGCTATCCCTAAAGCGTGCTTGTCGGGGAAGTGGTGGTAGAGAGAGCCTTTGGTGCAGTCGGCGGCGCGTAAGATGTTGGCCAAACTGGCTGATTGGAAGCCGTGCTCATAAATTTCGTCGAAAGCAGATTCGAGCAGAGCCGCACGCGTTTTCCCGCCTCGTGCGAGACGTCCATCAACTTCTTTTGTTGATTTTTTGAGTGCCGCTGTCTGCGCGTTCTTACTGGTGACATTTTGAGACATTAAAACCTTCCAACTCCCCTTTATTCCTGCGGTATGTGCCTGATCTTAATAGAAACCGACCGGTTGGTCTAGTTTGTAGGGAGATATGGTGCCAAAGCGGGTTCCGTCAAGGGGGGAATGTAAATTATTACATTATTAATAATAATTATCAATAGCGTTTGTATGAGGTGAGCGCACTCTGCCGCCCGGTATGGCTTGGTTTGAGCCTCCGGCAATAGGACTTTGGTCTAGTGGTCGCTTTACACGGGCCGATCGCCGTTGATTGTAACCCGGCGCATATGGCGGCGGTGCCCTTGGTAGTCATTGAGGGCGAAGTGCTGCACGCATCGATTGTCCCAAAATGCCACGGCTCCCTTTGTCCAGCGGAAGCGGCATGTGACCTCTTCGCGGGTCGCGTGTGCGAACAAATAATTCAGGAGGGGCAGGCTGTCTTTACGGGACATGTTTTTGAATTTTTCAGTGAAAGCAATGTTGATGTAAAGCGCCTTGCGGCCGGTTTCTGGGTGGGTACGTACAACGGGATGTTCAAATCCAGGGTTGTCGTCGGCGGCGTTTTCTATTTTCATCGATGACCGCTTTTGTGCGGAATTGCCTTGGCGACCATATTCTGCTTTTGCCGTGTGAAAAGCTGTCATCGTGTCCAACAACTCGCGCATCCCTTCTGAAAGGGTTTCGTAGGCTAAATATTGAGACGCAAACAAAGTGTCTCCGCCATAAGCGGGCACTTCTAGTGCGTGCAAAATGGACCCCAGCGCTGGTTTTTCCATGAATGAGGTGTCTGAATGCCAACCGCCGCCAAAGTTCATTTTGTCTTGGGGTTCTTTGATGATCTCCATAACTTCGGGGTGTCCATCCATGCCTTTAACAAAGGGATGGATGGTGAGAGAGCCAAAGCGCTGGGCAAACTCCTTGTGGGCCTCTGGGGTGAGGTTTTGATCGCGAAAGAAGATAACTTGATGATCGAGAAAGGCTCTATGAATAGCCTCAAAGGTTTGGCTGTCTAGGTCAGATGATAGGTTCACCCCTTCAATCTCTGCGCCGAGGGCCCCCGCGATGGGCCTGACATGAAAGCCTTTTGGTAAGGTTGCGTCTGTCATGAAATATGTCTCCGCGTAGAGATTAAAGGTGATGTTGTATTATGCGGCGGCCTTTTGAAAACCGGGACGCGCGCTCAATCTCGCCAAGTAACTTATGAGATTGGGGTAAGCATCGGTGAGCTGGCCAAGCATTCTTGCGAGATGCAAATCATAGCCTGTCATGATATCTGCCAATGTGAAGGTGGTGCCGCACAGATACTCTTTGCCTTCTAAGGCGCTTTCTAGGAGGCTCAACCCTTTAGCTGTGTTTTCAATAGCTTCATCACGTACTTGGGCGATACGGTCTTCTTCTGGGCGTAACATTGTGTGTTGCGCGATGGTCCCGATGGACACCATCAATGTGGCTTCGGCGAAATATACCCATTGGCGGCATAGGCCGTACTCACTGGTGCCGAGTTTTGGCTCTAAATGAGTGGCCCCTGCTTTTGCGATCAGATAGTCGCAAATTGCGCCAGACTCATGCAAATACAGGTCACCATCTTGAATAGCTGGTAATTTCCCCAGTGGGTGGATTGCGAGATAAGCAGGCTCTTTATGTTCTTTGTTTAAGAATTGGATTGTTTTAATTTCGTAAGGCAGGCCAAGTTCTTCTGCGAGCCATATCACACGCATCGACCGCGTATTTGCACCATGAAAAATCGTGAGCATTATTTCCTCTTTTCGTAGGTCGTTTAGAACGCCCACATTTTTTTGAACACTTCATGGGAGTGTAGCCAGTTGGGTATGGAAATGCCAACTGGCTTCTGCAGTCCTCGCCTCCATCATGTCGTGCGAGGGGTCCAATGGCCATGAAAGCTGATGGGCATGTGATGCGCCAAATGGGCTTTAGCAATGGGGCCGTCACTCAGGTTTTCTGCTCTGAAGATTGCATAAAAACTTTTACCGGTGGCTCCGTCCAAGGCTTGGGCGATGACCCACCCGGCATTTTCTTGCAGGGGGTGTGCGGGGTCGGGCGCATGAATGGGCTCGCCTACCCAGACGTGTTTGCCAAGATCGAAAGACTGAGTGTCGCCAGTTTGCGTGTCTACCCGCGCTAGGCCAGAGTGAAATATACTGTCGTGGGTGCCGTAAGACATATAGCCGTACCGATGTTTGCGCAGGGCGGTGGCTGCATGGGTCATCGGAAATTCAAAGGGGCCGTCGGCGATGCGTTCTTCTCTGGCGGTGTGGGTGTCGAGGTTCACGACAAACCGGCGGAGGTGCCCGCCAATTTGGTTGGCAGCGAGGCGGCCATCCATAATGGCTGAGAAGGCGGGATCTTTGCCGATGAAATGTTCTGGGTCGTCATAGCCGACAAAATCGGCGATGAGGGTATTGCCTTCCTCATAGGCGTTGAGGGCATGCCACATCCAGCTGGCGGGCGTTTCGATGTAGCGTGTTGCCTCTCCATTGCGTGGGATCAGGGCGAGGAGGCCGCCTTCTTCTGGTTTCCAGGTGATGGCATCTGTGAAGCTGTTCAAACCTGCGAGAAAGCTGAAGGGATTAAAAAATGCAGGTTGGAGATATACTAGAAAGTAATTTTCGGTGGCAAAAAAATCATGGGTATATACTTGGCGTGGGGCTTTGAAGGCGGGCGCTGCTGTGCAGGTTCCATCGGCGTGATGGACTGCGCTTGCTATGCTCATGGAGGGGCCGAAGTTGCCGCCAAGCATGATCCAATCCCCTGTGTGAGCATCTATTTTTGTATGAGCTTTGATGGTCATGCCGTCCACCAACCCTGCCGGGATGATGCTATTGGTTTCTAGTGTGTCGGGGTCTAAGACATGCACCTTGGTTGTGTTTTCATCTATGGCGTAGAGGGTGTCGCGTACTTGATAGGTGGTGACGCCTGCTTGGTCGCGTATGCCGCCGCCTCCAAGATTTGCGAGGAAGCCGCCGGGCGCGCGGGTGGTCCATGTGGCGCCTAAGTACCTTCCAGCCTTCTCTTCGTCTTGATACTTCTCTGTACGGACAAAATGTGCTTGATGGGTGGCCTTGCCATTGTTGATGGAGAGAGCTTGAACGTATCCATCTCCGTCGAGCACATTGGCTTTGCGGTAATCGTCACGCTCAAATAGTCCGGGGCCATTGCGGTAGAGTGTACCGGAGAGGCCATGGGGAAGGGTGCCTTCTATGCGCACATCAGTGACAGGCTGATTTTGTTGTGATGTGCCAAGCAAAGACAGCCAATGGGGTGCCTGTGTAGGGGGTGTGGCCTGAGCTGTTCCACCTGCCGCGCGTGCTGGGGGGGACAAGCTGGAGGTGGCCAGCGTTGCGGTTCCTATCACCCCTGTTGCAAGGGCGCTGGTTGTGAACTGACGTCTCGTCGGTGTGGTCGATTTCATTTCAACATCTCCAAATGGGGCGGGAGCGCTGTGCGCGTCAAATGTTACTGGGCTTGAGGGGCTTTGGGTTTTGGCCAAACGGCCCCTGCATAAAGTGCACATAAAATGATGAGGGGCTGAAAGCCGAGGCGGAGCAAATAGTAGTTGGGGTCTGTCGGAAGCCCTTCGACAACAATGCCTTGGATTGCGTTCTGCCAATTTTGAATGTTGGCGGGAGACACCGCGACCGCGTAGAGCGCGAGGCACAAACCTGCGAGCTTGCGCGTGGGGGTGATCCAAAGCCCCATAGCTCCTGCAATTTCACATATGCCGGTGAGGAAAATGGTTTGAGTTGGGTAGGGGACCCATGCGGGGACCATCAGTGCATAACGGTCTGGTGTGAGGAGGTGATCCACGCCGACAAATAAAAACGCCAAACTGAGGCCAGCTCGCAAGGCATCGCGTTTGGTGCCTAATAGCTGATTGAGTAGTCCAGAACGGGGGCCGAGTTTTGCTACCAGAAAAGCAATGAAGCTGAGTACCAGCATGAGGGCGACAAAGAACATGAGTTTCTCCAAATGTGAGCCATCTTTACGCTGTTAAGATGGCGGTTTTCTTGACAGTGTCAAGATGCTATGGCAAATATTTGGTATGACTGAAAAAAGAACATCAAAATCAAAGGGTTCGCAGCAACAGGCAGGGGCTGCTGGTGCAAGCAAAAAGCCACGCTTGGCCAAAAACCGGAGCAAATCCAAAGCGTCGGACAGCTATCATCATGGGGATTTGCGCCAAGCGCTGGTTGAGGCGGCGACGCAGATTGTGGAAGAAAAAGGGGCGTTGGCGCTTTCTTTACGGGCTGTGGCGCGTGCAGCGGGGGTTTCTCAAACCGCGCCTTATCACCATTTTCAGGATAAAGAAGCCTTGCTTGCGATGGTGGCGGAAACGGGCTTTCGCGATCTTGCTGTGGGCATGGAACACGCACGCGACCCCCATGCGTCTAGTGGAGCTAACTTGCAGGCGTTGGGGGTCGCGTATGTTCTTTTTGCAACGAATAACCCTGAGCGATTTCGCTTGATGTTTGGTCCCCAAATTACCGATAAAACTTGTCATGCTACGCTGCTTGAGGTGTCCTCTGTGTCATTCGAGCTTATCAATGAGGGGGTTGCAGCTCGCATGAAAGATGTTGGGGCGCCGTTGGAAGACCTCCTCGCTAATACAATGTCTGCGTGGTCGTCTGTGCACGGTTTGGCTACACTTATCATCGATAGTGGGTTTAATCCGCTGACAATGGGGGCCGGTTCGATTGTTGAATTGGCGCATCACGTCACAGCCTCACTGATAGATGGGCTGGGTCGAGAGCCAACCTTACCAAATGGCAAAAGAAACTGAACGCCTTTTGAACTGACAGATTGGATGAGCTGTGCTGCGATTAACGGATGACGATGTCTTTAGTTGGGACCATTGGATTGTTGTGCGGCTGACGGGGGTGCCTCTGATTGCTGGATCTATTGTCGCTCTGGGTTTGTTAAGTAGTTTTGTTCTGATCGCGCTGATGTTCGATGTGTACGGTGCGGATGGACAATTGGCGGCGCTTGATGTGGACGCCCGGTTGGCAGCACTTGGGACTGATTCCGTTAGATTTGGGAGTGATCCTTATTCTTGGGCGGCGATTGTCAGCTCGTTGCTGGGGGGCTACGGGATTGCGGTTACGGCCTTTGCTGTTGCGAAGGAAAAGTCCGAATTGCCTGCGTTGGCAGAAATGCTGGGGCGTAATGTAGGCGACATGATGCAATTGCGTGATGAGACTAATCGCCTCTTTCAAAAAAAGGCGCCGCTTTTTGGCTGGCTTGGATATGTCGTTGGATTGATCTGCATGGCCACAACCTTGCCGGGATTGAGTGCCTATTTTGGTATGGCCTCGATTGAAGAGGGACGCCCCCTGTATCCTTTTGAATATGCGGCAGAAGTTTGGTTTCTTATTTTCGTACCTCTCATGTTTTATATGATGGGGAAGGGGATGTATTTTACAATTCGTGAAGCGCGGTTTTTAAGCGTTCAACAAAAGCTCCATCACAAAATTGATATTTGGCATCCTGAGCGGGTGCGTGTTCTTACCCGACTTGCCATGGCACGGGCGCTTTTTTGGTTGATTGGCTCCACCATCGGCTCTCTCTTTTTTCTGGATGACAGTATCAACCCGGTCGCCTTGTTTCCGGTGTTTGGCGGGATTGGTCTTGTGGCAAGCTTGCTGCTTGCGTTGCCTGTTTTCCGATTGCACTTTGCTTTTAAACAAGCAAAAGAAGAAGAGCTGGGGCGGGTGCGTGATGTTATTAAGAAAAACTGGGACAAATTGCAGGGCACCCCAACTGATGAGGCTATGATTGCCCGTGTTGGCGGGCTTGTTGCCTTGGAACAGAGGATCGAGGCGGTGAGTGAGTGGCCGCTTGATTTGTCGACCCTTAGCCGTTTTAGCCTCTATTTGGCCATTCCTGTGCTCTCATGGATTGGTGGCGCGTTGGTTGAGCAGGTTGTTGATGGGGTTATTGGATAGATTTATTTCCCATAATTCTGCACTAGGTTGGCCTTTGAGGGGCGGCGTCCCCTGTCATGAAATTGCAGGATATTGGGTCTGTAGGGCTTGGCGTTTGGTGGCTTATGGCTTACATCAGAGGCATCAAGGGAAAAAATATGTCAGATAAAAAGAACAATTCTGGTGAGCCTTCTGATGAAGACTTGCCTCTTCTCTCTTCGACAACACCAGCAGAACGTAAACGTGCCTTTCGCATTCTTTTTGTTTCTTTGCTCGGGTTGGGCATGGGGCAGAACTTATTCTTTGCTGTGGTGCCGCCGATTGCCCGTGACCTTGGGCTTGATGAGATTGAAACCAGCGTGATTTTCTCATTGTCAGCTCTTCTGTGGGTGCTTTCGAGCACTTATTGGGGACGCCGATCTGACACCATGGGACGTAAGCCTGTGATGATGATTGGGCTGGCAGGTTTTGGGGTGTCCACGTTGGGCTTTGCCGCTGTTGTGTGGACCGGGCTTATTGGGCTGTTGCCTTTATTCTGGGTTTTCCCGCTGCTGATCTTTGTGCGTGCCATTTTTGGGACGTTTGGGTCGGGCACCCATCCTGCCTCGCAAGCTTATGTCGCTGACCGTACGAGCAAAGCGGACCGCGCTGTGGGGGTGGCTCAGCTTGGGGCGGCTTTCGGCTTGGGGACCGTGATTGGTCCCGGCTTTGCTGCGGCTTTAACACAAATACATATTCTGGCTCCCTTCGTAGCGGTTGCCGTGCTTTCTTTTGGGGGCATGTTCGCTATTTGGTTTTTCCTGCCGGAGCGCACGCCGCCTCGTTCTAAGAAGCGGTGGTACGGGTTTTTCTTTGGGCACTACAGCGGTGAGAGCAATGAGGATGTGCTTGAGCGGACTTTGTCTGAGGAGGCAATGCAGGCGCAACGAGAGAATGAAAAAGCGGAACCTTCTGCACCGACGTTGCGATGGTGGGATAAGCGGGTGTTGCCACTTGTGGTGATGGGCGTTGTTTTGGCGTTCTCGCAAACGATTTCCATGCAAACGATTGCTTTCTTCTTTATGGATCAGCTGAAAATTTCTGATGCGAAAGAAGCGGCTCAGCTGGTTGGCGTCGGTTTGATGGCAATGGCGATGGCGACCTTGTTTGCGCAAGTTGGACTTATTCAGCGGTTTGACTTGCGGGTGCCGACGTTGCTCCGCCTCGGGGCTGGGGTGACGGTACTTGCCTTTGTTCTTTTGGTCTTTGGGGGGGCTTACGGCGTGTATGTCTCTGCGCTGGCTCTTGCGGGGCTTGGATTTGGCTTGTTCCGTCCCGGTTTGCAGGCGATGGGTTCACTAGCAGTTTCGGTCAAAGACCAAGGGGCAATCGCCGGGATCATTGGCTCCACGGCTGCAACGGGGCATATTCTAAATCCAATTATTGGGATGCCGCTGTATCAAATTTGGCCGGAAGGGCCTTATGCCTTGGGCGCTGTGTTGATGAGTATTCTGTTCCTTTATGCGTGGTTCCATCCCAGCATACGGGCCATGGCAGAGGCAGAAGACGAAGCATAAACGGCGCGCACTCTATGCGGCAGATAAAACAAAGGCCTGTCGGTGACACGACAGGCCTTTGTTGTAAT
>JARGNZ010000004.1:159475-163115 GCA_029209985.1 Parvibaculaceae bacterium
ATTGCTTGGAGATTAGTCGCTCAAAGACCCATTGGCTTCCCAATTGGCCATGATGGCCTCTACAGCACTTGCGAACGCGTGGGGTTGATCGAGCATCAGATGGTGATGTGCGTTGGCAATGGTGGAGATGGGGCCATGTGGCCGGACAGAGCGCATGTGTGCGAATTCCGACGGGCGATAATCAAAGGAACGCGCGCCATAAAGGCAGGCTGTTGGGCATGGTAGGCCCGCATAAATGTCAGATAGATCTGACCCCAGTTCTAAGCCATCAAAAATGAACGGGTCAAACTTCCATGTCCAGCCTGCTTCATCAGAAGTGCGGCGGCCCGGATTTTCACCGATTTTGACTTCACGCAAAGAATGGCTACCGATGTAGTCCACCACGAAGCGATTGGCGCAGTCTTGCGGTGGGGCCAAACGGAAGCGGTTTGCTGCCGTCTCATAGTCAGGATAGATGCGTGTGGGACGACGAGGTGGGTCATTCAGGAACCATTCGTCATGCGTTTCTGGGGATTTGACGAGGAAGTCACACAAAACCAGACCACCAAGTTTGTCACCGTAGAGACCTGCAGCGATCAAACTTGTGAAACCGCCAAAAGAATGCCCCACGATGACAGGGCGAGGCCCTAGCTCTGCATCTAACGCTACTTTGCCGATGGCGTGTCCGAAGGTGTTGCGATCGTAAGACGTGCGCCATTCGCTGTCGCCCATGCCGGGAAGGTCAATGGCGGCGACGTTATAGTGACGTGACAGAAGAGGGGCGATGAAATCGAACCAGCGCGCGTGTGCTCCGTTGCCGTGGACGAAGAGCAGGCCAGGGCGCGGGGTATTATCGGGCTTGCGATTCGGGGCTTTCCAGCGCCAATAATGCACGCGAGCGCCATCATGGATGATGGAGCGGCTTTCGCCTTTGCGCTCTAAGGCTTCACGGAACCAAGCAGGTTGGTGATGCGTGAGATCGGCTTCGTCGTGATTGTGCACGGGAATCGTTTCATGCTTCTTTTTCGGTTTTGCCGATTCTGTGTGCGCGTTTTGAGCGGATTTGGCCGCTTTTTCTTCATTATTACTCAATTGGGGCATACCTTCTTCGAGCTTGCTCAGAGAGCAGGGGAGGCTCGTATGTCGATTATGTGAGGACTTGCGCCACGAAAAGATGGCGCAGGCGTCATTTTGGGCCATGATGTAGCGCGTTTTGCTGCATTTTGCAAAAATGACTGCCTGTCTGGACATATGTAGATTCACGGTGAGTCGGAAATCTCCCGGTTTCTGGTGTTTTTTGGGCCTGGGGGCTGTTGACAGGGCAGGCTTAATTGCTTAGCTTCCGCGCCACGTTTCCAAGAACTCCGGTAATAGGCCGCTCGGCCCGCATTACAGCTGGCCGGGTATAGAAGGTTTGAGTGTCATGAAAGTTAGAAACTCTTTGAAATCGCTTCGCGGTCGTCACCGGGATAACCGGATTGTACGTCGCAAAGGTCGCATTTATGTGATCAACAAAACAAACCCACGCTTTAAAGCACGCCAAGGCTAATTGGTGCGCGTGAGGCTTTCGAGCCTTGGCGATTGGGTGTTGAGACACGACGTGCGATTTCATTTATTTTGAGCGATGTTTCTTGAAACGATGCTCCTTAAAAATGATTCTGCGATGCGAAATAGGGCTGTGCTTTTTGAGCGCAGCCTTTTTTCATGCTTGAGTGTCCGCTCATGTGGCATGCCTGAGGGCGGTTTACTTGGTGAGGGGCTAGATGGTTGGAGGGGCTATGACAAAACAGGCGGTTGTTTTTGATATGGGCAATGTGCTGATCGGCTGGGATGCGGTTGGTGCGTATAAAGAGCTATTGCCGGACGCAGGTGAGCGCGCGGCTTTTTTTCGTGATCTTTTCCCGGTGATCTACACAGCAGTGCATGATGATCCACGTCCTATGGACCTGTGCTTAGCGCCCGTGAAAGAAGACTATCCGCACGCCACTGACCTGATTGAATTTTATGAAACTCAATGGGCGTGTTTTATCACCGGTGTCATGGAGGAGACGGTTGATCTGTTGACTGCTTTGCACAATGAAGGCGTGCCGCTTTATGGATTGACCAATTGGCCTCATCAAGTTTGGCCCCCTCATGCGCAGTTGGGACAAGAACATCATGCGTCTTATCAGTTCCTCGACTTGTTTAGCGACATTGTGGTTTCTGGGCAGGTGCAGATGATGAAGCCTCATCCCAAGATCTATGAATATGCGTTGGAGCGGTGGGGCTTGGTGGCAGGCGACACATTGTTTGTGGATGATTTGGCAGAGAATGTTGAGGCTGCACAGGCGCTGGGTATGCGGGGGCATAAATTTGTGTCGGCAGAGGCGCTGAAAGGAGAGCTGATTAAATGTAGGCTCTTGGCGCCTGATCAGGCATAAATACGTCACGGATTTTCAAAAGAGCTAACTTGATGAAAAGGTGGGGACATGCCGGATCGTATTTTGATTTACGGAGCGACAGGATATACAGGGAAATTGGTTGCGGAAGCTGCCAAAGCTAAGGGGTTTCATCCCATTTTGGCGGGACGCAATGGCGCGAAGGTGCGCTCTGTGGCCGGGCAATACGGCTTTGAAAGCAGAACGCTAGAGCTAAGTGATCGCTCTGCCCTTGAGCGGGCTTTGCGCGATGTGGATGTTGTGTTGCACATTGCGGGGCCGTTTTCTCAAACCTCTGCGCCGATGGTTGATGCGTGTTTGAAAACGAAGACGCACTATCTGGATATCACCGGTGAGATTGATGTGTTTGAAGCCTGTGCCGCGCGTGATGCTGAGGCTAAGGCGCAAGGGGTGATGCTGCTACCAGGATGCGGGTTTGATGTGGTGCCAAGCGATTGTTTGATTGCCCATGCCAAAGAACGCATGCCTGATGCGACCTCCATTGAAGTTGGTATTGCAGGACTGAACTCGCTCTCACGGGGCACTGCCAAGACAGGTGTGGAGAGCATCGGCAAAGGCACGATGGTGCGCCGGGGCGGTAAGATTGTACCTGCCGGTAAAACCCCTGTGCGTGACTTCGATTATTTGAATGGCAATGGACCTACCAAAAGTGTGGCGGTTGGTTGGGGTGATGTGTCAACGGGTTTCCATTCGACCGGCATTGACGATATTACGATTTATTTTGAAGCAACGCCGCAAATGGAACAGATGGCTTCTCTGGGACCGTTCATGCGGTTTGTGCTGTCTACCGGGCCTGTGCAAGGGTTTTTGAAACGTCGTATTGATGCCCAACCTGAAGGCCCAGATGAAGCACAGCGTGCGCAAAGCCAGGGTATTTTGGTTGCCGAAACCCGGAATGCAGCCGGGGAGATGAAGCGCTCGCGCTTGACGACACCGGATGGCTATACGTTGACGGCGCAAACGGCGTTGGAAATTGTCCGCCGGGTGATGGCGGGGGGCGCTAAGCCCGGTTTCCAAACGCCGTCATTGGCATTTGGTTCAGATTTCATTCGTGACTTTGAGGGATGTGTGATGGACGACCTGAACGACGTTTAGATGGATGGACGCATCTGATAGGTAAGATTGACGTGGCAGAAGGTCCCTTAGGGGGCCTTCTGCTTAAATGGCCTCTTTCTGACGTGCAGCTTGTTGTTCTGCTTACAAGGCCGTATCCTTCTCGTATG
>JARGNZ010000031.1:0-4970 GCA_029209985.1 Parvibaculaceae bacterium
CTTCGCGCCCCGAGAGGAAATAGGACAAGGTGCTTTTACCCGCCCCATTGGGACCCATGATTGCGTGAACCTCTCCTGCATTTACAGTTAAGTTCAAGCCTTTCAAAATTTCTTTGCCGCCGACTTCAACGTGCAGGTCTTTAATCTCTAACATCTTATTCTCCGCTCCGTTTGATCAGCCAACGCTGCCTTCAAGACTAATTGCTACTAATTTTTGTGCTTCTACCGCGAACTCCATGGGGAGTTGTTGCAGCACATCACGACAGAAACCATTGACCAACAAGGCCACCGCATCTTCTTCGCCCAATCCACGTTGGCGGCAATAGAAAAGTTGGTCTTCGCTGATCTTTGAGGTTGTCGCCTCATGCTCCATGATGGCGGTTGGGTTATTGCTCTCAATGTAAGGCACGGTATGGGCTGCACATTGATCACCAATCAGCAGGGAGTCGCATTGTGTGAAATTGCGCACGTCATCTGCTTTGCGATGTACACTCACCAATCCCCGGTAGGTGCTTGTTGAACGCCCTGCCGAAATACCTTTTGAAATGATCCGGCTTGATGTGTTTTTACCAAGGTGGATCATCTTTGTGCCGCTATCGACCTGCTGGAAATTATTGGAAATAGCGATGGAATAAAACTCTCCCACGCTGCCCTCGCCACGCAATACGCAGCTTGGATATTTCCATGTGATCGCAGAACCGGTTTCAACTTGGGTCCATGAAATTTTGGACCGCGCACCACGGCAATCGCCCCGCTTGGTCACAAAGTTATAGATGCCACCCTTGCCATCCTCATCGCCCGGATACCAGTTTTGCACGGTAGAATATTTGATCTCGGCATCGTCCAAAGTCACCAGCTCAACCACCGCCGCATGGAGTTGGTTTTCATCCCGTTGAGGCGCTGTGCAACCTTCCAAATAGCTTACGTAAGAGCCTTCTTCCGCAACAATGAGCGTGCGCTCAAACTGGCCTGTATTGGCTTCGTTGATCCGAAAATAGGTCGACAGCTCCATAGGGCACCGCACGCCCTTTGGAATATAAACGAATGAACCATCAGAGAAGACAGCTGAATTAAGCGTCGCGTAATAATTATCCGATGTCGGAACAACTGTGCCCAGATATTTTTTTACAAGCTCTGGGTGATCGCGCACCGCTTCGGAGAACGGACAAAAGATCACGCCCACTTCTGCAAGCTTTTCTTTGAAAGTGGTCACCACAGACACAGAGTCAAACACAGCATCAACCGCAACACCCGCCAACATCATCTGCTCATTCAACGGAATGCCGAGCTTGTCATAAGTTTCAAGCAACTTGGGATCAACTTCATCCAAGCTATTCAACTTCTCTTTTTCCTTAGGCGCTGCATAATAGTGCAGGTCTTGGAAATCGATTTTTGGATAATCAACCATTGCCCACGTTGGCTCTTCCATCGTCAACCAACGACGGTAGGCATCTAAACGCCATTCCAACATCCATTCCGGTTCATTCTTTTTGGCAGAAATAAAACGGACAATGTCCTCGCTCAACCCTTTGGGAGCAAGATCGGATTCAATATCAGTAGTAAAGCCGTATTTATATTTTCCGGCTTCTTCTACGGTTTCGACTGTTTCTTGAACGGCCATCGGTCTTTCCTAACTCACGCGGCGGTGATGGTGGCTTGCGCACGTCTATACGCGGCTAACCAGCAATCCGCTAGTTTAGTTACATCTTCTGCGTCGGTTTGCCACCCGGTGGAAACCCGGATAGCGCCCAACGCCAAAGTCTCTTCAATTCCCATGGCACCCAGCACATGAGAACGGCTTACTTTGCCTGAGGAACAGGCTGACCCCGCACTGACGGCAAAACCAGCAAGGTCTAACGTCATCAGAAGTTTTTCGGCATCTAAGCCCGGCGCTGCAAAACAGCTTGTATTGGGCAGACGCTCAACAGCTTGACTAAACACCACAAGGTCTGGGGCGGCTTGCTGCAAACGGGTTTCAAAAGCATCACGGATGATCCGTAGATCAGCAGGGTGGTTTTCTTGAAGCTGTGCATGGGCGGCTTGGGCGGCCCCTCCAAAACCTGCAATACCAATCAGGTTTTCGGTTCCACCGCGTCGACCCCGCTCTTGCCCCCCGCCCTTGTTGACGGGTGCAATGGGCACATCATGCGCCATTGCCAGCGCCCCCACGCCTTGAGGTCCGCCAATTTTATGGGCGGATATGGTGATGATGTGTGGGCCAAAGGTCGCTAAATCAATGGGGAGTTTGCCTAAACTTTGCACGCAGTCGCACAACAATATGCCTTGGGCCGCGCGGACAGCTTTTGCAATTTCCTCGATCGGTTGAATGGCACCGGTTTCATTGTTTGCATGCATGATGGCAACAAAAGCGGGTTCAGGGTGCGCAAGCTGTTGCGCCAGTTCAGACATATTGACGATGCCATTTGCGTCACATCCCAAAACAACGACCTTGAGACCGGCTCTACTTGCCGCTTCGCCGATTGCTGGGTGCTCAGTTGCTCCCACCAATACACGCGCACACCCCAGTGCCTGTGCTTGTTCTAGGGCTAAGTTATTGGCTTCAGTGCCACCACTGGTGAACACCACATTGGCGGGCCGTGTTCCCACCAAGGTGCCAACGGCTTCGCGTGCTGTCTCGATTACCCCACGCGCGGTACGACCGGGCATGTGCACGGAGGACGCATTGGCGCCAACCTCCATGGCCTGTTCCATCGCAGCGCGAGCTTGCGCGCGCAGAGGAGCAGTAGCGTTATAATCAAGGTAGACATGACGAGACATGGTGCCGGTGAGCCTTTCGTCTGAGCAGAATGAGTTGTTAGCCTGTTGTTGAACGCAATTCGTGGGGCGGAGACGCCAGCTCCCCAGATTGGGAACTTGTTTGAGTGCTGGTAGGCACGTCATCCCCAATAAAGTTTGGTTTTTGGCGCAAGCGCCCTTCAACTACATCACCTAAAGAGACAGAATTGAGGAAGAGGTGAATTTGATGGCTCAGCTCATTCCAAAGGTCATGGGTGAGGCAGCGGGAGTGGTCTGATAAACAGCCAGAGGCCGAGCCGGCTTTGCACCGGGTTGCTTGGAGTGGCTCATCCACCGCAATGATGATGTCTGCAATCCGGGTCTCATCTGCAGGGCGGCTTAAAAGATACCCTCCCCCCGGTCCGCGCACGGAGGTGACAAGGTGAGCCTTGCGTAGCCGGGCAAAGAGCTGCTCAAGATAGGAAAGTGAAATTTCTTGCCGTGAAGCGATGTCTGCCAAAGAAATAGGGCGCGGCTTAGCGCCCCCCCCACTTGGGGTCGCTGTATCATTTGCGGCATCAGCTTGGGCCGATCCATGACGCGCTAAATCCGTCATTGCCATGACTGCGTAGCGACCTTTGGTTGTCAATTTCATTTCAACCTCCTAGGAGCTGCCTGATTTAACTGAGTTATTCAGGCACCTGCGGGAACGCGGGTTTCAACTTCTGCAACATTTAACTCCTTGCCCAAATGGCACCCAGCGGTATTTGGGGCGCTTGGCGGGCGGAGCACTTTCGGAGAACATACGCAACCCACTGAATTGCATGTGTTTTTTCATCACCCTCTTGCAATTGCCCCCTTACTGCGTGTATGAAACAGCCTCTTTTGGGGACCTGACAGCCTCAAGTGAGCCGCACGGGAGATATACCTGAGTTCGTTACTCAGTTATTTAACACCTTTTCAGCGGCATTCCAGTCCTAATATCCGATTATTTTAGTCGGAATTAGAGAATTCAGGCTAACAGTCTGGAATCATTGGAAAAACCCAATTTGGGCCTATACGCGCAGTTTGTCGCAGGCGTTGGTGGCCCCAAGGTGAGATGTACAGGCATGCCTGAAGTGATTTTCAATGGTCCGGCTGGTCGGATCGAAGGACGTTACCACCCCTCAAAAACAGAGAATGCGCCTATTGCTCTGATTTTGCACCCTCACCCGCAGTTTGGCGGCACAATGAACAACCCCGTGTCGTTCGCTATGTACCAAGGGTATGTAGAGCGTGGCTTCTCAGTTCTTCGGTTTAACTTCCGGGGCGTGGGCCGTAGCCAAGGCGAATATGACGGCGGCATCGGCGAATTGTCTGACGCGGCAACGGCGCTGGATTGGCTGCAATCGCAAAACCCGAATGCGCCACAGTGCTGGATCGCCGGTTTCTCATTTGGGTCATGGATTTCTATGCAAGTGCTTATGCGCCGCCCTGAAATTACCGGGTTTATTACGGTTGCGCCGGGCGCGAACATTTATGACTTCACGTTCCTTGCGCCGTGCCCGTCTTCTGGACTGATCATTACTGGCGATCAAGACCAAGTGGCACCAGAAGCAGATACCCTTAAATTGGTAGAGCGCCTGAAAACCCAAAAAGGCATTGTGATCGACCACACCTCTATTGCGGGTGCCAATCACTTCTTCCAAGACCACCTTGAGCCACTGATGGGCGCCTTCCACAGCTACCATGACATGCGGGAAGCTGGTAAACGCGCCTAACAGCAAGTAGCTAGCGGGATTGAATTATGGATGAGGGGCCTTACAAGGCCCCTTTTCTGGTTTTAGCCAACACGCCGCCGGTCATGGGAATGGGCACGCCTGTGGTGCCCGAAACCGAGAGCGGCCGTTTTTGTAAAGACCGAACAGCAAGGTATGCAAAGGCTTCCGCTTCCACATCATCCCCGCGCCATCCAACCGCTTCTGCGGGCTTCACCTCTCCGGGCAAATGAGCTTGCAACGCATCAAGCAAAGCGGGATTGCGCCGTCCCCCTCCACAGACAATCCATAAGCACGGGGCTTCTGGCAAATGAGACAGGGCTGCAGCATTTGCACGGGCTGTAAAATGAGTGAGCGTCGCCGCGCCATCTGCTGGGCTTAGGTGACTGGTCGCGGCTTGCGCGCGGGCATGGAAATCCAAACGGTCCAGAGACTTTGGTGCTTTGGCATCAAAAAAGGGATTGTCCATCAGGGTAG
>JARGNZ010000031.1:5070-29611 GCA_029209985.1 Parvibaculaceae bacterium
CGGTCCAGAGACTTTGGTGCTTTGGCATCAAAAAAGGGATTGTCCATCAGGGTAGCTAGAACTGTCCGATCCGGCTGGCCACTTTTAGCCATGGCCCCCTCTTCATCCATCCGCGCCCCTGTGTGCCGGGTCATCCAATCATCTAGCAAGGCATTTCCCGGACCTGTATCAAAGGCGATCAAATCGTCTTCTGACTTGCCTAAAAAGGTGACGTTGGAAACGCCGCCGACATTGAGAACGGCAACGGGGCCGGTGCTCTCTAAGTTGCTCGCAAGCGCCCTGTGATAGAGCGGTGCAAAAGGCGCGCCCTGCCCGCCTGCTGCCACATCTGCGCTTCTAAAATCATAGACCACATCAATTCCAACGAGATCGGCCAAAAGTTGCCCTAAACCAATCTGCTCTGTGCGCCCCTCTTCTGGGCGGTGCAAGACGGTTTGGCCATGAAAGCCGACAACATCTACATCGTCTGGATTCAGCTTGGCTTGAGCTAAAAGCGCATTGACAGCGCGGGCATGTGCTTGGGTCAACTCTTGTTCAGCTTGGGCGATCACATCTGGCATGGGGGCATCTGGAAGCCATGTGCGGGCCGCTTCCAAGGCGTGTTGCAGCAAACGACGTTGATCGTCTGTATAGGGCAGACTTAAAGCGCCGCGCGGTTGGGCCAGACCCTCCCCATCTGTTTGGATTAAGGCGGCGTCAATACCGTCTAATGAGGTGCCGCTCATCAAACCTAGGGCTAATTTTGTGCTCATTGTGATGGTTTTCCTCTGAACCCGAACGAAACGAAACCTTAGACGCCTTTATAGCTACCCATCCCCATTTTAGGCAGAAAATGTGGACTTTGAAGCAATCCATGATAAACCAACACTCGCCTTCGCCAACAGGCTTTGGCTCGATTTTCCATTACTTTTATAAGAAATAGCGCACTATTATGAGCAAGTATCAGTCAGAATTCCTAAAAATCATGGATGAACGCGGCTACATTCAGCAATGCACAGACTTTGAGCAGCTGGACGAGCGGGCCTCAAAAGGAATTGTCACTGGCTATATCGGCTTTGACTGCACGGCGACGAGCCTGCATGTCGGTAGCCTGATCCAGATCATGATGCTGCGCAAACTTCAGCAAACTGGGCACAAGCCGCTCGTTTTGATGGGTGGAGGCACAACGCGCATCGGCGACCCGTCGGGCAAGGATGAAGCGCGCCAAATGCTCACCGATGAAAAAATCGATGAAAACCTAGTCGGTATTCGTAAGGTGTTTGAAAAACTACTGACGTTTGGGGATGGCCCAACGGATGCTGTGATGGTCAACAATCGTGATTGGCTAGACGAGATCAACTACATTGAGTTTTTGCGCGATTACGGGCGGCATTTCTCTATCAACCGTATGCTTAGCTTTGACTCTGTGAAGCTGCGTTTGGACCGAGAACAAACTCTCTCGTTCCTCGAATTCAATTACATGATCCTTCAAGCCTATGACTTCTTGGAATTGAACCGGACGCACAATTGCACATTACAGATGGGTGGCTCCGACCAATGGGGCAATATCGTCAACGGCATTGAATTATCCCGCCGGGTTGACGGCGCCAATGTAACCGGGCTCACAACGGCTTTGCTCACGACATCCTCCGGTGCCAAAATGGGCAAAACAGCCGGCGGGGCTGTGTGGCTCAATGAAGATCTGCTGTCGAGCTACAATTACTGGCAGTTCTGGCGCAATACCGAAGATGCAGACGTGGGTCGTTTCCTGCGCCTCTTCACTGAGTTGCCTCTAGATGAGATCACACGCCTTGAGG
The DNA here is from genome assembly GCA_029209985.1 of Parvibaculaceae bacterium. Taxonomy (GTDB): domain Bacteria; phylum Pseudomonadota; class Alphaproteobacteria; order Parvibaculales; family Parvibaculaceae; genus NORP139. The sequence continues at coordinate 6,867 of JARGNZ010000031.1, forward strand.
CACTCGAAGGTGCTGAACTCAACGATGCCAAGAAAATACTCGCAACAGAAGCCACGACACTGGTGCATGGGAAGGAAGCCGCTGAGAAAGCCGCTGAAGCCGCTCGCGTGGCTTTTGAGCAAGGGGCCATCAGCGCAGACCTGCCTACCGTCGAAATTGAACAAAGCGCCTTGGATGCTGGGCTAGGCGTCCTGACCGCCTTTGTGCAATCTGGTTTGTGTGCGTCGAATGGTGACGCACGACGCCAAATCAAAGGGGGCGGTGCCAAAGTGAACGACAAAGCAGTGCAGGATGAACGTGGCTCCTTGGGTGTATCTGACCTCACAGAGGACGGCGTGATTAAACTATCACTCGGTAAAAAGAAACACGTATTGCTCAAGCCGGTTTGAATGCAAGCTTTAGCAACCTAGCTTTCATTGCGCTGGTGCCGTTGGCACCGGCGCATTTTTTGTTTGTGGGGCTGGCGCAGTCGGTGGGGTTGTTTGAGCGGGCACATGGGTGTTGACTTTTGGTTGGGGCAACGGCGCACTTTCTGGCGGCAAGTCATCGCTGTATTCAAACAGACGGCGCAGAAAACCCGGTGCCAAGGCTGACAGTGGGTTCACCGAAATTTCTGGGGCCGACTGAGGCCCGGTTACGGCAAAGGTAAAACCGATCAACCCTTCGCCCTCGCGCCCGACAATCAAATCTCCCAAAATCGGCACGGCACCCAAAATAGAGTTAAGAGTATAAGCAGGCGCTGCGGTGCCGTTGAGGTCCATGATCCCTTTTTTGCGCTCAATCTGTCCTTTAATACTGATCCCCATCGCAGGACCGTAAAGACGTGAAGATTCATCAAGAATAAAACGCTCTTCCGTCATTTGGAATGGAATATCCAGCTTATTAAAGAGAATGCCATCCCCGGACAGTGTGTCTCCAATGCCAGTGAAGGACCCAACCGTGAGCAAGCTTGCAAGCACGGGGGCATCCACCACACGGAAATTGTCTATATCGATCTGACCCGTCAACGGCCCTCCTGGCTGGGTATCATCAAAAATCCCCTGCACACGCATTTTTCCGCCCTTGATGCTTGTATATACATCAAGGCCCTTGAGAAGCAGTCCGGCGTTATCCGTCATGACGTTGAGCCCTCGGCGGTCCTTCGCCAACGGGGTGATGTCCATCGTGACTGGTGTGTCGGCAGTTAGCCGCCCTCTGATTTCTAATTGTCTTGGGGTATTGTCGACCAGTTTTGAGGTCAGCGTTACATTGCTCACCCTCAAACCAGCATTGAGCAAAGCACTGTCAAATTTTGCGTCGAGCTTCAACACGTCAATGGGGGTCGATAATTCATCGGCCATTGTCATGGGCAGCTCTGTATTCTCTCCACGCAGAATAGTGTCCGCTAGCCCACGAGCATCGAACTTTGGGCCCGTCGCCGTGATGTGCAGAGCGCCGTCTGCTTGCTTAATGGCGCTCATGGAGATGTCTGTTTCGTCGTTCAAGCGGATGATGGGCAAAATGGTTTCAAGCGTATCGCCGTGCTCATCGACAACCAAGCGGCCTTCAATATGGGTTGTTGGCCCTTTGACCCGGAAGTCATTAAAGCTGAATTTTTTGGGATCACGGAAATCAACATTCATGGTGCCTTGCGCAAAAACACCTGCTGGTTTTTCCCAACCGATCACTTCTTGTTTCAGAACTGTCTCGCTAAAGTCAACGGACAACGCAGCGCTGATCAAATCGGGCCCCTTCCCGATCAAATCGGCGTGCACTGTGGCAGGCCCTTCCATGAAGTCTGCTAAAGACAAGCCCAAAGCTTTGCGCCCTGCATCATCTACTGTGGTGTGCAATTTGATGCGGCTGGAGGGTTTCCCTTTGCTCTCAAAAATTTCAGCCCAACTCAATTCGGCGGGCACCCCGTTTAAAGCTAGGGTGCCATTGGCTTCCAACCCCTCGCGCGTGACATCTACGATTAGGTTTCCGTCACCAGCAGAAATATCTCCAACGAGTTGCGGCCAAGTAAGATTGGCAACGGTTGCCTTGCCGTTGAAACTGACGTCATCCATCATGACTTCTTTTTTCAGCGGCAAACCAATATGTGCGCTGACAACTGAGGTGCCACCGATGATTTTTGGATCCACCCCAAAACTTGAAATAAAGCCTAGAGGCTCAAGGTCGAGATAACTCAGCACTTTTGCCGTTTGCCCAGACAGGGTCATGTCGATGACCCCCGGCCCGCCCGTCACATGCAAAGCAGAGGCTTCAAAATGCCCATTGCCGATGGTCAATTTGTCATCACCAATCGGAATAAAGCCACCTTTTACAAAGGCATCAAACCGATCCCCTTTGAGGTGCCCGTTGATATTGGTTTTCGTCATTGCGGGCAGCGGCCCTAAATAACTCATTGTGACGTCGTCAACGGTGAATGTGAAATCCACGGCGTCCATTGGCAGGGCCGCCCCAGCATCGGCCTTATCAATCAAGCCTGCTGGTAAAACCACACGTGCATTGCCTTTGCTCAAGACACCTTGTTTGAGGTTATCTGAAACCCAATCACGCGCGCCGGTTGCTAAAGGAATGGGCCAAACGGCCACAAGGTTTGGCAAGTCATATTGATTGATCACCCCAGTCAAATCGAGAGCGGGCGATTGCCCCGGCGCGTTGGCGACGCTGCCTTTGATTGTGAAACTCCCCGCGTCCTGGATCAACGCCAGCTCATCGAATTGCACCGCTAAGTTTTCAAAGTCTAACTCGCCTTTCACGACCACACGGTCAAGGGTTGCCACATCTTCAAAAAAGTCGGGCACGGCGACAGATATGTCGGTGCCGACGAGATCGAGCTTGCTGGTGGTGACATCAAAATAGCCCGCAACCTGATAATCTGCTGAGCCGCTAAAGGTGCCACGGTTTTGGCCGATACGATAAGATAAGGAAGACAATTCCAAATGTTGCGCCACTGAATCCAATTTTATTTGCGCATGAGCTTCATCCAGCTTGATCGGCGCTGCATCCAATTTGGGGACTGTTAAGGTGCCCTCTCCGGCGTCTAAGCGCAGTCCCGCTTCTAAAATATTGCCTTCACGCGAGACAGTGACGTCTCCCTTCGCATTAACGGGAAAGTCAAAGGGAAGCAGGTCACTGAAAACGGAGCTTGCCCGCCCCAGCGCCGCAGGCACCAAACCATTGCCTTGCGCTTGCACCGTGGCTGTTTTCGCCCCTCTTGGCAGGCTGCCTTCCAGTGCAATGTCGAGTTTGGCTTCACCGGTGACCAATTGCGCTTTGAAAATGCCGTGGGCGCCAAGTTCGTCTTTGGTAATGACAAAATTTGCATCGGGTGCAGACCACGTCACCCCGTTGATCATATCCACGATTTCCAACCGTGCATTGGTGATGGCAAAACGAGTGAGATAGGCAAAGAGTGGATCCGCACCCTCCTCTGAGGTCAGAGCGGCAAAGATGGGTTCGATGATTGGTTTATCTGGAACAACCGCGACATCTTTATCATCTTCTTGTTTCAGCAGTTGAATTTGTACGCCCGTGCCCTGACGGCGAATGAGGCGCGCCTTTACATTAAAAAACTCAACCTTCTGGGGCACCAACTCCCCTTGCAATAAACGACCTGCATGTAAATCGAGCGACACTTCGGGAATGGAAACAACCGGTGTTTTGGAACCGTCGTACAGGGTGGTATCAATCAACCGAATGTCGAGTTCGCGTTTTTCTGGGGACCACGTCAGCACCGTGTCACCAAGGGTCAGATGCCCATATTCAAAATTTGAATTAACCAGCCGTTCGAGTACCGGGGTTAAGAATGAAAGCGAGATGGGGCCGGAAGATAATTGCCACGCGGCAAAACCCATCAGTACAGCCCCAGCGGCAACTGCAATGCCGATGGCTTCCATCAAAAATTTGGCGGCAGGACGAATCAAACCGTTTCCCTAACTGAACCCCATTTGGTGATGCCTGTGATTCTCGCCTTTTTCAATAAATGATTGGCGTACCACAACTATTTGCTCAAATAGGACACTCATATTTTAGATCAACCCGCTTCATTTCGCGTAAATATGCGTCTTACAGGCTGATAAATTGAAAGACACCGAAAATATGGCAGCAAGGTGTTGAAATACTTCAAATGTTCTACATTTTTCCGGTAAAATACTTATCAATAGATTTTTCAGGTCTTTGGCCTGCAAACGCCCGCCATCATGGTAGGCAAAAATGGAGCTCCCTATGACTGCGATGCCTGAGGTCGGCAAAAAAGCCCCTGCGTTCACCCTTCCTCGCGATAGCGCTGCTGGCGAGAATGCCAAGGTTCAGCTGTCTAAATTCAAAGGGCAAAAAGTCGTCCTCTATTTCTACCCCAAGGACATGACGCCGGGCTGCACAACAGAGTCGATTGACTTCTCCACGATGGCAAAAGAGTTCGCAGATCAGAACACCGTCATCATTGGGATTTCAAAAGACAGCGTCGCGCGCCATGACAAGTTCATTGCAAAACACGAGCTCAACCTCATTTTGGCGTCTGACGAAGAGGGCACTGTGATTGAGAAGTTTGGCGTGTGGCAGGAAAAGAAACTCTACGGCAAAGTCTACATGGGCATTGTGCGGTCGACCTTTTTGATTGATGAAGCCGGGAAGGTTGCCGCTGTTTGGCCCAAGGTCCGCGTCAAAGGCCATGCGCAAGCTGTCCTTGATGCTGTCAAAGAGCTTTAGAAAATAATCCTAACTATCTGAAATTAAATATCCATTCATGACTTCCAAGACGTTAAATGAAGAAGCCATTCGTGTTCTTCAGACTGCTAATGCAGTTGAAAAGGCCCAGACAGCCCAAGCGGTATGTGCGGCATGGCGCGCGGGTGAACTGACGAATGACGGTTCTATTTGGCGTGAACCACCAGACCGCCCCACGCGGCCTGACGCTCCCGAACTTATTTCAGCAACGCGGATGCCTCGGCGCAACCCAAGCGGGGAAAAGGGGCGGTTTGCCCTGCTCCATTCTCTTGCGCACATTGAGCTGAACGCCGTCGATTTGGCTTTTGATATGGTCGCCCGCTTTGGGTGCCGCCAAGACGGAGTTGCCCACCCGCCGCCGCCCCCAGGGTTTGTTGATGACTGGATGCGCGTGGGGGATGAAGAAGCCAAACACTTTCTTGCCGTCGAAGATCGCCTGATTGCTTTAGGGGGACATTATGGCGACCTGCCCGCCCATGACGGACTGTGGGAAGCCGCACTGGAAACGCGCCATCACATGATGGCGCGACTGGCCATTGTTCCTCTGGTTTTGGAAGCGCGGGGGCTGGATGTCACCCCACGGATGATCCGTAGACTGCAAGGTGCGGGCGACAAAGAAAGTGTTGCAACACTCGAAATGATCTATTCGGATGAAAAAGGTCATGTGCGAGTCGGTATGCAATGGTTCCATTGGTTGGCCGACTTAAATGGTGAAACGCCGCATGAAGTCTTCCATCGATTGGTCCAACAGTATTTTAGAGGCAAATTGAAGCCTCCCTTTAACCATGAAGCCCGCGCAGAAGCCGGATTAACAGAAATTTTTTATTTGCCACTTTCCGCAGTTTAACTGGCTTTGTGCCCTTTTTTGGCACAAGCCATTAACCTTAACACGATATATTAACTTACCGGTGTTGATATTGCTGTCAGCATGATGTGAAATCGACGCCTGTTAAGCGGGGGTTAACTTAAAGGGTACTTACGAGGTATGCTCGATCAAACGGGGAATATTGCTGATAGGCTGAAAACGCTGTGGCACCACCTCTACACCGAACGTCAATTGTATTTGCGCAGTCATGGGCAAGTGCAATTCGTTTCACTGTCTCCACTCGCTCAGCTTGGTCTGAGTGCTGTGGCTTTATGCTTTCTTTCTTGGGTTGCTTTCACATCCGTGAATGTTGTCTTTAAGGAGCAAATTATCGCGTCAAAAGATCGGCGCTACGTCAAAATGCAAACGGCCTATGAAGAGCGCGTCTCACAGATGCAGGCCTCATATGACGAATTGAACGGACAGTTGGTGATTGCGCAGGAACGTTTCCTAGCAACCACTCGGGAATTGGAAGCTAAGCACGGTCAGATCACAAAAATACTGTCGCAGAAGCAAGCTGCGAACCAACAGCTTTTGGATATGCGCCAGAAATTTGCGGCAACACGCGAAGACATGTATGCGGGACCGCGTAGTAACACTGTTCTGATGGCCGCACTGGATCTCAACGGGGCGCCGCGCGTTTCCCGCCGTGATACAGCTGCGTTACAAACTGAAACAATGTCTCGCATTGAACAAGCTGATGAGAGCACATTTGGGCTGGGTCTTATCTTCGGGCGGGCATCTGCTGCTGAAGATGATGCAATTGACCCCATTCAAGCACGTTTGAGTGAGCTTGATGGGTCTCAACAGACATTCATCAATACAATGGAAGAAACCACTGACCGGCAGATCCGGGAAATGGAATCTTTGATTACGATGACGGGTGTGCTGGAGCCAAAAACCTTTGTTGCCCAAGTGGTTAGCGAAGGTTTCGGCAGTGGTGGGCCACTTCTCTCACTCACCGAAGAAGAAACAAGTTTAGCCGGGTCTTCTGAAGAAGCCGCTTTCGGGCAGCAGGTTTATCGGATTTCACGTAACCTTGACCGTATGGCTGGCTTAAATATTGCTTTGTCTCATGTGCCGCTCGGCACGCCACTTCACCATGAACGGATCACGAGCAACTTTGGTCGCCGTGTGGACCCTTTCACGAAGAAGTTCGCGTATCATAGTGGTGTAGATATGGGAGCGCCCTTTCGCACTCCTGTGTATGCGACAGCGCCTGGTCTTGTGACACATGCTGGCTACCGACCTGCTTACGGTCGTTTGGTCGAAGTTGATCATGGCAATGGGTTAAAAACTCGGTATGCACACCTAAAGTCCGTGCATGTCAAAAAAGGGGACAAGGTTGACTTTCGCCAGTTAGTCGGCCGTGTTGGTTCTACAGGTCGTTCGACTGGACCGCATGTCCACTATGAAGTCTGGTACAAAGATAAAGCTCAGGATCCATCTAAGTTTATTGAGGCAGGTCGTTATGTTCTCACGTTCCAAGGATAATTCTAAGCCGGTTGCAGCATCTGCACCGGTCCCGGCGAAGCGCTCTGCTGGCCGGACAGCTCCATCAATCATTTCGGCTGATTTGATTGTTGAAGGTAATTTGATTGCCACTGGTGACATCCAAATTGATGGCACCGTTCAAGGCAATGTACGCAGTGTGTCATTGACCATTGGCGAGAAAGCCACCATCAGCGGCGAAGTCGTTGCGGAGGATATGATCGTTCGTGGCCGTATTGCGGGCTCCATTCGTGGGCGTCGCATTCAGCTGTGCAGCACATGCCACGTTGAAGGAGATATCCTTCACGAAGCATTGGCCGTTGAAACCGGGGCCTTCTTTGAAGGTAATTGCCGGCATTCTGACGACCCTCTTGCTGAGGGGGCGACACCACGTGTGCCGAGCCAGCCTGCCGTTGCCCCTGCTCCCCAACCGACACCGGTTGCAGCAGCCAAAGCAACGCCTATTCCAAGTAAAGCACCCGCAAAGGCAGATAGCCCTGTGGTTGTGAAAGATGGCGGTGTTGTTGTGAAGCGTCCCGCTGCACAATAATGCGTCTCACGGGTGATCGTTCTCTCGATGGCTCATCATACTCAAAAGGCTCCCTCTGGGGGCCTTTTTTGCGTCCTTCCGCTCCCAGAGGCTTAAACGCCTTTGTTGAGGCATTAGTAGTTCTTGCCTAAATTAACGCCATGACGCACTGTGGCCTTATGTGAGTCGGTTAGGAACGCTTTAGGTGACTTCATCTTCGAATATGAGGGCAAATAGCCTTAGAAACTGGTTCATAAGCATTGCGCCATCGTTAGATGCTGCGCGCATGCTTGAGGTTTCTTGGCTGCGGGCCGCTCTTACCAAGATTGCTCCGACTTTACTCCCCGCTATACCCTCTGTGCCCACCAGCGGCACCATCGAAATATTAGGCCATGTACGCGGTTCTATTTCATGCAACAGGCTGATCGTCGGTCCCGATGCTAAGATTCTTGGTGACGTCGAAGCGCATGTGATTGAGCTCAAGGGCGAAGTGAGGGGAACGGTGAAAGCCCATCAGATCCTCTTACATAAGGAAGGCGCGCTGGTTGGTGACATTGTTTGCCAATATTTCTGTATGAAGGAAGGGGCGCACTTTGATGGCTCCATGCGTCGTACGGTGCGTGTACTTCCGCCTGCGCTGATCAATGCGGAAGCGTCGGAAGAGGCACAACCTCAAAAATCCAGCCCGAAACGGCCTGCTCGGCGCGCGAAAACCTCCCGTCGCCCTGCTGCAGGCACGGGCGCGGGCAAAGACGACAAGTCCCTTGAGGTGCTGATTTCAAACGGTGTCACGGTCTCTTTTGCGCATAAACCACAACAGAGCGATAACTCGCCCTCACAGTAGAAACATTCGCCAGAGAATTGGGTGTTTCTGTCAGCTAAACTGTTTAGCCCAATAAAATACCCGCTTATGCATATGCGTAAGCGGGTATTTTATTACTGGGCAGATGGTTTCTAATCAGAAGCCTATTCTATATCCTCAACATCTGAGGTTGCCCCTTCAACGCGAGCGGCCAAAGCTGCCCCCATAAAATCATCTAAGGCCCCATCGAGAACGGCTGACGGATTGCTGCTTTCAACACCGGTGCGCAGGTCTTTGACCATTTGGTAGGGTTGGAGCACATAGGAGCGGATTTGGTGTCCCCAGCCAATATCGGTTTTACTCTCCGCTTCGGCGTTGGCCGCATCTTCGCGCTTCTGGAGTTCTGCCTCATAAATACGCGCCCGCAACATATCCCATGCGGTTGCTTTGTTTTTATGCTGAGAGCGTTCATTTTGACATTGCACCACAATACCTGTCGGCTCGTGGGTAATCCGCACCGCACTATCGGTCGTGTTGACGTGCTGACCGCCCGCCCCAGAGGCGCGGTAAGTATCAATCCGGCAATCGCTTTCATTAATATCAACGTCGATGTTGTCATCAATGACCGGGAAAACCCATACGCTTGAAAAGCTGGTGTGACGGCGAGCATTGGAATCGTAAGGCGAAATCCGAACCAAGCGATGCACGCCGGATTCAGTTTTCATCCACCCATAGGCATTATCGCCCTTGATTTGGATGGTTGCAGATTTAATGCCGGCTTCCTCTCCATCGTGGCGCTCGATCAACTCAACTTTGCAGCCTCGTTTTTCGGCCCAGCGGGTGTACATGCGCAAGAGCATGCTGGCCCAATCTTGGCTTTCAGTCCCGCCAGCCCCTGCATGAATTTCCACGAATGTGTCGTAGCTATCGGCCTCACCGGACAACAATGTTTCTAGCTCGCTGCGCCGGGCGGCGTCGCGGGTTTCAAAAATGACTTGCTCGGCTTCTTGAATGGTATCGGCATCATCTTCTGCCTCGGCCATCTCGATCAACTCGATGCTGTCTTCAAGGTCAGCAGATAACTTGATGTAGGCATTGATAGATTCTTCAAGACGCGTGCGCTCTTGCATCTTCTTTTGTGCATTTTGAGGGTCGTTCCAGAGATCTGGGTCCTCTGCAATTGCATTTAGTTCGTCGAGACGACGTTGGGCTGTATCCCAGTCAAAGATGCCTCCTCAGCAAGGTCAATGAGTCTCTAATCTCATCTGCCATTGCTTGAATTTCCGCACGCATGCGCCACTCTCCTGCCGGTGCGCAACCTTGAGATCGCGCGTGAATCATTTATCAAAATATCTCTTTGAGCGCCGGACATTAAGACCAAGCCGTGCCCATGTAAACAAGCGCGCGCCGAGAGAATGGCACGCGCTTGTAAAATCACTCAAGAATTGTCGCTTTAGTAAAGACCACCTGTGCCAGATGAAAGCGATGTGGGTGTGCGGCGACGGGTTGGCTGTGCCAACGGGTCGCCATTATCATTCGCCGCAATCGGTTCCTCATAGATGATCGGTGCTTCTGGTGCCCGTGGTCCCGTGCCTTCCTTAAAGGCTTCCAAGATCACATTGTCATCGCCGGGCTGAGCCAAGAGACCCGTTTTTGCGTGCACCCGAACCAAATTCATGCCGTTTGGAATACGGAAGGGAATGGCTGGTTGATCTCCCAGAGCATCTGCCATGAACTGCTTGAAGATGGGTGCTGCAACCTTGCCGCCTGTTTCCCCTTTACCCATTGGGCGTGGCTCGTCCAATCCGACAAAAACCCCGACAACCATGTTGGGCGAAAAGCCCATGAACCATGCATCACGTTCATCATTTGTGGTGCCGGTTTTCCCCGCCAAAGGACGGCCCAGTTTGGAGATTGTGCGCCCTGTCCCCCGCTGCACAACACCTTCCAGCATGGAGACAACTTGATAAGCTGTTTGCGCGCTTAGAACTTGTTCGCGTGTGTCTGGCAGTTTGGGCATTTCTTGATTGTCCCACATATCCACACGGCACCCGATGCACTCGCGTGTATCATGGCGGAAAATGGTTTTGCCGCGACGGTCTTGAATACGGTCAACAAGGGTTGGCGTTACTTTTTTCCCGCCGTTCACCAGCATCGCATAGGCCGCTGTCATGCGCATCAGGGTGGTCTCCCCCGCTCCCAAGGACATAGAAAGAACCGCTGGCATTTTATCCATGATGCCGAAGCGCTTTGCATAGTCGGAGATTTTCCGCATACCGACGTTTTGCGCCAAGCGAACGGTCATCACATTCCGAGACTTTTCAATGCCCAGACGCAACGTCGACGGGCCATAAAAACGGTGGCCGTAATTTTCAGGTTTCCACAGAGCCAAACCCGGCCCTTGGTCCATCACAAAGGGAGCATCAAGAATAAGGCTTGAAGGGGTGAACCCTTTATCCAAAGCCGCTGCATAAACGAATGGCTTGAATGCAGACCCCGGCTGACGTTTGGCTTGTACTGCGCGGTTAAACTGTGAGGTCTGAAAGCTCATGCCGCCAACCATAGCCAACACACGCCCGGTATAGGGATCCATTGCGACAATGCCCCCATTCACCTGCGGAATTTGACGCAAGGTATAGGTTCCCGGCTCGTCCTCTTGCTTGGAAAGCGGTTCGACATACACGACATCACCAATCGCAAGAACGTCGCTAGCTTCCTTAATCTTGGCCCCACGCGATTTGGTCGATAGGAACTCCCGCGCCCATTCCATTTCAGAAAGGGGGATGTATCCAATCACCACGTCTTCGACCAACTCCCCGGAAATTTCTTTTTCCGGACGCACGCCAATTTTTACGCGATCTTTTTCAAGGCCAATGACGGCCGCAAATGTCCAAGGTGTAAGGTCTTCAGCAAGCGTCATCTCAGAAAGGGCTTCTTGCCAGTTCTCGCCGCTTTCAAGGCGCGATACCGGCCCGCGCCAGCCGTGACGACGGTCATAGGCAACAAGGCCATCCCGCAGAGCTTTCGCCGCTTTGGTCTGAAGTCCAGTATCCAATGTGGTGCGGACAGACATGCCGCCTTCGTAGAGTTTTGTTTCACCGTATTGGCCGTAAAGCTCGCGGCGGACTTCCTCTACGAAATAATTTGCATCGACCACCTGCGCCCCTTGTCGACGTGGTGTCACCACCAAATCTTCAGCACGCGCAACGGAGGCTTCATAGGCTGTGATGAAACCGTTTTCTTCCATCCGTCCGATCACCCAATTACGACGTGCCAATGCCCGCTCGCGATTGCGATAAGGGTGATACCGGCTTGGGGCTTTTGGCAGCGCTGCAAGGTAGGCCGATTCAGCAATGGTCAATTGATCCAGGGGCTTGTCAAAATAGATCAACGCCGCCGCTGCAACACCGTAAGACCCCATGCCGAGGTAAATTTGGTTGAGGTATAGCTCTAAAATTTGTGCCTTTGTGAACGCGCGCTCAAGCTTGAGTGAGAGCAGCGCCTCTTTGATTTTACGTTCCAAAGAGCGTTCATTTGTGAGCAAGAAGTTTTTGGCGACCTGCTGGGTAATGGTCGACGCGCCTTCCATCCGGCGATCTTGAATGAGATTGCCGATGTTTGCCACGATGGCGCGCAAAATGCCTTTGAAATAAAGCCCTTGGTGTTCGTAGAAGTTCTTATCTTCCGCTGCCATGAAACTATAAGTGACGCGCTCTGGAATGGCTTCGATGGGCACGAACATGCGCCGTTCTTTGGCATATTCTGCAATCAACTGGCCGTCGCCTGCGTGCATCCGCGTCATAATGGGCGGCGCATAATCTGCCAAATGGTCATAATCAGGTAGATCGTCTGACATGCGCCACAACAAATAGGTCACTGACAGAACACCAGCAATAAAGAGCACTGCGGCGGCCCCAAATAAGACCGTAAAAATTCGTAGCATACTGACCTTGGTCCTTACTTTGCTCTGCTTTGTGTCATTGCCGTGCCCATGTGAGCGCGGGGAAGCCCCCCTCAGGGTGCGTTCATTTCGACCGTCTCCGAAACCTAGCAGTTTTTCTACCACGTTTTGGAGCGCGTGTTTGAGTTGATCGAACCACTTTACGTACAAATTTATGCTCTATGGTTAACAGTTTAACGAAAACCGCGATGACAAGGCAATGGTGCCCCTCTTATGCGATCGCATCCGCACTATTGAGGGTGATTTGGCTGTTTATGGGGTGAGATTTGGTCTGAAATATGGCGTCGCGGAGCTGGTCATGCTGTACGGTCGCCCCGCGCACCCTGCGTTCGGCGCGTTAATACGCGCCTTCAGCATATCGCTCACCAAAATATCCATCGACTGCACGGGTCAATGCATTGGCAACATTCGTGCGCCATCGGCTGGATTTCAAGCTTTTCTCATCCTCCCGGTTGCTCAGGAAACCAAGCTCCACCAACACAGAGGGAATGTCTGGTGCCTTGAGAACGCGGAAACCCGCAAACCGATGCGTGCGCCCAAGCAATTTGGTTGCACTACCTGCTTTTTGCGTCACCGATCTTGCAAATTGTGCGGAGAAATTTTTGGTTTCACGCTGTGCAAGATCAATCAAAATATTGCTGACTTCCGGGGACTCCCCGAAGAGATCAACCCCGGCAATCACGTCTGATTTGTTTTCCTTATGCGCTAGTTTTGCCGCTTCCTTATCTGAAGAGGTTTCAGACAATGTGTAGACTGAAAGGCCACGGGTCGAGCTGTTACCGCTTGCATCCGCATGTAGCGAAATGAACAGATCCGCTTTGTGCCGCCGCCCTATTTCAACCCGCCGACGCAAAGGAATGAAAATGTCGCTGGCCCGCGTCATATAGACTTTATAGCGCCCGGTTGCTTCGAGCCGCTTTTTCAACACCAAACCAAACGCCAGCACCACATCTTTCTCACGTGTCTCGCGCTTGCCGTGGGTGCCGGGATCGACGCCCCCATGGCCGGGATCCAGCACAATGATGCGCTTTCCGTCGGTTGGTTGTTGCGGCTGGCTTGGCAGCACCACAGGAAGAGAGGGGCGCGCGGCAACAGCCGCTGGTGGCTTGGCTTTCCAGCGCTTTGTTGCCTCACTCTGGTAAGCGGCAACTGTTGTGGCTTCCACATCCATAACGATGCGGTGGCCAAAGCCTGCTTGCGCTTGTAGCACAAATTGCTTGGTTACTTTGGGCGGCCCGTTGGTATCAATCACAATCCGAGATTTGCCGTCCTGGAACTGGCCAAAACGGAACTTTGAAATCATGCCCCGCCCTTCTTGGCCCAGAGAATCTGGCACTTTGAAGGCCATTTCCGGCAGGTCGATCACAACCCGGTAAGGGTCTGACAACGTGAAAAGCTCGTAGTCAGCGGCCTGCTTCATCTCAATCACAAAACGGGTCGTCGCCCCATGTTCACCAAGGCGCACGCTAACCACCTCATTCGCGGCGGCTGCAGGTGTCGCGAACAGGGCCAAAAAGGCAAAAAATATAGAGATAAAAAATGGGGTGCCCTGCCGAATTTTTCTCAACACATTAAAAGCCGGGCCTCTCTGTGGCCCGTGCTGGGCATGGGCGGCTTTTATGGGTAGGCGGCACTCATTTAAGAACATCTTCAACTCTCCACATTCTGTGGGAAATGGCGTTTTATCTGTGACACACAGTGTGTTGGCGCATGCGGTGGGGTATGAATTGGCCGTATATTTCGACACAGGCCCCCGTGCTTGCAATTCTGCCTTCACTAAACATGTGATTCTTCTCGCCGCCATTGTTACTCACGAACCCTTTGAGTTTCGTTACCGAAAGAAATTAACCATTCAATTTATCTTACGAGCGCGCCACGCAAAGTGCCAGAACCACATTGAAAAAATGTGCAAATTAACCAGAATACAGCCGTGAACCTGAGTATCTCCTCGATTTACAGCAAAATTAGGCCAAACCTTAGCGAATTAACCTGTTCGTAATCTTTGAAATGGTTAATGTAGGTATTGGATTTGGTTTTACTGTTTTGCTAAGGGGCTTGCCAAAGACCCAGAACAGAAGGTAAAAGCGAAGTGGCCTAATGGGCCTCGTACTTTCCGAAGACCTAAAATGGTCCGGGACACTCCTTTTGTAGGTTGGGTTAAAGCGCAGTTCGCTAATCCCCTAAAAAGGTTTGAGGCTTCATGGGACGATCTGCGCAAGCCACCCTGTGCAAACAGGCAACTTAGCAGCCGACATAACAGAATTCGCCGCGCATCCGGCGACATTTGGATGCGAAAGAGATTCGAGGAGCGACCATGCGGTCAGACATCAATAGCAATCAAGGACCCGTTAAGTCCGGCGCTGCATATGCTTGTCTGCAAGACCGATCCTCTCGAACTCCCCTTTATATTTTTCAATCTGCCCACGCTTCGCGCCGAGTAACTCGGACACCTATGCGACTGCGCCGGCCATTTAACAATCACGTAGCAGCCTCACTCGCCTGCTCTAAAGCTTCAGGCGCCGACAGTTCAACTGTTCTCGGCAGGGCCGTGCTACGTGGTGGAGACTTTATTAATGCCAAGCAAAATGCTGATCGATGCGGCCCACCCGGAGGAGACCCGGGTTGTTGTCGTGAATGGGCAACGCGTCGACGAATTTGATTTTGAATCTGAAACTAAAAAGCAGCTACGAGGAAATATCTATCTAGCTAAGGTCACGCGCGTGGAGCCATCGCTTCAGGCGGCCTTTGTGGATTACGGTGGCAATCGCCATGGCTTCCTCGCTTTCAGTGAAATTCACCCTGACTATTACCAAATCCCCACGGCTGACCGCGAAGAACTTCTTCGCGCACAAGCCGAAGAAGCCCGCTTAGAAGAACAAGCAGAAGCTGCTGTTCAAGCAAAAGCAGCTGAGGCTGCCAAAAGCGAAGAGCAGAGCGAAGAGGCTTCTGAAGACGAGGACCAAACTGAGGGTGCAGAAGCTGCATCATCTGATGCGCAAGACGAGAACGCGGAAGACAGCGACGAAGCAACGTCGTCTGATTCTGGGGACTCAGAGGATGTGCTTGAAGAAGCCCGCCCGCGCCGGGAACGGAAAACCTACCGCTCCTACAAAATTCAAGATGTGATCAAACGGCGCCAAATTATCTTGGTGCAAGTTGTGAAAGAAGAGCGCGGCAATAAAGGCGCTGCCTTGACCACGTATCTGTCTCTTGCTGGACGCTATTGCGTTTTGATGCCGAACACGGCTCGTGGCGGCGGGATCTCGCGCAAAATCACGAACGCGGCGGATCGCAAACGTCTCAAGTCTGTTGCTGAAGGCTTAGATGTTGCCGATGGTATGGGCTTGATTGTACGCACCGCTGGCGCGAAACGCACGAAGCCTGAAATCAAACGTGATTTTGAGTATCTGCTGCGGCTTTGGGAAAATGTCCGAGACCTGACGTTGAAAAGCTATGCCCCTTGTCTGGTGTATGAGGAAGGCAGCCTGATTAAACGCTCGATCCGCGACCTCTACGACAAGGAAATTGAAGCGGTATTGGTGCAAGGAGATGATGCATATCGTGAAGCGAAAGACTTCATGCGTATGCTGATGCCGAGCCATGCCAAAAAGGTTCAGCCTTATACAGAGACTGTGCCCCTCTTCCAAAAACAACAAGTTGAACCCCAACTTGATGCGATGTTTAACCCGGAAGTAACGCTCAAATCTGGTGGATACCTTGTTATCAACCCGACAGAAGCGCTGGTCTCTATCGATATCAACTCAGGCCGTTCAACCAAAGAACGCAACATTGAAGCAACCGCGCTTAAAACCAACCTTGAGGCGGCTGAAGAGATTGCCCGCCAATTGCGTTTGCGCGACCTTGCTGGCTTGGTGGTTATTGACTTCATCGACATGGAAGAAAACCGCAACAACAGAGCTGTTGAGCGGAAGATGAAAGATTGTCTGAAGACAGATCGTGCCCGCATTCAAGTGGGGCGGATCTCGCACTTTGGACTATTGGAAATGTCACGCCAACGGATGCGTACCGGCGTGCTGGAAGGGTCTTCCCACACCTGCCCGCTTTGCGATGGTACAGGCATTGTTCGGTCAGTGGAATCAACAGCGCTTCACGTATTGCGTGCGATTGAAGCCGAGGCCATTAAGGGCCGGGCGACTTCATTTACGGCGAAAGTTCCAAGCGACGTTGCGCTTTATATTCTCAATCAAAAACGGGCCAACCTGCTGTCTGTTGAAGCCACTTACGGCGTCTCTGTTTACCTTGAAGCTGACAATAGCCTCAAGGGTGCCGAGCACGTTATTGAAGTGGCGGAACCGCGCAATATTGTGGTGAAGAAAAAAGCCGAGACCGCCCTTTCGATGGAATCTGCTTATACCGCAGCGGACGCAGCAGCGGATGCGGCAGCCGACGCGGCAGCTGAAGCTGCTGAGGCGGCAGAAGAAGCGGCCGATGCGGAAGAAGAAGCACGTGACAATGAGGGTGAAGGAGAAGGTGACGGCAAACGCAAACGTCGTCGCCGTCGTCGTCGCCGCAAATCACCGGGTGAAGACGGTGACGAGAATGCCGCGACCCCAGACTCAGAAAATGAGGATGCTGCTGGCGACGCTGATGCCAAACCTGCCTCTGACACAACAGACTCCGAAGAAGGCACAGCCTCTGGTGAAGACGCCTCAGAAGAAGACGAAGATGGCGATAAGCCAAAACGTCGTCGTCGCAGAGGACGCCGTGGTGGTCGACGCAATCGCCGGAAATCTGAGAGTGATGATGAGAACACATCCACGTCAGAAGGTGATGACACCGATGCAGCCCCGGCGGCTGAAGTTTCCACTGGCACTGTTGTAGAAGCTGGTGAGACGGATGAAGCTTCGGCTACAACGGACTTGCCGACCCCTCCTCCGGTTTTGGTTTCCTACTCTATGGAAGAAACCACGCTCGCTGCATCTGAACCAGCGGCTCCGGTTAAAGAAGAAGCTGTAGAAGCAACAGCGTCTGTTGTTGCGGAACCAGTGGCAGAAAAGCCAGTTGAGGCGACGCCCGCCCCCGAGGTCGATGAGGCTGTTGCAGTAGCGTCCGACACGAAAGAGGCTGAACCTGTCGCAGTTGCAAATGTGGCAAAAGAAGAAGCCGCAGCAGAAGACGAAGCGCCTGCAAAACCTCGCCGTAAAGGCTGGTGGCAGCGCTCCTAAGACTGCGTAACCCAAACAAAAGCCCCGGAGTAAAACTCCGGGGCTTTTTTGTTACGCACGGTCGTGAATGCCGATCATATTAGCATTTGGTGCAGCTCGTACGGGCTTCTGCGACAACCTTTTTCAGTGTTTCAACGCTGGCAGCTCCCGGATATAGCTTCTCACCAATCACAAAGCCGGGGGTGCCCCGAATGCCAATGGCACGGGCCAGCATATAGCTCTCATCAATGGTGGCTTGCACCTCAGGCGCTTTCATATCGGCTTGCAGTTGAACCAAGTTCAAGCCACTTTCGGTGGCAAGATCGGTCAACTTATCGTCCGTCAGCGCACCTTTGTTTTCCATCAAGAGTGTATGGAAGGTCAAATACTTATCATTGCCTTGTTTTAAGGCTGCGATCGCCATCTCACTCGCCACGGTGGAGCTTTCGCTCAAGATGGGAAACTCTTTGAGAACCAGCCGAATGTTGCCGTCTTCTTTCACAACTTCCATCACTGCATCCATTGCTTGCTTGCAATAGCCGCAATTGTAATCGAAGAACTCAACGATAGAGATGTCACCTTTTGGATTGCCGCCGATATATGAATTTGGGGCCTTTGTCAGCGTATCCCAATTTGACAGAATGGCTGTTTGGGCCTGCTCAGCGGTTGCATTGGCATTTTTATTTTCCAGAGCTTCCATGGCCTCTAGCAATACTTCAGGCTCTTCAACCAAGTAGGCGCGGATCAGCTCTTTGAGTTCCCGCTTTTGTGAAGGGCTAAACGTATCGCCTTTGTAAGACGCAAGCTGAACAGATGTTCCATCCGGCGTTTGCATTGCTGCCCCTTGAGGCGCAAGGGATGGTATCTCAGCCATCGACGACCCAACGAACAAGGCACCCACAACACTTACTACTCCAACGATCCCTGCCACAGTGAGAGGGAGCTTATTTACGCCTGACATCGATATTCCGTCCTATAGGTCGAGTGTTTCATTTGATTTTAGGCCGCAGAGTTAGCCCCTGCTGGGCCGTTTGGTTTGCAATATATCTTCTGCACGTAGCCACGTTGGCGACCCTTCGGGCAGATATTGTTGAGCACGTTTTGCATGAACGCGCGCATCTGGCAATGCACCTGAAAGGTAGAAACGCTCTGCGGTTGCAAGAGATGCCAAGCCTTCATTGCCTAAGCGCGCGTGCGCCAATGCCATTTGATGATAGATGAGGGGGTAATCACTCTCATACCGACGGGCATAATTCAGGTGCCCCACAGCATCGGTCAACAGGCTGTCGTCACCGACTTCAATCATTGCTTGCGCCAATGCCAAGTGTAAAAGACCTGAAGTGGGAGCCAATGCGACCGCTTCACGGTAAGGCTTGAGCGACTGTGCTGCCTTGCCACTTTCAAAGAGCACTTGCCCTTTGAGTTCCCGCAAGAAAGGCGAACCCGGCAGCTCTGCAATCAGCGAATCTACTTCCACCAACGCTTCTTTTAGTCTGCCCTCTTTATGGTAGGCAACTGTACGCGCATACCGCGCAGGCGCTGATTGGTCGCTTTCAGGAAAGCGGCGATAGGTTGCGGCAGGCTGATCAATGAAGCCGTGTAATTTGGCTTTGACCATATCCAAGGCAATCACCCATTCTTCGGGGTCCTTTTTCTCGGTATAGGGAGATTTTCCTACCCGGTCTTCTAGGGCGGCCAAACGGTCTGATGAGAGGGGGTGAGAACGCAAATAGGGATCTTGATAACGCCCACTGAGCAATTCTTGGTCTCGGAAAATTTCAAATGTGCGCAACATGCCCTTCCCCGACCACCCCAGTCTGTCGAGATAGGTTATGGCGGCTTGGTCGGCAGCGGCTTCTTGCACACGGGAATATTGTAGGATGCTACGTTGCGCCACGGTTTGCCCGCCCGCAATGACAGCAGCGCCAACATCTCCAGCTCCGGCAATAATAGCGCCGACGCCTAAAAGTAATGAAATGATCATAGGGGCGGTTGCGCCCTTGGCTTCATTTTGAATGCGGGACAGGTGACCGCCAGCAATATGGCCTGTCTCGTGCGCCATTACCCCAATCAACATGCCCGGTGTTTCGGACTCGTAAATCAGGCCTGTGTGAATGAACATGCGCTGCCCACCGGCAACGAACGCATTTATTCGATTGTCGTTGATAATGTGGAGCCGCACGGCTTTCGGCTGCAGTCCGGCCGCTTCAAACACTGGTTCGGCAAATGTGCGTAATACGTGCTCAGTCTCTGCATCTCGAATTAACGACATGGCAGAGGCTGCACTTGTTTGTGCAACCAGCGTGCTGAGAAGAAATGTAAAGGCCAGGCAGCCATTCAAAATCTTACGATGCATAAGTGTTCCCGTTTAACGGTAAAGATGCGGCCCCATCCCATAAGCGTATCAGGACTTTCTGTCCGTATAAAGTTAAAGACCGGCCAAATAGGTCATTTTCCAAAATAGTTCATTTTCCCAAATAGGTCATTTTAATGAGGCTCTTGGGAATAAGCCTAAATTTTGATAGTTTCGACTTTGAGCGCTATATCTAGCTTTCTACAAGACCTTCCCGCCCACTTCGCGTAAAAGTGACTGCACGTGATCCTCTATACCCAACGAAGAGAACATAGAAATGCGGCTAAAAATTGCTTCCCTAAAAATGCCTTCCCCCGTTTCTGGAAAGCGGCACACTTTTCGACCTCATGGCCGCTTTGTGCGCTCCACACTCCAGTCCTTTTCTAAGGCATTACCGGTCGCGGCTGTGGCGCTTGCCGCAACGGCGCTTACGGCCTGTGTGGACATGCAAACCGCCGATCCCTTCGATTCTGGGACCAGCCTCTCGTCAGGTCGCCGCGCTGTGGGCTTGGGCACAAAAATGGGGGGCGATGGTGCCAGCCTTGGTGGATTGGTGATTGCCGACGAACCAACGGCCGCGCTGATCGCACGCGGTATTTTGGAGAAAGGCGGATCGGCAGCGGATGCTGCAACCGCACTTTATTTTGGCCTGTCTGTGACCATGCCAGCCGCTGCGGGCTTGGGCGGCGGGGGCATGTGTATTACCCGTAATGCCAAAGACGAAGCCGAAACTATTGAATTTTTACCTCGGGGGGATGAGCTGACTGGCACTGTTGCGATACCTGCAAATGTGCGCGGGTTTGCCTTGGTTCACGCTAAAATGGGGCGCCTGTCTTGGGGCGAGAACCTCACGACGGCTGAAACGATTGCCTCAACCGGCCAACGTATTAGCCGGGCAACCGCACGCCACCTCCAGCCCCATACCGCGACTATTGCGAAAGATGCGGCTCTTAAATCCTTATTTTTGCGCGCGGACGGTAGCCCGCTGACAGAACAAGATAGAGTTGTGCAGCCCGACCTTGCTCATACGCTTGGCCGCCTTCGCACCAAAGGCCCCATTGCCTTATATGGTCGCCAAGGTGCCGTTGATTTCAGCGCTGCAACCGAAGCTATGGGGCACGGGTTGCCTGCTCAAAGTATTCGCCAATTTCGCGGGCAAGCCTTGCCGGTGCAATTTGTTGATGTCGGGAATAATTTCCGGGTGGCCTTGCCTGCCCAAACCACGCCTTCTGGTGCCTTTGCCGCAAAACTCTTAGAGACGCTTAAAAGCTTACCCGCAGGAAACAACACGGCGGCGGCTCAAACATTGGCCGCATCTGAGGGGCTTCAAACGTCGGATGCAACCGCCCATGACAGCACAGGTTTTCTGGTGGTGGATGCCTATGGCCAAGCGGTGGCATGTGCTGTGGGGATGAATGGTCCCTTTGGTTCTGGGCGCACCGTGCCGGGGTATGGCTTCACCTTGGCGGCCGCTTCGGGCACAAGCGGACATTTCATGACCCCCATGTTCACTGAAAACATTTATTCAAAACAAGTGTTTTTTGCGGGCGTGGGTGTTGGTGGCCCTGCGGGCACAGCGGCGATTTTGGATGCGGAACGCATTCGGGCGGTGCAGCCAGAGACGCCGTTAAAACAAGCGATCTCCCTCAGCCATGGAGCTGATGATGGTGCGCGCGTGTCAGCGGCTTCTTGTCCGGGTGGCTTCCCACGCGCCATTGCCTCCTGTGACTTTGCAGCAGACCCAGCCGGTGACGGGCTGGTCGTGCAAGCGCAAGGGCGCCGATAGACTTCGGCATATCAAGGAACGAACAATGGCACGTGAAATTTCAAAACGGGGGGCTGCGGCCTCGCCGTTTTTGGCAATGGACGTTATGCGAGAGGCAAACCGCCTTGTCGATGACGGCGTATCGGTGATGCGCCTTGAAGTTGGGCAGCCCTCCAGTGCGGCCCCTTCGCGTGTGCAAGCGGCGGCCCAACGTGCGCTTACCGAAGATCGTTTAGGCTATACGGATGCCCTTGGCGTGCCCGCCCTGCGCGCGCGCATTGCCCGCCACTATCAAGAACAATACGGCCTTGATATATCGCCTGATCGCGTTGTGGTGACAGGCGGCTCTTCGAGCGCCTTTATTTTGGCTTTCACTGCCTGTTTTGATGCGGGGGCGCGGGTAGGATTGGTCACGCCGGGGTATCCCGCATATCGCACCATATTAACGTCGCTCGACCTTGAACCGGTTTCCATTCCCGTCGGACCGGAAACAAACTGGGTGCCCACGCCCGAGGTGTTAAGAAACATCGAAGCTGACACGGGGTCGCTTGACGGACTTCTTATCGCCAGCCCTGCCAATCCAACAGGTACAATGCTTTCAGACGCACAATTGTCTGCACTGACGCATGATTGCAAGGCACATGATCGCTGGTTTATTTCCGACGAAATTTATCACGGGCTCTCATATGAAGGTGACGCCTGTTCTGCCCTCTCGCATGATGCAGACAGCATCATCATCAATAGCTTTTCAAAATATTATTCCATGACAGGGTGGCGGTTGGGTTGGATGGTTTTGCCAGAGCGACTTTTGCGGCCCATGGAATGCCTTGCGCAAAATCTCTTTATCTCACCGCCGACACTGGCGCAACTTGCCGCCTTGGAAGCTTTTGACGCCACAGACGAACTCGACGCCCACGTTGAGCGATATGCGGCCAATCGAGAGATTTTACTGAAAGGTCTACGCACAGCAGGCATTGTGCACATGGCACCGGCGCAAGGGGCTTTCTATCTGTATGCGGATGTGAGTGCCTTCACTCATGACTCAATGGCTTTTTGCACAGCCATGTTGCATGAAGCTGGGGTCGCAGCAACGCCGGGGCT
>JARGNZ010000032.1 GCA_029209985.1 Parvibaculaceae bacterium
CCCCACAGGAAACAGGCGGCTTTCTCCTAGGTGGTCTGAGATGGCCATGAAGAGTTGATTTTCATTGCCGATTGCGCCGTCGGTCAGGAAGACGACTTGGCGTAGGTAGCCGTTCGGGGTTGTTTGTTGGTTGGATAAAGCTTCTTTCATCGCGCCCAACATTTCCGTGCCGCCGTCTGCACTCAGGGCGTTGACGAATTTTAGGGCTTGAGGCATGTGCTCGCGGTCTGCGGGCACAGCGGTTTGAAAGAGTGTTTTGAATTCGTGGTTGAAGCTGATGACGTTAAAGCGGTCGCTTGGGGTGAGGCGTTTGAGTGCCATCATGAGGCCCGCTTTTGCTTGGGGCATGGATTCACCTGCCATTGAACCTGAGGTGTCGATGACAAAGATGATTTCGCGCGGCGGCGTTTTCACATTCTTCTCTGCATCTACGGGGGGTGTGAGCATCAGCAAGATGTGGTCTTTGCCTTTGATCTGTTCTTTGAACAAGGAGGCGACGGGGGTGCCTTTGTTGGCAGCTTCCCATGTGAGTTCAAAGTCGCGGTTCGCAGGCGTTTCGGTGTTCTCAAGGGCGAGGGTGATTTTGTCCTCGTCGATGCGCTTCTGCGTGATTTTATGGTGGTGGCTGACAACATCTCCCAATGGAAAACCTGCATTGAGTGTCAGGCTGAGGGAAACCGGGTTATGGGTTTCTCCGTCTGGACGCAAAGTGGGCGGCGTGATTTTTTCTCGGTCCTCAACAGGATCGGTTACGACGGTGCCCATGCCATTGTCGCCAAAATCTACTGTGTGGAGGATTGGCGCGGGGTTGTAGCGGGGGGCGACAACCATTGGAAAGCGGAGGGAGAAGGTTGGGCCGGATTGTTTCACGGTCTGTTGGTATTCGATTTGAATGATGATGCTTTCGCCCGGTCCAATGTTGGCTACGGAATTGGTGAACATATTGGGGCGGAGTTGTTCGGTTAAGCTGGCGCGTTTGCCTTGGGCTTTGGCGCGCTCATACATTTGCTTGGCTGTTTCTTTGCGATGGATTTCCCCTTCGATGATGCGGCCCCCGATGATCATTTTCATCGTATCAACGGCAGAATTTTCTGGAAGGGGGAAGACGTAGGTGCCTTCAAGCCATGCGTCGGTTGGGTTTTCAAACCGTTGTGTTACGCGGGTGCGCCCAATAGGGCCAGTTACGTCGATTGACACATCGGTTGTTAAAAGAGGGGCCTGAACATATTTGCCTGGTTCGGTCGCCTTATAAAGCAGTCCACCGGATGTCATGTCATTTAAGCCTACCAGTCGTGGTTCTAAGTTGGTCGGCTTAGGGGTGGCGGGCGGTGTGCTGGAGGTATCTGCAAGTGCTAGGTTTGGCACGAAGCTGAGCACCAACAAAATGAATAGGATGGAGGCGAGTAGAAAATGAAAACCCCGAGATTGAATGAGTTTTCGTAAGGCTGAGTGTTCAGGTTGCGTGTCCATGGTGTCCCCTCAAGGTCCGCAAGATTAAATGAAAGTGGTCGGGTATCATTTAGGGGGCTTAATGGGGCCTTATTGGTCTCTTGAGAGGGCGAGGCTTGGGTTTTATCGCGGCAAGAATGTGGCAACTTGCTTACATTTCTTCAGTAAGGGGGCCTGCATTTGTTTCCATATTTATCGTTTTCATGTTTCCCGTTTACATCGGTATGAAATTTGTCTGACGGCTGATACGGGTCAACCAGTTTTGGATATGCGGGTAAGCATCAAGCGACATGCCTGCTTCGGGGACGGTGTGGGTGTAGGCAAAGAGGGCAATGTCGGCGATGGTGTAGCGTTCGCCAACAAAGAAGCTGCGCGTGCTTAAATGCTCTTCCATGACATTGAGTGCTTCATAGCCTTTTTGATGCCAGGCGGCGAATTCGTCTGCCTTTTCGGTTCGGCCACCGGGTTTGATGGTCCACCAAAAACGTGCGACAGCAATGAAAGGCTCGTGGCTGTATTGTTCAAAGAACATCCACTGTAGTACTTGGGCGCGTTCATAGGCATCTGTTGGGATAAAGGAGGTGCCTTCCGCAAGATACCAAAGTTGCGCGTTGGATTCAGGCAGAAACTGGCCGCCCTCAAGTTCCAACAAAGGCACGCGCCCATTTTTGTTTTTAGCTATGAAGTCGGCGCGGCGGGTTTCACCGTTGACGACATCCACAGCAACAAGCTCTAAATCTAAATTGAGGTGGGCAGCCAGCAAACGGGGTTTGTAACAGTTACCAGAGTTCTTCATATTGTAGAGGCGCATTGTTACTCCTTATAAGCATCTAGCAAAGCGACGAGGCGTTCTGTGCCCGCGCGAATTTTTTGTTCCGGCACACCCGCAAAACCGACATATAGGCCCGGTTGGGCATTCTCTCCCATGTAATAGGGGGAGAGGGCGGCGGTGTACATGTTGTGGCGGCGCAGGTAAGCACGCAACTTCACGTCGTCCATGTGTTTGGGCAAAAAGGCGGCAAGCTGCATACCGCCTTCGGGGCGGGCGGGGGTGAGATATCCTTTGAGGTGCTGATCAAGGCCCTCTAGGAGTATTTCTTGGCGCTCTGCGTATATGCTCCGCATACGTCTTATATGGGCGGTGAAGTGGCCTTCGTCCATAAAATCGGCAAGGGTCGCTTGCACAATAGCGGGCGGGTTTTGTCCGGTGATGCGAAGGGCGCGTTCAAAAGAATCCACCAAATGGTCTGGCACCACTAAGTAACCAATGCGCAGGGCTGGAAAGAGCGTTTTGGCAAGTGTGCCCATGTAAAGCACGCTGCCGCTTTGATCCATGCCTTGGAGGGAGGAAAGGGGACGGCCACTGAAACGAAACTCGGAATCATAGTCGTCTTCCAAAATCCAAGACCCTGTCCGGTGGGCAAATTTCAGCATCGAGAGACGGCGGGTCAGGCTCATGGTGACGCCGAGCGGGTATTGGTGCGATGGGGTGAGGTAAATCAACCGAGGGTCTGGGGTGTTCGGTGGCATTTGTTTGGGGTTCATGCCTTCCGCGTCAACGGGCACGGGCACGATGTTGGCGTCGGCTCCGTGGAAGGCACCGCGTGCTCCTAAGTAGCCGGGGTCTTCCATCCACACGGTGTCGCCGGGGTCTAGCACCATGCGGGTGGCAAGGTCGAGGGCACCTTGAGCACCGGTCGTCACGATGATGTTTTGGGGGCCACAGCTGACCCCGCGTGCGGCACCAAGATAGGTGGCAATGGCAACTCGCAAAGCGGGAAATCCGGCACCGAGTTGGTAATCAAACAAGCGCGATTGGGGCTGGCGTGCACGGCGTGAGAGAAGGCGGGCCCAAATTTGATGGGGAAACAATTCCAAGGACGGCAAGCCAGAATGAAAAGCGGGGGCTGCCCCTTTTTCAAAAAAGGGTGCCGCGCGTTTGAGCGTTGATAGGGTGATCCCGCGTTTCGATAAATTGCGCGCCGGGGTTTTGTCCTTGGCGACCCTTTCTTCAATGCCCACTTCGAGCAAACTGTCGGGAGGGATTTCGGATACATGGGTGCCAGCGCCCACACGGCTGTCGAGATAGCCTTCTGCCATCAGTTGTTCGTAGGCGGCGACCACGGTGTTGCGGCCCACCCGTAATTCTCTGGCTAAGGTGCGGGAGGGGGGAAGTCGGGTGCCGGGGACAAGCTGGCTGTTGAGAATACCTTTGCGCAAGCCGTCGTAAATTTGGCGGTACAGCGGCACCTCGTTTTCTGGGTCAATATTGAGGGCATCTAAGATGGCGGTTGGCTGGCTCATTTCATTTCTCGATAGATTTCTCGATACGGGTCATTCCCGATCGGCTGGGGCGACCTCTACATGTGCCAGCCCTTGAGCGGTTCCGTGGAAAGAGTGATTGGCCCCAGTATAGAGGATTTATTGGTGCTTTTGCAGGATCCAATTTGGACTTTAGGATGAGGGCAAATGAGTGAACCAATGGGACCAATTGGAGCCAATATGTTGAAGCCTAAGGAAAACTGCGGAAAATTTGCCGCGTACCTCTCGTTTTTGGGCGAGGCACCATGAGCCAAACATCTGATTCTGACGCATTGGCTGAGGCTTCTTATGCCCCAGACAAGCAATTTCGGTTCAAACGGGAAGCCGATAAAGCCCACTATGACCATGAAACGGTGCATGGGATTTTGGATGAGGGCTTCGTCGCACATTTAGGGTATGGGGCGGAGGCAGGACCGCAAGTGATCCCGACCTATTATGTGCGGGACGGGGAGCGTTTGCTTATTCATGTATCGAGCAAAAGCGGTATGGCGCGGGCAGCCAAAGCAGGGGTGCCCATGTGTGCGACTGTCACCTTGTTGGATGGGCTGGTTATGGCGCGGTCTGGTTTTCATCATTCCATGTTGTTTCGTACGGTTTGTGTGCACGGCACACCAACCTTATTGGAAGGGGATGACAAACACCGGGCGTTGGATTTGATGGTGGAGCGCCTGTCGCCGGGGCGGGCCGCTTTGGCGCGTCCGGCCAATACGCAAGAATTTAAGGCCACCCTCGTTTTTGCTTTACCGCTTGAGCAGGTGGTGGCGAAGGTGAGCGCGGGCGGCCCCAATGATGATGCGGCTGATTTAGAATTGCCGATCTGGGCTGGCCAAGTGCGCTTTACTCAAGAGATGGTGTTTGCAGCCTCTGCTGATATGCAGGTGGATGTTGAAGCACCTGAAATTTCTCTCGTGCGGAAAGAAACCTAAAATGTATATCCCAGCAGCTTTTAAGCAAACGAACCCGGCTGAAATTCTGGCCTTTCTACAAGCCAATGCATTTGGCTTGCTCGTCACGGGTGGAGGGGCTTTGTGCGGGTCTCACATTCCCTTTTTGATTGAAGAGCGTGACGGCGGGCTTGTGCTCAAGGGGCATTTGGCCCGCGCAAATGGGCAAGGGGACGCTCTGGCACAGGGTGAGGTCATGGTCGTTTTTCAAGGGCCGCATGGGTATATGTCACCGGGCTGGGTCCCTGACGAGACGACGGTCCCAACATGGAATTATCAGGCGGTGCATGTGTATGGGCAGCCTGTGCTGCTTGAGGGGGAAGACGTGCAGCAGACTTTTTTGGACGATTTATCGGCCATCTATGAGGCGGGGCGTGCGCGGCCATGGAAAAGCGACCAATTAGCGCCGGGCTTTATGGGGCAGTTGATGCAGGCAACGGTGATGTTTGAAATCCCCATAGACCGGATAGAGGCGAAGTGGAAACTTTCCCAAAACAAAAGCGTTGCGGTTCAAAAGGCCCTTCTAAAGGGGCTTGAAGCTGAGCCTCTGCACGGGCCTTGTTTGGCGGATGTCATGGTGGCGCACGGGATCGGGCGTGATAAATAGGAGCTGGGGAGCGGGCCAAATTGCGTGGTTGCGCTTGGGCGCTGAAAAGCCTAGCTTGCCCCCGGTTTTCCTCCTCTTATCCCTTGGAGAATATTATGGGTTTTATCTCTGACTCGCTGTCTCGCATTCAACCGTCTGCCACTATGGCTGTGACGCAGAAAGCGCGGGATCTCAAAGCTGCT
Source organism: Parvibaculaceae bacterium (assembly GCA_029209985.1). Taxonomy (GTDB): domain Bacteria; phylum Pseudomonadota; class Alphaproteobacteria; order Parvibaculales; family Parvibaculaceae; genus NORP139. The sequence goes on from JARGNZ010000032.1 coordinate 5,505, forward strand.
GGCGTCGATGTAATTGGTTTGGGCGCAGGTGAGCCTGACTTTGACACGCCGGACAATATTAAAGACGCTGCGATTGAAGCGATCCGCAAGGGTGAAACCAAATACACGCCTGTTGATGGTATCCCAGAGCTGAAAGCGGCGATTGCTGCAAAGTTCAAACGCGAAAATGGGTTGGACTATGATCCGTCTCAAGTGTTTGTGGCACCCGGCGGCAAGCCGATCATCTATAACGCGATGATGGCGACTTTGAACCCGGGCGATGAAGTTGTCATTCCAGCGCCTTACTGGGTGTCTTATCCTGACATTGTGTTGTTGGCGGGGGGCACACCTGTCACGGTTGACACTAAAATGTCAGATGGTTTTAAGTTGACTGCGGCTGCCTTGGACGCGGCGATCACGCCTAAAACCAAATGGTTGATTTTCAACTCCCCCTCAAACCCAAGTGGTGCTGCTTACACACATGATGAGCTGAAGGCTTTGACCGATGTGTTGATGAAGCACCCGCATGTGTGGGTGCTCACCGATGATATGTATGAGCACTTGGTTTATGATGACTTTGAGTTTGTGACTCCTGCGCAAGTTGAGCCGGCTCTTTATGACCGTACGCTCACTATGAACGGTGTGTCTAAAGCTTACGCCATGACCGGGTGGCGGATTGGCTATTGTGCGGGGCCAAATGAATTGCTTGCAGCGATGCGTAAAATTCAGGGTCAATCGACATCGAACCCAACCTCCATCAGCCAATGGGCGGCTGTAGAAGCATTGAACGGGCCGCAAGATTTTATTGCGGAACGGGCGGAAGTGTTTAAGGGGCGGCGGGATTTGGTTGTCTCTATGCTCAACCAAGCCTCCGGCCTCAAATGTCCGACACCAGAAGGGGCGTTCTACGTCTATCCTTCGTGTGAAGGCTGCATTGGCAAAACAACACCAGACGGCAAAGTGATCAACGGTGACGGCGACTTCGCTGCTGCTTTGCTTGAAGCCGAAGGCGTTGCGGTTGTGCACGGGGAGGCATTTGGCCTGTCTCCGTTCTTCCGCATTTCCTATGCAACCTCTACAGAGGCGCTTACAGAGGCGTGCGAACGTATTCAACGCTTTACCGCTAGTTTGAAATAGACAGCGGTTCTATCGTCTAAATGCAAAACCCCCAGCAGTGATGCTGGGGGTTTTGTTTTGGCATGTGCGTGGGGTTACATTGTTTCTTGAAGTTGCGTTACCAGTTGATTGAGCATCGCTTTGACGGTGGCAAGGTCTTCTGCGTTGCTGTCTGTTTGCTCATACAACTCTTGAGGAATGCAGGCGCATTCTTGTTTCATGGCGTGGCCTTTGTCGGTCAGGTCTACCATGACCACGCGCTCATCCACGACAGACCGGGTGCGGGTAATCCAGCCTTGTTTCTCCAGCGTTTTGAGCAGGGGGCTGAGGGTGTTGGTTTCCAAGATCGCGCGGGCGCCAATGTGGCCGATGGGGCAGGGGGCGTCCTCCCACAAAATCAGCAGAATAATATACTGCGGATAGGTGAGTTGGAACCGCGCCAACAAGGGTTGGTAGGCGCGGGTCATCAGGCGCGATGCGGCATAAAGCGGAAAGCACAATTGGTTTTCCAACAGCTGGAGGTCGTGGCTGTCCTTTGTGGAGTGCTCGCTCATGCGTTGAGCAACTTTTGAATGTCTTTTTTCAAGTCTTTCGGTTTGGTGGTTGGAGCAAACCGTTTCACTGGGTTGCCTTCTGCATCGATGAGGAATTTTGTGAAATTCCATTTGATGTTATTGCCCAGTAAACCGCCGAGGCTTTTGCGCAGGTATTTGAAAAGGGGGTGGGCGCTGTCGCCGTTCACGTCCACCTTGCTGAACATTGGAAAAGAGACGCCGTAGTTGATCAAGCAGGTCTCAGCGATTGTATCTTTGTCACCGGGTTCTTGATTGGCAAATTGATTGCTCGGAAAGCCGAGAATTTCTAAGCCCTCGTCTTTGTATTCTTCGTACAGTTCTTGGAGCCCTTCATACTGAGGGGTGAGGCCGCATTTGCTTGCCGTGTTGACGACCAGCACAACTTTGCCTTCTAAGTCCTTCATGGATTTGGATTGCCCTTGAAGGGTTTCTGCTTCGAAATTGTAAAATTCGGCCATGGGTGCTCCTCAGTGTTGGTTTCTATCGTAAGAGATAGTATCGAGCGCGATATAAATCAAGAAGAATCTGCGTGTATGGAAAATGTTGCGATTTTGTTAGGGTGCTTTGGTAAAGAGGGGTGGCCATAAATATGAAATATTGGCCTCATCTCAGCCAGAAACTGATTAAAGGGTTGTTTTAGAATTATTCTAAACTATATTAGAGTCATCGATCATCGGCACAGCGTTACGCTGGCCAAGACGGGAGAAACCCATGGATATTAATATTGGCATTCCTACCGAAAACCGGGAAAAAATTGCAGAGGGTTTGACCCGCGTTTTGGCGGATACCTACACGCTTTATCTCAAAACTCATAACTACCACTGGAATGTGACAGGTCCGCAGTTCAACACGCTGCACACTATGTTCATGGACCAATACAATGAGCTTTGGTTGGCGGTGGATGAGATCGCTGAACGTATTCGTTCTTTGGGTGTTGTGGCGCCGGGGAGCTATGCAGCTTTCGGTCAGTTGACATCCATTGCAGAAGACAATGGCGTCCCGTCTGCGGAAGACATGTTGCGTAATTTGCTCGCAGGACACGAAGTTGTGGTGCGGACGGCGCGGTCGGTTCTCCCACTAGCAGGCGATGCAGATGATGAGCCGACGGCTGACTTGTTGACGCAACGGATGCAAGCGAGTGAAAAAACCGCTTGGATGCTGCGGTCTATGTTGTCGTAATCAGCTTGTCTTGAATGTGGACAATTCACGGAACTGTGACGGCCCGAGAGCAAATCTGCCAAAAGCTTGATTTGTCTTTTTCGGGCCGTCGTTCTTTTATGGGGGTCAGATTGCTCTTTCATCTTTAAGGGCAAAGCGAAAGCCATAGGAGAGGTTGCTATGTTTGTTCATCATAAGCCGAATTGGGCGTTAAACGAAAACCTGGCAACTGATGAAGCGGTCTTTTTGAACCGCCGTAAATTTATGAAAGCCGCCGGCATTGGTGCACTAGGGTTGGGCCTTTCTGGTCTGATTGGATGTGAAGACCCGGCGAGTGCTGAAGCAAAAGGGGCGGTGGGAAAAGCTGGCGGTTTTGTGGACCCGACTGCAGACCTTTATCCGGCACCGCGTAATGCAGCCTTTACGTTGCAACGCCCCGTGACCGATTACGCCTATTCTTCTGTCTATAATAATTTCTATGAATTTGGGTCTCACAAAAAGATCTCCAATGCCGCTCAAGCTTTGCAAACACGGCCTTGGACGGTGGAAGTGGGCGGAGAAGTCGGCGTCGCGAAAACATGGGATATTGATAGCCTCATTCGCGCTATGCCATTGGAAGAGCGGCTCTATCGTCATCGATGTGTAGAGGCGTGGGCGATGGCTGTGCCGTGGACAGGATTTCCCTTGGCGGCATTGTTGGCTAAATCCGAACCGACTGCCAAAGCGCGATATGTGCGTATGGAAACTTTTATGGACCCCAAAGTGGCAACGGGGCAAAAGCAATATTGGTATCCGTGGCCTTACGTTGAGGGCTTGAGTATTGAAGAGGCGATGAATGATTTGGCCTTCATGGCAACGGGCGTGTACGGCAAGCCGTTGGCCAAACAATTTGGGGCACCACTTCGTTTGGCCGTTCCGTGGAAATATGGCTTTAAGTCGATTAAGTCGATAACCCGCATCACCTTGACCCAAGAACGTCCCGTTAGTTTTTGGGAGGGGATCGACAGCAATGAATATGGCTTTTGGGCGAATGTGAATCCAGAGGTGCCCCATGCGCGGTGGAGCCAAGCGAGCGAGCGGTTGTTAGGGTCGGGTGACCGGGTGGATACGCAGCTTTATAATGGATACGGCGAACAGGTGGCTTCGCTCTATGCGGGGATGGAGAATGACAAAATATTCTTTTGATATTTTCTGCAATAATATTTTATGAGCAAACTTATCCCGCCGCCTTATAGTCACCTCTGAAATGACGAATAGGATGAGTGACATGCGGGATAAAGTTTCTCTAGTGATTTTTGATTGTGATGGTGTTTTGGTGGAAACCGAGCAGCAGGCCAATCAGTTACTCACGCAAATTCTCAATGAAGACGGTTTGAATATTGACTATGCAACCTGTCGGCGCGAGTTCGTTGGCAAGACGTTGGAGGCTGTGCAGGCGCGTGCGGAGGCGATGCTTGGGCGTGCGCTTGGGTCTGACTGGCCAAATTACGTAAGGGACGAGACTGAAAAGGTTTTTCAAGATGGCGTGTATGAAGTGCCGTTCGTTGGTGAACAGATACGATTCTTGAATGAACAGGGAATGGCCCTCTGTGTGGCCTCTTCGGGACGCATTTCTAAGATGAAATTGACCCTTGGCAAATCCGGTTTGTTGCCCTTGCTCGAGGATGTTTTGTTTAGTGCTGAGATGGTGGGGAAGGGGAAACCTGCGCCAGATCTGTTTCTTTTTGCAGCAGAAGAAATGGGCGTTATCCCGCACCAATGTGTTGTGATCGAGGATAGTGTGCCTGGCGTGCAAGCAGGGGTTGCGGCAGGCATGAGAGTGTTTGGCTATACAGGTGATCCGCATACGGATAAAGAGGCGTTGAAAAAAGCCGGTGCAACCTTGTTTGATGACATGAGATCGCTACCGGCTTTGCTTGAGCTTATTTAGTCTCAAAGTCTTTTAGTCGTTTTTCTCTGCGGCTCTGAAATCCCATACAGGCGAGTCAGGACCGGGAATGTCGGTGAGAATGATGATCTTATCATTTACACCGTAGACCCTTGGCAAGACACCCGTTCCCTCTATGTCGCCATCACGCATTTTGATGAGGGCGTCTTTTAAGTCAGCCATGTCTTGATAGGTTGCGCCTAAGGCATCTGGCCGATGGGGTACGCCGTGGCCTGCGTAGATGCGCACATCTTCGGGCAAATCATTCAGCAAGCTTTCGGTCGTGTCGAGATATTCTTGCAGTCGAGAGTTGGGCATGAAGGCATAGACTTCGCCTTGGTGGAGATAGTCACCTGCAAACAAAATGTTTGTTGAGGGATCGTAGAGCGATACGCTTTCGGGAGTGTGGCCCGGTGTTGCAACGACAGTTAACTTGCGCCCCCCCAGATCAATAATGTCTCCCGGTTCTACCCATGTATCCACTTTCCACGTTGGCAAGTCATACAGCTTGGCTGCGATGCCCATGTATTGGTAGGTCGTTGGGGTCAGTAGGTCGCCCTCTGCTTGGTTTTTGAGGTTGTCTGTGTCAGCAACAACAATGCCGTCGAAATCAGATAAAGACCCGGTGTGATCGTAATGCAAGTGCGAGGGCATGACGGTAATCGGTTTGTCGGTCAGTCCGCGTATGAAGCCTGTAATGTCGCGGCCGGGGTTGCCTGTATCAAACAACAGGGCGCGTTCTTCCCCAATGATGAGATAGGAAAGATTGTCTTGGAAAAAGCGCGGCTCGTTCAGGGCATATGTGGTTTCGTCGATTTTCTCGATGGTGTGATAATCATCTAACCAGGTTTCGTTTTCACCTAGCGCCACATCTTCTTGGGCGGTAAGGGGAGGCGAAACAAGCAGGCCCCATAGTGCAGACGTCACGGGTACGCGCATGAAGTAGACAACGGCTATTAGGATCACCAAAAAGATGGCTAGGCCGCCTAGAATTTTTTTAAGCTTTTTCATAAGAACTCTCCCCCAGATTGTGAACAGTATTAGACAGTGTGCGGGGCAATAGAGCAAGTCGGAGAAATTTGTTGTTCAGTTTCGAGCAATGAAAAAGCCGCGAGGGGTGCTCGCGGCTTTTGTCGTGTGATTTGTGTGGAGATCGCTGAAATTATTCAGCGGCTGCCTGTGCGGACTCGAGTTCAGCGATGTATTTTTCTGTTTCCAGAGCGGCCATGCAGCCCATGCCTGCAGCGGTTACCGCTTGACGGTAAGTGTCGTCGGTCACGTCGCCTGCTGCAAAGACACCGGGAATGGTGGTGGCTGTGCTGTCAGGTGCGGTGATCAAATAGCCACCGGGTTTGGTGTCGAGTTGATCGGTAAACAGTTCTGTAGACGGGGCGTGGCCAATGGCAATGAACACACCATCTGTTGGCAGCTCTTTGGTGTCACCGGTGTTGGTATCTTTCAACCGTACGTGTGTGACGCCGGGGCCATCTTTCGCTAAAATTTCATCGATGGAGGCATTCCATTCGACTTCAATTTTTTCGTGTTTGAGCAAACGGTCGGCTAGAATTTTTTCACTGCGCAAGCTGTCGCGACGGTGAACCAATGTGACTTTGCTGGCGAAATTTGTGAGAAAGAGAGCTTCTTCCACAGCGGTGTTGCCGCCACCGACAACCACAACTTCTTTGCCTCGATAGAAAAAGCCGTCGCATGTTGCGCAGGCAGAAACACCAAAGCCTTGGTATTTTTCTTCTGACGGGAGGCCCAGCCATTTGGCTTGTGCGCCGGTGCAAATAATCAATGAGTCAGCGGTGTAAACAGTGCCGCTATCGCCTGTAAGGCGGATCGGGCGTGTTTTTAGCTCTGCTTTGACGATCGTGTCTGACACCATGTTGGTGCCGACATGACGGGCTTGTGCTTCCATCTGTTCCATCAGCCATGGGCCTTGGATGACATCGGCAAAGCCGGGATAGTTTTCCACGTCGGTTGTGATTGTAAGCTGGCCACCTGGCTGGATGCCTTGGATCAATGTCGGTTCCAACATGGCGCGTGCTGCGTAAATTGCAGCGGTATATCCAGCAGGGCCTGAGCCTAGAATGATGACTTTTGAATGCTGTGTATCAGACATGATCTAAACTTTCTACGAGCACGGAATGGGGGTGGTTCAACGCGTGAAATGTTTGGGGTGTATCGTCTTGAAGTTCAATATGGGCAATTCATTTCCACTTCAAAGAGGGGGCACGTGTTTTGTGATGCGGCTCATGAGGTGGGACCGTGAAAGGGGGCCACTTAGGTAAAATACCTAAGTGGCCCTTGAACCTTAAAGTGATTCAGCGTGTTTTGTGAGGTATGAAGCAACGCCTTCAGCGGTGTCTTTCATGCCTTCGTCGCCTTTGTTCCAACCAGCAGGGCACACTTCGCCATGCTCTTCGTGGAATTGCAGCGCGTCAACCAAACGGAGTGTTTCGTCAACATCGCGGCCCAATGGCAGGTCGTTTACGAGTTGGTGGCGTACCACACCGTCTTTGTCGATGAGGAAGGTGCCGCGCAATGCAACGCCATCGTCTTCGATGAGTACGTCGTAGTCAGTTGCGATTGACTTTGTGATGTCAGCAACCATTGGGAATTGAACAGGACCCAAGCCACCATCGTTTGGTGATGTGTTGCGCCAAGCGTAGTGAGAGAACTGGCTATCAACTGATACAGCGATCACTTTCGTGTTGCGTTCTGCAAATGCGGCTACGCGGTTTGAGAAAGCAAGGATCTCAGACGGGCACACGAAGGTGAAGTCGAGTGGGTAGAAGAAGACAACGCCATAGCTGCCGTCGAGGAAGGTCTTCAGGTTGAAGTCTTCGACAATTGAACCGTCAGCCAAAACGGCTGCGGCGGTGAAATCTGGGGCTGGTTTGCCGACGAGAACGCTCATTTAAGTCTCCAATTGGAAGGGTTCTAATTTGTATCTCTTATTTAGAATAATTCTAATTGAGAAGCAAGGGCTATTTTCCATTTGAGTAAGCATTTGTTTTATGAGGCATTTTCTTTGAAGGCCCGGCCCCCAAACCGGTGCTGTCTTATACTCTTCGTCCTAAATCTAAGGTTCTGAGTCTGCCGTTGTCTCTGGCTTAAAGGGTATGGCGGGTATGAAAGGCGGTGACGATGTGCCCTGCAATTTCATGAGTTGGGGTCAGTGGTTCGTAGCTCCATTGCTCTAATTCGCCTTGGAAGGGGCGAGCCACGCCCTTGGCATATAGGGCGTCGAGGAAACGGCGAAACTTTGTGGTGCCGCCTTTTTTGCGGGGGGCAAGCTCGATGACGTGCACTGGCTTTCCCGTGGTTGTTGCTTCGCCGACCATATTGGTAGATTCGCCAGTCACTAATATGACATCGGCCAGACCCAGCATGCCTAAGTAGGGGTTGTCGCCTGTACCATCCCAGAAAAAAACTTTCGTATCGGCGAAGGCTTGTTTCAGTGCTGCAGTTTGGGCCTCGCCTGTGCGCCGGGATGTGGTGACCATCAAGCCAGCGCCGGTGGTGCGGGCCAAAAAGGCCAATTGGTCGCCCAATGCGGCTGCCGTATTGGGGGTGAAGTCATAGAGTTTGTTGGCGCCGCCGATCAGAACTGCAACACGCGGGCTTGGCAGTTTTTCCATGGTAGATGCCCATTTTTGGGCGGCAGCGGTTAGTTTTTCTGGGGTGACAAGCGAGGGAGCGGTGAGGGTTGAATGCACGTTAGGCCCTTCAAGCCGGTCGTGGAGCGGCGCCCAGAAGAAATCGAACCATTTGGTGGGGACGCGCGGGTTTTGCAGGATCACAACGAATGTTTTGCCGCCTGACTGTTTTTTGATCATGCGGGCATGGGGAATGGCTTGGCGGCCCGTGGCAATGACGAGGTCTGGCCAAGGGGCTTGCAGGTCATCGCGCTTTGGGGCGGGTCCCCACGGGGCAAGCCACCGCCACGGTGCGGGCAGGGCAATGCGTTTAATCGTCGGCTCTAGCCCTAAACACTCAGCCAAACCTTGGGCTTGGATCTCATGGCCTTTGGCGTGAGTGGTGAGAATCCAAAGTTTTGTGTCGGCAGGAAGGGTTGTTTGGGTCATGATCGTGCGCGATTAGGTAATTTTGTTGCTGAAAAGTGTGGCTGGAAAGAGTAATAAGACAATTCAGGGAATGAGTCTTGTGTGATTTGAGACGGCTGTGGGCAAGTTGGGTTTTGATGACCTCATTTTGCGACGCGGCGATTGAGAGAAACCTAGTATAAATCTGGGATCAGTAAAACATATGAAGCGTGCTAAACTAGACGAAATTGATCTGCATATCTTGCGCGAGTTGCAAGCTGATGGGCGGATTACCAATGTGGAACTTGCCAAGCGGGTGGGTATTTCTGCGCCGCCGTGTTTGCGCCGAGTGCGGGCATTGGAAAAAGCAGGCTTTATTGGCGGTTATCACGCCCAGCTTGAAACACGGGCCTTGGGGTTTGAGGTCACGGTGTTTGCAATGGTGGGATTACATTCGCAAGCCGAGCTTGACTTGCAAGGGTTTGAGCAATTGGTTGTCAGCTGGCCGTTGGTACGCGAGTGCTACATGTTGAACGGTGAGATTGATTTCATTTTGAAATGCGTCGCGCCAGACTTGGCGTCATTCCAAATCTTTTTGACCGAACACCTAACCTCTGCGCCCAATGTTGCGAGTGTGCGTACTTCTTTGACCATCCGCGAAAGCAAGAACCTGCCGGGTGTGCCTATTGAAGTGCTCGATTAAGGGAACTGGTGTTTAGACATGATAAAGGGCTGCTCGTGGGCAGCCCTTTTCAGTATCAGCCTTCAAAAGCTAATCAGATGTATTTAACGCTGAGCACTTCGTAGGAGCGGCCACCACCGGGGGTGTTTACTTCCACAGAGTCGCCTTCTTCCTTGCCGATAAGCGCACGGGCGATAGGAGACGAGATGGAAATCTTGCCATTGGCGAGATCTGCCTCCGGGTTTCCTACAATCTGATAGGTGCTCTCTTTGTCGGTGTCTTCGTCAACCAGTTCAACAGTTGCGCCAAATTTGATTTTGCTGCCAGACATTTTGGAAACGTCGATGATGTCGGCGCGACCGATCATATCTTCTAGTTCCATAATCCGGCCTTCATTATGGCCTTGCTGTTCTTTGGCTGCATGGTATTCCGCATTTTCTGAAAGGTCGCCATGGGCGCGCGCTTCCGAAATCGCCGCGATGATGCGCGGACGTTCTACAGATTTACAATTTCTCAACTCATCTCCCAGGGCTTCATAGCCACTGGAAGTCATAGGAACTTTTTCCATAGTTGTGACGGTCTTTCTATCTTGGCCCCATGGTCTGTCGTGACTGTGGGGCCTAAGCCTCTGTGAGGCCTATATTGTCCAGTTGGTTTAAAACCATCTGTTTCGAATGCCTATCATCGATCAAAGGGGGGGGCTGGTCAATTCCCAATTGAGCGTCGGCGAGAGAAGGTGGTTAAAAACGAGACGCCCGGCCCTTAAAAGGCCGAGCGTATGCGATGAATGGGTATTCGGCTGTTTACGCTTTGGCGTTGGCCGCTGCGTGGAAAGCCTGAAGGGGCGTGACTTCTAGTTGGTCGTCACGTAGAGCCTCGATCCCTTCAGCTGCGGCGCGGGCGCCTGCGACTGTCGTGTAGTAAGGGATTTTGTTCATCAAGGCGGAGCGGCGAATCGATTTTGAATCCGCCAAGGCTTGCATGCCTTCGGTGGTATTGATCACCAGTGTTACGTCGTGATTTTCAATTTCATCGACGATGTGTGGGCGGCCCTCAAGCACTTTATTGATGGTGCGGACCTTGAGGCCTTTCTCCACCAAATAGCTTGCCGTACCGCCGGTGGCGATCAGCTCGAAGTTGAGCTTGGCTAGTTTCTGCCCAATGGCCACCATTTTTGGCTTGTCGCTATCTTTGACAGAGATGAAGGCAATGCCCCCATTCGGCAAGTCGATGCTGGCCCCCATTTGGCTTTTGGCAAAGGCCATGGCAAAGCTTTTATCCAAGCCGATGACTTCGCCGGTAGAGCGCATCTCTGGTCCCAGAACCGTATCAACACCGGGGAACCGTGCGAAGGGGAAGACAGCTTCTTTGACCGCGATGTGCTCAAATTTTGCTTTGGTCAAATTGAAATCGGCTAATTTTTCACCTGCCATGACACGGGTTGCAATTTTTGCAATCGGCTCGCCGACAACCTTGGCCACGAATGGCACGGTGCGTGAGGCGCGCGGGTTGACTTCCAGCACGTAGATGTTGTCGCCTTGAATGGCATATTGCACATTCATCAGCCCGACAACATTAAGAGCCAGCGCCATGTCGCGTGTTTGGCGTTCAATGTCTGCAATAACATCCTCAGACAATGAGTAAGGGGGAAGGGAGCAAGCGCTGTCACCAGAGTGGACGCCGGCTTCTTCGATGTGTTCCATGATGCCGCAGACAAAGACATCTTTGCCGTCGCATAGAGCATCCACATCGACTTCAATCGCATCGCGCAAATAGCCATCGATCAGAACGGGGGTGCCTTCTGACACAACAACGGCTTCTTTGATGTAGCGTTCAAGTTGGGCTGTGTCGCGCACGATTTCCATGGCGCGGCCACCGAGGACGTAAGAGGGGCGGATCACAACTGGGTAGCCAATGCGTTCGGCAATCTCTTTGGCTTGTTCGCCAGAACGGGCGATGCCGTTTGGTGGCTGGCGCAAGTTCAGATCATCGAGCAGGTCCTTAAAGCGGTCCCGGTCTTCTGCCAAGTCAATGGCATCTGGGGAGGTACCCAGAATTGGGATGCCGGATTCTTCAAGGAGGTTTGCCAATTTCAGAGGGGTTTGCCCGCCGAATTGAACAATCACACCGGCCAGTGTGCCATTGGACATTTCCACATCAATCAAGCTGAGCACGTCTTCTGCCGTGAGTGGCTCGAAATAGAGGCGGTCAGAGGTGTCGTAGTCAGTGGACACTGTTTCTGGATTACAGTTGACCATGATGCTTTCAACGCCCGCATCGCCCAGCGAAAAGGCCGCGTGGCAACAGCAATAGTCAAACTCAATGCCTTGGCCAATCCGGTTGGGTCCGCCGCCAAGGATGATGGCTTTGCGACGATCAGATGGCTCGCTCTCGCATGTGCTTTCCCCGGCGAAATCGGTTTCGTAGGTGGAGTACATGTAAGGGGTTTCGGATTTGAATTCGGCAGCGCAGGTGTCAATGCGTTTGTAAACGGGTTTGACATTGGCAGCCAAGCGCGTGCGACGGACTTCAGTTTCTGTGCTGCCAGTCAGTTTTGCCAAGCGTGCATCAGACAAGCCCATTGCTTTGAGGGCGCGTAATTGTTGTGGGTCTGTTGGTAGGCCGTTGTCGCGTACTGCATTTTCAGTTTGCACGATGGCTTCAATTTGCTCCAAGAACCAAGGGTCGAATGAGCAGGCGGCGTGAATTTCGTCGCGTGTCATGCCGTGCCGCATGGCTTGTGCAATTTGAAGAATGCGATCTGGTGTCGCTGTGCCGAGCACTTTGCGTAGAGCGTTTTTGTCTTCGCCCGCACCGAGGCCCGGAATTTCAATATCGTCCAAGCCGTCGAGGCCTGTCTCTAAACCGCGTAGGGCTTTGAGGAAGCTTTCAGAGAAGGTCCGGCCAATCGCCATGACTTCACCTACTGATTTCATTGCAGTGGTGAGAAGCGGTTCGGAGCCAGGGAATTTTTCGAAAGCAAAGCGAGGGATTTTAGTGACGACATAATCGATGGTCGGTTCAAAGCTTGCTGGTGTCACGCCGGTGATGTCGTTCATCAGTTCGTCGAGCGTGTAGCCGACTGCAAGTTTGGCCGCGACTTTAGCAATTGGAAAACCCGTTGCTTTGGAGGCCAAGGCGGATGAACGTGATACCCGTGGGTTCATCTCGATGACGACCAAACGGCCATCTTTGGGGTTGACGGAGAACTGGACGTTAGAGCCGCCAGTTTCCACGCCGATTTCACGCAGGACTGCAATAGAGGCATTCCGCATGACTTGGTATTCTTTATCCGACAGGGTGAGGGCAGGGGCCACGGTGATGCTGTCACCGGTGTGAACACCCATCGGGTCAATGTTTTCGATGGCGCAAATGATGATGCAGTTGTCGGCTTTGTCGCGGACCACTTCCATCTCAAATTCTTTCCAGCCTAACAGGCTTTCATCGATCAGAACTTGAGCTACAGGAGAAGCGTCTAGGCCAGAGCGTACAATCTCTTCGTATTCACGTTTGTTGTATGCCACACCGCCGCCGGTGCCACCCAATGTAAAGGCGGGACGGATGATGGCGGGCAGGCCCACTTCATCAAGGGCTTTCATGGCCTCGGCCACACCTGCGGCGCGGTCGTAGTCTTTGACTTGGCCGTCTGCGTCTTTGATTTCTGGCGCGGCAATGATGACAGCGCGCGGATTTTCAAGGCCGATGCGGTCCATGGCTTCGCGGAAAAGCTTGCGGTCTTCGGCTTTTTCGATGGCGTCGCGTTTCGCGCCGATCATCTCCACATTGTATTTCGCCAATGTGCCGTTGTCTGCAAGGGCAAGAGCTGTGTTGAGTGCGGTTTGGCCACCCATGGTTGGCAAGAGAGCGTCTGGGCGCTCCTTCTCGATGATCTTGGCAACCACTTCCGGGGTGATGGGCTCAACGTATGTTGCATCCGCCAAGTCAGGGTCGGTCATGATTGTCGCTGGGTTCGAGTTTACCAGAATGATCCGGTAGCCTTCTTCCTTCAGCGCTTTACAAGCTTGAGTGCCTGAATAGTCGAACTCGCAGGCTTGGCCGATGACAATGGGACCAGCGCCAATGATGAGAATGGAATGTATGTCTGTGCGTTTGGGCATATCAGGACCGGAGTTGACGTGTGAATTGGGTGTCGGATTGAGCGTGTGCCAAGAGAGGGCGCATTAGTTTTTGCTCTCTCTGATTTGGCGGACAAAACGCTCAAACAGATAGTGCGAATCTTGCGGCCCCGGAGAAGCTTCGGGGTGATGCTGGACGGAAAAGACAGGTCGGTCTTTGAGACGCAGACCGCAGTTGGTGCCGTCGAACAGGGAGGTATGTGTTTCTTCTACCGTGTCGGGCAGGGTGTCGCTATCAACCGTGAAGCCGTGGTTCATCGAGGTGATTTCCACTTTTTCTGTGGTGAGGTCTTTAACCGGGTGGTTTGCCCCGTGATGACCGAGCAGCATTTTCTTTGTTGTGGCACCCAAAGCAAGAGCCAGTATTTGGTGGCCCAAGCAGATACCAAAAATCGGTTTGCCGGTTTCGATCAGCTCGCGGATGACGGGTACAGCATAAGCACCGGTTGCGGCCGGATCGCCGGGACCATTGGAAAGGAAAATGCCGTCAGGGTTATGCGACAGAACTTCTTGAGCCGTTGCCGTGGCGGGTAGAACCGTGAGGTCGCAGCCAACTGTTGCCAAGCAGCGCAGGATGTTGCGCTTTACGCCGTAATCGATCACGACGACTTTGTGGCTTGGTTTGTCTTGGGTGCCGAAACCTTCGTCCCAGACCCAGCGGCTTTCGTCCCATGCATAGGCTTTGGGAGTGGTGACTTCTTTGGCGAGGTCCATGCCTTCTAAGCCAGCGAAATCTTGGGCTTGTTTGAGCAGGGCTGCTTCGTCGAATTTACCGTCTGGCGCGTGCACGATGGTGGCATCAATCATGCCCTTGTCGCGGATGCGGGCCGTGAGCGCGCGGGTGTCTACGCCTGTGATGGCGATGATGTTGCGTTGCTTGAGCCAGGCATCAAAGTGTTGGACTGAGCGGTAATTGGAGGGGTTGGTAATGTCAGCACGCAAAACCGTGCCGCGCACTGTGGCGGTTGAGGCCGTGTTTGATGTCTCAAGGTCTTCATCATTGGCACCGACGTTTCCGATGTGCGGGAAAGTGAAGGTGATGATTTGACCGGTATAGGAGGGGTCGGTCAGGATTTCTTGGTATCCAGTGATGGACGTGTTGAAGCACACTTCGCCAACGGCGGTCCCTACGGCGCCCAAACCACGGCCTTTCAAGACTGTTCCATCTTTCAGGACCAGTAAGGCTGTCGGGGTATCGCCTTGGTGTAGATAGGGCGCGTCGGTGGTCATGCAGCTTCTCCTTTAACTGGCTGTTGGCTCGCCCGTGACGTGGCGATACTCAAATCGAAGCCAGTTTGGCCCCATACATGCGCGATTCCTGAGGAAAGCGCGAGTCGGGAATCTTGAAATACGACAGGTTGCCCCAAGATAAATGCATGCGCGCGCGTTTGACTCATCCCAGATACGTCGTAGACGCATCCGTGGTTTGATTGTTCAACACCCCACATGGGCTTTTCTCCTGGGAAAGTGCTGGGTCTGACTAAAGCGCCCGCACGTAAATTGCGCCGGAAACTAAGGGAAGCGAGGCCCGGCGTCAAGGCTCGTAATAAAAAAGAATTATCGTTTATTTTCAATAACTTATAGGATGCCTCCTGAATTGCTTATCTGGCCGAGTTGGGATAGCGTGGCGCCTTTCGTTGGGGGTGTCCCCTAAAATGGCCAAAGAGAGGCGCTGTTAAAATGCGTGACCAGATCATTGCTGCATTAAAAGAAGCTATGAAGAATAAGGATAAGGTTCGCCTATCCGCCCTTCGTTTGATGCAAGCTACGCTTAAAGACCGCGACATCGCAGCGCGGGGTGAAGGCAAAGATGGCGGGATTTCTGATGAGGAAGCGCTTCAAGTCTTGGCTAAAATGGTCAAGCAGCGCCAAGAATCAGCAGAAATGTACGATCAGGCGGGCCGCGTAGAGCTGGCAGATAAAGAACGCCAAGAGATTGCTGTGATCCAAGATTTCATGCCAAAGCAACTGAGCCAAGAAGAGGCCGAGCAAATTGTTGCCAAGCTTGTGGCGGACTTGGAGGCCGGGTCCCTTAAAGATATGGGCCGGGTGATGGGCGAACTGAAGAAAAACTACGCGGGCCAAATGGACTTTGGCAAAGTCGGTGGTTTTTTGAAAAGTCTCCTGAGCTAATACCACTCCATTATAGTTGGATGTCCGGGATAGTTGGATATCCGGGCTGTCGGGTATCAGGTAGTCGGATCATCAGGCGCTCATCTTCACCGCCCTACGGGGTGTTGAAGATGAGCGCCTGTCCGGAACCATAGGCCGCGCATTTATGACGTGTATGACGTGTGTCTTGTTTTTTGCATTGATTTGTTGAAAGCTAAAATAGCTCGCCATTGGCGGTGGCGCTAAAAGGTTCAGACGATATGAGTTTTCCAAAATCCTTCCTCGACGAGTTGAAGGCACGTACGCGCGTGTCGGAGATCGTGGGACGTCAGGTTAAATTGACCCGGCGTGGGCGGGAATTTGTGGGCCTGTCCCCCTTTAATAATGAAAAAACCCCTAGCTTTACCGTGAATGATGACAAGCAATTCTATCATTGCTTCTCAACGGGGGAGCATGGAGATGCGATCAAATTTCTGGAAAAGACGGAAAATTTAAGCTTCATGGAGGCCGTTGAGCGGCTGGCCGGTGAGGCAGGCATGGACGTGCCTAAAATGGACCCGAAATCGGCGGAACGGGAAAAGAAGAAGGCCGGGCTGATTGATGTAAGCGAGATGGCGCAGGCTTATTTCGCGGAGAGCTTGAAGCGGGGCAAGGGGGCGGAGGCGCATGTCTATTTGGTGCGGCGTGGCCTGTCGGAAGAAACGATTTCTTTGTTTGGGTTGGGCTATGCCCCTGATAGCCGCACGGGCTTGAAAGATTATTTGCAGGGGCGCTCGGTGCGTGTGCCGCAAATGATTGAGGCGGGGGTTCTCATCGGTGGCGATGATATTCCCCAGCCTTATGACCGGTTTCGCAACCGGGTGACATTTCCCATTGAAGACCAACGGGGACGGGTGATCGCCTTTGGTGGGAGGGCGCTTGACCCCAATGCGCGGGCGAAATATCTCAACTCGCCTGAGACGCCTCTTTTTCACAAAGGGGCGACGCTGTATAATTTTGCGCGGGCGCGTAAACCAGCCTACGACATTGGCACGGTGATTGTGGCCGAAGGCTATATGGATGTGATCGCGCTGCATCAGGGCGGGTTTCCCAATGCGGTGGCGCCGCTGGGAACTGCGCTGACAGAAGAGCAAATTCAGCTTTTGTGGCGGATGTGTTCTGAACCCATTTTGTGTTTTGACGGGGACCGGGCGGGATTGAAAGCGGCGTACCGTGCTGTAGAGCGGGTGCTGCCGTTGCTCAAACCGGGGCACTCGTTGCGTTTTGCGATGCTTCCAGAAGGCAAGGACCCTGATGACCTGATCCGAGACGGGGGCAGCGGGGCCATGCAGGAAGTGCTGGACCAAGCCAAGCCGCTTTCGACGATGTTATGGGACTGGCAAGTCTCGTTGGGCGAATGGGACACGCCAGAACGACGGGCCGCGTTTGAAGAGGCAATGGGGGAGCTGGTTGCCAGCATTGCGGACCCAAAAGTGCGTGGGCATTACCGAGAAGGGGTGCGCAGTCAATTTAGAGCCTATTTTGGAGCTGAAATGCCGGCAGATTTTGGGGATGTGGCCCCGACATCTGGGCGCGTGCCTGCAGGGCGTTCGGTGGCCGGTGGGGATGAGGGGTATGACGCGCCTTATCCCAGTTATGATGACCGAGGCGGCTATGCAGACCGAGGACCGTCACGAGGGGGACAAGGTTTTAAGAAAAGCTTTGGCGGGGCGTTCCGCGATGGGGGCCAAAAGGGGGCTGAGGGCAGCAATAATGTGCCTTATTCGGCAAGTCGTGGAAAAAAAGGTCAATTTAGGGGGAAGGGAAAAAGTTTTGGGGAGCGTTTTCCGGTTCCTGTGACCTCAAAACTGCTGGAAAGTGGCCTGGTGCGCGGAGAGGCTGAGGGGCAAAACCGTGAGGCTTTACTGATACTTACGTTGCTTAATCACCCGGAGCTGGTGGATGATTATGGTGAGGAATTGGCTGTTTTCGAATTTGGTGACCCTAAGCTTGACAAAATACGTAATGAAATCATAGATATAGCGGCTCTAATTGCGCCTCTTGACAGAGGGGTGTTGGAGGACCATCTGAACTCTAGGGGATTTTTCGAGATTTCCCAGTCTCTTGCTTCTTTGTCGGCGCTGAAAAGTGACCGATTTGCGTGGCCCGATGCAACGCTCGAAGAGGCAAAGCAGGGTTGGTTACATTTGTGGGAGCGGCATAAACATGTGCTGACCTTGCAAAGAGAACTCAAAGCGGCTGTACGTGCGCTGGCTGAGGCAGAAACCGAGACGCCTGTAGACGAGACGAAGATGAAGAAAAGTTTTGAGCGTCTTCAAGCTCTCCAAATTGAGATTGGGGCACTTGGAGTAAACGGTTTGAGTAAGGATTAACATTTGTGGCAGGGCAATAGGGCGGTGTCTCTATTGCAGCTCGGGGTACCCGAGACAGCTTGAGAGTTTTGCGAGGGGACGCAAATATTCTGACTATATGGGACGCAGAGTTTGCATGGTGACATGCGGCGCGGCGTTTTTTTGCGTAGACGATGTTACGTATATATTCAGATGTTCGAGGGCATACTGTCGTCTTACCGGGATCTATTCCCAACGGAGTCAATGAATGGCAACCAAAGCGGCTGAAGCTGAGACCACGGAAACGGGTGAAGGGACAGATAGTCCATTGCTTGATATGTCCGACGCTGGCGTCAAAAAGATGATCAAAGCGGCTAAGGCACGTGGTTGGGTCACTTATGATGAGCTGAACACCGTTTTGCCTTCCGAAGAATTCTCTTCTGAAAAAATCGAAGATACGATGGCGATGCTTTCTGAAATGGGCATCACTGTTATTGAAAACGATGAAGGGGAAGACAATAACGAGGACAGCGCCTCTGCTGAGCCTGAAAAGAAAGAAGTAGCGACAGCAAAATCAACAGCTGCCGTTAAAACCGCTGGCACCACAAGCACGCAACTGGAACGGACAGATGATCCGGTTCGGATGTATTTGCGTGAAATGGGCTCGGTTGAGTTGCTGTCTCGTGAAGGCGAGATTGCGATTGCGAAGCGCATTGAAGCTGGCCGCGAGACGATGATTGCTGGCTTGTGTGAAAGCCCGCTGACATTCCAAGCGATTATTATTTGGCGCGACGAGCTGAACGAAGGCACAATTCTGCTGCGCGACATCATCGACTTGGATGCGACGTTTGCAGGCCCTGACGCGAAAAAAGTGGATCGCAGCCAAGCAGCCCTTGAGCGTGAAAAAGCGAAAGCGGAAGGCCGTGAGTTCGTTGAAGAAGTTGTCGAAGAAGAAGACGATGACGATGAAGGCGAAAACAATCTGTCTCTTGCTGCAATGGAAGCGGAACTGAAGCCTAAAGTTTTGGAGATTTTTGACCTGATTGCGGGCAACTACAAAAAGCTGCGCAAGCTTCAGGATCAACGCCATGATTTGGCTTTGCAAAAAGAAGAGCTCTCTGTTTCCCAAGATCGTCGCTACAAAAAGCTGAGTGATGAGTTGGTTGTAGAAGTGAAAAGCTTGGCGCTGAATAACAACCGGATTGATTCACTTGTTGAGCAGCTTTACGGCATTTCTAAGCGCTTGATGGGCTTGGAAGGGCGCTTGTTGCGCTTGGCGGAAAGCCACGGCGTGAAGCGTGAAGAATTTCTCACTCAGTATTATCACAATGAGCTTGAGCCTGATTGGTTGCGCCGTGTGGGTCGCCTTAAAGGTAAGGGCTGGACTGACTTCTCTAAAGACGAGAAAGACAGTGTTGGTGATATCCGCGATAATATTCAGGAATTGGCGCAAGAAACCGGGTTGGATATTTCTGAATATCGCCGGATCGTGCAAAAAGTTCAGAAGGGCGAAAAAGAAGCCCGCCAAGCCAAGAAGGAAATGGTTGAAGCCAACCTTCGTTTGGTGATTTCGATTGCGAAGAAATACACAAACCGGGGCTTGCAGTTCTTGGACCTTATCCAAGAAGGCAACATTGGTTTGATGAAGGCGGTTGATAAATTTGAGTATCGCCGAGGCTATAAATTCTCGACTTATGCGACATGGTGGATCCGTCAGGCGATTACACGGTCTATTGCTGACCAAGCCCGGACCATCCGTATTCCTGTGCACATGATTGAGACGATCAATAAATTGGTGCGTACGTCGCGTCAGATGTTGCATGAGATTGGTCGCGAGCCAACACCAGAAGAGCTTTCTGAGAAGTTGGCGATGCCACTTGAAAAAGTGCGTAAAGTCTTGAAAATTGCGAAAGAGCCTATTTCTTTGGAAACACCAATCGGTGATGAAGAAGACAGCCATTTGGGCGATTTCATTGAAGACAAAAATGCTATTCTGCCTATTGATGCGGCGATCCAATCTAACTTGCGCGAAACAACGACGCGGGTTCTGGCTTCGCTTACTCCGCGTGAAGAGCGAGTTCTGCGGATGCGATTTGGTATTGGTATGAATACAGACCACACGTTGGAAGAAGTGGGGCAGCAGTTCTCTGTGACGCGTGAGCGTATTCGTCAGATTGAAGCGAAAGCGTTGCGGAAATTGAAGCACCCTAGCCGGTCACGCAAGTTGCGGAGCTTCTTGGACAACTAGGTTTGAAATTTGACTACTCAAAGACCCGAGGAGCATTGTGCTGCTTGGGTCTTTTGTTTTCTAAATGCCTTAAAGGCGTGGCTGTTGGAGTAACTCATGAATATCACCATGCTTAAAGCTAAGATCCACCGGGCGGTTGTGACCCAATGCGACCTGCATTACGAAGGTTCGATTACGATTGATGAGGATTTGCTGGAGCAGTCCGGCATTCTACCCAATGAGCAAGTGGATGTGTTGAACATCAACACTGGCGGGCGTTTTACGACCTATGCGATCACAGGTGAGCGTGGCTCAAAGATTATTGGGATCAATGGGGCGGCGGCTCGGTTGGCGCAAAAGGGTGATTTGGTGATCATTATTGCGTACGGCCAAATGAGCGAAGCGGAAGCTGCATCTCACAGCCCCCGCGTGCTTTTGATGGATGACCAAAATAACGTCACCAATCTTTAATGTGATGCGCCCGGTTAAGGGCGCATCCATTTTTACGTTTATTCTAGTTCGATGACGAGGGTCACGTTGGCGGAGATGTTTTGCTCTCCGGCAGCGATCGGCACGGCTGAATCCATTTCCATTTTGGCTGCACGCATAAACATTGGTTGAGGTGCGTGGCTGCCGCTTTCTTGGATGGAGAGGACTTGGCCGAGGGCAACGCCTGCGGCTCCTACATAAAGCTTGGCTTTGTGTACGGCGTTTTTAACGGCGTCTTCGCGGGCTTTATCGAGTAATTTGTCAGCGTCAGAAACGGAAAAGCGAATGCCGTTGATGCGGTTGCCGCCAGCCTTGACGACAACGTCTAACAGACTGCCCAACTTATCGATTTGTGTGATGGTGACATTGACTGTGTTGGTGACTGTGTAGGCTACAATGACAGCGGGTTCGTTGTTCTTAGGGCGGGAGTAAACGGGGTTCACCGAGAACTGACTGGTTTGAATGTTCTTTTCTTCAACGCCGCCTGATTTGAGTTCACTAAAAAGCTTTTGCATTGATTGGGTGTTGGCGGTCAATGCGTCGCTTGCAGACTTGGCCTGACTTTGCACACCTAAGGTGATGTCGACTGTATCGGGGCGGGCTGATACGAGGCCGTGGCCGGACACTGTGATGGTGCGGCGGCTCTCGTCTTGCGCATTGGCGGGTTGCAGGAGAGCCATGGAAATGAGTGTTAAACCTGTCACCACGCCTGCAAACATCAATTTCTTACCATTCAAGATTCGTGTTTGTGCCTTCGCGCGCGCGCTCACCTGAGAGCGGCTGGCAGGGGTGGGGGAGGTCGGGGTCGCAAGGGAATTTGTCATAGCAGCTCCTCTTTCAATCAATGTCTTACTCAAACGAAACATTGAGACTAAATTGGGGCGCTTTTGATGCAATTTAGGGTGTTCTCAAGGCAAAGCAGAAGCTACGGGTGTATTTCGGGCGATTAGCCTGAGATGTGGTGAGCAAGGCACAGTGCGCTTGAGGTTGGGGTTAGATTTTTGAACGAATTGGCCTCAAGGGGTGGGGGGCTTGGATAATCTGTTGAATTTTTTCTCAAAAACCGTTACTCGGAAGCACGTGTTTTATCACACGCAAGTTTGGGCCTTTGGCTCAACTTCCCCGCTCACGACATCGATCTAGCGATCTGCATGTTTGGGTTTGGGGGCCTGTAGCTCAGTTGGTTAGAGCGAACCGCTCATAACGGTTTGGTCGCAGGTTCGAGTCCTGCCGGGCCCACCATTTTTCGCTCACGGCGGTTTGATCATGAGCGACGTTTCTTTTCCTTTCTATCGCTGGTCCATCTCTGGTCCATGGCTGGCTATCAACCTCTTTGCAGTTGGATAGGTCTTATAGGCGCATGAGGTTTCGTGTTGTGGGGGGG
>JARGNZ010000033.1 GCA_029209985.1 Parvibaculaceae bacterium
AAGCGGGTTCTTCTATGGAGCGTTTGATTGGGCTGTACCATGCCTTGCGTCCAGACTTGTCACCAGAAGCCGCACATTTCCATTTTCAAATAGTGCGCAACCTTATGGTTTTAACCCTGTCACAAGTTGAAAGTGACATGGAAGTGGACCCTACCTTTATTGCTGAGGGTAAGCTGGGAACGGCAGTGAAATACATCACAGATGCCTCCGTCTCCATCTTAGAAGGCCGCAACGGTTAGGTTTTGCCATCTGGCTTGCTTTCTGTGCCGCGCCGCACCCACCCCAAATAGGTGTGGGCGGCAACGAGAAGCAGAATGGCCGTCGCTGTTCCCAACAAAGAGAGCCGCCTATTACCGCGATCCAATGGGACGCAGGCTCCAGTTTGCAGGCGGACGCATCCAAAAGAGTGACGGACAGTCGAACTTTAATGGAACTGTCTTTGTGCATTAAACTCGTTGTTAGTGTTTTTCACCTAAGTTCAATGCAAGAAGATACATAAAGGTGGGACTCGTATGTCAGCAACGAGAAAAAGATTCCGTATTGAAACATCTAGACAAGGGCCTGCCGGGCCTAAGGTAGAGGTGGGGTCATACAAGGTCGATGTTGCTGCTGAAGAACGTGCGGAAGAACGTCACCGTGAAATATTGGATGCGATTGCAGGTGTCAGCCGGAAGGTTGGCGCTGTTTCTTTATCCAATGGTGATGATGGCATTTCTTCGGAAATGCTGGACCAGTATAAAAATGAACTCAAAGAAGCGGCTCGGATGAAGCATGAGATGGGTCTCATGCACCAAGCGATTAGTCGCACCCGACGCGAATTGCAATCAATGCAATTGCAAGCTCAACCGAGCGATCACCGTATCAATCAGGCGACCGACGAACTTGATGAAGTGGTCATGCACACAGAGCGTGCAACGGAAACCATTCTAAATGCGGCTGAAAGCATCGACAATAACGCGGCGGCATTGACTGGAAAATTATCCGGGGTTGATGCGGCAGCGGCTTATGACATTCAGGAGAGTGTCGTCACCATTTTTGAAGCCTGTAATTTCCAAGACCTCACCGGACAACGCATTAATAAGGTTGTCAATGTCTTGAGCTATCTCGATGAACGTCTCAATACAATTTGGGATATTTGGGAAAATGGAAGCTTGCCAGAGGCCGATCAATTGTTGGAAGCAGCAAACCGTATGGAAGCTGCAGCCAATTCCATTCAAGCCGAAGTCTCATCTGGAGACGATGTGGATGAAAGCGAATTGTTGAATGGGCCGGGCATGGAAGGCGACGAAACCCGTATCAGCCAAGACGAAATTGACGCATTGTTTGATTGATCTGCGGCTTCAGCTTGCAGTTTTTCATTCAACGCACGTGGCGTGAGGCGGGAAACCGGATTGTAATTTCGGGGTGTCCGTGTCCATCGTGTCGAATGTCGAGAACACCTTCGTACATTTCCACAACTTTGCGTGTGAGCGAGAGCGCCAACCCATCTTCACGGGGCGCACCTGATTTTTCAGCGCTCAAGAAAGCATCTTCTGTGTGTTTCATGTCGCCCGGTGCCAACGTGAGCAGTGGCAAGAGGGCATCTGTAGAGCCCGCTGGAATACATTTGCTTTGAATGACAAAACCAGCTTGTTCATCCCACATCATAGCAACCCGAACATGCGTGTCGGCAGGCAGAGCGTGAATAAGCTCGGCAATCAAGCGATAGAACCCTTGGCGAATTTTTTGTGAATGAGCCCGCATACCCGGAAGAGGCGTTTGCTCATCTAGGGTGAAGCGCACCCCAGCTTTTTTGGCAATGGCAGCCTGACTGTTCAAGGTGATATTCATCAAGCTTGGGAGCAAGCAAATCTCATCATGTTGAGTGGTTTGATCTGCTTCTGCAATCGACAGAAGGTCTTCGACCATGTCCAGCAGCGTTTGACCGCTCTCATGAATATCTTGCGCGTAAGAGCGATACCGTTCTTGCCCTAAGGGGCCGAACCGCTCGTCTTTCATCAATTCTGCAAAACCGATGATGTGGGTAAGCGGTGTGCGTAGGTCGTGGTTTACATTGGAGAAAAAACGATGGCTACGCTTGGTGACTTCTGTGCTGGCCGCTTTAGCCTGACTAATGGTTGCCTCTAGCGTTTTGCGCACACTCACGTCTGTCAGTGTGGCGATGCGCGCTGTCATGCCTTCGTGCTCAGAGTCGGTGAGGCGGACTTCTGCAAATCGGGTCTGGCCCATTGCGTCTGTAAAGGTCACATTTTGCGCATTGTCATCATCTTCAGCACTTTGATTGGTGAGGTCCAAGCCAACATCAAAGGGCTTGCCCATCATCTGAGAGAGAGAACGACCAATCAACTCTTCCGCCGCAAGGTTCATGAAAGTCACATTGCCTTGGTGGTCTAAAATGACCATCGCTTCGGGGGCTTCCTGCACCAACGTTAAAGGGGGTGTTGCAGTGACATGGTTTTGAGAGGCGCCCGCGTTAGAAGAAACACAAGACGAGAGGGAGGGCCGGGAGCCAAGTTGTGCACGCTCGGCAGTGCCACGCAGTCGCCAAAGTAGGCTGTCGATTGTCTCGAGGGAAAGGTCGCTCGAAAGATCGGACGCGGGCAGCACCATATGTTCATCCACACCAGCGCGCATGATTTCGTAAATGTCTGCCGCAGTCGTGGTGGGAGGTAAAAGGACCAGCACGGGAAGGGCTGGACCTAAGTCGAGCACCCGTTGTAAAAAGGCTCTGTCGGCGCATCCTGTGATATCGGGTGTGCGTAGATCAATCAGTAGAATGTCAGGCCCCGGCACTAAGAGCGCGCCTAAGCCAGCGACGGGGTGAACCTGCGACAGGCCAATTTGTCCAGTGCCAGCACCGCAGGCGTCGGTAAGTCCACACCAAAGGTCTTGTGAGGTGCTGACTACAGCCACATCGATATGTGCCAAGTCATGAAGGGCCTGAGAAATCTGATCTGGTGCGCTTGACCCCGTGCCTTGGTCACGCTTTTGGTCAAAATCCACTGTTTCTGCTGACAGGTCCGTTGGCTCTGGCATCAGGCGTGGATGGACGAAAGGTGTGTGTGCAGGCGGCATGAGATCTCGCGAATCAAGTGTGTCACTGTGTAGGTATCGACCGGTGCAGAGTCGCGCGTCAGAGTAAATAGGGAGTTAATATTCAGCACATCTTGTGGATTAACAGCTTTTAACCACAAGCGATAAAGGTGTTTCAAAATGAGAATACTCAATGAATACAATTGGTTGGGCAACTTCATCGGCTTTGGAGAAATATGAAGATTTTATTGCGCTGGGCGTGTTTATGAAGACTTGGCTGGGGGCAAAAAGTGGGTAAAACAACCAAATGCCTTCTTTTGAGGGGCGAGCACCGTAAATTTAGACGCATTGTGGGGCTGCTGGCGCGTTCAGGTTAATTGAATTAACGCCAGTGTGGTTGCCGCTGGCCTGTCAATGCGCTAGGTAAGCGCTGTTATAGATGCGTCCGCCAAAGACTGCCCATTAGACCGGTTTTAAGAGACCAACACCCAAAGAGAACGTTCATGGCCAAGAAGAAAAAAACCTTTCGCCCTAAAGCGCGGACGCCAAAGGGGCTAAGAGACATCGGGGCGAGCACCGTGCGTGCCGAACAGATGATGTTGGCCCGCATTCGTGACGTATATGAGCTGTATGGGTTTGAACCGCTTGAAACCTCCGCTTTTGAATATGCGGATGCGCTGGGCAAGTTTTTGCCAGACGCAGACCGCCCCAACGAGGGCGTGTTCTCTTTTCAAGACGACGACGATCAATGGCTGTCTCTGCGGTATGATTTGACAGCCCCTCTGGCTCGGTTTGTCGCTGAAAACTATGACGGCCTCGCCAAGCCCTATCGGCGGTATCAAACAGGCCCCGTATGGCGCAATGAAAAGCCGGGACCGGGGCGCTATCGCCAGTTCACACAATTTGATGCCGACACCATTGCAGCCCCCACTGTCGCAGCCGATGCGGAAATGTGCATGATGGCCGCTGACTGCTTGGAAGCACTGGGTATTCCGCGCGGTGATTACGTGATGCGGGTGAACAACCGCAAAGTGCTCGACGGCGTGCTGGAAACCGCAGGCGTTGTAGGGGAAGGCCCTGAATTTGAAGTGCAACACCTCACCGTCATGCGGGCCATCGACAAATTAGACCGGCTAGGCCCCGATGGGGTACGCCGCTTGCTCGGCAAAGGCCGTAAAGACGAGTCCGGTGATTATACCGAAGGCGCTCACCTTGAAGAGGCGCAGATCGACCGTATTATTGCTTTCACCCAATGCGGCCAAACAGACCGGATCGCTGTGTGCGATGCGATGGCAGAGCTAGTGGGCGAGAGCGAAGTGGGCGCAGAAGGCGTGGCAGAATTGCGCGAGATTGATGCGTTGATCACCGCGTGCGCATATGGCCCGGAGCGTATTGCATTTGATCCCGCCGTTGTGCGCGGGTTGGGCTATTACACCGGCCCCGTGTTTGAAGCCGAGCTCACTTTTGAAGCCGAAACAGACGAGGGCGTGACCCGTTTTGGTTCTGTGGGCGGTGGGGGCCGTTACGACAATCTGATTGAGCGTTTTAAGGGCGTGAAAGTACCGGCAACCGGGTTCTCTATCGGTGTGTCACGCCTGTACTCTGCTTTGGAAGCTTTGGGCAAACTGAACCAAGATGAAGTGATTGCCCCGGTTGTCGTGCTCGTCATGGATAAAGACCAATTGCCCGGCTATCAATTGATGGTGCGTGAATTGCGCAATGAAGGCATTCGCGCAGAGCTTTATTTGGGCGGGTCAGGCATGAAGGCGCAAGTCAAATATGCTGACAAACGCAACTCTCCGATTGTTGTCATCGAAGGTGGAAACGAACGAGAAGCGGGCGAAGTCACATTAAAAGACCTCATCTTGGGGTCCCAACTGTCCAGTCAAATCGAAGACAATGCGGAATGGCGTGAAAGCCAACCCGCACAATTGGCCGTACCACGGGCAGAACTGATTAAGGGTGTCAAAGACATGCTGGCCCGTCATTTCGACATGTCACATGTGGATGCGCGACATAGGTAGGCTCGTTAGGCGCTGAAATCTCAGGGCATAGCGAGCCATCCCTTGCAAACCCTTTAGATTTTTATGTTAAAAGAGGCTCGCTCCCCCGGATTGGCCGGAAAAGGACGCGGGAACCCGATATGACCGATACGAATTCTGCTGAAAAGATTTGCACGGAACGCCTCCAGGAATTACTAGCGTCGGCAGGCACCACAGCTGTGGAAGCGCCTGTTATTCAACCCGCTGACATATTTTTGGACCTTTCTGGAGAGGCGATGCGTCGCCGCATCTTTGCTTTTTCCGACCCCGGCGGCGACGAAGTATGCTTACGCCCCGAACTCACCATACCTGTGTGCCGTGAGTATATCGCTCGCGAAACTGAGTGTGCGGAAGTCCGCTATGCCTGTACAGGCCCGGTCTACCGCTACCAAACCAAACAATCAGAAAAGCCTCGGGAATTTGTTCAAGCCGGCGTGGAATTTCTGGGCTGTGGTGACAATGAAGCCGCCGATGCGGATGTCTTGTGTTTGGCCGTGCGCGCACTCGAAGTCGCACAAGTAACAGATTACGATGTGAATATGGGTGACCTTGCTTTGTTTGGCGCATTGATCGATGCGCTCGACTTGGACCCCATCTGGCAAAACCGTCTTAAACGAGAGTTCTGGCGTCCCGAACGGTTCCGCGCATTGCTGGACGATGTGATTGCTGGAAAAGCACCACTCGCCTCCACTCAGCAAGCAGGTCTGTTGTCTGCAATGGCAGGGCTGGATCAGACCCAAGCAACGGCTTTGATCGAAGATACTTTGGAGCTTTCAGGGATTTCACCTGTGGGCGGGCGCAGTGTCGAAGAAATCACACAACGCTTAATGGAGCGCGCCGCTGACGCCGCTGCAGTGACATTGCCAGTTGCAACAGCGCAATTGATTGCCGACTTTATTGCAATTGAAGATACGCCGGATGAGGCAGTGAAAAAAATTCGAGCACTCACCAAATCTTTCGGCGTCTCGATTGATGAGGCCATTGGCAAAATGGAGCGGCGCTTAAAACTGGCGACAGAAAAAGGCGTGTCCTTTGATAAAGCGCGTTTCTCAACTGGGTTTGGGCGCAACATGGAATATTATACTGGGCTGGTGTTTGAATTTACCCAACCCAAATTGGGCAATGCCGAAGCCTTGTTGGTGGGCGGTGGACGCTACGACGGTTTACTCGAATATCTTGGAGCGCCGCAACCAATACCAGCCGTTGGGTGCGCGATTAGCCCGCGTCGCCTTGTTATGGCGGCCCAAGCATCTGCCATCGGAGGGACATGATTATGACTACCGAAAACCTCGTCATTGCCATTCCGTCCAAAGGGCGATTGCAAGAAAATGCCAACAACTTCTTTGGCAAAGCAGGCCTGAAAGTGAAGCAGAGTGGGGGCGGGCGTGAATACGTTGGCACCCTGAAGGGCGTACCCAATGTAGATATTGCGTTTCAATCCGCATCAGAGATTGCGGGTAATTTGGATCAAGGTTTGATCCACTTTGGCATCACTGGGGAAGATTTGATCCGTGAAAAGATTGAAACTCCAGAAGCCAGTGTGGACCTGTTGTTGCCGTTGGGCTTTGGCCATGCCGATGTCATTGTGGCGGTTCCCCAAAGTTGGATTGATGTTGCAACAGTATCCGACCTTGACGAGGTCGCTCATGCCTACCGGGTACGCCGGGCAACACGCCTGCGCGTCGCCACCAAATATTTTAATTTGACCCGCAAGTTTTTTGCGGACCATGACTTGGCCGATTACCGGATTGTGGAAAGCTTAGGCGCAACGGAAGGCGCTCCTGCGGCCGGTTCGGCTGAGGTGATCGTGGATATTACCTCGACAGGCACAACCCTGCGGGCCAATAATTTGAAGGTCCTCGATGACGGGGTGATCTTGCGCAGCCAAGCAAACCTTGTCGCCTCATTGACCGCCCAGTGGTCCCCCACAGCGAAAGAAGCTGCACGGGCGATTTTGGATAAAATTGATGCGCGTAAACGGGCAGAAAACAGTTGGCTGGTAACGGCGCGGGGTTGTTTTGATGCTGTTGCCGAGGGCGAGGCATTAACCGCAGAGCACGACTGCGTGGTGGAGCAAGCCCATGATGGCGCAACCGGCAGCTTGTCACTGCAATGCCCAGCATCTGCTCTGCAGGCGGTTGCAGACCAATTGCGCTCAAAAGGGGCAGAAACTGTATCTGTTGTAAAAGCGGAATATGTGTTCTCTAACGCAAATCCACTGTTCGATAGATTAATGCAGCGCCTCGGAGATTAAGTCACTCATGCCCTTATCTTTGGTCTTCTCTCTATGTATCGCCATTCTCGGAACCGCCATATTGTCAGGCATCTTCGGAATGGCAGGAGGGATGATCTTGATGGGGGTCATGGCGTGGCTGTTGCCCGTGCCCGCCGCTATGATTTTGCACGGGGTGACGCAAACAGCATCTAATGGCTACCGAGCATTTCTGCATTCTGCGCACATTCACTGGGGCGTCTTAACCGGATACTTGGTGGGCGTCGCCCTTGCCGTGTCGATTTTTTTGATTGCGGACTTTGTACCCAATACAGCAACCGTGTTGATTACGCTGGGGTCATTTCCCTTTATCGCAGCCGCCATCCCTAAACGATTTGCATTGGATATGATGCGGCCGGGAACGCCAATTATCTGCGGCCTTGCAGTAACGGTTTGCCAGTTGATCGCGGGAGTATCTGGGCCGGTGCTCGATATTTTCTACGTCAACAGCGCCTTAACCCGTCACCAAATTGTCGCGACTAAAGCCATCACCCAAGTTATTGGCCATGTCATAAAGCTCGTGTATTACGGGTTTATTGTCGGCACCTTGTTGAACGGCGAGGTGGATAACATCCCATGGTATATGTTTGCCGCCGCTATTTTGTTGGCCATGACCGGCACAACCATTGGCAAACAAGTGCTGGACCGGATGAGTGACCATAACTTCCGCTTATGGTCCCAACGCCTATTGATGGTGGTGGGTCTGATCTTTATTGGGCGCGGATTGATGCTGCTTTAGGAAATAATATTGTTCTTTGCAAAATACGCTTTTTGTTTTTTGCGCCCTTCTTTTTCCATGTACCGAAAGACAGGCCCAAGGTAACGCGGGAAGCTCATCACCAGTCCAGCCAATAAGCCTTCGCTGCGTGGCAAGTGCGTTTCAAGTGCGCCCTTGCGGAGGCTTTTGAGAATGGCTGCAGATGTTTCCTCAGGGGAAAGAGCATGGGCACTCCCAGAAAAGTTAAGCGGGGATCCTTTGGGGGCTGCCATCTCTGCTTGCAGCATCGGCGTGTCAATGGCGCTTGGATAAATCCCCCCAACTTTGACACCGTGCTCGGCCAGCTCAAGCGAAAGAGCGGCGTTAAAGCCCCGTAAGCCAAACTTGGACGCGGAATAAGCCGCGCTGTCTTTGAGGGGGAAGATGCCCGCTAAAGAAACGACAGAATAAATATGTCCCTGCTTGCGTGCACTCATAGAGCGCGCTGCTGCTTGAGACAGACGCATAGGGGCGACAAGGTTGATATCTATATGGGCTTGCAGGAGGTCAGGGTCGATGTCGGTCACAGAGCCAGGCACGCCAATCCCAGCATTGTTGATCAACAGCTCCACCGTGTTGTGCGCGTCCTCGAGACGCTGAGACAGGCGAGCAATATCTTGTGGGGACCTCAGGTCTGCGACAATGATTTCGCACGGCGCGGCCAGTATCGTTGCCACAGATTGGAGGGCGGCTTCGTCGCGGTCCGTTAGGATAAGAGCGTAGCCTTGCTTTTCTAAATCAAGTGCGAGTGCACGGCCCAACCCTCCGGCCGCTCCCGTGATGAGCGCTGTTTTTGTCATGCCGCATCCACCTTTTTGACGCGGACATTTTCATAATGACCATCTTGGATTTCTGGCCACCCCATCATTTTGCGGAGACGCTTCATTTGTTTGGCATAGGCATCCACATTGACATAGGTCGCATGGCGATCAGAGGCGACATAGGAGACGCCGCCAGAAAGGTCCGGCTTGTCATTTTTAATAATCTTCGCCATTTTTTTGGCGAGCTTCGGTGTGTCACGTTCCGCAAGGAGAGTGCGGGCAATCAGGTCGGCCATGTTGTCGAATAATTTATAGGCGCCCCCATTCGTCTCCATGAAGCCAAGGGAGTAAAGCCCCTCAGTTTCGCGGGAGAAAAGATTCATATAGAGGTTCGGGCGTCCAGCCTTCCAATCGAACAAAGCCTCATCCACATAAGGCACGGCCCATTGGTAACCGGTGGCGCCGAGGATAAGGTCAATTTTCTCGCGACTGCCATCTTTGAAGATCACGCTATCGCCGTCCAGCCGTTCAATGTCTCCCTTGGCAATGATATCGCCGTGCCCCAGAAAGTGGAGCAATTGAGAGTTCAAAATCGGATGGCTTTCAAAGATTTTGTGATCGGGTTTTGGCAGCCCTAAGCGTGTTAGGTCGCCGTTGAGGAATTTTAACAATCCCCCAAAAACCAATTGAGTAAGCCACATCGGCATATGCGGGCCTTCGTGCGCGATTACATCGGCGGGCTTGCCCATCATATGTTTGGGAATGAAATGATAGCCCCGTCGCAAAGAGATGAACGCCGCATCAGCGCGTTGTGCAGCATCGCAGGCAATGTCGCAACCAGAGTTGCCAGCCCCGACGATGAGGACACGGCGGCCCTTAAATTCGTCCATCGAGCGGTAGCCATTCGCGTGACGAATTTCTCCGTCAAAATGTCCCGGCCATGTAGGCAAAGACGCATGCCAATTGGTACCGTTGACGCAGATGAGCCAACGGTAGGGGCGTGTCTCACCGGAAGAGAGAGTGACCTGCCAGCCGCCGGAAACTTTTTTTGTGGCCGTTACTTCGGTGTTGAACGTGATGGTGTCATAGAGGCCAAAGGTTTGGGCAAAGCCGCGCATGTAAGACAAAATTTGGCGATTGGAGGGGTAGTCTGGGTAGCTTTCTGGCATGTCGTAGTCGGTGTAGTGTGACTGGGTTTTTGAGGAGATGAAATGAGCACTCTCATACATCGGAGAGCCTTCGTTTTGCGGGTCCCAAACGCCGCCAACATCGCTGTGGCGTTCAAACACATCAAATTCAATCCCAAGGTTTTTGAAAGTCCGCGCAAGGGCAAGTCCCCCTGGTCCGGCTCCAACAATACACGCACGGTTATTCTCAAATTTGGATGTCATACCAGCTCTCCCATAAAGTGATGATTCCTCACATTTGACAAATGTGATAATAGCTCACATTCTGCGAGTCAAGTCTTCCCCTGCGAAATTTGTTGAGTGCACCATGCCAGCCCCCACGAAAACACCCAGTATCGATGCAAAGAAACCCCTCAAAACAGGGCGTAAACCGGCCCAAGCCAGGGCCAAAGCCCGCGTAGAACGTATTCTGGATGCAGCCGTCTCCCTGATTGCGGAGAAAGGCAGTGAGGCGATGCGCATGAGTGAAGTGGCGAGCCATGCGGGGGTGCCCATTGGCTCGCTCTATCAATATTTCCCCGACAAAGCGGCCTTACTGTTGGAGTTGGCTCAAATCTATAACAAGCGTATTCGAGCCCAAATAGGCGCGATGCTGGAGACGATACAATCGCAAGAAGACATTGTTCCTATTTTGAGCGACCTGCTTGACGGGTATTATCAAATGTTTTTGGAAGAGCCTGTGGCCCGCGACATTTGGTGTGGTACGCAAGCCCACAAATCACTTGAGTGGTGCGACATCGAAGACAGCCGCTTGAACGGGGCCTTGGTGTTTGAAAGCTTGAAGCAGTTTTATCCCAAATCAACGTGGCCCGATTTGAAAACCCGTTCCTTTTTGGTCATGCAGCTCACAGGGGCAGCTGTGCGCTTGGCGATTGCGCTGGAGCCAGAAGAAGGTCGTCTTGTGATGAAGAGCTATGCGGGTTTGCTCAGCCGAGAATTTCTCAGCAATCCCTAAAATAGACATGCCCTAAAATAGACATGGATCTGAGGGAATTCTTTCTGGCGTGTCGAGAGCAAACAGGCATAATGGAAATTCAATTCTACTAAGGGCCAGCAAAGTTGGCCTATCTATGAAGGAAAAATGCATGTCAGAGAGTGGCGCGTCGAACCCGAAAGCAGAACAAGCTAAAGGGGCTGCTAAGTTTCCATTATTCTATAAAAACCCTGTGCCTTTGCAGTCCAAAACGCATGCGCAAACCCAGCTCTCCAAAAAAGCAGATTTCACATTTGCGGCCAATTCAACCGCTGTGCCCATTATTGCGCGCGAAGTGCCGATTGCTGCGCAGAACTATCCGATCGTTTTCACCGGTGGCGACAAGCCGCAACCTTTTGTTGTGCTCGGTTTAGCCGCGAACCAAAATCTTTTTGTGAACCCGGATGGCACATGGCGCGCCAAATCATACATTCCTGCTTATGTGCGCCGGTATCCTTTTATTCTCATCACCTCAGAAAGCGCACAACGTGTCTTGCTTTCCATTGATGAAGACTGCACGCGCATTGGCAACGAAGAAACAGTAGACGGCAACAAATTGTTTGACGAAGACGGCAAGCCAACGCCAACCACGGATACAGCAACAAAATTCTGTCAGGACTTCCACAAGGAATTCCAATCAACGTTAGCCTTTGGTGAGGCTGTTGCAGCTTCTGGCATTTTGCGCCCCAATCAATTGAACATCAAAAATGGCGGTAAGCAGTCTACCGCTTTGCAAGGGTTCCAAATTGTGGATGAAAAAGCACTGCGCGCCCTTCCAGATGAAACAATTTTGGAATGGCACAAAAAGGGCTGGCTCAGCTTATTGAACATGCACCTTGCCTCTCAGTACCACTGGAACAGTCTGCGCGGGATTTCTGGCTTGGCTGTCGATAAAGCCGTTGAAGAAGATGTCTCAGGCGCTGTCCACTAAGCGCAACAAATGATATTAAAGAAAAGCCCTCTTGGATGTGCATCATCCAAGAGGGCTTTTTAATGTCTTGTATGGCCTTCAGCACTTCATGGTAGGTCCTATCCGCATGTCACTGTGCTTTTGATGCGTAATCAGACTGTACTTCTTGCGGCTGATAAATTGGCCATTGGCCTTCAGCCGCTGTGGTGAGCGACGGGGTTGGTTGGCCAAGGCGATCACGGTACATCCAAAAGTTCGTCAGTACACGTTCAATGTAGCCGCGTGTTTCTGCGGCTGGAATACTTTCGATGAAGAGCAGTGGATCATCTTTGAAATTAGTTTCACGCCGCCACCGATTGAGATTGCCCGGTCCGCCATTATAGGCCGTTGTCACCATAAACAGGTTGCCGTATGGCTTGCCGTAGGACAGCATTTGTTTGATGTATTTTTGACCGAGAGAAAGATTGAAACTGGGGTCAAACAATTTGTCTTTATTACGCCGCTTTAAGGAGCGGTCCTTGGTGATGTGAGTGGCCGTTGCAGGCATAATTTGCATGAGGCCACGCGCCCCGGCACCAGATTTTGCACTGGGCTTGAATTTACTTTCCTGACGCATAAACGCAAAGAGCAAAGCACGGTCCACCTCAAAGCCGTCACTTGGACTGTACGTAGGCAAGGGGAAGAGGGCCGCATTCATCACATACGGATCACCCGGCGTGTGCGCTCCATCATAGGACGGCGGCACATAAGCGCTATGAGCAACTTGCAGCTGTGTGGCGGGAAGTTGCAGGCTTTCTGCCAAGGCAATCAAGGCTTGATCTAACCCTTGATCAATGCGCCCATGCGCCCGCGTAAGTTCTGTTTCTGCTAAGCCGCGTTCTCCAACTTCGACCAAAGCAATGGCACGAGGTACGGCGGGTTCATTCATCAACATCTGCAAACCGGCTGGCGACAGAGAGGGAGATATCCAGTTGAAACGGGGGTCATTCCCCAATTGTTGTGCAGCGAGAAGGCCGTAAAATGTTGCACCCGTGTGCGCCGCAATCTCTAACATTTCGGCAACTTTAGCAGGTTCCCGGCTGGCGACATACGCCCGTGCAGCCCAAAAACCACCTGCCGCGCGTGTCCAGTCACTGACATGCTGCGCCCGCGCCAGTGCATCAAAGTGCCCAGCCGCAATTTCAAATTTGTCTAGGCGCCATGCGGCAAGCCCCGCATACCAATCGGCGAGCGGTACTTTAAGCCTGCTGCGCTGTGCAACCTCGGCGGCAAGGTAATATGCCTTAGCATCCCGTTGCTCAATAAAATACGAACCGGAAATCCGCGCCCGCAAAGTATCGTATTCAACTTTGTTGAGGTGCGCGCGCACAGACTTTTTAGAAATATATTTGAGAGCTTGGGTCGGGCGCTCCCGACGTAAATACCGACGTACCTTTTTGGCAGCCCGGCGATAGGCTCTGGAGTATGTCCGCGTATTGAGCGAGCCGACCGCATAAGACGACAGTTGGCTGGCACGGTACTGACGCCGCACTGGCTTATCAGGATAGGCACTGCCCCGTGCTCGTTTCCGAAGGGCGAGTTTGTAAATCCGATTGGCACCGGGATGGTCATTGTACTGCGCCATCCATGATTTCAATTCTTTATAGGAAGAGCGATAGGCGGTTGGGTGTAAGTAGCGTTCAAACAGCACATGGCCGATCAAAACATCATTGCTGAGTTTCTTTTGTAGCTTCTTCGCTTTCGCCATTTGGCCCAACTTTTGGGCGGCAAAAATTTGGCGATAGAGCACTTTGTCTTGTTCGTTCAGAAGGGCGGGCGGCGGTGAGTGCTTCAACGCGCTGGCAGCATTGGCAGGCGGCACATCTGTGGCAAAGACGCTGGGGCTTAAAAAGAGCATCAACATCACAAGCGCAATCAAACTTGCGCTAAAGACCTGAAGGAAAAGCCGCCGCTCATCGCTTTGTGAGTACACGCGGGCTTTGGCTTTCGGGTGGTGGTGTTGTGCGACAGGGGGGTGTCTAGGCCCAGACATTTGTTCATTCATATTATGAAAATCACTCTGACGCACCATGACTAGCCTACCCCTCAAACGCAACAACAAGCTCCTGATAGGCATTCAGGCCAGCTCGATCCGTACCAATTCATATGGTAGCAACTAATAGCGATGCTGCAAGCTGCCCAATGGCTTATCGTTAATGCCTTCCGGTTTTCTCACTCGGCTTTCTCATAATGTAAGGCCCAGAGATGAATGAGATGTCACTGTGAGGTCAAAAAACCTAGTCGGTTAATCGGACTCGCTGGCCTTATTCTCCAGTTTTTCCTGCAAAAGCAGCAAATCACGCCATGTCAGCCGCTTATGGGAGGGTTGGCGCATCAAATAACCAGGATGGAAGGTCGGCAAAGCAGGGATGCTGGTATCCCCCATAGAATAAGTGGTCCATTTGCCCCTCAACCGCATGATACTTTGGGGCACATCCAACAGTTGCTTGGCACAAACGCCTCCTAAAAACACCACATAGTCTGGATTGATCAGCTCAATATGGCGTTCAATAAAGGGCTGGCACATGGCCAGTTCGGCTTCGGTGGGGGTGCGGTTGCCCGGCGGGCGCCAAGGCAGCAGATTTGTGAGATAGGTAGAGGTTCGATCCAAACCGATGGAGGCCAGCATACGGTCGAGCAAATCTCCGACATTGCCAACGAAGGGAAGTCCTTGCAGATCTTCATCACGTCCAGGCACGTCGCCGATCAACATGAGCTTTGCGTCCGGGTTGCCATCGCCAAACACCAAGTTTTTCGCTGTTTGCTTCAACGGGCAGGCGGTAAAACCATCTAGGGCTTCTTTCAGCATTTCCAACGTGTCGCAGCGCGCCGCAATTTGGCGGGCACTCTGTACCTCTTGGGTTTGATCGAGCGGAATGGCAGCAGGGGCTGCAATACGTCCCCCAAAACCGGCTACCTCACCAGCCATCGGTCCTGCTGCCGGGGCAAGCGCCGCGCCCGTCGGGGCATTGCTGCTCTTAATGGGGGGGCTCGGTTGTGGTTGATTTGAGAGCTCGTATCGGTCCACAGCCTCTTCGTCGATCATGCAATCGATTCCCGCCGCGACATAAAAGTCGAGCAGGTGGCGCATTTCAACAATTTCTCCGAAATCAGGAGAGGGCGGTGGGGCGTCTTGAGTCATAGGTCCTAAGTTCTACTCATGCGCGGATAAGGCCGCGCGTGGTCGATTCTGATCGGCAGTTTAGCGCGCTAAAAGCGCAAGGGGGAGCCTACCTGAGTGATTCTTCGATAATCGTAAATTCATATAGCTAACTAATTGAAACTATAAAAGTTTTCCGGTCCTCGCCAAAACCAACGTAAACTGATATAATGTCAGTTATGGGGCTGGGTCTGAAAGGCTCTCTTTCGTTGGAAACACGCCTAAATGAGTGTAAAACTCCAGTAATTGAGGGTAAATTGGGCTTTGTAAACTGTGCAAAAGTGTCTCAAGGGCGTTGCATATAGTTGACCTTGGGCGCTGAAAGCATCATAAGGTCCCCTCGACAAATAGGCGACTTGTATATTTGTTCTGTTCTTTCTGCGGAAACGCTGGGAACACCGACTAAATAACCCAATTCCCAGCTTGGACGCTCCAAGTTTGGGAAGCGATTTTGCAAGATCATCCGCCGGTTCTCCCGTAAGGGATGAGGAGGAGCAATGAGCGACCAAGCTGAAGCGCTACCTGAGCGCGAATATATGGAATATGACGTAGTCATCGTAGGTGGTGGGCCAGCGGGCCTGAGCGCTGCGATACGTCTGCGACAAATGGCCATTCAGGAAGATTTTGATCTATCCGTCACCGTGATTGAGAAAGGCTCCGAAGTCGGCGCTCATATTCTCTCTGGTGCTGTGATTGACCCAATCGCCCTAAATGAATTGATCCCAGACTGGAAAGAAAAGGGTGCACCGCTTAACACGCCGGTGACGGAAGATTTGTTCCACATCCTCGGCCCAGCTGGCAACATTCGTTTGCCAAACTTTGCCTTTCCGCCGTTGATGAACAATCATGGCAACTACATTGTGAGCTTGGGCGAAGTCTGTCGTTGGTTGGCAGAACAAGCTGAAGAACTAGGTGTGGAAATTTACCCTGGT
This sequence comes from Parvibaculaceae bacterium, assembly GCA_029209985.1. Lineage (GTDB taxonomy): Bacteria > Pseudomonadota > Alphaproteobacteria > Parvibaculales > Parvibaculaceae > NORP139. The sequence goes on from JARGNZ010000033.1 coordinate 16,067, forward strand.
TTTGCGGCGGCAGAAGTTCTGTATAACGAAGATGGCGCTGTAACCGGTGTGGCCACAGGCAACATGGGTGTTGGCCGCGAAGGCGAACATAAAGACAGCTTCATGCAAGGCATGGAATTGCGCGGCAAATACACTCTCATTGCTGAAGGTGTGCGCGGTTCATTGGCGAAGGAAATTATCCGGAAATACAAACTGGATGAAAACTGTTCGCCGCAAAAATTTGGCCTTGGCATTAAAGAGCTTTGGGAAATTGACCCTGCCAAGCATAAGCCGGGCCGCGTTCAGCACACGCAAGGCTGGCCCTTGGACAATGCCACTGGCGGTGGTTCCTTCTTGTATCACTTCGGCGAGAACCTTGTGTCCGTCGGCTTTGTGACACACTTGAACTACAAAAACCCATACCTCTCACCTTTTGAAGAGTTCCAACGGATGAAAACACATCCGTTGATCAAGGAAACCTTTGAAGGCGGACGCCGTATTTCTTATGGCGCGCGGGCAATCACAGAAGGCGGCTTCCAGTCCGTTCCTAAATTGACCTTCGCCGGCGGTGCGTTGATCGGGTGTTCTGCTGGTTTTGTAAACTTGCCGCGTATTAAAGGCTCTCACAATGCTATGGCCACAGGCATGTTGGCCGCTGAAGCAGCATTTGATGCTGTTAAAGACGGGCGTCAGGCTGATGAGTTGGTTGCCTATACGGCGGCTTATGAGAAAAGCCACGTCTACAAAGACTTGAAACGCGTGCGTAATGTGAAGCCAATTCTTACCCGTTTTGGTACTTTGCTGGGGACCGCGATTTCTGGTGTGGAAATGTGGATGAACCAGCTCAACATTGGCCTGCCTTTCACGTTGAAACATACGAAGAAAGACCATGAGAGCTTGAAAAAAGCTTCTCAGTGCAAGCCAATTGATTATCCAAAACCAGATGGAAAAATCACATTTGACCGTCTTTCATCTGTTTTCCTTTCGGCCACAAACCACGAGGAAGATCAGCCAGTACACTTGCGTTTAACAGACGCGAATGTGCCGATTTCATATAACTTGCCGATCTATGACGAGCCAGCTCAGCGCTATTGTCCGGCAGGTGTGTATGAGGTGATGACAGACGATGACGGGTCTAACCCACGGTTCCAAATCAACGCGCAAAACTGTGTGCATTGTAAAACCTGTGACATTAAAGATCCGACTCAGAACATTAACTGGACAGTGCCTGAAGGCGCTGGTGGTCCCAACTACCCGAATATGTAGGACGCCATCATATCAGTTAGAATTCAAAGGGGCTCTTGCGGGGCCCCTTTGCACATCTGATCGATTCTATTGGTTTCGGTGAGGAAAAAAGCGGCGGAGCAGCCTGTTTTGCCGCGCGGCATCGTAAAATAACAAATATTTCAGCATGAATCGCACGAGATAGGTCGTTCCTGATTGGCCCGCTCGTTTTCCCCGTGTATCTTAGGCGCAGGTAAGGTCAATTTAGGCCGCGCAAACGGGAGTAGCAGCTGCATGGGAAATACGACCCTGAAGAGCTTAACGCATCGGGTGAAAGCATTTTTCCCCGCATCTCTTGTCGCAACTTCCCTTTTAATCACCGCAACAGGCATATCGGGTTGTGCAGCTGGTTTTTTGAACGCATCCTCGGCGCGCAATACCGATACACTCTTTGGCAATTATCTGGCGGGCCGCTACGCAGGCTTACAAAGAGAGCTGGATACGGCTGCCAAGTTTTTGGATAGAGCGTTAGATAAAGATCCCGGTAACCCGGTGTTGATTGAACGCACTTTCTTATTGGCGGTGACCGCTGGGGACATCAAGAGATCAATCTCCTTGGCGAATGACATCATTCTTGTGGAACCGAAAGACCGCAATGCACGCCTTTTGCTGTCACTGGAGCACCTAAAACACAGTCAGTACGACCAAGCCATCACCCAAATTGAGAGCGCAGCCGATGGACCGTTCACGGCCCTTATTGGGTCTTTGACCAAAGCATGGGCAAGTGCAGGTGAAGGTAATGCCAAAGCAGCCTTTGCGGCATTGGATACGTTTAAGGGACGGCGGGCATTTGAATTATTCCGCGCTTACCACGACGCATTAATCGCCGATTACCTCGGCGATGACAAACGAGCTGCCGCCTCATTTGCGGAAGCGTTGAAGTCTAGCGGCGGAGGTAGCCTACGCATTGTGCAGTCTTATGGCCGGTTCTTGGAACGGGCAGGGAAATGGGATGATGCGCAAAGCATTTATCAGCAATATGCGTTGCTCTCGCCCGACCATCCAATCATGAAGGCCGCGTTGGAGCGGGTCGCGGATAAAACCCCCGGTTCCCGTATCGTCACAACACCAGCCAAAGGCGTGGCCGAAGCATTGTATAGTTTGGCGAATGCACTGGCACAGGACAACGGTCTTGATGTGTCTATCGTCTACCTACAAATGGCGCTCTATCTAAATGATGACTTCGACGTGGCGCGGACTTTGCTGGCTGACCTGCTCGACCGTGTGGACCGCATCGAGGACTCGATTGCGGCCTTTAACGAGATCGACGAATCTTCCCCGCTTTACGTGACAGCGCAGCTCCAAGTGGCGCTGAGCCTTGACCGTCTCGACAGAGTAGACGAAGCAATGCGCGTGCTTAAAGACATCGCCAAGCGCGAACCGGAAAATGCAGACCCTTACATCGCGCGCGGGGATATTCAGCGTAGCCGAGAAAACTTTGCGCAAGCTGTTGTGGAATACGGCGAAGCGATAAAGCGTGCAGGGCCAATTGAACCACGCCATTGGTCGATCTACTACGCGCGCGGCGTATGCTACGAACGGCTCGGGGAATGGCCATTGGCCGAAAAAGATTTGCAGCTTGCAGACACCCTCTCTGGCGGGCACCCATTAGTGCTCAACTACTTAGGTTATTCATGGGTTGAGAAAAAACTTAATCTTGAAGAGGCCATGAAGATGATCCGCAAAGCAGTGGCGCGTCGGCCCAATGATGGGTTCATTGTGGACAGCTTAGGCTGGGCGCACTTCCGTTTGGGCGAATATGGGGATGCCGTCAAACATCTTGAAAAAGCAGTAGAGCTTCAACCCGAAGACCCCACCATTAACGATCACTTAGGGGACGCTTATTGGCGTGTGGGGCGTAAAACGGAAGCACGTTTCCAATGGCAACGGGCCATCGACATGAAGCCTGAAGAAACTGACTTGGTACGTATCCGCAGTAAACTGGAAACGGGACTGAGTGCTATGCCTGCTAAGGATGCTGCAGCTTTGTGAGCGATCCCATTGTTTTAAGGAGAATGGGCTTGCCCTTGATGCACCATGACGCACGCACCTCAATTGCATGAATTTGCACCTGCCAAAATAAACCTGTCCCTAGAAATAAAAGGCCGCAGGCTGGATGGGTACCATGAATTGGTTAGCCTCGTGGCATTTGCAAGCGTTGGCGATCAACTCAGCGCAACCTCAACCTCAACCTCAACCCCTTCCGGCCTTGTCCTCGATGTGGAGGGCACCAACAGCCAAGCCTTGCAAGACGACGTGCCAAACGACGCCGACAATATCCTCATAAAGGCGGCGCGGGCGTTGCAGGCAGAAGGGGGCGTGGCGCTGGGGGCCAAGTTGTCTCTTGAGAAAAACTTACCCGTCGCCGCTGGCATTGGTGGTGGCTCAGCCGATGCCGCCGCCGCTTTGCGCCTGTTGTCGACTTTATGGGATGTGAACGTGGCCCCCGAACGGATGGGCCAAATTGCGTTGCAACTGGGGGCCGATGTACCTGTGTGTTTGGCGGGCCATCCCACACTGATGACAGGTATTGGCGACGTGCTCAGCCCTAAAATTGGCCTGCCGGTCCTGCCATGCGTTTTGGTCAACCCGCGTGTGTCTGTGCCAACCGGTGAGGTATTTCGCAAGCTGAACGCGCCAATGTTGGAAGACGCAGAGCCAGTCATTTGTCCTTCAGAGTTTGCGAATGTGGATGCCTTATGCCATTGGCTTGAACAACACCCGAATGACCTAGAAGCGCCCGCCCGCGCCATCGCACCGATTATATCCGAGGTGCTAGAGCTTTTATCACAGTCAGGCCCGCCGCGATTGGTGCGCATGTCCGGCAGTGGGGCAACGTGTTTTGGATTATACGACACGCAAACAGACGCCGACCGCGCGGCTGCTGCTATGAAAGCACAGCAACCCACCTGGTGGATTGAAGCCTGTCAGCTGACAAATGCCTAAGGACTACTAGTGCGCTCGTTCAATGCAAAAATCAACCAGATGGCTTAGAGCTGACTTGATCGGACTATCTGGGAACACACCCAAAGCATCCCGCGCCATTTCGCCATAATGGCGTGCCCGCTGCACAGTGTCAGCAATGGTTGTATGCTTTTCCATGATGGCCAGCGCTGTCTCTAAGTCGCCGTCTTCCTGGTTGCTCTCTTGTAGAGTGCGACGCCAAAAATTCCGCTCTTCTTCGTCACCGCGCCGGAACGCCAGAACAACAGGAAGAGTGATTTTGCCTTCGCGGAAATCGTCCCCAACATTTTTACCCAAGGCAGAGGCTTTGCCTGTGTAGTCCAAGGCATCATCGACAAGCTGAAACGCAATGCCGAGGTTTTTACCGTAGGATTCAAGCGCGGCTTCTTCACCGTTTTGAGTGTTGGAAACCACAGCACCAATTTCAGCCGCAGCAGAGAACAAGGCCGCTGTTTTTGCCGTAATCACTTTAAGATAAGCGTCCTCAGTCGTGGCGGTGTCTTTGGCCACAGCTAATTGTAGCACTTCGCCTTCGGCAATAACGGCCGCAGCATTGGAGAGGATTTCAAGCGCACGTAATGATTTCGTTTCCACCATCATTTGGAAGGCACGGCCAAGCAAAAAGTCGCCAACCAAAACACTGGCCTGATTGCCCCATACAAGGCGGGCTGTTTCTTGACCACGGCGCATGTCGCTCTCATCGACGACATCATCATGAAGCAAAGTGGCCGTGTGCATAAATTCAACCGTCGCAGCCAATTTGACGTGGTCCATGCCTTCGTAGCCACACAATTGGGCGGAGGCAATGGTCAACATCGGGCGCAAGCGTTTGCCACCAGAAGCAATCAGGTGTCCGGCAAGATCTGGGATCATGGGCACGTCAGATTCCATACGTTTACGAATGAAATCGTTCACTTGCTCCATTTCAGATGCCACTAGAGCTTGGAGTTCAGCTACCGCATTTTGAGCGTTTTTACGGTCGCTCTCCAAAGGAATTACTACGCCCACGGGCACCCCCGGTTTTGAAAGGATAAGGTTTCGGGCAAGATATCAGAATATGGTCCGCCCTGCCATGCGGCAAGTACGTAAAAAATGGTCATCTTGAGTATAAATACTATATATCCACGCTAGTTTTGTTGAAAAGCTTGAGGTTTCTCGGAAATTTTCGCGGTATTGGGCTGCCTTATGCTAAACTGAAACAACGCCGGAGCCGCGCAGAAGCAGGCAAGGCTACGAGATAAACTGGGAAGCGTTTGATGGATAGGTCCAGTGATGACCCGGGTAGTGAGGTTCGTGGGAATACAACGCTGGCGAGTGGTGTCAGCGCCCATACAGACGCGCCCATGACCCCAACGCCAGACGGACCCATACCAGCCCCCAGCGAGTTGAGCCAGCCGGGTGCCGCCTTTGTGGGGGAGGTAAACCCGGAAGGGGTGAGCCAAGACAATTTTCTGGATGGAAAGCTGAAATTATATCAACCCAAAAAAGGATACCGCGCGGGCATTGATGCTGTGCTGTTGGCGGCAAGCGTTCCGGCGCAAGCGGGACAAACTGCGTTGGAGTTAGGGGCCGGGGTGGGCGTGGCGTCGCTTTGTTTGGCACACCGTGTCGATGGGTTGAGCTTGACGGGTATTGAGATCCAACCGGCAATGGTGCGCCTTGCCCAGCAAAATGCCGCCCGCAATGGGTTAGACGCCCGCGCAAAATTTGTCAGTGCCGATTTAAGTGGTCCCCGTCGTCTGATGATGGAGCAGGGCATTACGCCAAACCTTTATGACCACGTGTTGGCAAACCCGCCGTACTACGAACCTGATAGCAGCTGGGTGCCGCCCGATGAAAGCAAGCGTAAAGCGCATACAACCCAAACGGCCGCATTGGCAGATTGGGTGGATACGGCTTGCGCGATGGCCCGCCCCAAAGGCACTGTCACCTTCATTCATCGAGCCGACGCGCTGCCCGGATTACTGCATCTTATCGGCACGCGTCTGGGGGCAATGAAAGCCTTTCCGCTGTGGCCGCATCGAAATGCGGATGCGTCGCGGGTATTGCTTCAGGGGGTGAAAACCTCGCGAGGGCCTTTTGCGCTCCGGGCCGGTTTGGTTTTGCATGAAGGGGATTACCGGGGAGATTTCACCGCCGCCGCGAATGCTTTGTTGCGGACCGGTGCTGCATTGAAGCTTTAGCCCGAGTGCAGTTTGACTGTGGGAGGGCGTGGGCCTGTACTTGAGAATTACACATAAACGCCCTATCTATAGATGATGAAAAAGCTGATTAAATTTGTCCCCCACAAGGGAACCCGTACCCGCCTTCAAAAATGGGCAGGTGAGGGGCCGCCGGTCGTTGCCGTTTTGCGTCTCGATGGTGTTATTGGAGCCGTCTCTAATTTCCGAAGTGGTCTGTCCATTTCCGATTTGGCTGAGCCAATTGAGGAAGCCTTTAAGATGAAAAAAGCCAAGGCCGTTGCTTTAGTGATTAATTCCCCTGGCGGCTCACCAGTTCAATCATCGCTCATCTTCAAGCGCATTCGGGCCTTGGCAGTTGAAAAAGAACTGCCGGTCTTTGCCTTTGTAGAAGATGTTGCGGCATCTGGTGGCTACATGCTGGCCTGTGCCGCCGATGAAGTTTATGCCGATGAAAGCTCTATCATCGGTTCTATTGGCGTCATTTCATCAGGCTTTGGCTTTACCGGTCTTATTGAGAAGGTCGGCATTGAACGGCGCGTGCACACGTCGGGCGAAAATAAATCAAGCCTCGACCCTTTCGTGAAAGAAGACCCGGAAGACGTGCAGCGATTGCTTGACTTGCAAAGCGAGGTGCATGAGAGCTTTAAGACGCTTGTGCGCACGAGTCGCGGCGACCGCTTGAACGAGGCAGAGGGCCAAACCAAACTCTTTACGGGTGAGTTTTGGGCAGCGGCAAAAGGGGCAGAGCTGGGCCTGATCGATGGCATTGGCGATATACGCGCCGTCATGCGTGAAAAGTTTGGCGACAAAGTGGATTTACGCGTTGTCGGCGCCAAACAATCTTGGATGCGCAAGATGATGGGCATGAGCAGCCCAGCGCCCGCGCATTCGAGCTTGGCGACCCTCCCCAATCAAGTTGCCGGTAATTTGGCAGAAGGTCTGATGGAAACATTAGAGACAAAAGCGCATTGGTCGCGCTTCGGCCTCTAAAACAGCATTAGCGCCAACCTCTAGTCGCTTTCAAGGCTTGGGGGGCGGTTAAAGGTGTGCTTCATTTTGAGGCTCAAAATAGTGCCTGCCAGCAGCAACGTCACGCTGTTGGCAGCAATAAGCGGCCAGCTTTCTAAAAGCAGCCCGTAAACAAGCCAAAGGCATACCCCAAGAGTAAACATGAGGTACATGCCAAGCGAAATGGCTTCGGTATTGCGCTCTTGCACAACTTTTATAGCTTGAGGAACGAAGGAGAGGGTTGTAAAAACAGCCGCAATACTGCCTAAAAACTCTATGTTCATATCATTATTCCAAAGCAAAACAGACCCTTGGGGGCTGTAGCAGCGAAGCCGCCTCAGATGGGGCTCGCGCGACCCTATAGCCTGAAAAAGAAGAAACTGCTACCCGCCACATATAAATTTTGCAGCAACCAAGCCTTTTCGGGCCGGAAACCAATGCTGACGCGCGGAAATGTGGTTGTTTTTGAGGAAGTTTCAGCGATAATACCCGTGCTGGGGAGCATGGGCTTAAACGCCGCCAGAGGAGCTGAAGATGGCCGATTTTGTTGTAACTGGATTGATTATGGGCGCTGCATTTGCAGCCTACCGTCTCTACGACAAAGTGAAACAGAAGCAGGCGGAAGTCGAGGAAATCATCCGAGGGGCCGAAGCCAGACGCACGTCTCCACCCGAACCTCGAGATTTAGGCCAGTTGGCGCGCGATGAAGCAGGCGTATATGTGCCTGCCTCACCAAATGCAAAAGAACATCCTCATTAGAAACACATTCATTTCCGTTTGAAATCAACCTGTTCGCAGGCCTTGTGAGCCCTTGACCCTTGTCTTGGGCACCGTTACTTTGCCTCGCTGTCGGCCAAAAGAGGCAAAGAGTCTGTTAAAGACTTTGAACGTCCTTTGGCCCTTTCTAGAAGTTCCACATCGCTTCCTATAAGCCCAACAGAAGAGTGCACCATGGCGACCGCCACAGGACAAGACACCTCCTTTCAAAATCTAATTTTGACGCTGCAACGCTATTGGTCAGATTACGGCTGTACGCTTCTTCAGCCTTACGACATTGAAATGGGCGCGGGGACTTTCCACCCGGCGACCACATTGCGCGCCTTGGGGCCTAAACCGTGGAACGCAGCCTATGTGCAGCCCTCACGTCGTCCAACGGACGGGCGCTACGGCACAAACCCCAACCGGTTTCAGCATTACTATCAGTTTCAAGTGATTTTGAAGCCGTCCCCTGAGAACATCCAAGAGCTGTATTTGAACAGCCTCTATGCGCTCGGCATTGACCCAAGCAAACACGACATCCGCTTTGTCGAGGATGATTGGGAAAGCCCAACCTTGGGCGCGTGGGGCCTTGGCTGGGAAGTATGGTGCGACGGCATGGAAGTCTCGCAGTTTACATATTTTCAACAAGTGGGTGGATTTGATTGTGCGCCGGTTGCAGGTGAGTTGACCTACGGTCTGGAACGCCTAGCCATGTATATTCAGGGCGTGGATGACGGCTATGAGTTGAACTTCAACGGCAAAGAGGGTGACAAGAAAGTCACCTATGGCGACGTCTTCAAACAAAACGAATTTGAGTACTCTCATTACAATTTTAATGCGGCCAACACCGATATGTTGTTCCAGCATTTTAAGGATGCCGAAGCAGAATGTATGTCCTTGCTTGAAAATGATCCGCCGCTTGCCATGCCTGCCTATGATCAATGCATTAAGGCCAGCCACAATTTTAATTTGCTAGACGCGCGTGGTGTGATTTCAGTGACAGAACGACAAGCCTATATTGGACGTGTACGGACATTGGCCAAAGCCTGTTGTGCCGCATGGTTGAACACACCTGCCTCTGGCGCTGTTGCAGAAGAGGGAGCGGAATAATGGCTGAACTTCTGTTAGAATTGTTCTCTGAAGAAATTCCCGCACGTATGCAAGCCAAAGCGGCGGCTGATCTGCAAAAGCTGGTGAGCGAAGCCTTGGCCTCTAACGATGTTTTTGGCGAAGCAGCTAAAGCCTTTGTAACACCGCGCCGGTTGGCTTTGTGTATTACAGGCTTGCCCACTGCCCAAGCTGATCGCAAAGAAGAGCGTAAAGGCCCGCGCGTGGGGGCACCTGAAAAAGCACTCGCAGGTTTCCTGAAGTCCACTGGCTTGACGATTGAGCAATGCGAGCAGCGCGACGATAAGAAAGGCAGCTTTTATGTGGCTGTCATTGAGAAAAAAGGTCAGCCGTTGCCTGATCTTATCGCGCAAATTGTACCTCAAGTAATCCGCAATTTTCCGTGGTCAAAATCCATGCGCTGGGGCAATGGCTCGTTGCGCTGGGTGCGCCCGCTCCAATCAATCCTCTGTGTGTTCGACGGTGAAATAGTGCCGTTTGAGGTGGATGGCATTGCCGCTGGTGACAGCAGCAAAGGGCATCGCTTCTTGGCACCACAAAGCTTTAACGCGCGGTCATTTGAAGATTACGCAGAAAAACTATCGACACATCGTGTGATGCTCGACGCAGAAGACCGCGCGCAGCACATTTGGGCCGATGCGCAAAGCTTGGCTCAGGCACAAGGACTTGAGTTGATCGACGATCAAGCCTTGCTGAAAGAAGTGTCTGGTCTTATCGAATGGCCAACCGTTTTCATGGGCAAAATTGATGATGAATTTATGGGTGTGCCGCAAGAGGTGTTGACCTCGACCATGCGCGCGAACCAAAAATACTTTGCTCTAAAAGATCCCAAAACGGGTGCGTTGGCCCCACGCTTTATTGTTGTGTCCAACATCGACCCCGATGACGCAGGTGCTGCGGTTGTGAACGGCAACGAGCGCGTATTGCGCGCCCGCTTTTCAGACGCCCGCTTCTTGTGGGACGAAGATAAGAAAAACCGGCTTGAAGACTATTTGCCCAAATTGGAGAAAGTGGTTTTCCACGCCAAGCTGGGCACGGTCGCAGAAAAGACCGCTCGCATTTCCAAGCTGGCCGGAGCATTGGCCAGCATTACGAATGCAGACAAATCCCTTGCAGAGCAAGCAGGGGCTTTGTGTAAGGCCGACCTGGTGTCGGGCATGGTATTCGAGTTTCCAGAGCTGCAAGGCTTGATGGGGCAATACTACGCAAAGAACGATGGCCTTGATGAACAGCTCGCAGAGGCAATTGCACAACACTACCAGCCCCAAGGTCCATCCGATGATGTGCCGGCAGGCGGAGTTGCGCAGGCCGTATCTCTCGCAGACAAGTTGGATACATTGATTGGCTTCTGGTCTATCGATGAAAAGCCAACAGGCTCTAAAGACCCCTATGCGTTACGGCGTGCGGCCCTGGGCGTTATTCGAATGATCCTAGAAGGGAACCTGCGGGCGCCTCTGCTGGAGGTCTTTGCAAAGGCGGGCGGTGCAGAAAAAGCGAATGCTGATTTGCTCTCCTTCTTTGGGGACCGCCTAAAAGTGCATTTGCGCGATAAAGGCACGCGCCATGATTTGGTGGATGCTGTTTTTGCGTTGGGTGGCCAAGATGACCTTGTGCTGATTGTCAAAAGGGTCGAGGCGCTTTCCGGCTTCTTGGCAACGGACGACGGCAAAAACCTGTTGGCTGGGTATAAGCGTGCAGTCAATATTCTGCGGGCCGAAGAAAAGAAAGACGGAGCAGCCTATCAAGGAACAGCGGATGCCAACTTGTTTGCAGAGGATGCAGAGCGCGCCTTATTTGCTCAAATTGATGAGGCAAGCCGTGAGGCTGGTGCGGCTGTAAGCTCAGAAGACTTTGCGGCAGCAATGACAGCTTTGGCAAAACTGCGCGCCCCCGTAGACCGTTTCTTTGAAGATGTGGTGGTGAATGCAGAAGACGCCAGTGTGCGGAAAAACCGCCTTCTCCTCCTGTCTCAAATTCGCTCTGCGTTGGGCCAAGTGGCCAACTTTTCAAAAGTAGAAGGCTAGAGATAGGGCGCTTCTTAACAGCTTCAAGCGCACCCACTCTCTCAGACGCGTTCCCACTCTCCCACGTCATTGCCGGGCTAGTCCCGGCAATCCACCTCTCCCCGTGCGTGCGCTTTCGGGAGCGCAGGGCGTGTGCCGATAGATGGACACCCGGAACAAGTCCGAGTGTGACGC
>JARGNZ010000034.1:0-7805 GCA_029209985.1 Parvibaculaceae bacterium
TTTCATTATTGCACTGCCCGTTGAGCTGGGACATCGCTTCATGTGGGCGGGGCTGTTGTTTCCAGTGCTATGGCCCCTTCTGATTTTTTTATCCTATTGGCCACACCGACCCTTGACCCCCGTACTGCTCTGCGGCGGACTTTCGATGTTGTCGGTGGGCGTTCTAGTGTGGGGTTAATCATGGATCAGCAACGTACCAAGCGGGTATTAGACTTCCATGCGTGGGCAGGTGTTGTCTCTGCACTGTTTATTTATATCGTTTCTTTGTCCGGCGTGTTCGCGCTGTTTGAAACAGAGTTGCTCCAGTGGGAGGAGCCGCAGGTGCAGTTCCAAACGCCCGCACAGCCAACGGCTTTAATGCCATTGGTACGCGAATATGCAGACACGCTGCAAGCCACAGGCAGATTGGCAAGCTTAGATGTTTATTTGCCCAACGCCACCCGTCCCTATTATGAGGTGATTGCTTATTGGGCCCCTGAAGGTGAGCAGCGGTCAAAAAAACAAACACGCAGATGGCACGCACAGACCGGGCAGATACTTGAGCCACATGAAGACGGCCTCACGCACTGGCTTGTGAACTTCCATCGCAGCCTCATGCTGCCACGCACCGCAGGGCGCTTTATTGTCGGGCTGTCAGGGGTGCTTCTGTTAGTTTCCATTTTGAGCGGCATCTTGTTGCATCGGAAGATGTTGAAAGAGATGTTTACGTGGCGCCTGCATCGCTCTGTGCGATTGAAGTGGCAAGATAGCCATAAGATTTTAGGTCTGTGGAGTCTGCCTTTTCAGCTCATGATTGCCTTTACAGGCGCATGGTTGGGCATGATCGCACTGCTCTTGCCGCTCAACGCGACGTTGACAGGGAAGTGGGGGATAGAGGAGATTTATGGGGCGCTCTTTCCCTCTGGCCCATCGGCTGCTGGGATCAGTGCGCCGATGTTACCCCTCGATGAGGTGATGATCGCCACACGGCCCCATTTAGATAACGCTCCTCAAAGCATCTCCATCAAAAATTGGGGCGACCAAGGCGCCACCTATATCTTCTTGTATGAACCGCACGGCACATTGGACGGTACGTTGAGAAGAGAAGTAAATGCGGTGACGGGAGAAATCTACGATGTGCCGCATATAGATCGTTCAGGGCCAATCTATCAAGTGCTGCGATCTATGACGACCTTGCACTATGCCTGGTTTGGCGGCGGATGGGTGAAGATACTATATACAGTGCTGGGCAGTTTTCTGTGTATCATTGCGATCACAGGTGTGTTGATCTGGCTAGAGAAGCGCGAGCATGGAGGCAAGGGCAATGCCCCGAAAGCGGTTTACACCATGTTAGGCCGCATGACCATTGGCACCAGTATGGGCATGTTGCTCGCAAGCTTTGCTGTTTTCTATGTCGATAGATTGAGCACGCCCCTGCCCGGTGAAAAGCTCATGACAATTGGCATCGCTTATTTGGCCATATGGGGGCTAGGGATTGTGTTCGCAGGGGTCAGCCGCAATCCCTATCGATCAACCAAACATCTTTTATATGTGACCGGCGCAGTTGCACTTGGCATCCCCCTCTTGAGTGGGCTTACAGGGTCAAGTCTGTTGCTCCCGGTTGCTCGTGTCGATGCGACATGCGCGATTGTCGGCCTTCTCCTCATAGGCGTGGGGGTGAAGTTGAAACCCCATCGTGCTTAAAGGCATTGAGGCAACGCCGGGATTGGAATTTTACTGTTTCCCTTTCGCAAGGGTACGTAGAAGCGCAAAGGTTTCGATTTCTCGATACGATTTAGGGTCACTGTCTTGCGCATAGTTTCTGTTTGCAGATAATTTGACGATGACGGTTTTCTCGTCTGGGTTGACGTAAATGAATTGGTTGTAAATGCCAATTGCAGAATAATCTTGATCGTCTCCCTCAGGCAGCCACCATTGATATCCATATCCCATGCCATGGGAGGATAAATCATTTTCACCGCGCTGTAGGTGAGGAGCATCAGGTGTTGTGGAGGCCGTAACCCACTCTGTCGGCAAAATTTGTGCCCCATGCCATGTGCCCCCAAGGCGGTAAAGTTCCCCCAATTTTGCGAAATCCCGCGCCGTAGCATTTAAGCCTCCAAGGCCCAACTCGACACCGCTGTCATCGGTTGTCCAAAAGCCATCAAATTCCATGCCCAATGGTTTCCAAAGTTCTGTTTGTAAATATGCGGCAAGGGATTTTCCGGTCACAGAGCGGACCAACATCGTTAAGGCTTGTGCATCCATCCCCGTGTAACGGTTGCGCGTGCCTGGTTCAGTCTCTGCAACAAGTGTGGCCACAAACGCATCGTAGGAGGCACCCTTTAGCATGGTCCACCCGAAGCGGTTGATGTCTGATGTGCCGCTTGAATATGTCTCCGTCCATCGAACCCCTGAAGACATCTGCAGCACGTCTTTAATGCGCACATTATTGTATCCACTGTCTTTTAGGACAGGCACATAGTCTGAAATAGGATCTTCGAGGGAGCGGATGAGCCTATCCCGGAGGGCAAGCCCCACGGCGGCAGAAACAAAGCTCTTGGAAACAGAGTGAGAAAGCCACTGCACTTGTCTGCCACCTGTGAGCCAATAATTTTCATAGACAAGGTGGCCATCTTTAAGAATGAGAAGTGCGGCGGTATCGGTGTCGGTGAGAAACTCTTCAACATTCACAGACGTGCCGTCGTATGTGAAATCTGTCGGCAAGACCAAGGGCGTGCCTTGTGGAAAGTGGAAGGGGTTTGCTGAAGCAGCCATGCGGTTGACAGGGTAGTAGTCCGATTGTCGCACGAAGTTTTCGGCCTGTTCAGAACCGGAAAAGAGGGAGCCTTGATAAAGAGCGCGCCGAATTTGTTGGCGATAAATAAATCCAAACACAAGCGTGAGGATGAGGAGGGCAAGCAGACAATATCCGGCAATCTTAAACATTGTGGAGGCCACTTCATGAAGGGGGTGGAGGTGCGATTTCACACATAGGTTATTAAGAACAAGTTGCACTTGCAACAAGGATTTAACTTTGGTCCATCAGATTTTCAGGCCTGAGCATCAGTGGTGGCCACCTGTGCGTCAGCGTCCTGCGGAATGGCATGGGCTGGTATTGACATCTCCTTGCTGCCGCGACGTCATATTTTGACGGTCCATATTTTCCTCATTTAGTGTTTTTAGCCCGTACCAAATGTGGTCAAATCCGGTCATCAAGCGAGAGTTAGGCGCATATCTTTAAGCGCGTACCGTCTCGACCGACCTTGAAGGAATAAAAATGACGGCTGCAAAAAAATATCCAAATCTCTTCTCTCCCCTCGATCTTGGTTTTACCCAAATCAAAAACCGCGTGATCATGGGGTCCATGCACACAGGCTTAGAGGACATCGACAACGGCTTTGAGCGCATGGCGGCTTTCTTTGCAGAACGCGCGCGCGGCGGTGTGGGGATGATCATCACCGGTGGGTTTTCTCCCAACTTAGAAGGGGGACTGGGGCATGAAAAATCAAGCCTGAACTCTCAGCAAGGTGTCGCCAACCATAGAACCGTGACAGACGCGGTGCATGAGGCCGATCCCGATGTGAAAATTTGTATGCAGATCCTTCACTCTGGCCCGCTTGCAAGTACGGCTGCTGCCGTTGCTCCGTCTCCGGTTCGCTCCCGGATTAGCCCGATCGTACCAAATGAGCTGGATGAAGCAGGCATTGAAAAACAAATTGCAGATCATGTGAGTTACGCGGCCCAAGCCCAGAAGGCAGGCTATGATGGCGTGGAGATCATCGGTTCTGCGGGCTATCTGCTCTCTACTTTTTTGGTGGAGAAAACCAACCGACGCACGGACCAATGGGGTGGCTCCTATGAAAACCGTATGCGCTTCCCGGTCGAAATTGCTCGCCGTGTGCGAGAGGCTGTGGGGCCAGACTTCATCATTGTTTTCCGCATTGCTGCCATGGATATGTTGCAAGGGGGGCTTTCGTGGGATGAGATTATTCAGCTGGCCCATAAGTTGGAAGATGTGGGCGTGAGCATTTTATCCACCCACTTCACATGGCATGAGTCGACCGTTCCCACCATTGCCACAATGGTGCCCCGTGCCGCATTCGCCAGTGTCACCGGACGTCTGCGCAAAGAAGTCTCCATTCCGTGCATTACCTCCAACCGCATCAATATGCCAGATGTGGCCGAAAGTGTATTGGCCAAAGGGGATGCCGACCTTGTCTCAATGGCGCGTCCCATGTTGGCGGATGCAGACCTTGTGCGTAAAGCCGAGCAAGGGCGCGAAGATGAAATCAATACCTGCATCGGGTGTAACCAAGCATGCCTCGACCATACGTTCTCCGGCAAACTCACAACATGTTTGGTCAACCCCCGCGCATGTAATGAGACAGTGCTGAACTACGATCCCGTAACCTCAAAAAAGAAAATCGCGGTTGTTGGTGCAGGTCCTGCAGGTTTGGCTTATGCCACTGTCGCGGCTGAGCGGGGGCATGACGTCACATTGATTGACGCTGCAGATCAAATTGGCGGCCAATTTAATTTGGCAAAACAAATTCCGGGCAAGGAAGAGTTTTATGAAACGCTGCGCTACTACAAAAAAATGCTTGAGGTGCACGGGGTCACGGTGCAGCTCAATACCCGGGCGACAGCCTCCTCACTCAAAGCGGGGGGGTATGATGAAGTCATCATCGCCACAGGCATTAAACCCCGCACCCCAGACATTGAGGGCATCGATCATCCCAAAGTGGTGAGCTACATCGATGTGATCAATGGATCCGCATCTGTTGGCAAAAAGGTCGCGATCATGGGGGCTGGCGGCATTGGTTTTGATGTGGCGGAATTGATAACCCATAAGGGTAAGTCCTCGGCGCTCGACATTGATTTGTTTGCAAAGGAGTGGGGCATTGATTTCAAAAATCACCCACGCGGCGGGGTGACAGGGGTTGAACCGATTGTGGCGCATAACGACCGAGAAGTGGTTGTGATGCAGCGCAAGACCTCAGCAGTCGGTCGGACCTTGGGCAAGACCACTGGCTGGACGCACCGGATCACCCTTAAACGTCGCGGTGTAAAAACCATGAGCGGCGTGGAATATCGCCGTATCGACGACCAGGGCCTTCACATTACAGTCGGGAACGAGCCTGATATTCTGGATGTTGACACGGTGATACTGTGTGCGGGGCAAACACCCTTGCGCACACTTTATGACGAGCTGGAAGGCGAGGGGTTGAATTTACATCTGGTCGGTGGCGCTTATGAGGCGGCTGAATTGGATGCAAAGCAAGCGATCAATCAAGCAAGCTATTTGGCCGCTGCTGTTTAAGGCGATCAATATAGTGAAAAACACCAAAAGGGCGGCTGGGAAGTCGCCCTTTTGGAGTTTAGGCATGTCCCAATAAAACCTGACGCGCCATCTGATGGGTCACCTCGATGTAGCGTTTTTGCGACCACTTGCAGCTTTGAATGTAGTGCTCCCACATCCTCACCGAGACTAAGCCCCACAACACATCGGTTGCTTGCTTGGTGGAAAGCTCAGGCACAAGGTCGCCATCTGCTTTGAGTTGTTTCACAACGGCTAAGCACCCCTCCCGCACGGCCTGCATCCGTCCCTCCCAAGCAGCCTTTGCCGCATCGTCGGTGTCTTGTACGGCCATGAGGGCGCGCCCCACACTGTAAATCTCGGGAATGTAATTCCCCCACGCCTCAATATAGAGACGTAGTCTGTCAGTACCTTTTTCGGCAACGCGGCTGGGAACAAGACGTTGGTCGACATTGAGGATTTCATCCAAATAACGCGTCGTCGCGATTAAAAGTTCTGAGCGTGTTGGGAAGTGGAGATAGAGCGCTTGCCGACTAAGGCCCGCATCTTTTGCAATATCGAACATGCGCACTGCTTTTGTTGGGTTCGTTTCCAACAATTTCTGGGTGGACACCAAAATACGAGTACGTGTTTTTATTTGATCACTTGACATGCTGTAAAGTAAACCCTATTTGATATCGTGTCAATTGACACTGTGTAAAGTTAGGAGAGAAAGATGACAAAAAGAATATTCATTTGGGTTGGACATCCAAAGTCTGGAGCTTTCTGTGAAGCTCTCGCTGATAAGTACCAACAGGTCGCAGAGGCTTCAGGTGCGCAGGTGCGCCGCATGAACTTGAGTGCAATGACGTTTGACCTTAATTCAGACGGATATGACACCCCGCTGCCGCCCTTAGAGCCAGACTTGAAGGCGTGGCAAGAGGCTGTCGCATGGGCTGACCACCTGCTTTTCGTACATCCCTATTGGTGGGGAGCGATGCCAACCAAGGCCAAGGCCGTGTTCGACCGTGCGTTGACGCCGGGATTTGGCTTTAAGTACCACGCGCGTGGGGTGAAGTGGGACAAGTTGTTCAAAGGCAAAACAGCCGACGTGATTGTGACCTCAGACACCCCACCTTGGTTGGACACGCTGCTGTATCGCAAGCCCGCTCGCAATGTCATGAAAAACCAAGTCCTTGGATTTTGCGGCATCAAAACCAAAAACAACCTGCAATTCGGTTCTGTCAAAACCGCAGGCAAAGCAAAAATTGCAAAATGGATGAAGCGGATGGAGAAAATCGCCGTGCGAGCCGCCGTGGCTTAATTTAAGGCAAGAGAGGAGAAGATGACGATGGAACAAATGATAGAAATCGCCACCAGTGCCGCGCTGACACTATTGATGGGACTGATCGCAGGTGTGTTTTTAAGCTTTTCTGACTTTGTGATGAAAGGCTTGGGCGCTGCTCAATCTGCTGCGGGCATGGAGGGGATGCAATACATCAATCGAAAAGTGTATGGTTCCCTGTTTCTGGTGCTGTTGATGGGCGCCGCCATCATGTCCCTTGTGGTTGCAAGTTATGCCTATTTTTGGATGACAGGGAGTGGCACAACGTGGCTCATCGCCGGGTGTGTATCCTATTTCATGGGCGTCTTTATGGTCACGGTGCTTGCCAATGTGCCCATGAACAAACGCTTAGACCTGATGGCACCAGAGACAGAAGAGGGGCAGGCGTATTGGCATCACTATCTGTCGGTTTGGACCGGGTGGAACCACATACGCACACTCTTTTCGGCGCTCTCGTCTGTTTGTTTTCTGGTCGGCTGCATCATGCGTGCATCTGGAGGTTTGTAATTGTGAAGCCTTGGGTAAAAAGAAGGGGCATATGCGTGTGATACGCCCCTTCATTGTTCGTTCGGGCAATTTGTTAGCTTGGGCAATAACGCATCTGAACCATCATCTGGCCTGACGGTTCATGGTGATAGCTTCCTGTCATTTCAAACCGATAGCGTTCGTAGAAGGGCCGCCCGACAGCATTGTCTCGAAAGACTTCAACTTTGAGGGGTCCCTTTTCAGCAACAGCTTTATCCATCAAAGCTTTGCCAATGCCACGCTTATGATAGGCAGGGTCCAAGAACAGGCCGCCGACTTCACACACATCATCTGTGTCGATGAGGGCGATAAAGCCAACCACTTTGTTCTCTACTTCTGCCACCCACGTTTGGGCATGCACAACATAAATATGGCGTAAGTTGTGAGCTTCCTGAGCCAAAAAGTCTGCGGTTAGAAAAGGATGCGCAAGGTGACTTGCACGCTGCCATGCCTCGACAACAGCATCGGTATCGTTAGAAATAAATTCTCTAATCATTGGTAGATAGCTTTCAAATCCAGCCTCTTTATGCAGGCTGGTCATTAATACAAAGGCAAGCCACAGCGCGCCCGCACAAGACAGGTTTTGCAGCTATTGACTTGCTTCGGGCAGCCCTTCGGCTCCCCCGTATTAACGGGACATAAAATCTCCGGTGAAAG
>JARGNZ010000034.1:7905-25560 GCA_029209985.1 Parvibaculaceae bacterium
ATTCCTTTCGAGAATCGCGCGGCGGGGGAAGCCGTGTTCCGGGAAAAGATTGTGCCCAAAGTTGGCCGCTGGATCATTCCCGTTTTAGAAGGTGCAGATGGAGTGTTGGTGCAGGATGGGTCCGACATTATTGCGCATTTTGAGGAAAAAGGGGGTGTGAAATATCCGGCTTATCCGGCGACCCCGTTGCACAGTCTCGTTGCTCAAATCTTTGAACTCTTCGGGGGGGAGGGGTTACTGCGCCCTGCGATGCACTACCGGTGGAACTTTGACGATACAAACAAGAGTTTCCTTGCCAAAGATTTCCCTGCAGCATTGGCACCCACTGGTGCGACAGAGGAAATGCAAGCGGGCATTTTTGAAATGGCGAGTGGCCGTATGCGTAAGGCGATGGCAAGTTTAGGTGTGGCCCCAGAAACCATTCCAGCGATCGAGGAATCATACGCGGAGTTTTTAGAGTTATTCGATGAGCATTTGGCAGCGTCTCCCTATCTGTTAGGCGGGCGTCCGTCCTTGGGGGATTGGGGATTGATTGCACCGCTTTATGCTCATTTGGCGCGTGACCCCTATCCAGCGCAATTGATGAAAGACAAGGCATTCCGCGTGTGGCGCTGGGTGGAGCGGATGAATGCTCCTGATCAAGACGCCGGTGAATACGGTGAGGTGCCTGAGAACCTATTTGAAGCTGACGCCGTGCCAGAAACATTGAAGGCACTCTTGCGGTTCATTGCCACCGACTATGTGCCCGAGGTTGAAGCCTATGTCGCTTATGCCAATAAATGGCTGTCAGAAAACCCAGATATTCAGGCCGGAACCAATGGTCTGGAGCGCCCGCAAGATAGAGCGCTTGGTGCAACAGAGTTTTCATGGCGCGGGTGTCGGGTCAAAGTGATGGTCATGCCGTACCGCTTATACTTATTGCAGAAAATTCAAGACGTGGCAGATAAGGCAACTCCTGATGCCCGCGCGGCGATGGAGCAGCTTTTGTCTGAAACCAACTTATCCGCTCTATTGGAGTGCCGTGTCACACGTCGAGTGATACGTAAAGATCACTTGGAAGTTTGGGCTTAATAGTAGATGCCAGATCGGCGGTATTATCTCATCAGTCACTGTGCCACACTCAACTGGCAGTCGACCAAGCTAAAGCCCAGCACATGAATTGAAGGGGGTGTGACTATGCCCGAGCAAACAAATTAATGGATATGCCAACACTCCTTGATATTGGTTGGACCGAGCATTTTTCTGAACAAGTGGATGCTGAAACGCTTCAGGCCACGCCACCTGCCCGTATTTGTGACGTGCACCGGGGGCGTGTGCTGGCGAAGTCCGAAACAGGCAATATGGAGCTGGACCTTCCCTCGACAATGGGAACCGCAGATTTGGCCGTAGGCGACTGGGTGTTGACCGATCCAGCCGCAGGGCTGGTGGTCTCGCTGCTTGAGCGCCACACCGAACTCAAACGCCCGATTGCGGGACTGGCGACTAAGTATCAATTGATTGCAGCAAATGTAGACACGTTGATGATTGTGTCGTCGTGCAATGCTGACTTTAATCCCGCGCGGTTGGAGCGTTATCTGGCTCTAGCAGCAACAAGCCAAACGACACCGCTTTTTGTCCTTACCAAAGTAGACTTAGCGCCTGACGCGCAAGAGTATCTTGAAAAAGCCCAACGTCTTTCCCCGCTCGCTTCAGCCGTTGCAATTGATGCGCAGGATAAAACTTCGTTAGATCAATTACAGCCATGGGTGATGCCGGGGCAAACAGTGGCCTTGGTTGGCTCCTCTGGGGTGGGTAAGTCCACCATCTTGAACGGCTTAGCAGGGATACAAACAGCCACCCAAAACATTCGCGAGGATGATGCTAAGGGACGCCATACCACAACCGCGCGGAGTTTAAGACAGACGACGTCAGGGGGCTGGTTGATCGATACACCGGGGATGCGCTCATTGAGCATGGGGGGAAGCTCGGAAGGGATTGACCTTGTATTTGCAGACCTCATTGAACTGGCGGCGAGCTGCAAGTTTTCAGATTGCGCCCATGCGGAAGAACCCGGATGCGCTATTAAGGCTGCGATTGCCGCAAATGAAATAGATGCCGGTCGCTTGCAGCGGTGGCAAAAGCTGTTGCAAGAAGACGCGCAAAATTCTCAATCAATCTCGGCCGCCCGTGCAAAGCAAAAGAGCAAAAGCCGCCAGATAAAATCAACGGTCCGTAACAAACATAAGCGCCGCAAAAATAATTAGATGGCGCAAGGCAGGGACGCAAAGTAGGGGTGCAATTCTGCAATAACGCCCTATATGTCCCCATATATTCATTTAGAAAAATCTTGGGGGGCGTAAGCCCCAAATGAGGGAGACGATCATGAGCACTGGTGCACAGATTCAATCAAAAATTACCAGCGGTGGACAACTAGAAATTTCCATTGAGCAAGTCGACATGCCAACACCCGGCGCAAGCGAAGTGGTTGTGCGGATGGAAGCTGCCCCGATTAATCCATCTGACATGGGACCTCTGTTTGGCCCAGCCGACATTCGCCAAGCCAAACGGACAGATGCGGGTGGCCGTGTCGTACTGTCAGCCCCTGTGCCCGAAAAACGGTTGGGCATGGTGGCATCGCGGTTCGATATGTCCATTCCTGTGGGCAATGAAGGTGCCGGCATCGTGATTGCAGCCGGCGAGGATGCAGCTGCACAAGCCTTGATGGGTAAAACAGTGGCCGTGCTTTCTGGTTCTGCCTATTCCCAATATTGTTGCGTGCCAGTGGCAAGCTGCCTGCCCCACAACGACGGCACAACCCCGCGTGATGCGGCTTCTAGCTTCGTCAATCCCTTGACCGCTCTGGGCATGGTGGAAACCATGAAACTGGAAGGTCACACGGCGTTGGTGCACACCGCTGCGGCATCAAACTTGGGCCAAATGCTCAACAAAATCTGCCTGAATGATGGGGTGGAGCTGGTCAACATTGTGCGCAATGATGAGCAAACAGCCATTCTTAAAGCGATTGGTGCAAAACACATTTGTGATTCGTCCAAAGAAAGCTTTATGGATGACCTTGTGGACGCGCTGGCTGAGACAGGGGCAACCTTGGCATTTGATGCCATTGGCGGGGGCCGTTTGGTCAATACCATTTTGGTGGCCATGGAACGGGCCGCCAGCCGGGGCGTGACGGGGTTAAACACCTATGGCTCAACCGCGTTGAAACAAGTCTATCTATATGGCGGCCTTGATATCTCCCCAACCACATTGGACCGTAACTACGGCATGGCGTGGGGCATTGGTGGTTGGTTGTTGCCATTGTTCTTGGGCCGTGTCGGGGCAGAGCGCGCCGCTGAGTTGCAAGCACGGGTGGCACGGGAAATCAAAACCACATTCGCCAGTTCCTTCACAAAAGAACTGTCATTGGAAGAAGCGCTGGACATCGACAATGTGCAGCTATACGTCGCCAAGAAAACAGGTGAAAAATATCTCATCAATCCCAATAAGGGGGCCTAAACGCCTTTAAGGGTGGACGGTAAGCTGAACAGGAGGGGCATCGCAAAGCGGTGCCCCTTTTGCGTGGGCGGCGGCCCAAGTGTGAATATTAACTCGGCAGGCAGGTATATCGATGTACTCTAGGGACGTGGGAGACATAAGAACAATTAGGAAATTGCCGTGGGGGGCTGGAGTTAATGCAGGAACAATCATCACACCATGGTTGGATGGCGACATTTGAAGCGGGTGTTTTTAGGAATCGCGCGCTGATACTGTTTTTGCTACTGGTGCTCACCCTCGTGAGTTTCTGGCGGGCGAGTGAAGTTGAAATTGATGCGGGCTTTGAAAAGCAACTGCCTTCTGGCCACCCATTTATTGAAACTTTTTTCGAATATCGTGAGCAGCTACCCGGTCCCAATGGCATCATCGTGGCGATTGAAGCCCCCAGTGGGGACATTTGGAATAAGGAGTTTTTAGGAACTCTCTACCGCCTTACCGATGAGCTTTTCTATGTTCCCGGCGTTTTTAGAAGCTCCGTCACCTCATTCTGGACACCCAACTTACGTATTCTCGAAATTGATGAGGAAGGCATACACGCTCATAAACTTATCCCCGGCACAGTGACGGCAGAAAGCCTAACCCCTGAAATGATAGAGGACATTCGAGAAGACGCGCAAAATGCAGGTTTGATCGGCAAGCTGACATCCTACGATTCAAGTGCGGCATTGATCCGCTTGGAGCTGATGGAGGTTGAACCCTTCACGGGAGAACCGCTTGACTACGCCGCCGCCGCCGAGCGATTGGAAGCCGTTCGCGCTCAGTTTGAGGCAGAAGGCGCGACGGTCCATATCATCGGTTTCGCAAAACTGGTGGGTGAGATTACGAATGCCACCTTGAATGTCATTACTTTCTTCTTTGTTTCTTTCGTTCTCACCGCGCTGGCGCTGTGGGTGTATATTCGCCATCTCGGGCTGACCCTGTTGGCTGTTGGGTGCTCTGCCATATCTGTTGTCTGGCAATTCGGCATCATGGAAATGATGGGCTATGGGCTGGATCCGATGGCCATTCTGGTGCCCTTTCTTGTGTATGCCATTGGCGTAAGCCACGGCATTCAACAAATTAATTTGCTCTCCCGCACGGTCGCCGAAGGCGCAACCCCCTATGAGGCAGCGCGTTATACTTTCCGCCATCTTTTTGCACCCGGCGGCATGGCCATCCTGACAGACCTCGTTGGGTTTCTACTGCTCTTGCTCATCGCCATTCCCATGGTGCAAGAAATTGCCATCATTGCAGCTTTGGGGATTGCGCTTAAACTGATCGCCAACCTCATTTTGCTCCCCCTCCTCGCGCCCTATTTCAAATTTAGTGACACATTCAAAACACGCCACACCCGGTTGCTAGCTCGTCGGTCGCAGAGTTTTAAGCGGTTTGAAGTTCTCACGCGCCCAAAGGTGGCTTACACAATTGCAGTGCTCACCATCGCCGTGATTGGGGCCAGTGCCTATGCTACGCGGGACAGACAGGTCGGAGATTTACATGCAGGTGCGCCGCAGCTGCATGATGATGCGCTCTATAACCAAGATTGGCGCTACATCACATCCAACTTCCGAATTAATCTCGACACATTTGTGGTGATTTTGGAAACCCCAACAGATGCCTGCATCGACGGGGATGTCATGGAGAAAGTGGCCCGCTTTACCCATTTCATGGATGTGCAACCTGAAGTCATTTCATCGATTTCTCTGTCTGAGGTCGCAGCCCAAGGCTATGTACTGTGGCAAGAGGGGAATTTGAAATGGCGTCACGTACCACGCAATAAATATACCTTGGTGCTGACCACTTCCTACGTCTCGCCCTCCACCGGTCTGCTCAATCGAACGTGCACCATTTTGCCCGTGATTGCCTTCACAAAGGATCATCGTGCTGAAACGATTACATCCTTGGTGGCCAAAACCGAAGCTTATATTGCCCAAGCCAATGACCCGCAAATCACCTATCGATTAGCTAGTGGTAATGTCGGTATTATTGCCGCCACGAACGAGGTGATTGCGGCGGCAGAATTGCCAATGCTGCTGATTGTCTTTCTTGTGATTGCTGCCCTCGTTTATATGGTGAACCGAGACTGGCGCGCCGTCATTGCCTGTTGTTTGCCGTTGATGTTGGCAACCATTTTAGGCTATGGCCTGATGATCTTTCTGGAAATTGGCCTGACCATAGCCACCCTGCCTGTGCTCATTCTCTCAGTGGGTATCGGTGTGGATTATGCATTGTACATTTATAATCAAATGCAACCGGACTTGGATGCCGGTGTTGAAGCAAGCGTGGCAGTGTCGAGTGCCATGGAGAAAACCGGGGCCGCCGTGATCTTTACCGGGCTTATTCTTGGACTGGGCGTTGCGACATGGGCATTTTCTGATTTGAAATTTCAAGCAGACATGGGCTTGCTTCTGTCATTCATGTTCCTTGCCAACATGATCGTGGCGATAACAGTTTTACCCGCCCTCACGTCCATTCTTTACCGCACCAAACCTTGAAAAGGGAGAACATAGAGGGGCCATTTTAGCTGACCTTTCGAGCATATTTTGATTTGGCCGGAATATGAGATTTCTCATTTGTGAAAAGAGTGTGGACCACGTAGGCTGGCCCCATCTACATTTGAATCACATAGAAACCATAAAAAAAGATGAGGGAATATATGTCTGATATAGACGCAGATCTCTTTAACTTGGCCATGTCTGACCAAGCTAAACCGTTGATGGACGCTGTGAAAAAGCACATCAAAGAGAACGTTGATCCAATTACCGAAGAGTTTTTTGCTCTCAACGACGAAAAAGAAGATCGCTGGAGCTGGCACCCGCGCCAGTTGGAATTGCTTGAAGGGGCTAAAAACAAAGCCAAAGAATCTGGCCTTTGGAACTTCTTTCTGCCTGATTCTGAAATTGGCTCTGGGCTCACCAACCTTGATTACGCTTACATCGCGGTGGAACTCGGCAAATCTCCATTGGCGTCTGAAAGCTTGAACTGTAGCGCACCTGACACGGGCAACATGGAAGTGTTGGAACGTGTGGGCACACCGGCACAAAAGAAGAAATGGCTTGAGCCACTTTTGAATGGGGAAATTCGCTCGGCTTTTGCAATGACAGAGCCCGGCCACCCGTCTTCTGATGCCAAGAACATCAAAATGAGTGCTGTTCTTGAGGGTGACGAATGGGTCATTAACGGCGAGAAATATTATATTTCCGGTGCCGGTGATCCCCGGTGTAAAATTATGATCGCGATGGTGCAGACAAGCCCAGATGCTGCACCTAGTCGTCGTCAGTCTCAAATCCTTGTTCCAATCGACACCCCCGGTGTTGATGTTTTGGGTCCAATGCAAGTGTTCGGACATGATCATGCCCCGCATGGCCACATGCACATTCGCTTCACCGATGTCCGCGTTCCTAAAGAAAATATGTTGCTCGGCGAAGGGCGTGGCTTTGAAATCTCTCAGTTGCGCTTAGGCCCTGGCCGTATTCACCACTGCATGCGTTCAATTGGTAAAGCCGAAAAAGCGCTTGAGCTGATGGTCAAACGGGCAGGCACCCGTGAAGCGTTCGGGAAGCCCATTGCGAAATTGGGTAAAAATGTGGAAGTCATTTCACGTGCCCGCATCGAAATCACAGCAATGCGGTTGGCTGTGCTGCAAGCGGCCAAAGCAATGGACGTCCTCGGCAATAAAGAAGCCCGCGTTTACGTGAGTGCTGTTAAAGCCATGGTGCCTGAGAAAGTATGCTTGATCATCGATCAAGCCATTCAAATGCACGGCGCGACCGGTATCTCTCAGTGGACACCGTTGGCTGGCATGTACACAGATATGCGTCACTTGCGCTTTGCGGATGGTCCCGATGAAGTCCACCACATGGTTGTGGGCCGGGCCGAATTGCAAAAGTACGACCTTTGGTAAGCACGTGAGCTAAATGTGCGGGAACATGAGAAGGCGGAGCAGAAATTGCTCCGCCTTTTCTGCAATGTGTAACAGCAATAAGGTGCTACTAATTTAATTAATAGAGATATTAGACGCCATAAATGCAGATAAGTATTGTTCGTCTCCTGACATCCATACACAAGGTGTGTTTATTGATCTTCCATATATTTGATAAATTTGTCCCAGCTAATTGGAATGCCGTTGTCGGTTTTTGTTTTGCCTTTACACCAAACGAGTTTTGACTTGGTTATAACCAGATCGCCAAGTTGCTTGCCGTCCGGGGAACGCACCGCGAGCTCAATGCCTTTATTCTTAACTTCCATTTCAACATCAAATGATTTAATCGACACTTTCACAGTCAAACCCTCCTATTGTTTATGGGTGAACTTAACATAGGGAGTTTGATGAGAGTGCGATAGAGAGAACAAAAAGGAACATTTCAATAAGTATGATTTGTTTTCTTTGAGTTAACAGCTTCACCTTGGGCCATGGCGTTCAACCACCATTGATTGAATTGCCAGATGGATTTTTCCAGCGGCGACAAGCGGCCTTGTTGGGTCATGGGCGCTTTGAGGCCGCGCCAAACAAAGTCATTGGCCCCAATGTCCTCACGGTGAATAAAGTCCATCATCTCCGCTGTGCCCTGAACAATTTCATCAGCCCCCGGCTTGGCCAATTCTGATTTCGGCAAGCAGATGTGTATTTTCAGAAGCAGTCGATCGACACTCTGCGGCAAAACTTGATACCAAACCAAACTCAGCCCTTGGAGGCCGAAAAGGAAATGGGGAAAGGCTACGTTTGCAAAAAGATCCCGCACTTGCCAATCTTCAAGCGCCCCTGTGGGGCCGTGGCTGGCAGGGTCTGGCATCTCGTCGGATGCTGCGGGCATATGTAGGATGGACCAAGGCCCGTCCGTATCCGGAGTTTTTGAATCGCGGGCATGATACGCTGGCTCAAATGTTTCTGAGTGCGTGGCAATGTGGTGATAAGCTTCCATGAAGTTCTCTACCAACACTTTCCAATTCCAATGGCTGTCAAATTCAAGCGTTCGGGCGACGGCCATGTCTGCCAACTCAAAGTTCTTAAAATAGTCGGCAAGGCTTTGAACCGGCGGAGCAAAGGGCGCCGCGTCGGGGTCAAAATTCGCGAGAATAAACCCGTTCCAAATTTCAGTTTTAAGCTGTGGCAGGCGACATTCGGTTTCAGAAAACCCGTCGGCCCTTTCCATATGAGGCGCTTTGATGAGTTGGCCAGACGTGTCATAGCTCCAAGCATGATAGGGGCATGAAAAGAGTTTGCGATTGCCCACGCCTTCAATGAGAGGCGCTGCCCGATGCAAACACACCCGCGACATCACCCGAAAAGTGCCATCTGTCCCATGCACGACCATGATCGGTTGGTCGAACAAATCGAGCGCCAGAAAATCTCCCGGCTTTGGAAGCTGATCGACGCGCGCAAGCGGTAGCCAGCTTTTGCGCATGATGTGCGCAACCTCTTGATCGTAAATCTGTGGGTCCGTGTAAGCCTGTGGCGGCAGCGTATAAGCGGTTTCCAAAGGCTGCGCAATACGGCCAATTTCGGTGTCTGTAAGACCTATAATTTTTGTCATGTTTTTCCTCTCAAGGAGAGCGATTTAACAGCTCTTGGGGAGACGAGTCAAATAATATTGAACGATCGATATAAAATAGACAAAAAACAAGTATTAGCCTAAACTGAGCCATGACCTCAAAAACTACGCCTAAACCCCTGAAATCTCATCCCGTTGGCCGTCCGCGTAAAAATGGTAAGCCTCATCTCACCCGCGAGTTGGTCTTTGTGGTGAGCGCCAAATTGATCGCTGAAAATGGGTTCGCAGGGGTTGGCGTTCGTGCCATTGCAGCGGCCTTAGACGCGTCCCCGGCCTCTCTTTTTCATCTGTTCGGGTCAAAGGATGGCTTGCTCAATGAATTGATCGCCTTCGCAGCCGAGCCCTCTATTCTTTTCTATGAAAAGCTGGCGACAATGGAACTGCCTCCTGCCGTGGGCATTTTCAAAGCGTTGACGATGGAAGTGCAAACCGTGGCAGAAGCAGACCGCGATCATGCGGCTCTTTTCTATTTGCCAGAATTGCGGAAACCTGAATTTGCCCCGGCACAGGCGTTGCGCGCCACAATGGTGGCCCACTACAAACGCATGATTGAAGCGGGAGTCGCAAACGGCACGCTGACATGCGAATGGCCTGACCTTGCCGCAGAGCAGGCCTTTCAATTAACGGAAACGAGTATTCTCTCCGGCCCGGCGGCCCGTAAACTCTCACCGGACAAACAGGCTTTGGCGACCGCCCGTCTTTTTGTGCGCGGTCTGTTGACCCATCCCGAAGACCTGCCCGAGATTGAACAGGCAGCCGAGCGGCTTGCCCTAAACGCCATCCGGGAGACGAATGATTAAGGCGATGCCGTAGCGATACGTGGCCGACCCGGCCTACAATCCCGGCGGTGTCCAGCGGCCATCTTCATTCGCGTCGACATAAATAGGGTTGGAAAACGCATACGGCGTAAACCCTGCATAGACGGCTTGATAGCCTTCACTCAATGGGCCAGAAGCCGTGAGGGTGACAAAGCTGTCCTTGGAAAACGCCAGCTCCACAGAAAAGCCCCCGTCTTGATCAAGTTTGATTTCATGAAGGGCCTCGCCGTTGACTTGGATCGCCAGTCGATCGACATGGATCCAATCTGGAGACCGCACATGCCCAGACAAGATGGCCGTCGCCCCGCGATGGGTTTCCCCCATGCGGCTACCTGATAGGTCAAAGTCAAGTTGTGGCCCAGTCGTGCCATACACATTGCCTGTTTGAATGGCACGGGAAAATTCACCTTCATCAAAGGCGGCAAGCCGATCATCAGCCATGGCAACCATGGTCCGAGGCAGCGCAACTTGCTGCGTGCCCCCGTGTGAATCGCTGTTGGCAGTGCCCGTGATGCGTTCCCCCTGTTTGAGAAAAGAAAACCAATCACGCTGCAAGGCGGCGACGCGCGTGGGGGCATAGGCTTGCTTGCCATTCATCAGCTCCATCGCGTCAAAGTCAATGTCACGCAAGCCCGTAACCGGATCCGGGTCAATCAGGGTCATGTTGGCTGAACTGTCGAGCGTTTGGGTTGGGTCATAGGGACGCCCCGCAACGCCCATATGATCAAGATAGGCTTCCCCGCTGATGAGGTCGAGAAAGTTGTCCGGTAAGATAGCTGAAAGCGTATCAGATTCCCGTCCATGGTTGAGTTGGGACACAACGGCAGGGTTGTGCAGACGGGCATCATGCAAAAGCTCTCGAGAGCGGCGATGTTCGTTGCGCATTGCGCCATTGCGGTAGGCATGTCGTTTAGGCGTAAGGGGAAAAAAGTTTGCATGCCCATTGGTAAAGGGCACGCGCGAGGTGGAGGCCGTGCTGGTCATTTCCGTTCCAGTGACAGTGCCCATGTGGTCGCTAAGACCCATATCGGCAATTAGGGAAGTGAAATCGAAAATGGTTTCATGCTCAGTCGCCACCATAATTTCGGCATGCTCAGCGGCAAAGCTGCGCACACGTTCTACCGTGGAATAGGCATTATCAAGGCTGGGGCCGGAATGCACATGAAGGTCGGCTGCAATAAAGCCGGGCGTGTCAACCGTCCGGCGCGGTACCGCAATGTCGAGCAGGACACTCTTGCCTTCGGCGACAGTGATGTCGGTATGTTCTAAAGAATACTCCGGCCCGCGCGTGGCGTACACGCGGTAGTTGCCCGGCAGAACATCGACGTAAGATCGATCACTCTCAATACCTGCGAGATAGACGGAAGGATTGTTTTCTTGACGATGGATGCCTGCGTCGTCGGTAACGGTTAGGCCCGTGAGCGGATTTTCAAATCCCGGGTCTGGCGTGCCGTCGCGTCCCTTAAAAACCAACCGCATCGCATCACCGTGAGGCAAGAACACACGTGTGGGAGTGCTTAAGGAAATCACGCCAACATCGACACCAGCAGAGGGCACCGTGATGGTCTGTGATACATGCCGATCTCCCTGCGCTTTTGCTTCCAATACGTAGTTCCCACTGGGCGCATGGGCAGAGAACGTCCCGTCCTCATCTGGTTGAATGTGCGTAAAGGGCGCACCGTCTTCACGGGTAAGGTGCAGCACCACACCGGGTTCTAAAACTTTGCCTGTGAGCAGGGGGGCAGAGGTGAACAGCTGATCTGTGATGGAGGCAACATCTCCGGACCGCCCGATAATAAATTCTTCTTTGATTATGATTTCAGAATCGACGGGCATTTCCATGGCCGCAACTTGCAATAATTGCACAAGCCCCAATGCCTGTCCGTCACCAATAAGCAAGTCTTGGGCGAGGTGCAGAAAGGCAATCGAGGATCTGTCCGCCAATACAAAACTAGGTAGCGGCGTGTGCTCACCGTCCGTCACCACCTCGGCAGAAAGGAGACGCCATCCATAGCTGATCGGCACCAACGAATCTGCGGGACCAAGAGTAATGATTGTATCAGCGGGCCGGGCCGCATCGCCAAAAGCAGATGGCCCCCGTGTGACAAATTCTTCTAGGGCAAAACCGGTAGATTTGGATAGATCTTTACTCGCTAGAACAAAAGGTTCCATGGAGTGGTAATTGAGCATAACCGGTGTGAAAACAGAAAAACCATCGGCGTTTTCATCATGGCGGCGGATATGTTTAGAAATAAACAATCGGGACGGGGTACCCTCGCGCACCGTATAGCGTGTTTCCACAGTCACATCTCCCTGCACCCCAAAGGTGAGGAGAGACGCCGCACCGTCACCGACCGCTGAATCAATACGGGTGATATTCACCGGGGTGCTGCGCGATCCCCCCAGCAGGTCTTGTGCGGTTACAAACTGATCGTCATCGCGGTCGCAAAACCCAAGATCATTCAGCGTGCCTCCATTGATCGACAAGTCGCTTTCGTGATTAACATTTGTAATGACAGCGCAGATTGTGCCGTTGCTGAGCAACCAGTCGCCAATACCCCCCACTGCATCTGGCCCACCCTGTATGAGCGTTTCAGCATTGGTGGCGGTAATTTGCTGCGCTAAAACCTGCGCGTGTGCAGAGGTGTGAAAAGCGGCCAAAGAAAGCGTCAGCCCAAAGGCAATGGTTTTTAGGTGTCGGTATGTCATCGGTTCCCCCCGGATTATGTTGAGAAAGAGTAGCGGACGCACAATGGTCGGACAAGGCAGGTGATGTGAGGCACGTCAAACAGCCCGCTTTATGGGAAGAACAGCTTGAAATTTTCCTTTCTTTGATCTGTCTCATGGCTTGTCCCTCCAAATATGCAGATTGTGGCCCTTCATTTAATAGCGGTGAGGGAGCGCGGATGGCTATGAGCCCAGAGGATGAAAAAGTTTTTCGCGATGAAGTTCAGGCTTTTTTGACCCAAGAATTGACCGCAGATTTGCGCAAAGCGGGCTATGAAACCACAGGAACCTATTCTGCGATTGAAGCCTGCCGCTTGTGGCATCACAGGCTATACATAAAGGGCTGGATCGCGCCGGCATGGCCTAAAGAACATGGGGGCACCGGTTGGACGCCTTGGCAACGCATGGTTTTTGAACAAGCCTGCGCCAAGGCAAACGCCCCAATTTTATTTGCGGGTGGTTTGCGCAGCATTGGCCCCTTGCTCATTGAGAAGGGCACACCTGAACAAAAGGAATGGTATCTACCAGCTATTCTGTCAGGGGATGATTTGTGGTGCCAAGGGTTTTCCGAACCCAATGCCGGATCAGATCTTGCCGCCTTGCACATTGCCGCGCGGTCTGATGGAGACGACTTTATTCTCAATGGGTCAAAACTGTGGACAACGGGCGCACATTTAGCCAACCGAATGTTCTGCCTTGTGCGCACGGCAAAAGGGGAGCGCCCCCAACAAGGCATTAGTTTTCTACTGTTGGACATGGATACGCCGGGTCTCACGGTTGAACCGATCGCGATGCTGACCGGAGAGCATGAGTTTAATCAGGTGCGGTTTGACGAGGTGCGCGTGCCGAAGAAAAACTTGGTGGGCAATGAAAATGAAGGATGGGCCGTTGCAAAGTCTTTGATGCGTCATGCCAGAGCAAGCAACACCACATCTTCGCATTTGCACAGAGCATTTGCCGCCTTAAAGCGACTGTGTGCGGAAATGCAAATGCAGCCGGAACCCGGCCTGATGGCAAGTTTTCATGCGTTACAAATTGAATTGGATGCCTTCGATGGGTTAGAGCTGCGCACCCGCCATGCGGCCAGTGGTCCGCACAATGAGGCAGAAGAAAAAGCCGCGGCTTCTTTGCTAAAAGTAGTGGCCACTGAGTTGCATCAAAAAATAACCCAAGTTGGGATGGCACTTGCGGGTCCCTATGCCATGGTTGAGCATGTTGAGGGATCAAACCAAGCGCTGATGGCGAAAGAAGGGGGGCTGGCAACAGCAAAATATTTGGGACTGCGTGCCGCTACCATCTATTCAGGCACAAGCGAAATTCACCGAAATTTGCTGATGAGCCATTTAGAAAAAGGGGGAAGCTTATTGTCTTCTCTGTCGAAAGGGCTTTAACACAAAGGCCATGTGCTATGTGAAATATGGATCAGCTGGTGGCGGTGGGTTGAACATGCTGTGCAATGAGTTCGGGAATGTCTGCATGGGCGACACCAAGCAGGCGCAAGATATAGTCGCACGCGCGGCGCGTGAGGTTTAAGTCTGCACCTTCCTCAAGCTGTGTGCGAATACATACCACAATGATCGATCCAATTTGGTCGAGCAGATATTGGTCCAGCGTAATGGAAAAGTGACCTTGCTCTAAACCAAGTTGGAGGTCGGCGCGTAAAAACCGCGTGACATCTTTGCGCATTTCGGTGGTGTGGTGATTGCTACTAATCACCACGGCACCCCATTCAGGTTGATCAATAGCAATGTCGATAAAGGCGGTAGTGGCTGTGAGTACCCGCTCGATCGCGTCATCAACGCCGACCATGCCCTCATCAATTTGGCGACCAATCTCTTTGGCAATGCCGTAAGAAACCTCCCAAATGATTTCATCGCGGTCGGTGAAGTAATTGTAGAACGTGCCATTGGCCAGTCCGGCGTGTTTCGTGATTTCAGAAATTTTCACTGTTTCCATGCCTTGCTGCGCCACAAGATCAAGGGCGCTGTCGAGCAAAGCCGCGCGTGTGCGCTCTCGTTTTCCAGCTTTTTGATTGGCCTTTTGAAACAGCGAAACAGTCATAAATTCTCTCTCCAACGCAGGTCTACGGCCTGTGCCAACAGAATATATCAAGCCGGTGCTTGACAAAAGAAAAAAATGAGACAATCCTCATAAATGAGACTTCTCTCAATAATGAGGATTGTCTTCTGAGCTTTAGGAAGTTGGTATGTTGAAGTTTCCGGTACTCATTGTTGGGGCAGGCCCGGTTGGGGTGATGGCGGCGCATATGTTGTCGGGCTTAGGCGTGCCCTCGCTTGTGGTGGAGCGCAGGTTGGAGCGTTCTACCGCCCCTAAGGCGCATGCGGTCAATTCGCGGACATTGGAAATCTGTGAACAGGTTGGTATTCCAGCCCGCTCAATACGCCAAGCAGGGGCCGCAGCCGAACAAGCCGGATGGGTGCATTTTGTGACCGACCTTGCGGGCACCAGCTTTGGGTCTCTTCCCTATGAACGTCAAGGGGACACGGCCCTTGCTGATACGCCGTTCCCTCTCATTAATATTGCCCAACCTCTTTTTGAAAACTTATTGAGTGAGCATTTAGAATCCTGCCCGGACGTTTCCATATGGCGCGGCTGTGAATTGATAGAATATGCTGAAACAGAGGCTGGCATCATTGCGACGGTGCAAATGCGCGGAGCCTCTCAGCCGGTTCAGATTGCAAGCCAATATATCATTGCAGCCGATGGGGCAGGGTCAACGATGCGCAAATTAGCGGGGGTGGCGTTAGAGGGCCTTGCTAATCTTGATCATTTTCTGATGATCCATTTTGAGGCCGACCTGTCCAAATTAGTAGAAGGCCGCCCCGGCGTATTGCACTTTCTGCTCAATCAAGAAAACTCGGGGGTGTTGATTTGTTATGAGGCTCAAAAAACGTGGGTCTTGATGCATTCATATGACCCCACTCAAGAAACTTTGGCAGACTATGACCAAGCCAGAACCCACGCGCTTGTAGAACAAGCCGTGGGGAAGAGCATCTCTGATTTGAAGATACGAAATATCAGCCCGTGGAGCATGTGCGCCGAAGTTGCGCAATCGTATCGCAAGGGACGTATCTTTTTTGCAGGCGATGCCGCTCATCGTTTTCCCCCCACCGGTGGCTTGGGCCTCAATACCGGCATCGCAGATGCGCACAATTTAACTTGGAAGCTGGCACGGGTCTTAAACGGTATCGGGAGCGACGCGCTGTTGGATAGTTATCAAGCAGAACGGCGCCCGGTGGCTGAAATAAACACGACCCAAAGTTTGGAAAATGCCAGCACGCTTCTCCACCTGCTCGCCGCATTGTTCAAAGGCGAAGGGGCACAGGCAGAGGCACACTTTCTTGCCCGTAAAGCCGCCCCGGAAAAATACCCAGAGATAGCCGAAGCAGTGGAATTGCAGCGCGCCCATTTTGATAGTTTTAATTTGCAAATTGGATATCGCTATACTTCTGACGCGTTGATCAACCCTGCTCCGCAGGCACAAAGTGCGGACGTGCCGACAAGCCATTACATACCGACCTATGCGGTGGGGGTGCGCTTGCCCCATTGGTGGATCGAGCAAGACGGGACGCGCCAATCTAGCCATGTTCTTTTATCGCCAACAACTTTCACGTTATGGCTCGATGAAGCCGCGTTGCCTCTCTTTACAGCAGAGCAGAAAAGTTCATCAGCGTTCAATCTTGTGGTGCAGGGGCGAGACTTCTCAGATCCCGATACGTCATGGGCCGCACGAACTGGCTTAGAAGAAACGGGGGCCTTATTGGTGCGGCCTGATGGGCATATCGCCTGGCGGTGTGAGACGTTGCCGAAAAATCCATCGGCGTACACAGAAGAACGCATTGACGAAATTTTGGCAGCCATGCCCGCACCAATAGAATCAGAAAACAAGGAGTAGCCAAATGGATTTGGGGCTTGCAGATAAAACGGCGCTCGTGTGCGCATCCTCTCAAGGGCTTGGGAAGGCGTGCGCATTGTCTTTGGCCAAAGAGGGCTGCGCTGTTGTCATCAATGGCCGCTCTCTCGACAACCTTGCACAAGCGCAGGCCGAAATAGAGCAGGCCACAGGTAAGTCAGTGGTGAGTGTGCAAGCTGATCTGAACCTTCCCGAGGGGCGCGATAAATTGCTGGCGGCTTGCGGTCCGGTAGACATTTTAGTCACCAACAATGAAGGCCCGCCTCCTGGCGCTTTTTTGCAGTGGACACAAAAAGATTGGCAACAAGCCTTGGACGCAAATCTGTTGGCTCCGACATTTTTAATTCAAGCCGTATTGCCCGGTATGCAAGAACGAAAGTTTGGGCGCATTGTGAACATCACCTCTGCCATGGTGAAGTCTCCCAAGGGAGTGATGGGCCTGTCCACTGCCGCCCGCTCTGGCCTCACCGCTTTGTGCAAGGGCCTCTCGCAAGATGTCGCGGCTGATAATGTGACCATCAATAATATGTTGCCGGAGCGGTTTGATACCAATCGTCAAAAACAAATGGCGGAATTGGCAATGGCATTCAAAAAGATCACATATGAAGAAGCGCGTGAGGAAATTGCGCAAACGATTGCAGCAAAAAGATTGGGGCAGCCATCGGAATTTGGCGATGCGTGCGCCTTTCTGTGTAGCGCCCAAGCCGGTTTCATTTCTGGACAAAACTTACAACTCGATGGTGGCTCGTACACGGGTCTAATCTAAGGAGATATTCATGGATAGCTTGATGGACCAAACCCTCATCCCTCGCATGCTCATAAGCCTTGTGGCCGTGGCGATTAGCATTGGGCCGATGTTTGCTGATTTCAATAAAACACATGCGACCAATCCCTTGTGGACGCCGCACGCTCGTTTTCATGTTGTGTGGCAAGTGCTGTGTCAAACCGGCGTCTCTCTCGTCGTGCTTTATCTCTTGTGGGTGCCCTCAACAGAGCACTTGCAACACGTTTGGATCGCCGCAAGCCTTACATTCGTTTGGGGGGGAAGCTTTTACGCCACCATGGCCAGCATGCCTCTTTATGGGGGCACATTGGCAGATGTAAATGGGATCAA
>JARGNZ010000035.1 GCA_029209985.1 Parvibaculaceae bacterium
CCATACCGTGAGTAGGTGCCTTAATTTCATTGCCTAATGCTTGGTTTTCGCTAGGTTGTCTCTACAAATCTAAAGAAGTACACACAGGCTTAATCGCTCAGTGGGGAAACATCGGGCATGGCTATGTCCGATGAGGCGATTGGCTTTTCTGCGATCGACAAGGCTTTCATATTGCCGTCGAAATCAACGACGCCATACCTTTCTGGATCTGCGACATGATAGGCAAAGACGGTCGCGCCAGTATCCCGCACCGTGGCCGACTGCAGCAGCTTGGGTGAGCCATTTCCAAAGAAAATCCATTTCCAAAGAAGATATTGTCACCGAGTATAAGGCAGGACGGCTGACCATCAACGAAATCAGCACCAATCGTATAGGCTTGGGCAAGTCCCTTAGGCTCGGGTTGCTGGGCATAGCTGAGAGTGAGCCCCCAAGCAGAACCATCCCTCAAAAGGCGTTCAAAGGCTGCTTGGTCCTGAGGGGGGGGTGATGATCAGAATATCCCGGATACCCACCAGCATTAATGTGCTCAGCGGATAATAAATCATCGGCTTATCATAAACAGGAAGCAGCTGTTTTGAGACCCCTATGGTAATGGGAAAGAACCGCGAACCGCTACCGCCGACAAGAATAATACCCTTCATGTATTGTTCTTTGTCGCACCCTCTGAGTGAAGATGTCGCTTTAACCTGCGTAGGGCCATCAGCGTTTCTACGCTAGCCGGTGGCGGGGGCGGAACCAGGAAGCCTGCGCCATTGTGCACCAGAGTGCCGGGGGCGCGAGAGGAGGGCGTACGTCGGCGCTGTGCCACTCAAAGGGCCTGTGAGGGCTTCTGTGGGCAAACGAGCCACCGCAGCCCTTCTGATCCGCAACCCTCTCCAGAAACGCAAAACGGCGGCCAAACATTACGTTTAGTCGCCGTTTCAGAAACATCAATTGATGTCAAAGCTTAGTCGAGCAATTTCAAATCGCTAGCAGACTCTTTGCCATCACGGCCGCTTTCAATTTCGTACTGAATTTTTTGGTTGTCATCAAGACCACCCAAACCAGCGCGTTCAACAGCAGAAATGTGTACGAATACGTCTTTCCCGCCAGCGTCCGGTGCGATGAAGCCATAACCTTTAGTAGAATTAAACCATTTAACGGTGCCAGTAGCCATCCGCCTGTCTCCTTAAGTAGTAGTACCACTTGAAATAAAGTGGCGCGTAGTACCGCCCGTGAAATACGGCGGCTTGGTGCAGCTTGGTCTTTTTTTAAGAAACCATCAGTCTGCGAACAGGCATCAGCGGATCATTGAAAGACTTATGTCACCCAGCCCTAATAGACGATGACGGAGCAAAATGCAAACAAACTTGTCCACAAATATAGGTGAAACCGTGACGTTTATTCACGCCATCCGGCGCGGCCCTTTATTTCGGCGGTTTTTTGCGTTTTAGCGGTGCATTCCCAGCCAAAGAAAGTGTGTTCTTTTTTGCGCTAGATTTGCCATGTGCACTTGGTTTGCCGGGTTTTCCAGCAGCATTGGACTTGCCTTTATAACCCTTTTTACCTGCGGGGGCGCCAGGTTTGCCACCCTTGCGTGCTTTCGGTTTGCCGCCGTGCCGCTCATCGCCGCCATCAGATGTCCCGGCTTTGCGGCGCGGGCGGGCATCAGATGATTTTGCATCTCTATAATCGATTTTGGAGGCCGATTTAGAGCCCGTTTTGCGTGCTGGTTTTGCCTCAGGTTTCTCCCGACGCGCTTGCTCCAGCCCAACCTTGTCCCAAGGCACTTCATCGCCCATCCACTCAGCCGTGCTGATGGTTTCGTCTTCTGTGTAGCTCGGCTTTTTGTCCCGTGCGCGTTTAGGCGGCGTATCGGCTTCTGTCCGTTCCGCACCATAGGGAGCACGCTTCGGTTTGCGGTCAGGACGATCAGAGCGATCACGGCCCTTGTTGCCATACTCACGCTCACCGCGCCCTTTGCCCCGTGGCTGCTCGCTTCTGCGTTCCATGGCAGGGCGGCCAGATTGGCGTGTCACGGTGATGGATTTTTCCAACGTATTGTTCGGCCCAAGCGAACTCATGAAGCTCTCAACACACTGCGGTGCGATCTCCACATGGGTTTCTTCTTGTTGAATTTTAATGGCCCCAATTTCACGCTTGGTAAAATTGCCCGCCTTGCACAGCATCGGCAGCAACCAGCGCGGTTCCGCATTGTGCTTGCGCCCGACTGTCAGGGTAAACCACACACCGCCGTCAAAATCTTCGCGTCGCTCGCGTTTTTCGCGGGGGGCGCGGTCACTGGCAGACATATCCAGCAATTCTTCCGGGGCAGAGCGGTCTTTGCGGAAAACCCGCACAAGAGCAGTTGCCACTTGCTCAGGGCTAAAGGTTTCAAGCATCTTTTGGGCGAATTCGGTTTCGTTTTCTTGGATGGGCTCGGTCAATGCCGGGTCACTCAGCAAACGCTCGTCGTCGCGTTTCAAAATTTCTTCAGCAGACGGCGGCTTGCCCCACACAGCGTCAACCTTAGCGCTGCGTAGCAAGCTTTCCGTGCGACGGCGGGCTCTGTGCGGCACAATCAGGGTGCTCACCCCTTTGCGCCCAGCCCGGCCCGTCCGGCCACTTCTGTGAAGCAAAGACTCGCGGTTCTTTGGAATGTCGGCATGAATAACCAACTCAAGGTCGGGCAGGTCAATCCCACGTGCGGCCACGTCGGTTGCCACACACACGCGCGCACGGCCATCGCGCATGGCTTGCAACGCATGGGTGCGCTCGTTTTGGCTCAGCTCGCCCGACAAGGCCACAACCTTGAAGCCTCGATTGTTAAACCGGCTGGTCATATGGTTGACCGTCGCCCGCGTACCACAGAACACAATGGCGTTCTTAGCTTCGTAAAACCGCAACACATTGATGATGGCGTTTTCTTGGTCGTTCGGGGCAACCATGACCGCCCGGTATTCAATATCCAGGTGCTGTTTTTCTTCAGCCGCAGTGGTCACGCGAATGGCGTTGCGCTGATAGCGTTTGGCAAGGTTGGCAATGCCGCGCGGCACTGTGGCTGAAAACATCAAGGTGCGCCGCTCAGAAGGTGTCGCATCCAAAATAGATTCAAGTTCCTCACGGAACCCCATGTTCAACATCTCATCGGCTTCATCCAACACAACAGCCCGTAAACCAGACGTGTCAAAAGACCCGCGTTCAATGTGGTCGCGCAAGCGGCCCGGCGTGCCAACAACAATGTGCGCCCCCCGGTTCAGCGCGCGCCGCTCTGTGCCCATGTCCATGCCGCCCACGCAAGAAGCAATCTTGGCACCGGTGGGTTCATAGAGCCATTCAAGCTCCCGCTTCACTTGCAAAGCCAGTTCCCGGGTTGGCGCAATCGCCAGCGCCAAGGGAACGCCCGCCCGGTCAAATGTATCCGCATCGCCAAGTAGGGTAGGGGCGAGTGCTAAACCAAAAGCGACTGTCTTCCCAGAACCCGTTTGGGCGGAAACCAAAAGATCAGCCCCAACTAAGTCAGGGTCCGAAACGGAGACTTGCACGGGGGTCAAAGAGGAATAACCGCGCTTGCTCAACGCTTGGCCCAGCGCAGGCACGATGCCTTCGAAATTTGTCATTAATGTCTTTCGGTAATGGGGGTTGCGTGCGCCCAATTGAACAGGATCAGTAGGGAAGGGCACATGCCGCTGCGATCTATCGCGCGCGGAGCATTACCATTTGCCGTTGTATAGGGCTAAACATCGGCAATGTACAGGGCCGGATGGTGCAACATGGTCACACCTTCATGCTTTGGTAAATGCGCTAAAATAGGCTGAAAAGAGCCAATTTTGAGGTGAGACAGCCATACGCGAGTCATCTATGCTCACGCCAGAGAAACCAATTATCGGCCAGTTTCATCACGAATGCTCCGCCCGCCGGGTTAAACAGGGGCTAAGTGGGCGTTCTTTTCAGTTAAATGGCAAAGCCGCCCCCATTGGAAAACAGACCGTTTGGCGCGCCAATACCGAGTACATAGACGGGCCGTTAACTTTGGTGCGCCAAAATATAGGGGCGAAACGTAGGGCTTTATAAAGTCGCCGC
Source organism: Parvibaculaceae bacterium (assembly GCA_029209985.1). Classification (GTDB taxonomy): domain Bacteria; phylum Pseudomonadota; class Alphaproteobacteria; order Parvibaculales; family Parvibaculaceae; genus NORP139. Next base: position 4,063 of record JARGNZ010000035.1, read on the forward strand.
GCTTGCCAAATGAGGAACAAATGAGCGGATTGTGGATCATAGGGGCTGGTGGCCATGCCAAAGTAGCCATCGCAGCAGCCGAAGCCGCAGGTGAGTTTGTCGCCGGTGTCATCGACAGCAATCCTGCATTGGCAGGGCAGCGCCTGTTGGGGCATTCCATTTTGGCCCAACATGATTGGTCCGCCCTCGACCGCGCCCATCTTGCCATTGGAGACAATAAAATTCGCGCCCGTCTCGCGTCTGAAATGCCCGTGGAATGGGTCAGCATTCAACACCCGGTTGGGTGGCGCCATCCAAGTGCGCGCATTGCAGAAGGCACCCTTGTGTGTGCGTCAGCTATTGTTCAGCCTGATGCGCAGATTGGCCGCCACAGCATCATCAATACAGCCAGTGTCGTCGAGCATGATTGCGTGCTCGGTGATTTTTCGTTTGTGGGGCCACGGGCCTGCCTAACCGGAAGTGTCACCTTGGGTGCGGGATGTTTCATCGGTGCCGGGGCAACCCTGTGCCCCGGTATTACGCTGGGCAATCACGTCACCGTGGGCGCGGGAGCCGTTGTGACGCAGGATATAGCTGACGGGGCAACAGTCGTCGGCGTGCCAGCCAAGAAGATCCGTTAGACTTTTACAAAACCTTTGAAGCCAAAGTGGATGTCAAATATGTCGAATGCCGATAAGAGGATTTTCCTCTCCCCGCCTCATATGTCTGGGGAAGAGCGTGGCTTGGTCACAGAGTGCTTTGACACAAATTACTTGGCCGGTGTCGGCCCCATGATTGACCGGTTTGAAAAAGAATTTTGCGAGCTGACAGGTCACGCAGATGCCGCCGCGTTGACCAGCGGCACCGCTGCCATGCACTTGGCATTGCGACTGGCAGGTGTTGGCGAGGGGGACGAGGTGTGGACCAGCACGCTTACATTTATTGGGGGCGTATCACCCATAATGTATCAACACGCAAGCCCGGTATTTTTTGACGTTGATCCTGATACATGGACATTGTCACCGCACCTTTTGGAAGGCGAGCTATCACGCGCCGCTGCTGAAAATAAATTGCCCAAAGCTATCGTGCCCGTAGATATTTATGGCCAGTGCGCGGACCTAGATGCCATTCGCGAGTTGGCTGCGGCATATGAAATTCCGGTTATTTTGGATAGTGCCGAAGCGGTGGGGTCAACCTATAAAGACCGTCATGCGGGGAAGGGTGCCGATGTGGCGATCTATTCCTTCAATGGCAATAAGCTCATCACCACAGCAGGCGGGGGCATGATTGCAAGCGACGATCCCGACATTGTTCAACAGGCCCGTTACCTGTCCACCCAAGCCCGTGAACCTTCAAATCATTATGAGCATGTCACCTTTGGCTATAATTACCGTATGCCAAGCGTGTGCGCGGCAATTGGGGTAGGACAGCTCGCCATCTTGCCAGACCGTGTGGCCAAGGCCCGTGAAACCTTCGCGCAATATGAGGCGGAGCTGGGCAAGCTGCCCGGTATTTCCTTTATGCCAGAAGCCGCCACAGGCACGGCAAATAGATGGTTGACCGTGATGATGTTGGGGGCGGCGGCAGGCGCAGAGCCGCTAGACATTTGTGAAGCCTTGGGTAGTCACAATATTGAGGCCCGTCCCGTGTGGAAGCCGATGCACCTTCAACCAGTTTTTCGCACGGCCCGCCATGTGGGCGGCGATGTCTCTAAAGAGTTGTTCCAACGCGGTGTGTGTTTGCCATCAGGCACAGACCTCACCCCAGAAGACCTCACCCGGATCATCGGCGTCATCAAAGCCGCTTTGAGTAGTTGAGTTTAAGAGACGCAGATTAAGAAAACGGCCCTCGCGCAAACGAAGGCCGTGTTCAATATTTAAGCCGTGTTCAATGCCTAAACAGGCAGCGTTTTACTTGATGCCAGCCATGGTGTTCAAACGAGCGGCAATCAACGCCTCAGCTTCTGAAACCATGCGCTCGATCAAATCTTTACATGTTGGCACATCGTTGATGAGGCCCTGCACCATACCAGCAGACCAAATGCCGTAATCTGCATCGCCTTCTTCATAAACCACTTTGCCGCGTTTGCCTGAAACGAGGGGAGCAAGGTCTTCAATTTTTGCACCTTCTCTTTCCTTGGCAACCACTTCTTGAGAGACAGAGTTTTTGGCAACACGTGCCGTATTGCGCAAGGTGCGGAAAATCAAATCGGTTGCCCGTTCATCATTTGCCACAATTTGCTCTTTAACCTTCTGGTGAATGGGGCTTTCAACGGTGGACATAAACCGTGTGCCCATGTTCACGCCTTCAGCGCCAAGAGCGAGGGCAGCAACAAGGCCGCGCGCATCGCCAAAACCGCCGGACGCAATCATCGGAACTTTCACAACATTCGCCGCCGCCGGGATGAGGATCAGGCCGGGAATGTCATCTTCGCCGGGGTGGCCCGCACATTCAAAGCCGTCAATGGAAATGGCATCTGCACCCAGTTTCTCAGCTTTCAACGCATGGCGCACAGCGGTGCATTTGTGAATGACCTTTACACCAGCCGCCTTAAACGCCGCGATATGTTCTGCTGGGTTATGGCCAGCCGTTTCAACAATTTTCACGCCGGAATCAATAATGGCTTGTCTATATTCCGCGTACGGAGGAGGGGTGAGGGCTGGCAAGATGGTCAAATTCACCCCGAATGGCTTGTCGGTCAGCTCGCGGCATCGGGCGATTTCTTTCGTCAGGTCTTCTGGCGTGGGTTGTGTAAGCGCCGTGATGAAGCCAAGGCCACCTGCGTTGGCAACCGCTGCGACCAGCTCGGCCCGGCCAACCCATTGCATGCCCCCTTGGATGATTGGATGTTCGATGCCGAATTCTTCTGTGAAACGAGTTTTAAGCACAGGCGCGCTCCCTACTAAATTGAATCAGAAAATTAATCCCGCGACTTTGCCGGAAGTTGACCGGCGCGTCAGCAAAAATGAACCATCAACAGATCGCGCTTTAGTCGCACGCGCTCAAAAAAATATGCGCTTGCGGTGGTTTAGACGCCGCGACCTATTGATTTTTGGGCGCTTTTACCCCAAGCTCCTGTTCAGCAATGTTCACGAAGAGAGCACAAATGAACAACAATATTGATTGGGATCTCTATCGCACCTTCCTCGCGGTCGCCGATACACGCAGTCATTCCGCCGCCGGAAGACGCTTGAAAATTTCCCATGCCACGGTCGGCCGTCATGTCGCCGAACTTGAAAAAGTCCTCGGGGTAAAACTTTTTGTCCGAGACATTGACGGTTTCGCCCTGACCCCTTCGGGCGAGCGATTGAAATTGGAAGTGGACTATATGTCTGCCGCTGCCCTGCGCGCGCAACGCTCAGCTGTAAGCGGGCAAGGAGCCCCCAAAGGTGTGGTTCGCATTTCAACCGCCTCCACATTGGCAGGCTATTGGTTGGTGCCCGCCATGGCTGAATTTCAAGAAACCTATCCTGAAGTTGAATTGGAATTTGTGACCGACAGTTGGCCTGCAAGTGTTCGCCGTCGCGAAGCCGATTTGGTGCTCCGCCTTTATGGTCCGGGGCAAGAAAACCTCGTTGGTAAAAAAATCGCGCGGGTCGGTGTGTCCTTTTATGCGTCCAAATCCTACGCTGAAAAATACGGCCTCCCCACCGACCGGGAACAATGGGGCGACCATCGGTTTGTTGGCTTTTGCGGTGCAGCTGCCGAAACCGAATTGGCCCGCTGGTCCAACCACGTCACCCGAAATGTCCCCACAACCTTGCGCTGTTCTTCCGTTGAAGATCAGTTGCGCACCGTGCAAGCAGGGCTCGGAATCACCGTTTTGACGTGCAATATTGGCGACTTCTATGATGACCTCGTGCGGGTGTCGCCGACAAAACTGTTTAGCTCAACCGACCTTTGGCTTCTCGCCCACCCAGATTTGCGCGACACGCAACCGGTGAAATCGGTATTCGATTTCATCGCGTCTCAAGCCAAAACAGACCGCGAACAGTTGTTGGGGAAACCACCGGGATTGGCATGATCGAATATGTTCAGTTGTCACAACAACAATGAACATTCCTTTCTGGGCGAACTGCCTTATATTCCCTCCAACGAAAACTGAACACCAAATCAAACTCAGGAGGCATTCATGGCATTACCAGCTGTGCTCGAAGGAAAATTGGAACTACCCGTTATTGGGTCCCCACTATTTATTGTGTCCGGTCCAGAGTTGGTGATTGCACAGTGTAAAGCCGGGATTGTTGGTTCTTTCCCTGCGTTGAATGCCCGCCCAGCCCATGTGCTTGGGGAGTGGATTGAGCGTATTAAAACCGAATTGGCTGAATACCAAGCCGCGAACCCAGACAAAAAGGTTGCCCCTTTTGCGGTCAACCAAATTTGCCACGGTTCCAATGATCGCCTCGAAGAAGACATGGCCATGTGCGTAAAGCACGAAGTGCCGATCATCATTACTTCATTGCGCCCACCGGCATCCTTGGTTGAAGCCGCTCACTCTTATGGCGGGGTGGTGTTCCACGACGTCATCAACGTAAAGCACGCTAAAAAGGCGGCTGAACAAGGAGTTGATGGCTTGATCTTGGTCTGTGCGGGCGCGGGTGGCCACGCGGGTACATTGTCTCCTTTCGCATTGGTGCGCGAAGTTAAAGAATGGTTCGATGGCACCATTTTGCTTTCCGGTTCCTTGGCAGATGGCAACGGCATCGCTGCTGCGTTGGCCGCTGGGGCAGATTTGGCCTACATGGGCACACGCTTTATTGCGACCACAGAAGCCAATGCTGACCCTGCGTACAAACAATCTCTGATTGATTATGCGGCCCAAGACATCATCTATTCCAACTTGTTTACAGGCGTGCACGGCAACTACTTGGCGCCGTCTGTTAAAGCCGCTGGGATGGACCCTTATGACCTGCCAGAATCGAACAAAGAAGCCATGAACTTTGGCTCTGGCGGCAACACAAAATCCAAAGCTTGGAAAGACATCTGGGGCGCTGGCCAAGGTTTGGGCTCCATTAAAGATGCGCCGTCTGTGGCTGAGCTTGTCGAGCGTATGAGCAAGGAATTTGCACAGGCTATTGCAGAAACGAATGCAAAATCAGCGCAATATCTTTGAAAACACTCAGGTTTGGGCGCCTTATTTGACGTAGGGACCTGAAAGCCTTATTCGATACCTGCGGTTCTATGGGCCGCAGGTATTTTTTTGGAGAAAAACATGGCAAAGATAAGCAACCCAACGCTGGCGTCTTTCAATTGGGAAGACCCCCTTCATCTAACCGACCAGCTCAGCGAAGAAGAGCGGCTGGTGATGGAAGCGGCCCGTAGCTTCTCTCAAGATCGTTTGATGAGCCGGGTAAAAGAAGCCAACCGCCATGAGATTTTTCATCGTGAAATTATGAATGAAATGGGCGAGCAAGGTTTGCTTGGCCTGACCATTCCAGAAAAATACGGCTGTGCTGGTTTGAACTACACCTCGTATGGTTTGGTCGCCCGCGAAGTTGAGCGTGTGGACAGTGGGTATCGTTCTGCCATGAGCGTACAGTCGTCTCTCGTCATGCACCCAATCCATGCATACGGCAGCGAAAGCCAACGCGAGAAGTTTTTACCAAAATTGGCCAGCGGTGAATTTGTCGGGTGCTTCGGCCTGACAGAACCCGACCACGGATCCGATCCCGGCTCCATGGTGACCCGCGCCGAAAAAGTAGACGGCGGCTTTACCCTCAATGGTGCAAAAATGTGGATCACCAATTCACCCATTGCAGACATTGCGGTGGTATGGGCCAAGCTGAAAGACGAAGAGAGCGGCAAGGATAGCATTCGCGGCTTTATTGTAGAACGCGGTTTTGAGGGTTTCTCCACCCCTAAAATTGAAGGCAAATTTTCTCTGCGTGCGTCTGTGACAGGCGAAATTGTATTGGAAAATGTGTTTGTTCCTGACGCCAATATTTTGCCAAATGTGACGGGTCTTGCAGGTCCCTTTGGTTGCTTGAACAAAGCACGCTATGGCATCGCGTGGGGTGCATTGGGTGCGGCTGAGTTCTGTTGGCATCAAGCGCGTCAATACACCATGGACCGCAAACAATTTGGCCGCCCTTTGGCTGCGAACCAATTAGTGCAAAAGAAATTGGCCGACATGCAAACCGAAATCACTTTGGGCTTGCATAGCTGTCTTGCTTTGGGTCGTTTGATGGACAATAACGCAGCGGCACCGGAATCCATTTCTTTGATGAAGCGAAATAACTGCGGTAAAGCCCTCGACATTGCACGGGTTGCCCGCGACATGCACGGCGGCAACGGTGTGTCAGACGAATATCACGTGATCCGTCATGTGATGAATTTGGAAGCGGTGAACACCTATGAGGGAACCCATGATGTGCACGCATTGATTTTGGGGCGCGCTCAAACGGGCATTCAAGCATTCGTCTAAAACCTAATCTGAAAAAGCCGCTCTTTCTTCTGTTGTGCGGAAGAGGGGGCGGCTTTTGCGTGTCAGGGGCCGTGATGCCATCTTATTTCTAGGGATGGATCGCCTGTTCCATCTCTAAAGCTGCGGCAGAAATTTCGCGGGCGGCGTCTTGCATCCGCGACAAATAGAGTGTGGCTGCTTCTTCCGCCGTCATGGCAGAGGTGTAGTGGCGCAACGTAAAGGTTGCCCTTACCTGATCCTCAACAATGATGGGGATCGCCATGCCACTCAAACGCAGATCGCCAACTTTGAGGGTGTTGGCATATCCCCGTTCGGCAACGGTCGCCAAAAGCTTGGTCACAAACCGCGTGTCGCGCGAGAGCAGATCATTTGCGTTCTCTGATTTTTGCACCATGCGCAGTAGAATCTTGCGCTCTTCCTCCGAGCAGAAGGCCAGATAAGCCTGCCCCATAGCTGACGGAAGAAGGGGAACGCGGTCATGGGCATAATCTGACTCATCGGCCATCGGCGCATGGAAGGTGGTGGAAAACCGAATACGCATATGACTGCCCTGTAGGGTGCAAATGGTAAAAGGCCACTTGAATTTTTGCGTTAGTTTTTCCAGCACTGGACGGGCTGCCTGAATGACAGGGTCGGAAAATTGATAGCCCCGCGCTAAATGCAGCACGCGGTCGGTGAGCTGATATCCCCGGCGCCGATGTAGGCGCGACACATACCCCCCCGCGATAAGTGTATCAAGAAGCCGCACAAGGGTGGACTTCGGTAAGCCCGTTTCATCATGCAGAGTGCTCAGGGTTGTGATACTGCGGCGGTTCAGCATTTTCAAAACAGTCAAACTGCGCAGCACCGGTTCAACGGTTGGTTCGGCCATATTTAATCCATGTCATTATTCTGTATTGCGGAATAATACATTTTTTTCCCGCGCCACGCCAGTCCGCACACGCATAGGCTTTGATCAGAAGTTTAACCGATCACATGACCTGGAGGAATTTATGGCGGAAGCAATACGCGGTTCAGAGAGCACGGACCTGATGGAGAAGCTTTTGGAGATCACACCTATGACGCCAACCATTGGCGCGGTGATTAACAATGTCGATATGAGTAAGCCCTGTAGCCCAGATCTTGTGGCCGCTTTGCGCGAAGCGCTCTTAACGCACAAGGTTGTATTCTTTCGGGATCAAGACATTACCTCCCAACAGCAAATTGATTTTGCCAAGAATTTTGGGGAACTTGAAGTGCATCCTTTTGCCCCGCACAAAGAAGGTTTTCCCGAAGTGCTGGCCATTACCCACGACAAAGACAATCCGGGCAAAGAGAATGTTTGGCATTCCGATGTGACGTGGCGAGAGGTCCCGTCACTTGGCTCTATTTTGCGTGGCATCGAATTGCCAGCCACAGGGGGCGATACGCTTTTCTCAGATTCATATGCCGCCTACGACGGCCTAAGCGATGAGGTGAAAGCCCAAATTGAAGGAAAGCAGGCGGTTCACGATTTTGCCCACTTCCGCAAAATGATGAAAGCCAAAGGTCTGTCCGCCGAAAAAATTGAAGAAATGAACAAAAAATATCCCATGGTTGAGCATCCCGTTGTGCGCACCCACCCAGAAACCGGGCGCAAGGGTGTCTACGTCAATGCCGCGTTCACTCAATATATTGTGGGCATGGAGCGTGATGAGTCGGATGCGTTGCTGCAACACCTATATGCGCAAGCACAGACCCCTGAATATCAATGCCGATTCCATTGGGAGAAAAATTCCGTGGCCTTTTGGGACAATCGCGCATGCCAACATTATGCAGTCTCAGACTATTGGCCAGCGGTGCGCCGCGTAGAACGTGTCACCATTATTGGCGATAAACCCTACTAAACTGTGGGCCTGCCTGCGCGCGACCCTGTGCGTGAGGGGCGCGTCGGGCAGGTCATTCATTAGGAAAACGGGCAGCCTTTTCTCCCTTGACCCCCATACGGGTTCAGCTCACACTTGAGGAAAAAGGAGAAGCAAACATGCTCGCAACACAAGATTTCCGTCATATCGAAGTAACGCCCCATATCCACGGGTTTGGAGCGCAAGTCACTGGCTTGGACCTTTCCGAGCCTTTGCCCGCTGAGGTGCTGGAGGAAGTAAAAGCTGCATGGGCCGAACACGCTGTGCTTGCCTTTCCCGACCAGCCTCTTTCCCTAGAGCAATTGGAAGATTTTACGCGCCAGCTTGGGGAGTTTGGACATGATCCCTTTATCAAGCCGATGGCAGAGCATCCCCACGTTTTGGAATTGCGCCGGGAGCCAGATGAAACGGCGTCCAACTTTGGCTCTGGTTGGCACTCAGACTGGAGCTTCCAAGAAGAGCCACCAGCCGGCACAATTTTGCATTCTGAAGTGATCCCCCCAGTCGGCGGCAACACGCTTTATGCCGATACCACCCGTGCTTATGAGACATTGTCTGCGGAAATGAAAGAACGCATAGAGGGCTTGCAGGCGATCCACTCCGCGATGCTGCCTTATGGGCGCAAAGGGGTCTATTCGCAGGATAAAGTAAAGCGCACGATGGAAATTATTGTCTCCAAAGAGGCGGAAGTCTCCCAAACCCATCCGATTGTGCGCACCCATCCAGTGACGGGCAGAAAGTCTCTTTTTATCAGCCCGGTTTATACCATTGGCGTTGAAGGACTGGACGACGAGAAAGCCCAAGGGCTATTGGGCGAGCTTTATATTCACATGACGAAGGAAGAATTTATCTATCGCCATAAATGGCAACCCGACATGCTGGTGATTTGGGATAACCGAAACACGATGCACTTTGCTGAAGGTGGCTATGACGGGCATTTGCGGGTATTGCACCGCACGACGATTGCAGGCGAAGTGCCTGTATAGGGTTGCGAACGTGGTTGGCGGCCTCAGGCATCCAGCAGGAGCACAACAAGCCCTGCAACGATGAGGAGGACGCCGACCACTTCCTTAGCATCTGAGCGTTCCTTAAAGAGAAACCACGATGCAGCAAAGGTGAAGACCAACTCGATTTGCCCAAGTGCGCGCACATAGGCAACATTCTGCAGCGTCATCGCCGTAAACCAACCAATCGATCCTAACCCACCAGTGATGCCTGCAAGGGCAGCGGGGCGCCAATGGCGTAGGCTGGCGCTAAGCTGACTGCGGTCTTTATAAGCAAGCCATCCGCCCATCAACAGCGTTTGCAAGGTGAGAACGCAGGCTAACGTGATGGAAGCGGAGAATAAGACATTCTCAATGCCCAACGATAAGGACGCGCCGCGATAACTCACCGCTGAAATGCCAAAGAGGGCACCAGACCCGATGCCCATGAGGGAGGCGGGGGCGGTTACGTCTTTGAAGAAGTCGGAGAGGTGAAAACGTGCCGACCGGGTAGAGATCAAGATAACGCCAATGAGGCTGACAAAGATGCCGATGCCAGCGCCTGTCGTAATGCCTTCGCCTAAGAAGACCAAGCCAAACATAACCGCTTGCACGGTTTCCGTTTTAGAAAAGGCCGTGCCAACGGCAAAGTTGCGATACGTAAACAGCGTAACCAATAAGGCGGTGGCGAGAATTTGGCAGAGGCCCCCAACCGTTGCATAGGTCCAAAACACCGGGGACCAAGAAGATGTGATCTCACTGGTCGAGCGCTCTTGAAGAGTGACAAGCAGAGCAAGGTATAGGAGGGCGACGGGCAGCCCGTACAGAAACCGCACATAGGTGGCCCCCTGTGTAGAGAGCTTGCCCGTGAGCTGTTTTTGGATTGTGGAACGCACATTCTGCAAGAACGCGGCAGCAATCGTGATCGGTATCCAAAGAGGCATGTGCCATTCCTAACGAGCCGCCGCCTCTAAGCTTTTCCGTGAACAGCTAAGGCGAAACAATAAACATCAGCAACTTCTTTCAAACGGTCAAAACGCCCTGACGCGCCCCCATGGCCCGCCCCCATATTTGTTTTAAGCAGCGTAAGGTTGTCATCCGTTCGCGTGGCGCGGAGACGAGCCACCCATTTGGCAGGTTCCCAATAAGTCACGCGGGGGTCGGTCAGCCCGGCGATGGCGAAAATATGCGGATAGTCTTGGGCGCATACATTGTCGTAAGGACTGTAGGACGCCATATAGTCATAGGCTTCCGCGCTTTCTATCGGATTGCCCCATTCCAACCATTCTGGCGGGGTGAGCGGCAAGCTGGCATCCAGCATTGTATTGAGCACATCAACAAACGGCACTTCGGCCACAACACCTTTGAAGAGATCCGGCGCGATATTGGCGCAGGCACCAACCAACATGCCGCCCGCACTGCCACCATGAATGGTGATGTTGCCACGGGAGGTATATTTTTTATGGGCAAGATACTCCCCGCACTGAACAAAATCAGTGAAGGTGGTTTTTTTAGTCATCATCTTGGCCGACTTATACCAATTATATCCGCCTTCTTTGCCGCCGCGAATATGTGCGATTGCATAAACGAACCCCCGATTGACAAGCGAGAGACAGGAGACAGAAAAGCTTGGGTCCATGCTGATGCCATATGAGCCATAGCCGTATAGAAGAAGAGGAGCAGAGCCATCAAGCGGTGTGTCTTTGTGATAGAGCAAAGAAATCGGCACGCGCACCCCGTCATCGGCTTTGGCAAAGACGCGCTCAGTGACATAGTCGGAAGCCGTGTGCCCGCTGGGAACTTCTTGTGTTTTCAGCAAACGACGCTCAGCCGTATCCATATTGAAATCAAACACCTGCGCTGGTGTGGTCATTGAAGAATAGCCAAAGCGCAAGGAGTGAGTGTCATACTCAAACCCTGAGTAGAGGGAAAGATCATACGCGGCTTCATCAAAGTCGATCGCGGTTTCTGCATTGCTATCTAGATGGCGTAGGATGATGCGTTTCAATCCATCTTTCCGCTCTAGCCGCACATGAAAATCTTGATAGGAGGTGTGCCCCAAAATGAGCGTGCCAGCGGTGTGCTTGATAAAGTCTTGCCAATGGCTGCGATCTGGGAAGCCCAATGGAGCAGTGACCAGCTTGAAATCTTCCGCGTCGCGGTTGGTCAAGATGATAAAACGCTCGCGCTCCGCATCGTGATCAATGTCATATTCAACGCCGGGTTCGCGTGCATCAATAAGACGGGGAGCCGCCTCAGGCTCTTTGCCATCAACCACCCACATTTCAGAAGTTTGGTGGTCGCTTGCGGAGATCACAATAAAGCGCCCGTCCTGCGTGGTACCCACACCTAAATAAAAGCCGGGGTCTTGTTCATCGTACAAAATCGCATCGTCTTTTGGATCCGTGCCCCGCTTGTGTCGGAAGACAGTGACAGGGCGGTGGTTTTCATCCAGACGGGTGTAATAGAGATAATTCCCACACGGTGACCAGACGGCAGAGCCGGAGGTGTCTTTGATGACGTAATCAAGGTCTTCACCGCTGTCCAAATCGCGAATGTGGACGGTGAAATATTCTGACCCTTTGAGGTCTGCAGACCAGGCAAGCCATCTATGGCAGGCGGTGTGTTCAACCGCGCCAAGCTTGAAATATTCCAAGTCGGCAGCTTGTTTGTTGGCGTCTAACAGAACGTGTATTTGCGTCTCTTCCTCGCTCACCCCATATCTGCAAAACAAAGGGTGTTGTGCGCCCGTTTCATATTTGGTGACGTAAAACCATTCTCCATCACGGGCGGGAACCGAACTGTCATCTTCCTTGATCCGGCCTTTGATCTCTTGGTAGATGGTTTCCTTTAAGTCGCTGAGCGGCGCAAAGGTTTCTTCTACGTAAGCGTTTTCTGCTTCTAAATAATCGCGAATGTCTTGGCTGAGCGCATCTGGACTGCGCATCACTTCCTGCCATTTTTCGTCACGCAACCAGCCATAATCATCTACAAGCGTGCGCTCATGAAAGCTGCGGGTCTCTGGTTCAACACGCGCGTGAGGGGCAACGGCGGGAGGGGTCAAAGGCATGGAAGTCTCCAAATCGTATCGGCAAAAAAAGACCCCCGGAAATCTGTGAAATCCGAGGGCTTAGAGCATTCAGTCTCAGACCCTTATGGGTAGAGAATAGAAATTGTTTCAGCAACCAAAGCAGGACGCTCTACGCCTTCAATTTCCATAGTCACAGTGTTGATAAGCTGCGTGCCACCAGCTTTGTCGTTAGCTTCTTTCAAGGCAACGCGGCAGCGTACACGTGAACCAACTGGAACCATGTTTGTGAAACGTACGGAGTTTGAACCGTAGTTGATGCCACGGCTGACACCTTTAACAGTGGACACTTGGCCCATCAACCAAGGCAAAACGGACAGAGTAAGGTAGCCGTGTACGATGGTGCCCATGCCCAATTCTTTTTGGGTGCGCTCTGGGTCGATGTGAATCCACTGGTGGTCGCCAGTTGCTTCAGCAAACATGTTAACCCGGTCTTGGCTAATTTCTACCCAATCACTCACACCAACTTCTTGGCCAGCAATGGCAGCATAATCGGCAATACTATCAAAAACGCGCATGTATATTCTCCGTCTCTGCCTAGTCGGGCGACTGGGACCCGGTGAAGGGGCGCATGGTCTAATCCGAGCGGCATGGTTCTGAATGTGGGGTAAGCCCACTAATTTCTGAGCGCATAATCTAACGGCAAGTGAGCAAATTGCCAAATCTTTTGCGGGGATCGCCATTTTTAGTTTCGCAGAACCCTTTAGCAGCCATTATTTTGCACAAAAGCCAGCCCATTCGCCGTGAACGGGCTGGCATCTCAGCGTGTGATAAGCGGGGAGACGTGTTTAAGCCACAGAGCGTAGGGCAGCAGCCCCAAGCGCATTGGGGAAAAACTGCGCGGAGATACGGTCCACAAAGGCACATAAGTTGGGCTGGTTGAGGATGGCCTCCTTGAGCAACGGACTGCCCGGCATCTCCAATAGGGTGATGAGCGTGCCATAGGTGGTTGCATCTAGGGGGGTGAGAGTGTTTGCGACGAAAAAATCATTCTCGCCCAAATAGAGGCCTAAATTCTCGATGACATCCACGCCCATTTGGATCGCTTCTGCGGCTGTGTGACGCCCGGTGCCTTGGCCCCATAGGTTACGCATCATTTCTTCTCGTGTTTGTGCTGATACCTGTGCACGGACCGACGCCGGGGCCATGCCAAAGAACGCGGGCTCCGTAATGGCCCAGCCCGCATCAAATTGCCAACGGGCAAAAACCATCACCCAATAAAGTTTTTCTTCGACAGAGTGTAAGAGGAGCTGTGCCGTTGCCCGTTCCTGCGCTGTTAAGCCCTTGTAAAAATCGGCCTGTTGAGTGCGTTCTAAATGCGCTTGGATCAATGCACTGTCCCCAATGACCGCATCACCGTCGGTAATAAAGGGGATTTTTTGTTTTGGGCCATTAGCAGGGACGAATTCTGGGGTGATGACAAATTCGCATGCCGCCATGCGCAGCAATATCTCTGTTTTGGTACAGAACGGACTAGAGGAGGGAGTGCCCGGAGCCGCTGGTGGTTGGTGAAGATGTAGGGTCATGAGGGTATCCAATTAATCGTTTAGGAAATTGACAATCCCTTGTTGAATTGTCGCCACCATCGTAACGTCACCATGCTGACACCGTACTGTCAGCATGGTGAAAGGGGGGGAGCGATGCGCCGGGCAGATAGGCTTCTACAAATTGTTCAAATTTTGCGACGGGAGGGAAAACCCGTTTCGGCCAACGCGATGGCAGAGGAGCTGGAAGTCGCTCAGCGCACAATTTATCGCGACATGCTGGCGATGGAATCCATCAACGTGCCTGTACGCGGAGAAGCTGGTGTCGGATATGTTCTGGAGGACGGCTACGATCTGCCGCCACTGATCTTCAACGTAGGGGAACTTGAAACTTTGATGTTGGGGGCGCGCTTTGTAGAAAAATATGGGGATGCAGACCAAATTGCCGATGCGCGCAATATGGTGGCAAAAGTGAGCGCGGTACTGCCCGCCAAACTCCGCGATAAGTTTGAGGCCGTCCCTCTGTATGCGGGTCCCCGGCCTGCAATCGATCCGAACACTAAAGTAGATAGCAAGCAGGTGCGCGAAGCCCTACGGCGCGGCAAAGTGATTGAATTAAATTATGTAGACGAAGCCGGTTTGGAAACAACGCGGACTGTGTGGCCCGTGAGTGTCGGTTATTTTGATATGAACCGGGTAATGATTGCGTGGTGCGAAATGCGCGATGACTTCCGAGCATTTCGCGTAGACCGCATTGTAGAGCTTATCCAAACAGATAGGCGCGTGCCACGCGCACAAGCCGTTCTAAAGAAGGAATGGCTTGCACGTGAGAAGGCGTATAGGGAAGGGGGCGGGTAACGCCGCCTTACATTGAGAGGCGGACACGTACGCGACGGTCTTCTTCAGAGTCAAAATTCAACTCATCCGCAAAGAAACCCCATGCTTCGCCTTCTGGTTCAATCGCGATTTTGCCTTTCCAGCCTTCAGACCGGATGAAAGCGGCAACTGCTTGCGAACGCTGCCGAGAAAGGCGGGCGTTAGATGCCGCATTGCCTTTTTTGCTCGCCTTGCCAAAGAGACAAATTTGATAAGCGTGTTGGCCTTGAGCACGATTAACCGCGCGTTCCAAGGTTGCTTTGTACTGGTTCTTAATCACGGTGCTAGCTGAATCAAAATAGACAAAATATTCTTTTGTGAATTTCTTACCCATGCCGGTTTTATTGCGGCAGGTTTTGCCCTCCGAAATTTCAGCAGCAGAGGCGGGCGTCTGTCGGGCGCTTGTAAGAATGTCTGCACCAACAAATCCCGCAATCAAAGCAGCGAGCGGCAGAAGCGTTGAAAGTTTGATACGTTTAAGATGTGACATGTGATCCCTCGTTGCAAAACCTAAGTGCCCCACCTTAACCGAGTTCTTATGGGCGCCATAGTATTATACGGGTTTCAGCTGAATGGGAGCTGAAAGAAGGCCCATGAAAAAGGGGGCGATGATATCGCCCCCCCCCATATTCTTAAACGATTTGACTGTCTTTTTTGCCCCAGTAGCGGTCCCGCACAAGGCGTTTATAGAGCTTGCCCGTGGGATGACGCGGCAGCTCTTTATCGAAATCGATGGAGCGAGGGCATTTGATTGTTGTCAGTTCCTGCTTGCAGTATTCGATCAACTCTTCTGCAAAGCTCTCGTTTGCATCCGCCCAGTCTATCGGCTGCACAACAGCTTTGACTTCCTCGCCGAAGTCTTCATTCGGCACGCCAATGACAGCAACATCTGCAACACGTGGGTGCGTAATGAGTCTGTTTTCTGCCTCTTGTGGATAGATGTTGACCCCACCAGAAATGATCATGAAGGCTTTGCGGTCGGTGAGATAAACAAAACCATCTGCATCTACCTTGCCAACATCCCCAAGCGTGGACCACGTTTCATGTTCTGGGTGTTGGGACTCTCTGGTTTTCACAGGGTCATTGAAATATTCAAATTTGTTCTCACTCTCAAAGTAGATGGTGCCAGCTTCCCCGGTTGGCAACTCATTTCCTTCATCGTCGCACACATGCACAATGCCCATAAGAGGCCGCCCCACAGAGCCTTTGTGCGCAAGCCATTCTTCGGAGTTGAGAGCGGTAAAACCATTGCCCTCTGAACCAGCATAATACTCATTGATGACCGGACCCCACCAATCAATCATCTGCTCTTTCACTGGAATAGGACAAGGAGCTGCCGCATGAATGGCGCATTTGAGAGAGGATACATCGTACTTCGCGCGCACGGCCGGATCTAGTTTGAGCATACGCACAAACATGGTCGGTACCCACTGGGAATGTGTGATGGAGTGCTTGTCGATGTTGGCAATAGCGCCCTCTGCATCAAAGTTCTCCATGATGAAGCACGTGCCACCCAGACGTTGAACCGTCATGTTGTAGCGTAGCGGGGCTGCATGATAAAGCGGTGCAGGAGAGAGATATTGGGTGTCTGCGTCAAAGCCATACAGAATTTTGACAAGTTGAATAAAGGCACTATCTGCATCGATGGCGCCGCCTGTGAGGGGAACCCGAATACCTTTCGGCCGCCCGGTTGTGCCTGAGGAATACAACATGTCGACACCGGCCGTTTCATCGGCAATAGCCGTGGCAGGCATGGCGTCGCGTGCGCTTTCATAGGCGTCATAACCCGGCGCGGTGCCGTTGACCATGTACCGCCCTTCAACCGCTTTAAGCAGGCCTTGCTCGATCAGTTCATTGGCGACCGGTTGCTGATGCGACGAGGTGATGAAAAGTTTCGCGCCACAGTCGGCAACAATAAAGTCCACTTCGCCAGCGGTGAGACGTGAAGAGATGGCAGTATAATAAAGTCCTGCGCGTTGTGCGGCCCAACAGATTTCCAGAAACCGCGCGTTGTTTTCCATGTAGATGGCAATCGCATCGCCAGCCTTCAGGCCTTGTTGGCGAAAAAGCTGCGCGGTCTGATTGGAGCGATCATTGAGTTGCTGATAGGTGACCGTCTCGCCACTTCCAACCATGACATAGGCGGGGCGTTCTGGATGTGTTTGAGCGTGATGGTAAGGATGCATTGGTCGTCTCCCCAGTAGGTCGCGCGGCCTCTGGCGGGCCGCTGCGAATGAAGCGCACAGGCGCTTTGAGTCAAATTCTAGAAGATTTGTGAGACGTAAAGCTCGCCAAGTGTCTTCTGGTGCGCGGTATGCCGCGCTCTTGAGGCTCACTATAATAAGAATTTGGGACCTGTCACTGACATAAATTGGCCGCATGACTAATTACTTGTTTTCCCCTACGTCATGCATTTATTTCTTTTTCAGGCATGGCAAAAGGGGGGCGGGAGCCTGTATATATCATGCATCGAAACCTAATTTGAGCCAACGGAATCGCTTGTAAAGGGAGAACACGATGAGCTACGAGACCATTAAATATGAGGTTGAGGACAACATCCTGACCATTACGTTGCACCGCCCAGAAAAGATGAATGCGTTCACTGGCCGCATGATGCAAGAGATCATCGATGCGTTTGACCGGGCTGATGCGGACGACGAGGTGCGGGCGATCATCATGACCGGCGAAGGCAAAGCTTTCTGTGCCGGTGCTGATTTGTCAGAAGGGGCAAAAACCTTCGACTATGAAAAACGCGATGATCGGCCAGATAAGGTGGGGAACCCACGGAACGAAGACGGCTCTGTGAACTGGAGCGATGAGAGCATTCGTGACGGCGGTGGGCGCGTGACATTGCGTATCTACCAAAGCACGAAACCGGTTATTGGCGCGATCAACGGCGCCGCTGTGGGCATTGGCGTCACCATGCAATTACCGATGGACATTCGCTTGGCATCTACCAAAGCCCGGTTTGGTTTTGTGTTTGCACGGCGCGGGATTGTGCCGGAAGCGTGTTCAAGCTGGTTCTTGCCACGGGTTGTTGGCATTTCCCAAGCTTTGGAATGGTGCTATTCAGGCCGCGTGTTCGACGCGCAAGAAGCTCTGCGTGGCGGATTGGTGCGTGAGCTTTATGAGCCAGAAGAGCTGCTCCCCGCAGCCCGCGCGATTGCACGCGAGATCGTAGAAGAAACAGCGGCTGTGTCCGTGTCTCTGACACGCCAAATGATGTGGCGCATGTTGGGTGCGGATCATCCGATGGAAGCCCATAAAATTGACAGTAAAGCGATTTACTCTCGCGGGGCCTCCCCAGATGCGAAAGAAGGCGTGATGTCTTTCTTGGAAAAACGTAAAGCGACTTACCCGTGCAAGCCATCAACGGACATGCCGGAATTCTACCCTTGGTGGGAAGAGCCTGAATACAAATAAGGCACAGACAACACGAAGAAAAAGGGACCCCATGAGGGTCCCTTTTACGTGATGCATTGGTTTGCATCTTCTATTTAGGGGGGCTCAATAGTGAGGGCGCGTACGGTTGAATTTGAAAACCGCGCGGCACCCATTGTTCACCCAAACTTCATTGGCTTTCACGCCCCAGCTTGAACCACGAATACAAGGTGAGCTGCTGACCTGACGCGCAAGACGGACATGGCGATGTTTTGCATTTCTAAGATGGCACCCATGGAAATGCCCATGAGGCGAACCGCAGGAGAGTTGTCCTTTGCGGGCATGATGGTAAGGACCACCTTCGCCGCCGCGTCCACCGCCTTCGCCGCCACGGCCGACACGAAACACAGCCCGGCAGCCATCACTAACCCAGACGCTACGTTCGCCAACGCCCCAGGTTTCACCCATAACACAAGGAGAATGGCTGATTTTTTTCACTAATTTGATTTGCCCTTGCGTGTTGCGTGGCAACCGGCAAGTTTGGGTTCTGTAACGATTGGATGTGCAGACCAAGTCATTCCGGTCTCCATCGGAATAGGGATTGCTATCCCATCCATAGGCTTGCAAGCCGCCGCTCCAATTTTCAGGAATTTCCATAGCTTGGGCAGATGGTTGAAATAGAACCAAACCAGCAATCATGGCACCGATGGCAAGCCCGAGTGTTGATAGTCGTTGAGCCGTAAACATAAAATTCTCCTATAGCGTCCCCCTACTCAGGAGAAAGGGTATGCTACGGGCATTACATTTGCACTAAGCTTTCCTGAAATATTAGTTCTATTTATGCCTATTTCACCGTGACATGGCAGGCAGGGGGGCACATATATGCAATAAATAGTTACATATACCTATCTCAACCCAATGCACGCAGACCTATGGGGTGCCGGGGGCTTTGACATGAAGAAGGCGGGTGCGTGCAAAAAGATAGAGCAGGACGAGAACCATGCTACCTGCTGGAAAAAGCACCGCGTGATAAAGACCAAAATAGTCAACAAGGTAGCCCATGCCCAAAGACCCGAGCGGTGCGCCACCGGCAAAGCCAAGCTGATAGACGGAAAGGATGCGCGCGCGGTGGCTGTCGGGTGCCTCCATTTGCACAATCATACGGGTGAGCGCCATGGTGACACCAGCCCCTAAACCCCACATGAAGTTGAGGATGCAGTAGGCGGTAAACCCCATTTCAAAATGGAAGAGAGTGAGGAAGGTAACGCCAGAACACGCTGCGATCCCCAACAATCTGCCCGGCCGGGCAATCGGTGCAAATTTCATCAGGATGATGGTGGAGAGAATAGTTGCCCCCCAAAAGCAACTAAAGGCGATGGCGAACTCAACGATAGTGCCTTGAAAAATATCCCGGATCATCAGTGGTAAAACCACCATGAAAGCGCCGACGTAAAACATGCCGACGAAAAACATTAAAATGACCACGGGCTTGATGGTGGGAGAGGAAAAAACCTCGCGGATGCCATCTGCAATCGCAGCGATACGCCCTTGTTCTTTGTAATGCGCCAACGCAGGCATGGCGGGCAGTTTCCATCCACCAATGCCGCCAATGATGATGATGGCGGTTTGCAAAATAAAGAGCAGTGAGGCCTCAAAGAAATTGCCAGAGATCGCCAAGATCATCCCCGCCAGCATGGACATCTGCTGGGCCATCATCGCCAGCATGACCCCCTTTTGAATCTCTCCGGGCGGTGTGACTTTGCTGAGCAACGTATCGCGGGCAGGCATGGCAAAGGCAGAGAGCGTGCCCATGGCCAAGCCATAGGTGATCATAAAGCCGTATTCGAGTTGGCCCGATTGCATCAAGAAAAAGAGGGCCAGCGGAGGCACAATGGCGAGCGTATGGATGAGCATCAAAATAGAGCGCACATCGCGCCGCTCTGCAATCGTGCCGCCGAGCAGCATGAAGATGAGAGCGGGGATTTGCAGGGACATTTGCGCAATGCCGACACGGGTGCCGGATTCCTGCAAGACCTCAGTGACCAAATACGGAAACAGGATGAACTGTATGCCCATGCTCAAGAACCAGCTGGTCTGTGTGAGCATGTAAAAGAAGAAGGGCGATAGTCTGGGGTTTGCAGAGGAGGAGGTCATTCATTCCTTACTGGATAGGCCCTAAACGTGCCTACCACGGCGCTGAAAATTATTTTATTTTCCACAAGATAGAACAGTGGTCGTGGTTTACATAGAAAATTATCAATATTGAGTAGGCAAGCACACTGGATGAACTATCCCGGCTTATGTCTTTTGGTCTGCACTCTATGAATTATTTACGACATTACTTGCAATGAATGTCCGCATTAAGGACCTGTAAAGCTGCATTTTACACTCTGTGTGAAGTAACGCTGGAAGGGTGATTCTGGCGATGTTGCGTAATGAGGTGGTGATCCGTGATCCCAAAAGCGATTGACATGGCGATGCCGATACGGCCTGCGCCACCTACGGCGCTCTGCGCGAGTATTTTTGAGCGTTTGATGGCAGAACCGGACCTTCTGTATATTCCCGTTGTGATGGGGAATACGCCATTGGGTTTGGTGTGCCGACAAAAATTCATGCTGACATACGCTTCGTTATACGGAAAAGAATTGTATGGCCGCCGACCAATTACTGTTTTGATGTATGCAGACCCAATGATTATGGACGGGAGGTTGGATTGCGAAGAAGTGAACGCCCGCATTTTTGCTGACAAAACCGCGTTAAGTCCCCTACAGGGTTTCATCGTCACACATGGCGGCAGCTATGCTGGAGTGGGGACCGTGCCAGCATTGATGACACACATCGCAACATTGATGGGTGAGCGGGCTCATCAACTTGAACTGCAAACTCAACGGGCAGAAGCGGCCAGCAACAGCAAAACACAATTTCTGGCCAGTATGAGCCATGAATTGCGTACCCCTCTCAATGCGATTATTGGGTTTGCCGATCTCATTCGGAATGAAACATTCGGGACCATTCAACC
>JARGNZ010000005.1:0-28571 GCA_029209985.1 Parvibaculaceae bacterium
GCTTGCCATGCGCGAATGGGGCGCGGAACATATGAATGTGGTGAGTGAGGGGTGAAGGGTTTTTTCGATGTGTTCTGTGAGGAGGAGGCTAATATGGATGACGAGTTGTGTTTTGAAAACCTTAGTGCCGCAGCGAAGACTCTATATAGCTCTGTTTATCTTGAACCTTCTGCCTTTCCCCATCGGATAGACAAATTGTTTTCTGGTTCAGAAATGGCGGAGCATCTAAATGTTTGCATTCACAAATCTGACGGAGTTAACGCTTATGCCTCTGGGTATCTAAGCGCTGCAAAATTACTCGCGCGCATTGTGATCTATTCTGGTCACGGACTGGATACGGTGGTGTATCCAATTGTTTATCTCTATCGTCATTTTACAGAGATTCAGCTTAAAAAACTCATAGAACAAGGTGCCCATATTCGTGGGGAGTCAATTTCTAACAAGCTAGAAAAAGTGTTGAATGGGCATAATCTCATGCAGCTTTGGAATGGGTTTAAACCATTTCTCGAGGATGTGGCTGGGGCTGAAAATGGCTTTGAAGATACTATGACTGGGATGGAGTCACTCATAAACCAACTTCATGAAGTTGACCCCGGTTCTTTAGCATTCCGATACGGTCATTCGAATAAATCAGGGGCGCACAGTCTCGAGCGAGTTGAGAATTTCAACTTGCTTCACTTTTGTCAGAATATGGAAAAATGTACTGAGGCTTTAGAAGTGCTTGGTCTTTATTTTGACTCTGTCTGTGATGTAGCTCAGGAGATGCGAGAGCGTGCTGGTAGGTATGTAGTGGATTGAGAGTTTGAAACACCTGCGCTCCATGAACTGTTTTAATGTCAGTCGAGATCTCTTGGTGTCTCAATACTCTCTAGTGTTTTCTTCTTTCTAGAGTATGACTTCATTGGTTATAAGAAGAGTCGTCACATCATATTCGACGTTTCTATCGTTACGGCTTATGTTCTTCATACTGAACAACATTACCGCCGATTTCATCCCAGCAGGCTTTTGAGCCTACGAAAATGTGTTCTGTGATTTTTATGGGCGGATCGTCGTTGAGGGTGCCTAGGGTGATGCCGATGACTTGATGTTTCGTGTTTTGAGTTTTATCGATGCCACATAGGGTGCTGCCGCAGGTTTTGCAGAAGCCGAGGCCTAAGCCGTCTTCATTGAGATAGGTTTGCAGGTTTTCTTCGCCTGTGGTCCATGAGAAGGTGGTGGGGTCTATGTGCGCGAAGGCTGATCCGGTGCCGCTGAAAACTTTTCGACATCGGGAGCAATGGCACATGGTGGTGTGCGTGGGAATTTCGGAGAGTGCGTAGTGTATCTTTCCGCAAAAACATGCGCCTGTAATTTTCATGAATGTCCCTCTTTTTTGCCCTCGTTTGGGCGTGTTCTGGTTAAGGCTGTAGGGTTTTTATTTGCTTTAGAAACTCTTGCACTTTTCTGGTGCGATGGAGGTCTACGTGGGTGACGGTCCACAGGGAACTTGTCCATTCTTCCTTTGGGGGAATGACTGTAAAAAGGTCTGTGCGGGTTTGGGTGTAGTAGTCTGGCAGGAAGCCGAGGCCGATGCCTTCTTGCACGGCGTCTCTGACGACTTGCTGATCGATGGTGCGCAGGGCAAGGGCTGATGGGGGGACGTTGGCCTCCATCCAGTCTAAAAAGGGGAAGGGCGCGGGGCCGCCGATCGTGCCGACAAATCGATGTTGGTCGAGATGATCTATATGGGGCGTGCCTGCCTGTGCCACGTAAGCTTTGCTGGCATAAAGACCGAACTGAATTTTGCGAAAGAGGGTGACAACATAGTCTGGGGTTTCGGGCTTGGGGCCTGCGCGAAAGGCGACATGGGCCTCGCCGTGTTCTAGCCGGGCAAGCTCTAGGCTGGTGACAACTTCAAGGGCGATTTCAGGATGGGCGCGGTGGAACGCTGTGAGGGCGGGGGTGATTAAGGGGGTGATGCCGGGCAAGGCGGTGATGACCAATGCCCCGGAAAGTTGGCCCGCGCGTCCGCGACTGCGGCCTGTGAGGTCGGTGAACATTTCGTCGGCTCGGTTGGCGACATCGAGCATGTCCTGCCCGGTTTCGGTGGGTGTGTAGCCTCTGGCATGGCGCTGAAAAAGCGGGGCACCGAACGCGGTTTCCAATGTTTCGACATGGCGGTTGACGGTGGCGCGGTGCACGCCGAGGGCGGCAGCGGCGGCTTTGACTGTGCCGAGCCGTGCCACCATGAGGGCTGTGCGCATTTCCATCCAATGATCCATGCGCCAAACTAGCAATAATCTGATGTCGCATCAATGCGCATATAGTGTGGTTTTTAGTTAGTTGTGCGCGTTTTGGTGTCAGGCCATTATGCTGAAAACGCGCCGGGTGCGCCATCAACCGAAAGATATTTCTATGAGTGCAGCACAGCAGAACCAGACGCGGCCCACACTGGCCATTGTGGGGGGCGGCTATCTTGGGGCTGAACTTGCGAAGGCGTTGGACGCTGAGATGGATGTGACGTTGATCGAGCGGGCCAGCCACTTCACCCATACCCCTGCGATGATCCGCGCGATGGTGGTGCCTGATTTGGTGGGGCAGGCGTTGGTGCCCTATGACAAATTATTGGCGCAGGGCCGCGTGGTGCACGGGGAAGCGGTTGCGGTTGACGGCGACGGGATCAGCTTGGCGGATGGTTCTCGGGTCTTGGCGGATTATATCGTTGTGGCCACTGGCTCAAGCCACCTTGAGCCGTTTAAGGCGGAGGCGGGCGATATTGCGGGGCTGCGGGCAGACACTGCCCGTTGGCATGTGGCCCTTGAGGCGGCGCGCAGTGTGTTGATTATTGGGGCTGGTGCGGTGGGAGCTGAATTGGCCGGGGAAATTGCACATGCGGCCCCAAAGAAGAAGGTCACGCTGGTGGCCAGCGGTGCGACGCTCTTTCCTGACTTCCCGGCAAAGCTGGGGCGCTCTTTGTTGGCCAAGCTTAAACGGATGGGCGTGGAGGTTATTTTGGAGGCACGGGCGCAGACATTGCCCGGCCAAGAGGGGCCAGAAGGGGGGCAGGTGACGCTTTCCACAGGGCAGGTGATTGAGGCAGATTTGATTGTGCCCGCTGTTGGCGCGACGCCGTTGACGCGGTTGCTGGAGGGTTTGCCGGGGGCGGCCCCTGAGGCAACAGGGCGGATGACGGTGGATCCGTGGATGCGGCCTTCCACGTTTCCCAATGTGTTTGCTGCAGGGGATGTGGCGGCAAACAGGGATGCCATGACCATTGTTGCGATTTCACGGCAACTCCCGTGGTTGGAAAAAACGCTGAAAGCTGTGGCCGGGGGCAAGGCTGTTGAAACGCTCAAGCCTTATACGCCGTGGAAGAAAGCGCCGATATTGGTGCCGTTGGGGCCAAAGCGGGGAAGCTCTTTTCTGGTGCTGATGACGGTGGGAGATTGGGTGACCCGCACCCTGAAGGGCAAAGACCTTTTCATTGCAAAAAATAAGAAACTCCTTGGCCGTGACTAGGGGAGCGGCTGGACGGTACGCATCGGCATGGTCAATCGGGGGGGCGGTTTTGCATACTACATCTGTCCCAGTTGTGGGTGATGGTTGGAGGGTGCACCTTCTTTTGTGCACATACGTGAGTGCAGGGGATGCCTCTTATTGGATTGGTGCATATGTTGAAACGACTGCTTTATACGATCGGATTGAGTGTTGGGTTGATCGGCCCCGCGTTGGCTGAGGAGCTGTCGCCTGTGCAAGTTGTGACGGCCTTATATCAAGCCCAAGAGAAGTCTTTTAACGAAGGACCTGTGCCGTTGTTGATTGATGGCCCGAAAGCGCGGCAGTATTTTTTCAACGACAAAGCCGACATTTTGAATGGCATTTATATTGGGTATGACCCGCTCTACCAAGGCCAGGATGCAGAGATCACTGATATGACGATCGCATTGAATGCGGACTTTCCCCAATTGACAGGCACGGCGGTGGTTGATGTGCGGTTTCGCAATTTTGGGGAATGGGTTGAGATGACCTATGTGTTGCACAGGGAGCTTGCAGACGAGGGCGTGTGGCAGGTGTTTGATATTGAGTTTGACGGCGGCACGCTTTCGGCGCTGGTGTCTTTGGCGCACACTCATCCGGGCGGTTTTACGGATTGAGAATATCTTGACGTAAAATGCCCTCGGTTGAGATGTGCAACCGAGGGCATTTTCGTGAATGCGATTATTGCGGGCGGTTATTGAATGACGGCGAACTCAGCTGAGGTGGCCTCGAAGTCTTTCAGTTGATTGGGTTGGGCACGGAAAACGCCTTGGTGTTTGATGCGATAGGTGCCCGCTGGTGTTTCTTGGGGAATGGTCCAAGAAACACGTGCGATCATTGCGTCATTTTCTTTGCGCCAGCGAATGGTGGTGGACCAATCCATATCTCCATAAAGCAGACGCCACCCTTGTGGGGTGAGGTGCTCAATTTGGATGAAGTCATTTTTTTCGCTGTAGCCCGCAGAGGGGTTGCCAGACCAGAAATCGACGGACGCGATTTCGCCGTTGCTGAAACGGGTTTGTGTCAACGGCAGGCTGTCGCCCAAGGACACCCCTTCTGGCAAAACGTCCACGGTGTTGGTGACCAAGCTTGAGGACACAGATTTTCCGCGCCAGTCATCATAGGCTGGGCCTGTTGCAACAGGGGTGTTGGTTTCTAATGCGTGGGCCAAATCGGTGATGATTTGTCGATAGGCGGGCAAGCTCCATTTACCGTGGAGGGTGTGCCCCCCTTCATATTGCTGGGTTTCATATTCTTGCGGGGTGGTGACATAGCCTGCGTAGCCATTTGCATAGCCGGAAATGATGATGTGTTTTGCCCAGGGGCCGAGGGCTGCTTGGGCAGTGGCACGCAAACGACGGGCGGCCATGGTGGTGATTTCGGCGGGCATGGCGATGAGGGCAATGGAGCCAATGCGGGCGATGCTGACCGAGCGGATTTGAGATTGCAGGGGCGGTGTGCCTGTGCCTGTTTCAAACAAAATCGGCTTGGGGGCTTGGCAGTCTTTGACTTCCTGTGTCCATTTAGGGGCGCCGGTGAGCACGCCCGTGAGAAAATCGAGCCACCAGCTTTGTTCTTTCATGCCTTCGCTGAGAAGGAAAAAACCGCCGCCATCTTCTGTGGAGCCGCCGCCAAAAGAATAGCCATAGGCTGAGGGGCATGTGGTTTGTGTGCCAGCACCGGTGAAGGCATCAGAGATTTGGTAGTTTGACATGTCGATGTAGGCGCGGCGCACATCGAGAGGGCCGGTGACTTTTTCTGCGGCATGGGCAAACAGGTCTTGGGCAACATCGAGTTGGCGTTGACCAATGATTTTTGTGCTGTCGACCATGTCGATGCCGGGGCCGGTGTTGTTGAGGTTGAGATTGGGGGTGATGTCGCCGGGGGTGGACTGGGCAAAGGCGGCGACAAAATTATCATCCTCCACATAGCGCACATTTTGTAATTTCTCCCACGTCAGGGAGGCGTAGCCTTTGTGGTCGCCAGAAATCAAATGATTGTCGAAGGTCATGGACGTGGGGTGCACAGCAAACCAATTGAGCATGCCGACGGGGCCTTGGGCGCGGTTGAACTTGAGCAAGGTCATTTCCAAGTCCATGGGCAGGGCGTATTGGGTGCGTTCGTCTTCTGGGTTGGCGTTGTAGGCGGCCATGGAACGGTTGGCCCCGGCGCCGACAACATTGCCTTTGTTGATGAGAATAGAACCGGGGGCAATGTCGGTGTGGGCTTGTTCAATGGATGCAACGATGCCGGACACGATACGGTCGAAGTGTTTTTTATAAAAGGCACCCGACAGGCCTAGCTCAAGGCGGGTGTGCCAATACCCTGCGGGACCTGAATGGGTGTGGGTGGCGGACAAGATGACATTGTCTAGGGTGTAGGTGTTGTCATATTTTTCTTGCAGGCGGTCCACCACTTCTAGGAACACATTATGTTCGATGCTGCCGATATCCACACTGGCAAAGACCAAGCGGTTTTGGGTTGTCGGATCGATGAGAATGAAGGCGCGGGATTTAAGGCGCGTATGGATGCCTTGGGTGGTTTGCTTTTCTTGACCAAAGCCCCACATGGGACTGCCGTAAGCGGGGCCTGTGACGTCGGCCATGCCGCGCCCTATGAGATAGTCACCGGTGTCTTGTGCGGATGCGGGCGCGAGGAACGCGCTCGTAAAGACGAGATAGACGGTGCAGAGCAAGCCGGTGGTTGTCGTTAAAATTGAACTTCTCATGTGTGTGCCCCTTTATCGAGTTTTCTTTAAAGGTAGCAGGTTGGGGGCGTTAGGGGAACTCTGGAGGCAAACTCTGGTGTGGGCGATGCCTTCCCCTCATACGGCCTGTGCGGGCATGAGGGGAAGGGTTGGTTTCGATTTTAAGACTGGCAGGTGACGACGATTTTACCGAAGTGGCCTTGGGAGGCTTGATAGGCGAAGGCTTTGCCGAGGTCTTCGAGGGGGAAGGTTTTGTCGATCACGGGGTGGATGTCGTTGGCTTCGATGGCGGCCACCATGTTTTTTTGTTGGGCGTGGGAGCCAACGGTGATGCCGGACAAGGTGATGTTAGCTGAAAAGAGGGCGGCTGTGGGCACTTCTCCCGTCATGCCTGTGAGCACGCCGATGAGGGAAATGTGCCCGCCAATGCGGGCGGCGGCGATGGATTGGGCGAGCGTGCCGGGGCCACCGATTTCGACGATTTCGTCCACGCCTTTGCCGCCGGTGAGGGCTTTGGCGGCTGCGCCCCACTCTGGTGTGTCTTTATAATTGATGACGTGATCTGCGCCGAGTGCTTTGAGTTTTTCGAGCTTGGCATCAGAAGATGATGTGGCAATGACGGTTGCGCCAGCGGCTTTGGCAAATTGCAGGGCGAAAATGGAAACGCCGCCTGTGCCTTGCACAAGCACGGTATCACCTGCTTGGATTTTGGCTTCGTCCATGACTGCGCGCCATGCGGTGAGGGCGGCGCAGGGAAGGGTTGCGGCTTCTTCAAAGGATAAGTTTTTTGGCATGGCAGTGAGTGCGCTTGAGGGCACGCATACGTGTTGCGCGCCGAAGCCGTCTGCATGGTCGCCGGGGACGCCGATGAGCTTTTCAAGTTCTGGGCGACCATCCTGCCAATTGGGGAAGAAGGTGGAGATGACTTTGTCGCCGACTTTGAAGTTGGTGACGCTTTCGCCGACGCTGACAATTTCACCTGCACCGTCTGACATCAACACGCGCCCGTCTGGGGCAGGCAGGCCACCGGATGCGACGATGAGGTCGTGAAAGTTAAGGGATGTTGCATGAACGGCCATGACCACGTCGTGGGCACCGGGGGTTGGTATGGGGCGCTCAACGATTTTGATGTTGTCTAAGCTCGCTGGTACTTGAATGACGGCGGTTTTCATTTTTTACTCCCTGTGACGGCACCTTCTTTGGGCGCGCCGATTGATAATTTTTCTTTATCTTTTCGGTCGGTTTGGGCCGAGTCAAGCAGTTCGCCAAATCAAAAATAGACGCGTTTGTTCCCCTACGCCAAATGGAAGCGGCGCGTGGGTGGGCTGAGGAAGCATTTTGGATTTTTGTGATTTTGACGTCGATGGCAGGCCTTACTGGTGGGGCGACGGGCTGCATGATGACGTGGTTGAAGTGATGGGAAAGTGAAGCCCCCGCTTCAACTGGTGAGCTGAAGCGGGGGACTGGTTAGTGATCTTCTAAACGGCATCCGCGCGCTTCGAGAATGGGGCGGAGTTCCCTAAAAGCGGCTGCGTTTCTGTTCAGGGGCATGCCGGGGTGCAGGTGATGGATGATGTGATGTTCCATACCAAGGGAGCCTATCTTGCCAAAGAGGTAGGTAAAGGAGCGCGTGTTGCGGTAGCGACCTTGTTCTGCAAAGGGGTGGTGCGGCCACCAGCTGAGAAGAAGAGAAATATAAATTTGCCCCACATTTTTTGGCAGCCACCAGAGCAGAATGGCTTCTACGGCATAGCCGCTGACGCTGAGGCCCGCCAGAATGCCCCAATAGGCAAGCGTTTGAATGACGGCTTCGGTGCCTGCGCGCACGGCCAATGGATCGTCTGCATTTTCTGCGATGACTTCACTGTATGAATTGGGCACACCGGGTTGGCTGCGTTGAACAGACTTCCAAATGGCTGCGCGCCAATTGGGGGCGTTGACCGGATAGTCGGGATCTTTGATCGGATCGTTGGTGTAGGTGTGGTGACGCATGTGTGTGTAACGCGCGATTTTGAAAGGCAAGACCAATGGAATGGTTGACACATACCCGATCAATTCATTGAGCCAACGCAGCGGTTTGCCTGAGGCCGCATAGTTGGAATGCTGCGCTTCATGGGAGGGCAAATAACATAAGATGACGTTGAAGGTGGCGATGATGGACGCAAGCCAGAGAGGCATGATGCCTAGAAACACGAGGGGCCAAAGCGACAGCCAGCAGATTAAATTGGTAAAACACCATATGGCCATAAAATAGGGGAAGGGGCCGATGTATTTTCGCGCGATGGTCATCTCTTGGCGAGCAAGATCTTTTATCGCGGCATCGTCTAGTGTGGTGGTCGTGCTCATATCCAGCGCCCTCCTATTTTGGCGATGAGGCCCCACACCAAACCCATGGCGATGCCTATTTGTAAATTGGAAATGTTCATGGCGGGAATGAGACCTGCATCGGTGAGCACCTGATCTATCAGGGGAGCCATGATGAACAGGCCAAAAAAGACCGGTCCCCATGGCATGAGTTTTTTAAGAATGGTGATCATGGTTCTATCTCCTGAAGGGCTTTGAGGGCCTTCAATGACGGGGGAATAACAACATCGATAATTTGGTCAGCCAATTTTTCGACATCAATGCCTTCAAAAAAATCTGTTTCATGGCGTGCGGTGAGAAGACTGGCAGCGCCGATGGCGGCTGCCGTAGAAAAAGCAAACACGGTGAGTGGGTCTTGGTCGGGTAACCACCCTGCCTCACGCGCATCGGAGGCGGAGGTTTGCACAAGGTGCAGTTGGGCAAAAATATAGGCGTTCAATTTTGCATCGGCATGTTTCAGCACGTCGGGATGATTCATGACGTTGTAAAAGGTCGGGTTTTTCAGGGCGAATTTAATGGTGGCTTTGCCCATGGCGTTATGGCGGGCGAGGGGATCCATGCCCGCTGCTTCAACCGCTTTATCCAAGGCGATGGACATGCGCAAATGGCCTTCGTGGGCGAGGGCATTGAGAAGGGCAGATTTATCTTTGAAGTGACGTGCCGGGGCACCGTGGGATACGCCAATATCGCGCGCAAGCTTGCGCAGGCTTAATGCCTCTACGCTACTTTCAGCAATAATTTCTGCGGCGCGGTCCAGTAAAGTTTGGCGTAAATTACCGTGATGGTAGGTCATACGTACCCTGCATGTTGTCGATGCCTACATGCAAGATAGGGAGGCGGTGTTATGTTGTCAATGCCTACATTTTGACGAGCCGTACTTCTTCAAAACTGGCCGATTCTGGCCTGTTGCCCATATTTGGCGAGTTTCTGCTGAAATTGGGCGGTTAAAGGTCTGATAGAAATCGGGTGCCGGTCATGGTTTCACTCATCTCCCACAGTTTTTTTGCGGTATGAGGGTCGCGTGAGGCGGTGCTCGACCCGACTTTTACCGCCTTGCCTTTCATTTGCCGCCAGCCATCGGGGCCAGTGTAGTGGCCGCCCAAGACATCTTCTCCTAAGGCGGCGTACAAAGTGGGGTCGGCCCCAGCGCGGGCGCTTTGGGCCACGAGGGGCGCAAGGGGTTGGATGAATTTTGGCATATAGCGGGTGAGACTGGTGGCGGAAACACCAGGATGGGCCGCGACGGAAAGGGTTGTGGCACCTGCGGCTTTAAGGCGGCGATCAAGCTCATAAGAAAAAATCAGGCAGGCTAATTTGCTTTGTCCGTAGGCAAGACGGGCGCTGTAGTTCTGCTTAAAATTTAAGTCTTGGAAATTTATGCCGCCCCATGCGTGAGCAAGGCTGGCTAAGGAAATGACCCGCGCGCCGGGGGTGGCGTTGAGGGTGGGCAACAGTGCGCCCGTGAGTGAAAAGTGCCCCAGATAATTGGTGGCCAATTGGGACTCAAACCCATCTTCTGTTTCTACAAAGGGCGGCATCATGATGCCGGCGTTGTTAATCAGCAGATCCAGCTTGTTGTATTTGGCATTGAAAGTGTGCGCGAATTGTTTGACCGAGGCTTGCTTGGATACGTCTAGCAACATGGTGGAAACATTGGCCGTTGGGCACTCTGCTTGAATCTTTGCTTGTGCCGTGCTGGCTTTTTCTGCATTGCGGCAGGCGAGAATAACGTCTGCGCCCTTTTGAGCCAGACCCAGAGCTGTGTAATAGCCCAACCCGACATTGGCCCCGGTAATCACCGCTAAACGTCCTGATTGATCTGCAGCGTCGTTGAGTATCCAAGGCATATCTATCTCCTAAAGGGCAAGAAGGGTGGGGTATGGTAACGTGCATTTTTTGTATAAGGGAAGCCATTATTTTTGGCGGTATTTTGGATGGTGTTTTGATTTGCCGAAAATATTCTGAAACTCCCCAAAATAAATTGTGGTGCTGGAAAATGACGTCGCGGCTCTCTATCTCAAAGAGATGTTGATATTTCTTCCTACCGTTGGGCGGTGAGGAGAGGTAGGCTGCGGGCAGAATTTTTTGCTCAGGTGGTTTTGATGAACCTTGGGTTTATTGGGAGATGAATATGGCTGACTATTCTTTATTAATTAATGGCGCTCTTGTCGCTGGGGATGCAACGATGGATGTTGTTAATCCGGCTACGGAGGAAGTTATTTGCGCGGCACCGCGTGCCTCTGAGGCGCAGTTGAACCAAGCGGTGGCTGCGGCGAAGGCTGCTTTTCCGGCATGGAGTAAAACTTCTCTTGATGAGCGGAAAGCTGTCGTCAATAAGATTGCTGATGCGATTGAAGCCAATGCCAATGATTTGGCGCGGCTGTTGACGCAGGAACAGGGGAAACCTCTTGCGGATGCGACGGCTGAAGTTTATGGCACGGCTATTTTTCTACGCTATTTCACGTCCTTGGATTTGCCGGTCAAAGTGATTGATGACAGCGAAGGGCGTTTGGTTGAAGCGCACCGGCGTCCTTTGGGTGTTGTGGGGGCGATTGTTCCTTGGAACTTCCCGATGATTTTGATGGCGTTCAAATTGTCTCCTGCCTTGGTGGCAGGCAATACAATTGTTGTGAAACCTGCGCCAACAACACCGTTGACGGCATTGAAACTGGGTGAGCTTATTTGCGACCTTGTTCCGGCCGGGGTGGTGAATTTTATCACTGATGCGAATGACTTGGGTGCACCTCTTACGGCACACCCGGACGTGCGCAAAGTTTCTTTCACCGGTTCTACAGCGACAGGGGCCAAAGTGATGGCGGGTGCTGCGGGCTTGCTGAAACGGATTACGTTGGAGCTTGGCGGCAATGATGCGGGGATCGTGTTGGACGATGTGAACCCAAAAGAAGCTGCGCCGAAACTATTCCAAAGCGCGTTCCAAAATAGCGGCCAAGTGTGTATCGCGATGAAACGGCTGTATGTGCATGAGTCTATTTATGATGAAATGTGCGATGAGCTGGCCAGCATTGCAAAAGAAACTGTGATCGGTGATGGCTTGGAGCAGGGCACGCAATTAGGGCCGTTGCAAAATAAAATGCAGTTCGACAAAGTGCGCGAGATGATTGCAGAAGCAGGTCAAGACGGGACGATTATTGCTGGCGGAGACACGCCGGACAAACCGGGCTTTTTCATTGCCCCAACCATCGTGCGGGATGTAACAGATGGTGCGCGGATTGTGGACGAAGAGCAATTTGGCCCTGTGTTGCCGGTGATTAAATTCTCTGACCCTCATGATGCGGTGGCCCGTGCTAATGCCTCTCCTTATGGCTTGGGTGGGTCTATTTGGTCTGCTGATCTTGATAAGGCATATGCTTTGGCGCAAGAAATGGAAAGCGGGACAATTTGGATCAACAAACATGCTGAGCTTGATCCGAGCGTTCCCTTCGGGGGCGCGCGCCAATCGGGTTTGGGCACTGAACTTGGCCAAGAAGGTTTGGAAGAGTTTACCCAACTTAAAATGATCAATATTGCTCGATAAGGGCGTTTGATTTGACCCAAAGGGGTGCCTCAGTGATGAGGCGCCCCTTTTTGTTCGCGCGATCTTCAAACTTATGGCACTGAGTTGGCGAATAGGTTAGACCTGATGCTTGGTAAAATGGATCTCTGATTTGAGTAAACCTTAGGGGTATGATGGACACGGCGCGCCAGACTGATGACGATAAGGCCCTTTTGGCGCAAGCAGAGGGGCTTTTGCGGACAACCTTTGGGTTTGAAGGCTTTCGGGATGGCCAAGCCGAAGTGGTTGACGCGGTGCTGCGCGGTGAAGATGTGTTGGCGGTGATGCCCACGGGGGCGGGCAAATCGCTTTGCTATCAATTGCCTGCTTTGTTGCGTTCTGGGGTGACAGTTGTTGTGTCGCCGTTGATTTCGCTTATGCACAACCAAGTGGCCCAATTGGATGGGTTTGGGGTGAGTGCGGCGACGCTGAATTCCTCTATTGAATTTGACGAATATAAGCGTGTGATGGGCTTGCTTGAAAGCGGTGAGTTGCGTTTGCTTTATGTGGCGCCTGAGCGATTGATGAAGGCTGACACGATTTCTATGTTGCGCCGTTTTGGGGTGAACATGATTGCGGTGGATGAAGCCCACTGTATCTCCCAATGGGGACATGACTTTAGGCCTGAGTACCGCGACCTTGGATCTGTTGCCCAGCAGTTGGGTGATGTGCAGGTTTTGGCGTTGACAGCAACGGCTGATACGGCGACGCGCGAAGATATTACCGGGCGGTTATTCTCGCAGGAGCCGACTGAATTTGTGCATGGGTTTGACCGGCCCAATTTGAAATTGGCCATGATGGCCAAGGCGACTGTTAAGAAACAGATTGCAGATTTTCTTGTCACCCATAGCGATCAAAGCGGGATCATTTATTGTTCGTCGCGCAAACAAACAGAAGCGTTGGCGCAATGGCTATGTGATGAAGGCCATCGCGCTTTTCCCTATCATGCGGGGCTTGCGCCGGGTGTGCGGGCGCGGCACCAAGATACTTTCTTACAAGAAGATGCGGTGATTATTGTCGCGACGGTGGCTTTTGGCATGGGGATTGATAAGCCGGATGTGCGGTTTGTGGTGCATGCGGGTTTGCCGAAAAGCATGGAAGCTTATTATCAGGAAATTGGTCGGGCGGGTCGGGATGGCCTGCCGGCAGATACGCTGACACTCTATGGGCTGGATGACATACGGTTGCGGCGCACGCAGATTGAAGAAGGTGACGCATCGGATGAACAAAAGCGGGTGGAGATTCAGCGGCTCAATACGTTGATTGCTTTGTGTGAATCGCCGTCTTGTCGCCGCCAAATGTTGTTGAAATATTTTGGTGAAGAATCTGAACCCTGCGGTAATTGCGATTTGTGCATCGACGGTGTGGAGCTTGTGGATGGCACAGTCTCTGCGCAAAAAGTGCTCTCTGCTATTGTGCGCACGGGCGAGCGATTTGGGACGGAGCATCTGGTCGCGATCTTGCGCGGGGATGCGACGCCCGCCATTCAAAAATTTCACCATGATGAATTGCCCACCTTTGGTGTGGGGAAGGAATTTTCAAAAATTGAATGGCGTACTGTGTTTCGTCAATTATATGCGTTGGGTATTATCTCTCTCAACATTAGTCAATATGGACGCTGGGAAGTGGCCCCGCGGGGTTGGGAGGTTTTACGCGAAGGCCGTCAAGTGTCGTTGCGCAAAGAGGCCGCGCTTAAAGCCCGTGGTCGCAAGGGGGCAAAACCAGCGGCACCTGCTGTTGATTTAGATGATCCAGAAACCGCTTTGCTGACTGACCTGCGGACCTTGCGCACAGAGCTTGCGCGGGCGCGCAATGTGCCTGCCTATGTTGTTTTTGCGGATAAAACACTGATTGATATGGTCGCGCGTAAGCCAGTGACTAAGGCAGATATGAGCTTGGTGCACGGGGTAGGTGCGGCCAAGTTGGTGCAATATGGGGACGCGTTTCTTGAGGTTGTCTGTCGTCATTATAACTGACCCTTGCTGATTTTAGTTGGGCCTTTGGGCTTCTCGTCCTATCCTTCTCTCATTGATATTAAAATAAAATAGAGGGCAGTATTGCCCATAGGGAGGATGTATGGATCTCTCATTCCATGAAGCCGATGAACAGTTTCGGATGGACGTTCGCGCGTATTTTGAAAACGAATACCCACAAGACATTGTTGAAAAATTGAAACGCGGAGAAAAGCCTTCGAAAGCTGACGTGCAACGCTCAGAACAATCGTTGACCAGCAAGGGATGGCTTGCGGTGAACTGGCCCAAAAAATTTGGCGGTACCGGTTGGAGTGTCACCCAGAAATATATTTTTGATGAAGAGTTGGAACGTGTGGGTGCTTTGGGTGTTAGCCCGATGGGCCTGCTTTATGTGGCACCGGTGCTTTATACATTTGGCACCAAAGCCCAACAAGAGCGGTGGTTGCCCGGCATTTTGAACAGCACTGTTTTTTGGGCGCAAGGATATTCCGAGCCTGAGTCTGGGTCTGACCTTGCTTCTTTGCAGTCGAGTGCTGTGCGTGACGGTGACGAATACATTGTCAATGGCACCAAGATTTGGACGACCGATGGGCAATATGGGGATTGGATTTTTTGCCTGTTGCGCACGGATAATTCCGGTAAGAAGCAAGAAGGCATTTCCTTTATTTGCATCGATATGACCACGCCGGGAATTACGGTGCGTCCCATTATTACGCTAGATGGGAACCACACCTTAAACCAAATTGAATTTGAAAACGTGCGGGTGCCTGCCGAAAACCTGATTGGGGAAGAAGGCAAAGGATGGACGTATTCCAAATATTTGCTGGGGCATGAACGCACCTCCTATGCACATATTGCGGCCAAACGCGAAAAGCTTGAAGGGGTCAAACGGGCAGCGGCCACGGTGTCTGTGGATGGGGGCACGCTGTGGGATGATGGAGCATTTCGCGCAAAGGTGGGAACGATTGAAGCAGAGCTTGATGCGCTTGAGTTTACTTTGCTGCGGGCCATTGCTTCTTTAACCGAAGGGGATGCGCCGGGGGATGCTGCGTCTGCACTCAAGATCCTAGCAACTGAAAACCATCAGCATATCGATGAATTGTTCATTGAGGTGCTTGGTATTTACGGCGCGCCTTTTGATCTTGAGATGTCGAATGCCTCCCTTGCGACCAACAGCTTGCAAGTCCCATCTTATGCCTTCCCGATGATGCGGCAGTATTTTGGGAACCGTGCGCAAAGCATTTACGGGGGTACGAATGAAATTCAAAAAAATGTTATTGCCAAGGCTGTGTTGGGCTTGGGGTGATTTCTACTCTGCTTGATGTTGTAAAAGGGCGCTGTGAGGCGCCCTTTTTTATGAATATATCTCTTGGGCATGTTGCTTGCTAAGATGCTCCTATTGGGGTTGGTTAAAATAGGACATGTTATGGACGCGAATTTTTCAGGTGTGATCGCTTTTGGGTTTTTGGCGTCCATGTTGTTGCTCGGGGTTGTGCTGCGTGCTCAGGTGGGATTTTTTCGACGGATGATGATACCGGCAAGTTTGCTCGGTGGCTTGGTTGGCTTTGTTTTAATCTCGACCGGCTGGGGGCTTGGGTATGGTCCTGAAGAATTCAAACTGTTCACGTTGCACTTTTTCACGTTGAGCTTTATGTCGCTTTGCTTGACTGGCCCTGACGAGATGCCCGGCAAAGCCCCTCCCGTTATTTTTCGCGGCGCCTTGTGGTTGAGCGTGATTTGGGTGATGTCGCTTTGTTTGCAAGCCCTGCTTGGGATTGGGGTCAGTGATCTTTTAGGATTTGTTGGCGAGGACATGAGCCCGTATCAAGGGGCGATTGTGGCCAATGGCTTTACCCAAGGTCCGGGCCAAGCACTGGCTTACGGGTCTATCTGGGAACAGAATTTTGGGCTTCCAGATATTGTAAGCGTTGGGCTTATTTTTGCGTCTCTTGGATTTGCCGTTTCCTTTTTGGTGGGGGTGCCGCTTGCGCGGTGGGTTGCGTCTCAGCGGATTACTGCTGGCCATGTTCCTGAGGTGCCAGAGACCGATGTGCTGTCTGGTATTTTGCAGACGGAGCATAGAGAGGCGCTGGGGCAGTCGATCACGCATCCGGCAAATGTTGATACGCTTGCCTATCACATTGGCCTTTTGGGGCTCGCGTATGTGCTGACCTATGCCTACATTGAATTTATGTTGAGTGTCACGGCAGGGGTGATGCTGGGTGATATGCCGCTTGCCACATTTTTTAGCTATAACCTGTTTTTCTTTCATGGCCTTGTGGTTGCGACGGTGCTGCGCCTTCTTGTGAGACGCCTTGGCTTGGCCGGGTACTTCGACACGGGAACGCAAAAGATGATCACCGGTGCTGCCGTTGACTTTATGATTGTGGGCACGTTGATGAGCATTCAAATCACTGTGCTGGCGGCATATCTTTTGCCGATCTTGGCTGTGGCGTCGGTTGTGTCGATCGCGACTTTGGTCTTGTGCTTTTATTATGGCCGCCGTTCTCAGTCAGAGTTTGGATTGCTGCGGGCGCTCACCCTCTTTGGGTGTTGCACTGGGTCGGCGGGCACGGGCCTTTTGTTGCTGCGTATTGTGGACCCTAAATTCAGCACGCCTGTGGCGCGCGAATTGGCGCTATTCAACATTTTAATTACGTTGCTTGGGATCCATTTACTGATGGGTGTTATTCCCATTTTGCCGCAAATTGGAGTGGTTTATGGCAGTCTTGTTTTTGCAGTGACCTTGGGCATTGGCTTTGTGGCGATGCGCTTTATTCGTGCTTAAATTTTCCTTTTAATTCATTCTTATTAAAATTTCTCCAGTATATGAGCCATTTTTTGACGTTCTTCGTTTAACCTAATACTAAAGTTTTCTTCTTAAGCTGACCGAGTTAATGCGCTAACTGGTGTGTTTAGTGCTTTGTTTTGAGAAGGGTATGAGTGTGGGATTTGTAAAGTCTTTGGGTGAGGTTCTGCTGGGGGGGGCAGGGGCCACTAAAAAAGAAGTAAAACCGGAATCGTTGCTAAATGAGCAGGTAGAAAATACGCCGGATGTGGTTGACCTCTCCGATGGTTTGGGCTTGCAGCAACAGCTTGAGGCTTTGTTTGATAAGCCAGACGCGTTGCTTGCGGGGAAGGTGCAGCTTATTGGACTGGAAAAAATACGTGAAGCCCTTGGGGATGAATGGGAACGTCTGAAGGCGACCATACACATCGCCCTAGAGAATTTGCTTGCCAGCCAATTGCGTCCTCAAG
The DNA here is from genome assembly GCA_029209985.1 of Parvibaculaceae bacterium. Classification (GTDB taxonomy): domain Bacteria; phylum Pseudomonadota; class Alphaproteobacteria; order Parvibaculales; family Parvibaculaceae; genus NORP139. The sequence goes on from JARGNZ010000005.1 coordinate 17,372, forward strand.
ACCGGTATTTAAGTGTTGGAGAGGATAGCTTTCTCATCATTTTTGCCGAGGATGACGAAGTCTTCGTTGCGGGTGCTGTCGCAAGGATCGTCGGTAAAATGCGTGAGCTTTTGATTGGCTCCCGATTACATGAAAAAGGTGGCGTCGATATTTTGTCCACCATTGGACGGTTGGAACAAGATGAGGCAGGCGGCATTAAATTTGCGGAGTTGCCTTCTCCAACTGTAGAAACGTCTGCGCCTTCTCCGGTCACTACAGAAAAGATGAGCCCGGCCTTTTCTCCCTTGGAAAAAAAGGCTTCTATGCCCAAGCTGCGTCAAGTTGCCGAACGTAAAGGCGCTGCCTATCAAACGGTTTATGCGCCCGTATGGGATGCCTTTCACCAAGTTTTATCAACCTACGCTGTGATCCCTATTGCATTTGCACGGAACCCTCATGCGACCCCTTTAGTTGGACATGATGTGCTGCCGTCGACGGCAAGCGATGTTGATATTGCTGAGCTGGACATGAAGCATCTGCGGATCATGTTGGAGATGATTAGTGAATTGTATGAAAATGAATTTGCGGTGTTTCTGGTCGCGTCCGTTCACTTCAAAACACTCTCTAACGGGGGATTGAGGGAGCGTTATTTGGGGCTTTGCCGACAAATCCCAGAATTCTTGCGGAAATATATTGGCATTCAAATTGTTGGGACCCCGGACCAGGTGGCGGAAAGTATTCTGACACAGCGTGTTGCTTACTTGAGGCCGTTTTTTGGCAATGTGAATGTGCGTTTGTCAAAATTGGATGTGAATGCGTTGACCTATGCCAGAAGTGGGGTGGGCGGCATGACATTTTGTTATCCGACAGACCCTATAGAGCAGCGTCAGGCCCCGGCACTGCTTGCGCGGCACGTGTCTGACCTGCTTGCGCACCGTATCCGCGTGACTGTTGAGCATGTGCCAGACTTAACAGTGGCTCAAAAGTTGAAAGATTTGCGTGTGACGTATCTGACGGGGGCGTGTTTTGGGACGCCGTTGGATACGCCCAATAATATGAAACGCTACCGCCTTGCAGATTTCGCGACCCCCGAGTGAGGGCCGCGAAATGATGCTATAGATAGAAGGCTTGCTTCCAGTTTGAGAAGAACTCTTCGCGCTGGTCTTGAGACCATTGCGGCGTGAAGGTCTTATCAATTTTGCGCATGTGATCTGCCCCGCTTTTATCCCACATGCCAAGGGCGGTCCCTGCCGAAATGGCAACGCCCAAGGCGGCGGCATCGCGAATGGCCAGACGTTCAATGGGGGTGCCGAAAATGTCTGCTTGGATTTGCATCAACACATCATTGTTCGAGGCACCACCATCCACCCTTAGGGAGTCTGGTTTGGTTAGGTTGGGCGCCGCGATGTAGCACGCATCTGTGGCTTCACGAATGCGGCACGCAAGACCTTCCATCGTGGCGCGCATGATGTGGGCTTTTGTCGTGCCGCGTGTGAGGCCGGATATTTGGCCGTGACGGGTGGGGTCGTTGTGGGGAGAGCCAAGACCTTGCAGGGCGGGCAATACATATACGCCTGCTGATGAAGGTGTTTTATCTACTGTTTGGCTGAGAGCTTCTAGGTCAGGGGCCAGCTCTAGAGAATTGGTGAGCCAATCAAACATCGCGCCCGCCGTGTAGACAAGCCCTTCGATGCAATAGGCTGTCTCTCCTTCGTGGTGGTATGTCACGAGAGGGTAAGTGCCCTCCACCAACATCAGCTCGCTGCCTGTGTGAATGTTGATGGCGGCAGAGGTGCCGTATGAAATGGATACGTCGCCTGCTGCTTTTGCGCCTTGGGCAATCATGGCGGCTTGCTGGTCGCCTAGGATTGCGCAAAGGGGTACTTGCGCCCCAAACACCTCAGCACTGGTCATCCCCAAATCGCCCCAGCTATCGGTTTGGGAGGGGAACATGCTCAAAGATAGGTTTTGATGGTCGATGAGGTCTTGCAACCAACCGTGGGCAAAGAAATCGTAATAGCAGGTGGCGCAGGCTTGCGACATGTCGGTGATGTGCTTGGTCCCGCCTGTTAGGCAGAAAGCAAGGTAGCTGTCGACATTGCCCCAGCATAACTCGCCGCGTTTCATGCGTGCGCGGCCTTCGTCTACGCTGTCGATGATTTGCTCAAGTTTTGCAGCGGCGGTGGGGGCTGCCACCATGAAGCCTTTGGCTGTCAACTCATCTGCCCGCGCTGCGCCGCGTACGTCTTGCCAGCTGACCATGGGGCTGAGAGGCATGCCGGTTGACCGCTCCCAGATCATGACGCTGGTGCGCTGCCCTGTGATGCCGATGGCATCAAGCTGGGACGGCCCAAGCCCGGATTGCTTTAAGGCTTGTTCAATGGCGGCTTTGGTTCCCTGCCAAATATCCAGACCATTTTGTTCGACATGGCCCGGCTGTGGATAGGACATGGCGCAGGGCATGGACCCTGCGCCAAGAACGGCACCACTGGCTGAGAAGATGATGGCGCGGACACTGGTGGTGCCCGCGTCAATAGCAAGTATCGTATTATGCATCCGGCAATAATACTCCTGGGTTCATGAGGTTGTCAGGATCGAGAGCGGCCTTTAGAGCGCGCAGAAGGCCAATGCCACCGGCGCCGAGGTCGTGCTCAAGATAGTTTTTGCGGACACGGCCAATGCCGTGGTGGTGGGCAACGCTGCCCCCTTGGGCGGCGGTTGCTTCCATGATGGCTTTCCAGCCAGCGTCATATACTTTGGCCATATCCGCACTCTCTTCTGGACGCCCTGCAAAGGTGAAGTAGAGGTTCAAGCCGTTGGCATATCCGTGGGAGGAGTGTGCAGATGCATTGAGCATATTTGGCATTTCCTTGATGGCCGCAATGGCAGCGTCGTAGACGTCTCCAATGCGATCCCAGTTGGCGGAAATTTCTACCGTATCAAGAATAATGCCGTTATCAAGGAACTCCGTCCACGTTGGTACGTGATTGCGTTGGTCCAGCCAGCGGCTAACCGCTTCGGTATCGGCTTCTTCTAGGCTGTACTCAGTTGCAATTTTTTGAATGGCGGCAAGCTCTGCGTCCACACGGGAGGTGGGGCCTTCATGCACCATGATCAACATGCCAACGTCGTCTTTGGCTTGATCTGGGAAATTCCGTTTTGTTTCAAGGGCATCATATTGGCGCATGACGGGCGGGCGCCAGCCAGATTGTAGAATTTCGCGTTGGAAGTCGAAGCCTTTTGGAATATCTGCGATGTGATATGCGGTATGGGCGACTTTCTCAGCCTTGCGCAGAATTTTGAAGGTGACTTGGGTGATGACGCCCATGGTGCCTTCGCTGCCCAATAAGATGTGGCGCAGGTCTGGTCCGGCTGCAGCGCGAGGGCCTTTGCCTGTGTTGATGATGGTGCCATCGGGCAGCACAGCTTCGATGGTGTAGATGATGTCTTCAATGTTGCCATTTGCAGTTGAAAACTGGCCAGAGGCGCGGGTGGCAACCCAGCCGCCAACGCTGGAGACAGCGATTGATTGGGGCCAGTGTCCAATGGTAAAGCCTTTTTCGGCAACCATGTTTTCAGCTTCCAGACCATTGCGGCCTGCTTGGAAGGTTACCAATAGATTGGTTTCATCGAGGGAAACCATGTTTGTCATTTTGCCCATGTCGAGCAAGACTTGGTCAGCAGAGGTTTGAACCCCACCACATACGCCGCTTCCAAGGCCGAAGGGCACAAGGGCGGTGCCCGTTTTGCGGCATAGCTTGACAACGTCAGAGACCTCTTGGGTGGTGTGCGGTTGCACAACGCAGAGGGGGCTTGGGTTTTTATTGTCTTGGTGGTCGGCAAGCCAACTGCGCATCCAATAGTCGTGGCGGCGGGAGTCGCGTGTTGCGTCGTCGGTGAGAACCTGGTCGGCGCTTAATGCAGCTGCCAGTTGTTTTACGATATCAGTCATCATGGTGTCCTTTGATGAAAGTAGAGGGAATTAGGAAGTGGATGAAACGGTAGGTGAAACATTGCGCATGACGTCGGCATGACGTTGTTCACATTGTAGAATTTGTTTGGCTTGTTCTTCTGGCGACCAGCCGAGCAGGGGGCGCATGGCGCTGGCCAATTGGGCAAGGTCGGGCAAACCTGCGCCGGGGGCAAACCATGCGCGGGCGGTTCGCCGTACCCATACGTCTTCTAAGGTGAGCGCGCCTTCGTGGGTGACTGCATGTTCTGCCTCGGCCTGTAGAGGGCTTGGCGCTGTTGCGATTTTTTCTGCTTCGCTGCCATAAAGTTCAGCCAACCGGAGGGCTTGGGCAGGGGGCATGTTTGCAGACAGTTTGGCCGTAATCTCTTCAATAGAGTGCGTGCTTTCCCCTCCCGGTAGCGGGGTTGTGTCGGTGACGCAGGGTTTAGCGGTGAGGCCCAAGGTTTGAATGCATTGATCGACAATACGTTCTGCCATTTTGCGGTAAGCGGATAATTTTCCGCCTGCGATGATGAGCACGCCGCCGGGGCCGGTCCAAATTTCATCTTTACGCGAGATGTCAGACGGCTTTTTGCCGGGTTGGCTAATCAGCGGGCGCGTGCCTGACCAAAGCGAGGTGATGTCGTTATGGGTGATCGGACCCACGCTCAAAGCTTTGTTGGCCGATTGTAGAAGATAGTCGATGTCGTCTTTTTCTACGTGAGGCCAATATTGGGTTTTGTCATAAAAGGTGTCGGTGGTGCCAAAATAGGTAAAGCCATGGCGGGGCACGGCAAAGACGCTGCGCTTGTCGGGAGCTTGAATGATCAGCGTGCCTTTTACGGGGGCTACTGCGTGGGGCACAACGATATGAATGCCCTTGGTCAAGGTTAGTTTTGGCGCTTGGGTTTCATCTTCGAGGGCGCGGACGGCGTCTACCCACGGTCCTGCTGCATTGATGAACAGCTTGGCACGCACCTCGGCTTCTAGGGTTTCGCCGTCATGGGTGCTGGACACGCGGGCGGCTGTTGCGCGGCCATTCTCTATCTTAAAGGAGGTGACGCTGGCATAGTTGAGCACGTCTGCACCAGCAGCCTTTGCGGCGCGAATATTGGCGATCGTTAGCCGTGCATCATTGGTGAGAAATTCAGGATAGAGAACAGCGCCAGAGAAAGGGTCTGTGTTGGCTGCGGGTTCTTGCTGGGTGAATTCTTTTTTGTTGAGCACTTGGTGTTTGTCTTCGGCGGGCACTTTACCCAGCTTTTCAAATGCCCACATGCCTGCGCGTAATTTGGCAATGCCTGCAGCAGATGTGGCGGGCAGAACAAATTGTGTTTTGCGCGCAAGGTGGGGGGCGATGCGGCGGAGGATTTGACGCTCAGACGCGGCTTCTTTGACCAAGGGAATGTCGCCTTGGGGGAGGTAGCGCAAACCGCCGTGGATCATTTTGGATGAGCGGCTGGAGGTGCCGGTTGCAAAGTCTTGTGCCTCAACCAAGGCAACGGACAAGCCGCGCTCTGCTGCATCGCGGGCAATGCCAGCGCCGGTGATGCCGCCGCCAATGATGACAACGTCATAGGTGGTGGCGTTCCATGTGGCGAAGGTGCCAATCCGGCTGCGCATGTCGAGGGCGTGATCGCTCATAAAATTCTCAAGTTTAGGGGTGAGTAGGGCTGTTTCTGAGTGGACGTTATGCGCATTACAGGTAATCTGGTAATGAGAAATGCGCATGTCCCTATGAGGCGGGTTTTGAGTGACTTTGAAGGTGTAATTCGATGGAAATTAGGCATTTACGCCATTTTGAGGCGGTTTTTCGGCTGGGCAGCTTTGTGCGGGCGGCTGAAGACATGGGGCTTACGCAATCGGCCTTGAGCCGGAGCGTGAAAACTTTGGAGGACGAGTTGGGGGAGAGGTTGTTTGACCGCACGACGCATGATGTGTCGCCGACACCGGTTGCTGAAAAGTTGATCCGCCATGCCATGGATGTGTTGGGGGCCATGTCGGCTTTTCGTGAGGAGGCGCTTACGGGCAGTGAAGGCAGTGAAGGGTTGGTGCGGGTAGGGGCGGGGCCTTATCCGGCCCAACCGTTGTTGACCTCTGCCATTGTGCAATTTGCAGAACAAGCACCCAAAGCGCGTGTGGTGGTGAGCATGGGACGGTCGGCAAATTTGTTGGATGGGCTTGTGCAGCGGGACTTGGACTTGGTGGTCTGTGATGTATCTAAATATGCCCAAAGTGCTTACGCCGATGAAATTTCGGTGTTGCGATTGCCCCCAGAGCAATTGGTTGTGGTCTATGCACCTGAGCATGACATTGGGCGAGAATTTGAGGGAGGTTCTTTGACAACGGAGCGGCTGGCGGCAGTGCCTTGGGCGCTGCCTACCCCCTCACCAGCGGCGGCCACGTTATTGGCGCCTCCGCTTGCGCAGGCGTTGAAAACCGGCCAATTTCCGGCTTATCGAGTGGAAACTACGGCGGCTTGTATGGATTTGGTGCGGGCTGGGATTGCTGTTTCTGTTGTGCCGATTTCATTGGCGCGGCAGGCCAAAGCTTATGGCGGTGTGAGCTTTCGCAGCCTTAATAGGGTGTCAGCGACGAACGACGGCATTCATTTTTTGAAGGGCAAAACACAAAGCGCCTTGGTGCGGCGTTTTGTGGAGGCTGTGCGCCGCCGGGCGCAGGAATTGGTTGAGGACCCGGCGCGTGGGTAGATGTTAGGCGGTGTGTGCTGAGGGGGCTGGGTTGATGCGTGTGAAGACATAGCCTGCGACTGCCCCCGCAACCCCTTGCATGAGAAGGCCTGCCATTGAGCGCGCGCCGGCAATGGGCATGAGGCCAAAGACGGCCTTCATGATGAGTAAGGCGGCAATGACGGCAACGAAACCTGCGACCATGTAGACGAGCCAGCGCAATGAGGGGGCGAGTTTGGTTACATAGATGGCGATGAGGAAGGCGATCAACAAGCCAGCGCCCATGATGGCTCCGTAGAGGGGAGCCAAGCCGAGAATGTCTGACAGAGTTGTGGACATATTATCGCTGAAAGAAACTGGGGTTGGGACAGGTAGGGCACTCAAAACAAATTGAGTGTGGAAGAAGCTGCCTAAGATGACCAATGAAAGAAGAGCCACAACAAATGCGCTGAGACGGATGCCAAATTTTTTCATATCTCTTCCCTCTTGATTTCTATTCTTGAATTCTGATCTTCTAAGGTAAGCTCTGTTTCATATAAGAACAAGATAGCACTTGAGGCTTAATTTAAGCTGTGAGGGGCTGGGCGCGGAAATGAAATCTTCAAAGGGATCTTTTGAAGATGGATATGAGGAGAATGCATATGGCGAGATTTGGTCTAACATTGAAGCGGGTTGCGGCCGGTAGCCTGCTGAGTGCTGGTGCATTCTGGGTGGGGCTGGTGGGTGCGACATCTGCGGTTTCTGCTGCTTCTGAGACTGTTGAGGCTACTGAGATTTCTGAAGCTTCAGAGGTTGCTAAGGCTCCTGCCTATCAGATTGAAGTGATTGAAACGGAAGTTGATTATCCGTGGGGTCTTGCCTTCCTGCCAGATGGCTCCTTGTTAGTGACGCAGCTGAACGGCCAATTGCGCTTGATTAAGGATGGCGTTCTGGTGGAGGAACCCATTGCGGGCGTGCCGGAGGTGTTTTTTGAAAGCCAAGGCGGCTTGTTTGATGTGGTCTTGCACCCTGATTTTGCAGACAATCAATTGCTCTATCTTTCTTTTGCTGCCGGAACACCTGAGGCAAATGGTACGCGGGTTGTGCGGGGGCGCTTTGATGGCACGGCGTTGCAAGACGTTGAATTGATTTTCGACATTGAGCACAAAAAAGATACGCCGGTGCACTATGGGGGGCGGATGGCGTTTGATCAGGACAATCATTTGTTCCTGACCCTTGGGGATGGTTTTGATTACCGAGAAGAAGCGCAGAACTTATCCAATTTATTAGGCGCAATCGTGCGGCTTGATGACGATGGATCTGTGCCAGCGGACAATCCCTTTGTGAGGGATGACAGCAAAAATCCGATGACTTGGAGCTATGGACACCGTAGCCCGCAAGGTTTGCTGGTTGCTGAGAACGGCCAAGTTTTCATGCATGAGCACGGCCCGCAAGGGGGCGATGAGATTAACCTGATCGAAGCGGGCAAAAATTATGGATGGCCGATTGCAACCTACGGGATTGATTATTCTGGCGCCGCTATTTCACCGTATCAAGAATATGAAGGCACGGTTCAACCGCTTAAATATTGGGTGCCGTCGATTGCCCCTTCAGGGTTTGCGCTCTATGAAGCGTCGCTTTTTCCTGAGTGGCGGGGAGATTTTTTTGTCGGCGGGCTTGTGCCGGGAGATTTGCGCCGGATTGACATGGAAGACGGTAAGGTGATTGGTGAAGAAGTGCTTTTGAGTGAAGTGGGTGAGCGGGTGCGTGATGTGCGTGTGGCACCAGATGGTTCACTCTATGTTTTGACTGACGGGGAAGATGGCCGCATTTTGCGGTTGGTGCCCGCGACGGAATAAAGGACGCTGGCCACCCGCGTGTGGTGGGTTGGAGCCGAAACAAAGCCCCCTTTGCGCTGTGAAGGGGGCTTTTTTGATGGTGTTTGCTGCCTGAAAAGGGGACCGTGTGGGGATGAGCGGTTCTTTGCACGTTCGTCTTGGGTGTACTTTTTAACTCTGACCCTCTTTCGCCCTTGCTCTTGGGGCTTGGCCCGCGTAAACCGCTGGTATGAGCCCTCCATTATTACACCTTAAAGATATTCATCTGACGTTCGGCAGCACTCCTTTGATTGAAGGGGCTGAATTGGCTGTGTCGCAGGGCGACCGCATTTGTCTTGTGGGCCGCAATGGGTCTGGTAAATCGACGCTGCTGAAAATTGCCGCTGGGGTGATTACGCCAGAGAGCGGCGAGCGGTTTATTCAGCCGGGCACGACCATTCGTTATTTGCCGCAAGAGCCTGATTTATCGGGGTATGATAGTGTTTTGGCCTATGTGGAAGCGGGCTTGGCACCGGGGGATGACCCTTACCGGGCGACCTATTTGCTGGAGCAAGTGGGACTGACGGGCACAGAAGATACGATGAATTTATCGGGTGGGGAGGCGCGCCGGGCAGCGATTGCTCATGCGCTGGCACCAGAGCCAGATATTTTGTTGTTAGACGAGCCAACCAACCATTTGGATTTGCCGGCTATTGAGTGGCTAGAGAAAATTCTCAAAGGGTTGCGAACCGCGTTTGTCTTGATTAGCCATGACCGCCGGTTTTTGGAAACGCTTTCGCGTCAAACCGTATGGATTGACCGAGGGGTGGCCCGCCGGATTGATCGGGGCTTTGCTCATTTTGAAGAGTGGCGCGATGAAGTGTTGGCAAAAGAAGAGGCCGATCGCCATAAGCTGGACCGTAAATTGGTCGCTGAAGCCCATTGGATCACATACGGGGTGACTGCGCGGCGCAAGCGGAACCAAGGGCGGCTCCGTAAACTCCATGCGATGCGGGATGAAAAGAAAAATCAACGCAAGCAACTGGGCACGGTCAAGATGCAGGTCACTGAGGCGGGTAATTCTGGCCGCAAGGTGATGGAAGCAGAAGACATTTCAAAGAGCTATGACGGGCGCTCTATTGTGCGTGACTTCTCCACCCGTATTTTGCGCGGCGACCGGGTTGGTATTATTGGGCAGAACGGAGCGGGTAAAACCACGTTGCTGAACATGCTGACGGGCGCTTTGGCACCAGATAGCGGCACCGTTAAGCTGGGTACTCAGCTTGAAATGGTGACCTTGGACCAGCGCCGGGACATGCTGAAACCTGATTGGACTGTGGCGGATGCGCTGACCAATGGGGCCGGAGACTTTGTTGAAGTGGCGGGCCAACAAAAGCATGTGGTGAGCTACATGAAAGACTTTTTGTTTTTGCCAGAGCAAGCGCGTACCCCGGTGACGGTTTTGTCGGGCGGGGAACGGGGCCGGTTGATGCTGGCACGGGCTTTGGCGCGTCCTTCCAATCTTTTGGTGCTTGATGAGCCAACCAATGATTTGGATTTGGAAACCTTGGATCTGTTGCAAGAAATGCTGGCCGATTATGCAGGCACTGTTTTGCTGGTGAGCCATGACCGTGACTTTCTTGACCGAGTTTCAAGCTCGGTGATTGTTGCAGAAGGCGATGGGCACTGGGGTGAATATGCGGGCGGTTACAGCGATATGTTGACCCAGCGCAAAGCCAATCCATTGCTTGCGGATGAGGCTGAAGAAAATACCAGCGGCTCGGGTACGGGGATCGCTGGGGCAGAGATTAAGAAGAAGCACAGCACGGGGCGCGCCCGTAAGATGTCTTATAAAGACAAACATGCGTTGGAAGTGCTGCCGGGTGAAATGGAAAAGTTGGAACAAGCCATTGCAGCCTTTGAGGCCAAGCTGGCGGATGCCTCGTTTTTTACCAAAGACCCGGATGGGTTTGAAAAGACCATGAAGGGGTTGGGTAAAGCCCAAGAGGAGTTGGCAACGTCTGAAGAAAGATGGTTGGAACTTGAAGCCTTACGCGAAGAGATAGAGGGCTAACTTTTACGGTTTATGAATTGAAAAGGGGACGCCATGGCGTCCCCTTTTATTTGTGGTGATGTTTGTGCACTTAGTCGTTTGACACAATCTGCCAGCTGCCATCATTGCTCTGACATGCGGTTCCGTAAGCAGCTTCGCTGCGGCCATCAATATAGATGGTTTGTTCAAACTCGCGGCAGTAGCGGCCTTGTGAACTGCGGCCATCGCGAATAGATGTTACGGCCCCTGATGCACTACCTTCGCTCCAGTAGACGGTTTCGCCGATGGGCGCGGTGGTTGCAACGATTTGGGCTTGTTCATGGGCTCGCTGTTGGGTTTCGCTCAAAGCATCCAAGAGAGCGAAGGCGATTGCTGTGAACGCGAGCCATTTCCACGCGTCATTGTCACGGTTGTGGTAGCCATAGCCTGAATACCAGTGGCCGTATGGACGGTGAATAACGTGGTTGCGGTAGTGACGTAACCGATTGTTGGGCACGTGGCTGTAGTGACGCGGGTTGTAATGGCGTACGCGGAATGAGCTATTGCGGTGGTGCCGGGTATAGTTTTTGTAATGAGGCACGCGCTTGGCATGGGCACCGCGATAGTGCTTGTTCCCACGGTTGTGCCAATTGTTATTGGCTTGCCGCGTATTTTTTACCTTGTGGTTCTTGGCGGCATTGTTCTTCCAGCCATTGTTATTTTTCCAGCCGTTATTGTTCTTCCAACCGTT
>JARGNZ010000005.1:28671-147829 GCA_029209985.1 Parvibaculaceae bacterium
TTTTTCCAACCGTTTTTGTTTTGGCCTTTGGCATTGGCGGCGTGCTTTTTTGTGTTGTGCTTTTTGGCATTGTTGGGCTTAGTCGCGTTATTTTTCCAACCTTTGCCATTTTTCCAATTCTTGGATTTGTGGTTCTTGTTGGTGACATGGTTTTTGGCGTTGTTTTTGCCATTGTTCTTGCGGACGTTTTTATTGTTCCACGTTTTGGTGCGGTTGTGCGCTTTCAGGTTTTTGGGGCCTTTATTTTTCTGGGCCTTGTTTTGCTTTTTATTGTTCACTGCCTTCTTTTTAGGAGCAGCATTGTTTCTTTTGGCCTTTTGTTTGGCGTTGTGCTTTTTCTGCTGTTTTTGGGCTTTATGATTTTGCTGCGCTTTGCCCTGTTGGCTTTGCGAATTGTTGGCATTGGGGTTGGGGGAATTGTGTTTCGCATTTGCCGCTGAGATCACCATCGGATTGAAGGTAAGGCTGGCGACTAAAACAGCGACACTAAACTTCTTCGTGGTGTCTATGAACATCTGCGTTCTCCTCTGCTGCTCGAAGGGGGGGTGTCGAGCGGTCTACGCATTTCAGTCTATTTAAGATGAATGCAAGCTGAGCGCGTTTGTCAGGTTTTGTTGTACTTGATTGGGCATCTGGTGGGGTTGATGATTTATGGCTCTATCTCTGGGTATTTTTGAAAAATGATATGTCCTTTCTTTTTCTTTGAACGGACGAATTTAGACGGATCGTGTGTTTTCTGTGTGTGTGGAAGTTGTTTCTGTAGACGGTCGGGGGCGAAATGACATAATTCTGTGCGCTAGATGACTTATTAGAGTGCGTTATGGAAAAAACAATTTTTACGTATGCGTCTCAGGATGATGGTGTGGTGCGCCAGATGCTTATTCGCAGTGTTGAGGTGTTGACGGGGCGGCGTTATTTGGAACGGCTTTATACAGAGTATCGATCTCACCCTGCGCCGCGCCCTGAGTTTTTTGATGCGGCCGTGCGTACGTTAGGTTTGCAGCTTAGCCTTGATCCGGCGGCGTTGAAGGTCATTCCTCAGGAGGGGCCTGTGGTGTTGGTGGCTAACCATCCTTACGGTGTGTTGGACGGCATTGTGATGTGTCACCTTATTTCCAAAATACGCCCTGACTTCCGTGTCTTAGCTAATTCTGTTTTGTGGAAAGCAGAAGAAATGCAGCGCTGCCTCTTGCCGATTGATTTTTCTGCGAGCAAAGAGGCTTTGCGGACAAATGTACGTTCTCGCCAAGAAGCCCGGCGATTTTTGGCGCAGGGGGGTGCTGTTGTTGTGTTCCCAGCGGGGGCTGTTTCCACGACCCCCTCATTGTTTTCTGCTTGGGCACAAGACCAACGATGGGGCACGTTTACTGCTCAATTAGTGCACCGGGCGCAGGCACCAGTGGTGCCGTTTTATTTTGAGGGTCAGAATAGCGCGTTGTTTCAATGGGCAAGCCATTTACATGAGGCGCTGCGCTTGTCGTTGTTGTTTCGAGAGGTGAAAGAGCGGATGGGGACACGGCTTGGGGTGCAGGTGGGCCACTTGCTGCCTTATGAGGAACTCGCAACCTGGGGGGCACCGCAGGAGATGATGGACCGCCTGCGCGCGCATACCTATCACCTTGGGCACGCCCGCCCTTAGGAGCGGGGGGACGTGGCCGCAAGCGGTGATAAGCAGTCTTGCATGGAGGCGCCCATCTTTTCCAACAAATCTGGGAAGAAGTTTTCAGCCCCTTCGAGGTTTGCGCCGAGGGGGTCTAATTGGTCAAATATGGCGGGTGTGCCGACAAAATATTTACGCGTGGTTTGCTGATCAAACTCAGGTTCTAAGAAGACGCAGAATTTTGGCAGGGCAAGGGCTTTTGCGCGCAAGGTGGCCAAGGCTTTTGGGCCGATGCTGAGGTCTGGGCGTAAGTTGACAATGTCTTGGGCGTGCAGTCCGTAGCGATGCTCAAAATATTGATAGGCGCTGTGGAATGTGAAGTAGGGGCGGTTGTGGAGGGGGGCCAATTGTTTGGATAGGCGCGTGTCTACTTTTACCAACTTCTCGATGAGGTTTTGAGCGTTCTGCGTATATAGGGCGGCTCTGGATGGATCGAGGGCTGAAAACGTCTCGGCCATTGTGCGGGTGATCGCGATGGCGTTATCTGCATCCAGCCAAATATGGGGATCGATGGCCTCTATGTGCTCGGCAATGTCGATTTGATCTGCTTGATGGTCGTGGTGGTCTTGGGCTGGTAGTACCGTGAGGCCGGGGGTGTCAAGTAAGCGGACATGAACGGCTTGTGAGGCGATGTTTTTAAGGGGGCGTTCTAAAAAGGCTTCGAGTTCTTCGCCAATCCAAAACACCACTTGGGCTTCACTGAGGTGGCGGGCATCAGACGGGCGCATGACGTAATCGTGGGGCGATTGGTTGGGGCGTACCAAAAGGCGGGGGGTGCCTGCGCCCTGCATCACAGATGCGGCCAAGCCATAGACCGGCGCAATAGATGCCATCACCTTTAGGTGCGGGGAGGAGGGCTGGGAGGTTGCGTGGGCTGTCTTTGTGAGGAGGACAAAAAGAGCGAGGGCAACGGTCAACGAGGCGAGATTGGCGAATACTTTTAGGGGGAACATGTGGGGCATTTGACATCCAAAGCTGAGGGAGGGCTGTTATATTATAACTTTATAGGGAGCGCAAATGCTGACGTGGTATTTTCATCATGCAGTGAGTGATTTAGTTCATGTAATGGCTTAAATAAGGGACTTCATTACTTGGCGTTAAGACATGTTGGCTAGAATAAGCCCCTTATTCAATTGAATGAGAAGAGCTTGGGTACTTTGGCACCCGCTTCTAATCGCTTAAAGACGGGACCCTTCGCGTGAAACCGCACGTTGTATTTGTGGATGAGGACCTAACGGTGCTGGATCGACTGCGTCAGCAGTTGATGCCGCAAGCCGATGCGTGGGGCATGATCTTTGCGCCCGGCGCTGAGGATGCGCTGATGGTGCTTGAAGACAAGCCAATTGATGTGGTTGTGAGCCGAAGCACAATTTCTGGCATGGGGGGGGTGCGCTTGTTGGAGCGGGTCCGCACCCTGCAGCCCCGGGCAAGCCGTATTTTGATGGGCGGCAGCGACCTTAAAGATCAAGTGATGTCTGTTGTGGGGCCTGTGCACCAAGTTATTGACGGCTCTGATATTGATTCCATTACAGATTGCCTCGATCGACTGTTGCGGATGCAGGCGACGTTGGACCGTCCCAAATTGCGCACATTGGTGAGCGGTGTTGAAACGCTCCCTAGCCCGTCTGATGCTTATTATAACCTGATCGACATGTTGGACCGCGACGATGCGAGTGCGAAGGAAGTGGGGGAACTGGTGTCGCAGGAAATGGCGATGTCGGCACAACTTCTCAAGCTCACCAACTCTGCCATGTTTTCTTTGCCAACGCCTGTGACCAATGCGGCGCATGCGGTGCAAGTGTTGGGCTTTGACGTGGTGCGCCGTGTGGCTTTGCTTGCGGGAGTGTTTGAGCTGTTTGAGGGTACCGCTGAGGTGCAGGCCAATATCGCGCGGCTGGGGCAAAACAGCTTAGGCATTGGCCAATTGTGTGGCGCTATTGCACGCATGGAGAATTTGCCGAGCGATGTTGTGGCGCAAGCTGAGTGTTCTGGCCTGATGGCCCATCTTGGAATGTTGTTATTGCTCTCTGAATATGGGGGGCAATATTTGGAGACGTTGAAGCTGATCGACGATGAAGGGGTGAGCATCATTGAGGCTGAGCGGATGGCTTATGGGGCCTCACACGCTGAAATTGGCGCGTACTTGTTGGGGCTGTGGGGATTCTCAACGCCAATTGTGGAGGCCGTGGCTTTTCATCATGAACCTCAGCTTCTACAGGGCAAGACCTTGAGTGCCAGCGGGGTGCTTCATGCGGCACAGTTTTTGGCCACACCGCGTGCGGTGAAGACAGGCTCTAGCCAAGAGATTGCGGCGATGCTCAATGAGGGGGTTAATGTTCCCTACTTTGAAGGGCTTGGCCTGACGCACCGCCTGATTGCATGGCGCCAAAAAGCCGATGAGATGCGCACGGCTGGTAAGTTGAGCTGAGGCGCAGTGACTTCGTACTGTTTCCTATTTTCTTTTCAGGCGCGAGTATTGCGAAAGACATAAAACGCTGCTACCGGTTGATGAGTACTTTCGTGAGCAGCGTGAGCGGCGTGAGTGGCGTGAGTAGATTGTCTTGGAGTTAACTGACCGAGACTGGATGATTGATATTTGGCGACTGGACTGGCTACATGGGCGCGAAGAAAAAACACTACGAGAAGATCTATAAAGACTTCACGGCAGACATTTCTAAGACATTCGATTGTGGTCGATTTTGTGCCCCGCTGAACGGTGGGGAACCTGTTTGCTGCGATCATGGACACGCGATTCCAGCCGCCTCGCCGCCTGAGTGGAAGGTGATGAAAAAGCGCACCGATATGTGGAGCCGTCACAGACCTGTTGATGACCCGCAAGCCATGGAAGAAGTGCGCGAGATTGAAGAGACATGTCGCGCCATCGTGTGTAAGGGCGCGCGTCATTGTGAACGTGACAATCGATTGATGGCGTGTCGGTCTTTTCCATTTTTTCCCTATATGACAAAGCAAGGCGATGTTGTCGGCTTGGCTTTCTATTGGGGGTTTGCAGACCGCTGTTGGGTGATGTCCAACTTGCATATTGTGGAAAAGAAATACGCCAAACAATTTACCGCTGCTTATGAAATGTTGATTTTTGCGGATGAAGGCGAAAAGCTTGCTTTCATGGAGCAGTCGGCGACGATGCGGCGGATTTATTCCCGCAAGAAAGAACCCATTCCGCTGATTGGGCGCAAGGGCGAGTTTTTGCAAGTGTTGCCAAAATCGGGCGGTAAAATTGTGCCTGCTGACCCTGCTGACTATCCTAAATTCGGTCCTTATGTTTCTGAGAAAGCCTATGAAGCGGCTGTGGCTGAGGCTATGGAAATTTATGGTCCGGGAGAGCCTTGGGATTGAAGACCGGCTGAGAGTGAAGCCGGGGGGAGACTGAAGATAGGTTCAGAGGGGGCGTTTGCCCTTTTGTGGGCTGTCCTCTTCGTAAAACACCAAAAAAAGTTGAAAATGCCAAGAAAACACACGGTAATCGCTTGGCGTTTGTCGCGTTTCGATGTGTAATCCGGCAAAACGCGCTTTAGGCGCAATTACAAGAATCGATACGAGGGAGTGCTTCATGAGTGAAACTGCGTCTGGGCTAGAATGGCCTGTAATGTCTATGGCTGATGCCGATGCCTTTATTACGGCCCCTGGCACCCCACTCGAAACAGAAGAGATGGTTATTCGCGGCACGAAGATGCGGGTTTGGAAAGAAGCTCCGTCTTCTTTGCGGGCTTTGCTAGAGATTAGCCGTGGGCATGGCGACCATGTTGCGGTTGTCTATGAAGGCGAACGGATTACCTATACAGACCAGCATAAGGCCATTGCTAAATTGGCGCATGAGTTGGTGACAACATATGGCATTAAAAAAGGCGACCGCATTGGTTTGGTGATGCGGAACTACCCTGAGTGGCCGATTGTTTTTTGGGCGGCGACATGCGTTGGCGCGATCCTTGTGCCGTTGAATGCTTGGTGGACAGGTGCTGAACTCGAATATGGTTTGAATGATAGTGGCTGTCGTTTGGCTTTTATTGATACGGCTCGGGCGATCAGCTTGGCTGAGCACGCGGATAACCTGACAACCATTGAGCACATGGTTGTGGTGCGCGGCAATGAAGACCTTTCTCCGCATTTGGTACGTTGGGAAAACTTGGTGGCGGCACCGGGGACTTATAGCGAGTTGCCGGACATTGATGTGCCTGAGTGTGACATTGAGGCAGATGATGATGCCACGATTTTCTATACATCGGGTACAACGGGTAAGCCTAAGGGCGCGCTGGGGACACACCGCAATATTTTGAGCAATGTGCTGGGTTTGATGTCTATTGGTGCGCGCGCGATGATGCGCCGAGGTGAAATGCCAACACCGCCTGATCCAGATGCGCCTAAAACAGGTATGCTTCTGTCTGTGCCATTGTTCCATGCGACTGGTTGCCATGCGATTTTGATGGGCACGACCCTTCAAGGCAACAAATTGGTGATCATGCATAAGTGGGACGCGCTGCGGGCGATGGAGCTTATTCAAGATGAAAAGCTTGCAAGCTTTGGCGGTGTGCCAGCCATGGTTTGGCAAGTGCTTGAGCATCCACGGTTCAAAGAGTTTGATCTTTCTTCTGTGGAAAGCATTGGTTACGGCGGCGCGCCAAGTGCGCCGGAGCTTGTGGCTCGGATTAAAGAAGAGTTTCCTGATGTGTCCTCTGCCAATGGGTACGGCCTGACGGAAACGTCTGCGGCGATCAGCCAGAACTCTGCGGAAGACTATGTTAATCGTCCTAACAGCGCGGGCGTGCCGACGGCTGTGACCGACGTGCGGGTTGTCGGTTCTGACGGCCAAGATTTGCCTGCTGGTGAAATTGGCGAACTTTGGGTACGTGGTCCCAATGTTGTTAAAGGCTATTGGAACAAACCAGAAGCAACTGAAGAAGCCTTCGGCGGTGGTTGGTTCCGTACAGGTGATTTGGTGAAAGTGGATGAGGAAGGTTTCCTCTACATTTTGGACCGGGCGAAAGACATGCTCATCCGTGGCGGTGAAAACGTTTATTGCGTTGAAGTGGAAGATGCACTTTACAGCCATGAAGACGTGATGGATGCCGCTGTCGTTGGCATTCCACACAAGATTTTGGGTGAGGAAGTCGGCGCGGTTGTGCAAGTGGTCGAGGGGTCAACACTGACGGAAGAAGCCTTGCAGGCGCATGTGGGTGTGACACTCGCTGGCTTTAAGGTGCCCATCAATATTGAATTCCGCCATGAGCCTTTGCCGCGTAATGCGAACGGCAAGATTGTGAAGCGCGATTTGCGTGTTGAGTATCTGGCAAATATCGGACGCTCAGAAGCTTAAAGATCTCGATGATTTCATGAAAAGGCCCCGCCAAATTGGTGGGGCCTTTTTAGTTTATGCGTCGGCTCAGTCTCCGAGCGCCAGGGCGTCATCTGCGTTGAAGCTGATCCATACTTTTGTGCCATGCTCAAAGGTTGAGGCGCGGATGCGGGTGTCGTTGGACACTTCGGCCATGATGCGTGTGCCGGCAACGTCTACGAAGACATTTGAAAAGCCGCCGTAGTAGGCGATGTCGGTTACGGTGCCTTGAGCGACTAAATGATCTGGTGTGGTTGGTTTCTCAAGGTCGATGTTGACCTTTTCTGGGCGAATGGCGAGGGAAACAGGCCCAAGCGTTTCTCCCCAAATTTCCATCGTGCCGAAGGGGGCAACTGTGGCGAGCACTTTTTCTTTTGTTGGGCAGGGCGCTGCGGTGCCGTCGAAAAGATTGATTTGCCCAATGAAGTCAGCGACGAAGCGGCTGTTTGGGTCTTCATAGAGTTCTTCTGGGCTTGCAATTTGGCGTACAGTGCCGCCTTCCATAACCGCGATGCGATTGGCCATAGAGAGTGCTTCTGCTTGGTCGTGGGTAACAATGACAAAGGTAATGCCAACAGTTTTTTGTAGCCGGACCAGCTCCATTTGCATGGCTTCGCGTAATTTTGCATCGAGGGCGGATAGGGGCTCGTCGAGCAATAAAACTTTCGGGCGTTTTACGAGGGCGCGGGCAAGGGCAACCCGTTGACGTTGACCGCCTGAGAGTTCGTCGGGCATACGGGTGCCTAAATGGCCAAGCTGAACCAACTCTAAGGCTTCTTTGACGCGCTCTTGAATTTCTTTCTTTTTGATGCCGTCGACTTTGAGGCCGTAGCCCACATTGTCTGCGACGGTCATATGCGGAAACACTGCGTAGGATTGAAACACCATGTTGACGCAGCGGGCATTGGGCTGCACGTCTGCCATGTCGTCCCCATCAATGGTGATGATGCCTTCGTTGGGGATTTCAAAGCCAGCTAACATGCGCAGTAAAGTGGTCTTGCCGCAGCCGGAAGGGCCTAGGAGGGCAAAGAACTCTCCTTGTTGTACTTCTAGGGAGACATTTTTGACGGCTTGAACATTGCCTGGATAGGTTTTGCTGACTTGGTCAATTTTGATGATGGGCTCTGATGGCGTTTGAGAGGTCATACGATCGGAAGCTCCTTGTCCCGGTTCTGAAGCCTAAGGGCTAGCGCGGTGAGGATGAGTGTGAGGCCAATAAGAACCGTTGAGGCGGCGTTTACTTCCGGTGTGACGGAGAAACGCACCATAGAATAAATTTTCACAGGGAATGTCAGGGTGTTCGGCCCGGAAGTAAAGAAGGTGATGACAAAATCATCGAGGGAAAGCGTAAAGCTGAGCAGGGCGCCTGCAATCAACCCCGGCTTCATGTGGGGAACGATGATGTCTTTGAAGACCTGAAACTCTGAGGCCCCTAAATCTTGGGCGCTTTCGCTGAGTTCGGTATTAAATGTTTCTAGGCGCGCGCGAATGACAATGGCGGCAAATGGAAACGAAAAGGCGATGTGGGCGATGGTGATGGCCGACAGGTTGAACGGATAGGTAAGGTCTGTTGGCCAGTTCACGCGGGCAAAGAAAGCCATCATGGCAACACCCATACATATTTCGGGAATGACGATGGGCAGTGCCATGCCGCCTTCATAGGCCGCTTTGAAAGGAAACTTAAAGCGCCACATGACGTAGGCCGAGAGCGCCCCCAGAATAACGGCAAAAATGGTGGTGATGAGCGCGATGGTAAGCGAATTACCAAATGCAATCATGAGGCTATCGTTGGCCCATGCCTTTTCATAGTACTTCCACGTGAAGCCGCGCCATACAATGTTGCGTCGGCTGTCGTTGAAGCTGAACGCGATCAAGTTAGCGATTGGGGCGTAGAGAAAGAAAAGCGTGCCAAGGACCGTTAAGCGCAACCAAAGTTTGCGGTAATAATCTAGCGGGCCTGCTGGATTGGTTGGGGTGTTGCGTTTGAACGGGTTTTTCATCCAACTCATGTGATTTTCCCTCCTCGGCCTTCACGTTTAGCAAGGACAGCGCGTAAGGCCAATCCGAAGAAAGTGACGTACATGAGGATGAAGCTCAACGCGGCCCCAAATGGCCAATCATTGGCAGACTTAAACTGGCGCTCAATAACGTTGGCGATCATTTGACTATCTGTGCCGCCTAAAAGGTCTGGGGTGAGGTATGACCCCATGGCCGGAATAAAGGTGATGATGATGCCTGAGGCGATGCCGGGCAAGGCTAAGGGAATGATGATGGAGCGGAAGGTCCGCACGTGGCCTGCCCCGAGATCAAAACTTGCTTCCATGTAAGAGCGGTCAAGGCGGTCTAACGCTGCATATAGGGGCAGCACCATGAAGGGTAGGTGGACGTAGACGAGGCCGATGAGGACGGCGGTGTTGTTATAGAGCATCCCCAGAGGTTCAAAATCTGCACCTAATAAATTGTAAGAGCCCAACCCGATGAGGGTGAGGAAGCTGTTTGCATGGTCCCATAACCATTCCAGACCAAAGTTGACTTGGCCTCGGGTACGCAGAACTGCGATCAACGCATAGGTGCGGATCAGCAGGTTGGTCCAGAAGGGGAGGATGATGAGGAGGAGAAGCCAAAGGCGAGCTTTGGGCGGAGCAAAAACAATGGCAATGGCCACGGGAAAGGCGACGATGAGACAGATCAGGGTGGTGAGAAAGGCCATCCAAAGAGATTTGGCGAAGATGCCAAGGTACAGCGGATCAAGGGCGCGGCTGTATTGTTTTAATGTCCACGAGATGTTGATGCCGGTGATGCCTTCTTTCTCCCCAAAGCTAAAGAGCCACAGGAGAGAGAGGGGAATGAGAAAGAACACCACAAGCCAAAATGTTGGTGCGGTAAAGGCAGCCCAGAATGCAGAACGATGATGGCGCCAACTGTCCATAGTGTTCCTGTCCATTGAGAATGATATCGGTGCGTGGTCGTGCAGGCCTAAAGTGTGGGCCTAAAAAAGGCGGGTAACATATGTTACCCGCCTTTGGCTTTTGTTATGCTGCAAAGATGCGGGTGCAGGCTTCTTCTTTCTTGGCGGTATCTTCTTCGCCTAGATAGTTTGAAGCTTCTGTATTCGCCAAATCTGCTTCAGGCGGGAAAATCGCGGGGTTGGTGCGATAGCCTTCCTCAGCTGTTTCGGCGGCAACTTTGTTTGGTGTTGCATATTCGATGAATTCAGCCAGCGGCACGTTCACTTTTGGGTCGTGAATGAAGTTGATGAATGCGTGCGCATTTTCTGGATGTGGGGCCCCTTTTGGAATGGCAAGCGTATCCTCCCAAACAAGGCTTCCTTCTTTAGGTACAACATAACCAATGTCGTCATCTTCAGACATCAGCTGTGCAATGTCGCCGTTCCATTCCATCACGATATCCACTTCGCCGGAGGCCAAAAGGTCTTGGCCGTTATCGTCGTGGAAAGACTTGATGTTTGGCTTTTGCTTGATGAGCAAAGCGGTTGCCGCTGCAAGGGCTTCGTCGCTGGCGTCATTGACGGAATAACCGAGATATTTCATCGCGATTTGTAGCAGCGTGTTGCATTCAGCCATCAATGCAATTTTGCCTTTGTACATGTCTGAATCGTATAGAACATCCCAGCTGGTTGGGACTTCTTTTACTTTCGACTTGCGGTAGCCAATGCCGATGGTGCCCCACATGTAAGGCAGGGAGAATTTACGCTCAGGGTCAAAGGCTGGGTTCATAAACCGTGGATAGAGGTTTTTGATGTTTGGCACTTTGGCGTGATCGATTTCTTCCAACATATCGGCTGCAATCATGCGTGCGACGTAGTCGTTGGATGGCACGATGATGTCGTAGCCGGGATTGCCTTCGCGCAATTTGGCGAACAGCTCATCATTGTCGGCGAACAGATCCATTTTGACTTCAATGCCGGTAGCTGCTTTGAAATCTTCGAGGGTGGTTTCCCCAATATAGGTGTCCCAGTTGTAGAGGTTTAGTTTTGCCTCTTCTTCTGCGGATGCCAGGCTTGGCATGGCGGTTACGCTGATGCCAACCGCTGCTGCCCCTTGAACAAATTGACGACGTGATAGGGCATCGAGCAATCCGCCCATCCCTCTTTTGCTTTTACGCATATCTAAGTCTCCGATCTGAAAGTTATCCCCCAATGCCCCTCCCATTCACCACTTATGATCGGGGTCTCTTTAGGAGTTTTCCCTCGATTGGACGATGGTGCAAGCAGAACACGCATGGAGTGTTTAGAATTATTGACGAAACAGGCTTCATTTAGGTTTTGAAGCATAAAGCATGGCGCAGGATTTTTGGAGCGAAATGGACGGGTGCAGGCATTTTGTGCAGATGGGGCAATGCATGACCTTTTTTAGGCATGGGGGCGGTACATAAGCCTGTATGATTTTCGTAAGTATGGGCTTCATTTCCGAACGGATGGGCCAGTTTTTGAGGGCAGGCGCCTGAGTATTTTCTAGGCATTTTGGCTCTCGCCGCCCCCTTGCGCCCGTCCTTTGGGTGTCTTTTGTATTGTTGCACCGAAGTGACGCTCGTTTTCTTTCTGAGGGAGGGCGCTGCAGTGCTCGTGGCAAATATTGACGACTTTGAGAAACCACTTTAGCATAAACTTCGTATTGCGCTACGTGTCCGACCGGTATTGCACTGCAGTTCTAAAATGTTCTGATGTAACTGGTTGGAAGTACTTATTCATGGGCACGCGTGCGACCGACGGTAAGAAAGACCTGTATTGGACTTATATCCATAAATGGCCTCTTCTTCGTGACTTCCTTAAAAGACGTGTAGGGTCTCATGACCTTGCGGAGGACGCTCTGCAAGAAGCATGGTTTCGTCTCGCGCTCATGGACCCGGCGGCGCAACCTATTCGCGACCCTCAAGCTTATATTTTGCGCGTGGCGGGTAATATTGCGATTGATATGATCCGCAAAGAAAGCCGCCATAAAGAAGCGTGCATCAGTGATGATGAGATGCTGGCGACTGTTGCTGATACGGCTCCGTCGCCTGAAAATTATGTGATTGACCGGGACCAATTACTTCAATTGGCTGTGGCTTTGGCTGAGCTTCCCAGACCTGCGCGGGCAGCTCTGCTGTTGCAGAGATGTGACGGCCTGTCACATCGCCGTATTTCAGAAAAGCTGGGTGTTTCCGAAAGCATGGTCGCTAAATATTTAGCCCAAGCTCTGCGCCATTGTCGTGACCATTTCCGGCGGATTGGATGAAACTGTGCGTGTTTTTATCGAGGGCATCGGGCCAAGTTTCGGCCCTTCTAATTCTCTGGGTATGAGGGGGATCGTTGGGTATGAAGTCAAACGAAGATCAAATGAACGTTGATATTGAGTTGAGCAATGCGGCAATTGATTGGCTTGTGAAGCTCAATTCCGGGGCGGCGTCGGCAGAGGATCTTGCTAATTTTGAGCAATGGCGGTTTCAAAGCTCTGAGCATGAAAAAGCAGCACTAGAGGCTGAAGCCATTTGGTATGGGGTTGGGCTTGCGGGTAAGAAACTGCGTGAGGATACCCGTAAAAAGATCACCCGTCGGGCTTTGCTCGGCGGCGGAATTGTTGCGCTGGGTGGTTTGGGTTTGACCCAATATAAAGACATCAATACGCAGCTTGCCGCAGACTATAAGACTGGTATTGGCGAGCAGCGCCAGCTTACCCTTGAGGATGGTTCTACGGTTCTTTTGAATGCGGATAGCGCTATTTCTATCGATTATACGCCAACCCGTCGCGGCATTACTTTGTTGAAGGGGCAAGCGCATTTCACAGTCTCTCCTGCTGCACATAGGCCTTTCATTGTGGAGGCTGAGGGGGGGCAGGCGCGGGCAATTGGCACTGTTTTTGATGTGGCGATTGGTGCGGAGCAGGTTGCTGTTACGGTCATTGAAGGGCGTGTGGGGGTGTCGACATCAACTGTAAACTCTCGCGGCGTTGAAATCGGATCGGATGAACAGGCGCATTACGCACACCGGATGCCTGCCTTAGAGGTGAAGGCGGTGGATGCTGCTCTTGTGACAGCATGGAGGCGGGGCAAGTTGATTTTTAATCAACGTCCTTTGAGTGACGTTGTCTTTGAAATTGAACGTTATTTACCGGGTAAAATTTTTATCGCTCGGGCACATATGCGGTTGCTGAAAGTGACGGGAGTGTTTGATCTCTCAGAGCCGGCTAGTGTTTTGCAAATCGTAGAGGAAACGCTGCCGGTCCGTGTGGCGGCAATGCCCTTTGTCACTGTTATCTACTGATTTTGGACGCGCACTTATGTGATGTTTTGTTTCTTTTTTGTGGGATGGAAATTTATTTTTAATTTCTACTGCAAGATTGTGCGGTTCATTTCGTCCTTGTTAGTGAAGGCAGTAAATATTGTGAACCGACCTATGCCTGTCTTCTTAAAGTCAAACAGGGATAGGTAGTTAGTAATGTGTAAGGGTGCAGACAGTGGGGCACTAACCCAAAAATTCAGATGGCGCAGATCTCCAAGCGGCATGACAATGGGTGTGTTGTTTTTAACGGTCGTTTTGGGGGTAAGCTTTTGCGGGCCTGCCGGTGCTCAGCCTGTTGTGGAGCCGCCAGAAGCTTCACAACAGGATGGAACGCAGCTGGGTGCAAATGCGAAGAGAGTTTTATTTGATATCCCCCCTCAGCCGCTGGGAACGTCTTTGACGTATTTTGCGGACCGAGCGGGTGTTGAGTTGTTGTTTCCCTCGGAGCTTGTGGTGGGAAAAACGTCTGGAGGGCTGTCGGGGTCTTTCACGCGTGAGCAAGCGCTGAACAGATTGCTAGGGGGAACTGGGCTTGTCTATCGCTTTACGTCATCTCATACGGTGACCATTTCAAAGCCTGGCCATGAAAGCTCGGTTGAGGGCGCTGAGTCGCTTGATATGATTGTTGTTGTTGCGCCGGATACTTCATCTGGGCCGGGCTATATGGGCACGCCGGATTGGGTTTATGAGGAGCCTGCTGCGGTGAGCGTGATTTCTAGCGAGGCCCTCGAAAGAATGCCTGTGCGGAATACGGCAGATCTTTTTGAAGGTGTTTCTGGGGTGCACACAGCGAATAATCCGCAAAACCCCGCTGTGAATGTCAGTATGCGGGGGCTTATTGATCATAACCGGGTTGCCTCGATGATTGATGGGGCGCGGCAGAATTTTCAGCGGGAGGCTCATGGCACCACTGATTATGTTTTTGTTGACCCGGCCATGCTGCGGACGGTTGAAATTGAAAAGTCTAACACCTCAGGTGTTGGGAGTGCGGGATCCCTTGGTGGATCGGTAAATTTTCGTACTCTTGGTGCTGACGATATTATTGCGCCCGGCGAAACGTTTGGGAGTGAACTGAATCTTACCTCTGGCGATAATGCGTATTATTTCACCGGTTCTGGATCAGTTGCAGCAGAGCTGAGTGACCGTGTTTCTGTTTTGGCGGTGTTGAGCAGTCGAAAGCGGGGAGATTACAAAATTGGTGAAAATGGGTCGATTGAACGCGATAATATCACTGTTAATGTCGCAGATGGTGTCGATCATACGTCCCTTAAATCATATTCAACGCTTTTGAAGGTGGAAGCGAAGGCAGCGGATCACATTGATTTGGAAGCCAGTTGGTTGCATTTCTCCAGTGATTTTTGGTATGGGAATGGATATTACATTAACAATGATAAATTCGACAATGATACCGTAACGGGGAAAATTCATTGGCACCCTAATGATCCGATGATTAACTTGAAGGGGACGGTTTGGTATAATAGCACCTACGGGGACCAGTTCCGCCCGCAGGGTCAAGGCGGAAGAAGTTACGGTGATTATGCGGTGCAATACGGCATGGATTCTACCGGTCTGTCGCTCGATAATACAAGCGAATTTGAATTGCCATGGGCAAACCTTAGTCTGAATTACGGCTTTGAGGGCTTTGTGGATGAAACGGATGTCACTTCGCAGTCGCTCTTGAAAGACGCAAGCGGGAGTGGCATTCCAGCAGATCAGCAAGAGCTGCAGAACCGATGGTTCTCAGGCTACAACCCAGTGGGGCGACGGGATGTTTTGAGTGGATTTGCCTCGGCAAATTTTGCGCATGAAGACTGGCTGACTGTTTCTGCGGGCCTGCGGTATGATTATTATGAGCTTGAAGGTGTCGCTAATATTGTGACGGGCACTGAAAGTAGGTACACCGTTGCGGAAGTGTGTAATCCTGGAACACCCCTGCCGCCAGAGATTTGGGCTATTATCTTTCCGGGGGTTCCTTATCCCGCCGACGACGTATGTGGTCCTGACCCGTATCCGGTAACAGGCCCAACCTATATTCAATATGAAAATGTTGAGGTTAAATCCAGTGGGGGGCGGCTGTTGCCGACGGCGATGCTTTCGATTAAGCCTTTTGATTGGCTGCAACCCTTCGTTAAATATTCGGAAGGGTATCGGCCGCCAACGCTTTCTGAGGCTGTTATGGGTGGCACGCATGTGGGCGGGGGGGCTAATTTTTATCCAAACCCGAATCTGAAGCCTGAGCATACGAGGACATGGGAAATCGGTGCTAATATCGTTACTGACGACCTTTGGGCGTCTGGGGACCATCTTCGTTTTAAAGGTGTTTTCTTCGATCGCACGTTCAAAAACCGTATTATTCTGGCGACCATTCCTGTGACGCATTCCTACACGGGCCCAGTTGGGGGGTATCAAAGCCCTGCAAGTGGGATTGGTGACTTTGTTACAGGTGCCATTGTAACAGAGGGCGATGGATATACGAATGTTGAGGGCGTTTCTAAGACATGGGGTGTGGAGTTTGAAGCGGGCTATGATATGGGCGTTGCCTATATTGGTGGGGCCTACACGCATATGGAGCCCGATACTTTATCTGTGCTGGTGACGCCGCCCAAAACAAAAGTCTCAGTAGATGGAGGCGTGCGTTTGTTTGATAAAAAGTTAGTTATTGGCGGGCGTTTGGGATACTCCAGCGAAGATATTCGGCTTTATAAGGCACGCTATAGACAGCCTGCTTATACAAAGTATGATCTATACGGATCATATAGCTTTAGTGAAAAGGCATCCTTGAGCTTTGCGGTCGATAATCTGACGGACATTGCTTATGTGCCTCCGCTCGGTGGGGAGCTTTACCCAGCGCCGGGGCGGACGGTAACGGCAACCCTTAGGCTTAAGTTTTGAGGCGTAGGTGAAGGTTAAGCTATGCCAGGTTTGGCGTTACTGGGTTGGGTAAAACCACCAGTGACGCCAATTTTGTTTTAAGCGACCTTAAAGGCTTGGAGGGGGCGGGGTAGTCGGATACAACCCGTTATCAATTCAAGTCTTTCGTGTTTGGAGCATCGGGTGAATTATCGTCATATATATCACGCAGGTAATTTTGCAGATGTGCTGAAGCATTCTGTTTTGGCGCTGTGTATTGACTATCTCCAGCGTAAAGAAAAACCCTTTTGTGTGCTCGATACGCACGCGGGCCTTGGGGCTTATGATTTGAGCCAAGACGAGGCCCAGCGGACGGGTGAGTTTCATGATGGGATTGCGCGCATTCTGGCGGACCCACATGCCCCTGAAGTTTTGGCGCCTTATTTGGATATTGTGCGGCGCATGAACCAAGGCATGATTGGGGAGGCGGGGGCTGTGCGTCACTATCCGGGCTCTCCTTGGGTGGCGCGGCAAATGTTGCGGGACGATGATCGGTTGATTGGGTGTGAACTGCATCCAGATGATTATGATGTTTTGGCTGATAACTTTGCGCGCGATAAGCAAAGCGCGATGTTTCATCAGGATGCCTATCAGGGATTGCGGGCGCATTTGCCCCCCCGTGAACGGCGTGGGCTGGTGCTGATCGACCCTCCTTTTGAGGTGCGCGATGAATTTGGACAAATTTTGCGGGGGCTGGTGCAGGCGTTTAAGCGGTTTGCGCAGGGCACTTATTTGATTTGGTATCCGATTAAGGACCGCCAAACAGTGGAAGCCTTTTGGGCTGCGTTAGATGAGACCGTGGCGTGTGAGGCGCTGCAGGTGGAGCTTTATGTGAAACCACTGGGTGAGGAAGGGTTGCCGGGCACTGGCTTGGCCATTCTGAACCCGCCTTATGTGCTGACAGATCAATTGGGGCCTTTGATGCCTTATTTGGCTGAAAAGCTGGCGATTGTGGGCTCAGGAGACTTTCGGTTGAAAAAACACGACCTTCATGGCGCCCGCGATTGATTCAGTGATTGATTTTTAGTTGACAATGATTCTCAATAATGCTGAATTAATAATCATTCTTATTTGCATTTGAGGCTCTCATGCGCGATTTACTCAAAACACTCTCATTTGCGGTACTGCACTTTTGCGTTGGCTTTGCCGTTACTTATTTCCTGACAGGCTCGGTGAGTGTGGCGCTGGGCGTTGCGTTGATCGAACCGTCCATCAATACGGTGGTTTTCTACTTCCATGAGTTGGCATGGAAACAGGATAAGAAATTCAATTTCAAAGAGATGCTCTCTTTAACCGGCTTTGCGCACGCGCATTAGGGGCTATTTCCGCTGAGGTATTTCTAGAGAGATTATTTCCAGGCCCAAACGGGTTGCTCAAAGTGGGCGACCCGGGTTTGGTTTCCCCTGACAGCGGTTTCTAAAAACTGGTAGAGCAGGGCCGCTGTCGGTGCATGAATTTGATGCTCTAAGAGGTGGATGCGCAACACGGGGCGCGGGCTTTCTTCAATTTCCATCACTGTCACAAGGTCTTCTCGGTGGGCTTGGCTGAGGGGAATATAGTGTAGAGACGCGACCTCTTGCGGGCTGGCAACGGGCGTGAGTGTGCGCTTGGGCCAAAAGACAAAAGGCGTGATGCGATAGCCCGACCGGGTTGCATAGCTATCTAGCTGTCCCAGACATTCGTCGGCGCGTAACGCCAACCCCACTTCCTCATGACTTTCCCGCATGGCCGTTTGTTGCAGGGTTTCGCCTGCATCTTGACGCCCTCCTGGCAAAGCCCATTGGCCCTTATGGGTGTTCAGGGTGGTTGCCCGTCTGGTGAGCAAAAGGCTTGCTGTGTGCGGTGTCTCTGGGTCTGGCAAAACAATCAGCGCAACAGCGGCTTGGCGGGTGATCTTTTGTTCCTGAGAGGGGGCTGTGTCTATTATATTAAATTCAGAAATGTGCCGTGCCATTAGATCTCGGTTTTCTTCGCTAAATTCTGTCATTTTGCGATCTTTTCTCTTTGTCTGGGGAGGGGGCTCACGGCTCTTTTGTTTAATATTATAGACCCTTGGTGGGCGGGATGCAAATTCCCCTCTTGTGCGATTTGGTGGGGTGCCTAGGCTTTAGGGGGTCAGAAACAGTCGCGACCACACGCGGGTATGTGACTCCTACTAGGAGGTGAGAATGCTGATTGGCGTCCCAAAGGAAATTAAGGTGCATGAATATCGCGTGGGGATGACCCCGGCGAGTGTGCGCGAAGCTGTGCATCATGGACACCAAGTTGTGGTGCAAAAAGACGCGGGTTCTGCCATTGGTCTGCATGATGCGCAATATGTGCAAGCCGGTGCGACCATCGTGGAAAGTGCGGACGAGATATTTTCTGCTGCTGATATGATTGTGAAAGTGAAGGAGCCGCAGTTGGGCGAATGTGCGATGTTGCGGGAGGGGCAAATTCTTTTCACCTATTTGCATTTGGCTCCTGATCCCCAACAGGCTGAAGCTTTGCTCGCCTCTGGATGTGTTGCGATTGCTTATGAAACGGTGACAGATGTACGCGGGGGACTGCCTTTGCTTGCGCCCATGAGTGAAGTGGCGGGCCGGATGTCGATTCAGGCCGGGGCACATTGCTTGGAAATGGAGCAGGGGGGACGCGGACAATTGTTGGGCGGTGTGCCCGGTGTGCCTGCGGCTAAAGTTGTGGTGTTGGGGGGCGGGGTGGCGGGCACCAATGCCGCACGCATGGCGATGGGGCTTGAGGCGCATGTCACGGTTATTGATATGAATTTGCACCGGCTCTATGAACTTGATATGCAATTTGGCCCGAAGTTGAATACGATTTTTGCCACTGTCGACTCTATTGAAGAGCATGTGCTTGAGGCCGATTTGGTGATCGGGGCGGTGTTGGTGCCGGGTGCGGCGGCTCCCAAACTTGTGACCAAAGAGATGGTCGCGTCCATGAAACGTGGTTCTGTGTTGGTGGATATTTCCATTGATCAAGGGGGGTGCTTTGAAACGTCGAAAGCGACAACCCATGAAGACCCGACATATGCAGTGGATGAGGTTGTGCATTACTGCGTGGCTAATATGCCGGGGGCTGTTGCGCGGACCTCAACATTTGCTCTCAATAATGCGACCTTACCTTTTGCCTTAGCGATTGCGGACAAAGGATATAAGGCGGCACTTTTGGAAAATCCCTATTTGTTGGCAGGGCTGAATGTGCATAAGGGGCAATTGACCTATCAGGCGGTGGCCGATGCTTTGGGTATTGATGCCTATGATGCGTTTGATCTTTTATCCGTGTAGGCACTTTTAGGGTTTGTGCGGGCTTTTAAGTCTGTCCGTTGTCTGAGGACTTGATGCTGTTTTTGGCGCCTATTGTGATATTGTTATTAATGATTTAGTTTTAAGTTTGATCCGTTAAAGGGATGGCTGGTTGCTCCAGCTCTCTTGTGTCCAGCCCCGTGTATCAGCGGATGTGACGACGCATCTACTCTATACATGGCCTAATCATGAGGTGATGTTATGGACTATCTCAAGATCAGTACGGCTGTGCTTACTCAATATGCAGCCCGTGTGTTTCCGTTTTTTGTTTCTTTGTGTGCGTTTTTTCAGGGGTGCTTTTGCAGGCCCCTTTTTGTCGTGCGGCAATGGAACTTTTCAAAGCTTGATGGGCGCACGGTGGTGTCGGTGGCGGCGGGGTTGGGCTTTGGTCTGACTTTCGGGCTATGGGGGCATAGTGTGAGCGAGGCGGTTTGGGCAAAGCAATGGTCACCACCGGTACCAAGTGCGGGACTTTTATTTGCTAGCTTGGATGATGAGGCATTTGAGGGACGTGCGTCGCCCTCCTCTTTAGGGCGTGGGGCGGAAGGGTTTGTTATTCGGGGTGAGATTACGTCTTCGCTTGCGGCCCATGTTGAGGCGCTTCCGGCTTCTCGTTTGCGATTTGTGGAATTGGATTCGGTGGGCGGAGATGTGTCTGCGGCGATTTCGATCGCGCGGCGTATTCGCTCTGTTGGGGGGCACACTTATATCGGGCCGCGTGGCAAATGCTTTAGTTCTTGCGGTGTTGTTTTCCAAGGAGGTGTGCGGCGAACGGCTGCACCGGATTCTCTTTTTCTGCTGCATTACGCGCGGCAAGAGTCTGCCGATCCGATGTTTTCCCTCCGAAGCAGTGTGTGGGGAACGGTGGCGTTGATTGAAACCATGATCGACCTTGGAGCTGACCCTGCGCTTTATGATCAGATACCGGGCATGGGTGATTGGTTGCTGACGGCGGGCCAAGCGGAGCGTATTGGGATGGTACAATACGTAGAAGCACTCCGCTAATTGGCAGTTTAATGCGGTATTCTGTCTCAAATTTAATTTTTCTCCTCTAGCATTTTTCTTAAAGGCCAGTATGC
Organism: Parvibaculaceae bacterium; assembly: GCA_029209985.1. Taxonomy (GTDB): domain Bacteria; phylum Pseudomonadota; class Alphaproteobacteria; order Parvibaculales; family Parvibaculaceae; genus NORP139. The sequence goes on from JARGNZ010000005.1 coordinate 49,253, forward strand.
TGAAATAAGGTAATGTAAATTTACTATTCGGGAGGAGTGGTCATGAAAAAACTAAAAACAACCCCAGAAAATTCTTTCAGTGCGCTGCGATTGGCAGCTGGCCTTGCGGTAAGTGTCGGAGTCAGCTTGGCTGGCTTGGCCACCGTGCAGGCGCAAGTGCCGGAGACAGTTGCCGCGCGTTTGGGTGCTGACTTAACCCCAGTGGGGGCTGAAAAAGCAGGTAATGCCGATGGTACGATCCCTGCGTGGACAGGCGGCTTGTCTGCGCCACCAGCCGGATTGGGCTATCAACGTGGGCAGCACTACAAGGATCCGTTCAAAAGCGATCCTGTGCTCTTTACCATTACGGGGCAGAATTTGGGCGAGCACAGCGATAAGCTGACTGAAGGCCAGAAGAGCATGCTGTCGACGTATCCGAGCTACAAGATGAATGTCTATAAAAGTCGTCGCACGTGTGCGTTGCCAAACAAGACATATCAACAATTGCGGCGCAATGCGACGATTGGAACCTTGGCCCCAGATGGGAATGGTATTGAGGGCGCTGTATTGGCAAGTCCTTTCCCTATCCCCAACAGTCCGTTGGAAATTGTGTGGAACCATTCGCTGCGCTACCGGGCTTATAAAATTGCTGCAAATACGGTGAATGCTGTGCCAACGCGGGGGGGTGATTACACGCCTATCGTTGCGGCGGTGGATACGATTATTGCGTATTCCAACCCAAGTGTGCAGCGGACTGAAGAGTTGGATAATACCTCTGTTTATATTTTGATTCACACAACGGCTCCCGCCCGTGCGGCAGGCAGTGTGACGCTGGTGCATGAGACGTTGAACCAGATCAAAGGTGTGCGGAAAGCGTGGCAATATAGCCCGGGCACACGCCGGGTTCGTCGGGCGCCTAATATTTCTTATGACAATCCGGGCACCAACACGGACGGGCTGTCTACCTCCGATAGCTTCGATATGTATAACGGGGCGCCGGATCGGTATGACTGGAGCGTCAACGGTAAGTTTGAAAAATACATCCCGTACAACAGCTATAAAATTGGTGGGTCAGACCTTGAGTATGATGACATCATCAAACCGCTTCACCCGAACCAAGACTTGTTGCGTTATGAGTTGCACCGGATTTGGCAAATTGAAGCTAATTTGAAAGCGGGCGCGCGCCACCTTTATAGCCGCCGGGTGATGGGGCTGGATGAGGATAGCTGGGGCATTTCTACGACCTCTCTTTATGACGGTCGTGGAGAGCTGTGGCGTTCGCAAGAGCGTTGGGCGATTACAGCCTATGACTTCCCGCTTTGCTCTGCGGTTGGTGGGGTTGTTTATGACCCGAATGCAGGCCGGTATTTGATTGCTGGATTGGTGAACCAAGAAGAAACCACCAATTATGATGCCCAAGAGCTTTCCATTGAGCGTTATACGCCGGGTGCGATGAAACGCATTAGTGGTCGGTAAAGCTGACGCTGTGCAGGGTTCTTAAGTGGACATTGCGTAAATGCACAATATTGCGGTGGTTTAGAGGGGCTTGTCCCTCCACACTCTAAACCACCGCATCTAAAGCCGGGCAGGAAACTGCTCGGCTTTTTGTTGGCGGATCGTTAACGAATTAGTGTGAATTGTAGATATATCTTGGGAGCAGGGGTAGACGGGCATAGGCCTGTAACCGACAGGGTGAGATATGATGAAACACAGAAAAAGCGTACCTTTGATGGCTGGATTGGTTGCCTCTGCCGTTATGGGCATTGCGGCGATGGGCAATGAGAGTGCACGGGCTGGCGAAGACCAGACATTGAGCTCCTATGACCGCCAGAGCATGGACTTGCTGTTTCAACAAGCCATGAGCACACCGGGTGGATTGACTGATGATGACATGCTGACCACGGGGTCTATTGGGCGTTCAAAAGTTGCCTCAGATAGCCAAACCAAACAGCGCCCACGGGATATGGACCTGAATAAATAGGGTCTGCTTTGATGATAGGTGGCTACGGTGTGCCCGTTGCCGCCGCTATCACGTCTGCCATATAGGTGATGAGTGGCTCGGGCGAGCCGTCGTAGGTCGCCCCTAACATCACCACAATCATATCTAAACTTGGGACGATCAACGTCACCTGACCACCGTAGCCCCGCGCCATAAAGGCATCGGTTGGGATGCGGTCGCTTAGGGCAGCTTTGCCTGTTTCGGGGTTGAGGGCATTGAGCCAAAAATGAGCGCCATACTGCCCGTCAGAGCCATCGGTAAGGGTTCGGGCGTGGTTTACCCACTGGTCGGGGAGTATCTTTTGACCATCCCACACACCGTTACGCAGATACAGCAAGCCAAAACGCGCCCAGTCTTGGGCTGTCATGTGGATGTAAGATGAGCCGATGAAGCTGCCAGAGCGGTCAAACTCGGGCACGGCATTGCGAATGCCAATGGGGGCAAGAAGGGCCTGCTCCATAAAGGCGTGAGAGGCTTGCGCGTTGCGGTCTGTGCTCAGGGTGCGCCGCATGATCCACCCCAAAATATTGCTGGTGCCGCTGGAATATGACCAATGGGTGCCCGGCGCATAGGTGATGGGGAGGGAGGCTGCGTAGCCGCCTGTATTGAGGCGGCCAATTCCAAAGAGCATGGGCAATGCGTGGGACTTTGTCGGGTCATCATAGACTTCCTCAAAAGCAAGACCGCTTTGCATACGTAAAAGATGATTGAGGGTTATCTCGGCGCGTAGGTCATTTGACGCCCGCTGCCAAATGTCGATGGGGGCGGGTTTGTTGAGGGCTAATTGTCCATCGCGCACGAGAATGCCCATAAGCGCATGGGTGACACTTTTGGCCATGGACCATGAGGGAAACTGTGTTGTTGCGCTAAAGCCTTGTTTATACGCCTCCGCAATGATCTTGCCTTTTTGCACGACAAGCGTGGCGCGGACATTCTCTAGCCCTGCGTGTGGGGTGGGGCCGAGGGCCGTTTGGAGGGTTTGCTCTAGCTTGAGAGGGGTCGCACCGCGTGGCCATGTCTGGGTGGGCCACAGCACGTCGGCTGCTTGAGCGGGCAGAGCTGTGAGCGCAAGGGTGGGGATGGGGGCTGGTTCAGATTCAGCGTGAGCGGGCGTGAGGGCGCACGCGGTTGCCCAAGCCCCTAAGCTTAAAGTCATGCCTAAATAGAGAACTGACGACAGCTTTTTTCTTTTTGTGGATAGGTCCATGGACACAGGCAGGCTCCGTAGGTCATCTTAGGAAGTGATTTGACTGGAGAGTAAGGGGGATCGCTGTGAACTTCAAATTTGTGGTGGCAGCAACCATTTTGGTTGTGGCGATGATGCTGATTTATCAAACCGTTGAGGAGAAAGTGGACGCGGCCTTTATTGTGGCTAATGCGGTGGCGAAAACGGCATGCACTTGTGTGTTTGTGGCGCAGCGCCCCTTGGAGGCGTGCCGACAAGATGACCCGCCCGGATTTTCGATCGCTCGGGCCTGGGTGGTTGAACCGGCGGCAAGTGATGTGGCGGCTGAATTGCCGGGTGTTTCTACCTCTGTGATGTGGGCGGTGCGGGGACGGGCTTTTTATCGCCCTGACTTGGGGTGCCAATTGGAATGAAATGGGTGAAATTCGGGACAAATTGCGCGGTTTTTCTAGAAAAATGCATAAAAAACAACGCGAGAGCCGATTCTTTCACTGATTCCGTATTTTGCCCGTGGACGTGGGGCAGCTTTGATTGTATAACGCCCGCCAATCTTGATGGTTCTTCTTTGGGAAGAATCTGCTGAGAACTGAATTTGAAATCCTACAGGTTTCGGGCTTATGTGATGGCGCTGCATTTTGCGCCCGTCTGCAAGCGTCCGCCTTAGACAGAGAGCAAGAATATGGCTGTTCCAAAGAAGAAAGTTACCCGGTCTAAGCGTGGCATGCGTCGCTCTACTGATGCGTTGAAGCAGCCGACCTACATCGAAAACCCAGAAAGCGGTGAACTTCACCGCCCGCACCACGTTGACCTTAAATCTGGTCTATATCGTGGTCGCCAAGTCTTGGAAGCAAAAGACGACCTCTAGGGCTTCGTTCTTATAGAATTCTAAAAGGCGCTGATTTTTCAGCGCCTTTTTGTTTGGGGTGCCGCATTAGGGTCTGATGCCTGCTCTAGGGCATAAACCCTTCATTTGTGCCAATTCAGCACAGGTTCATGCTGCTGCCGCATTCTAATCTTAACGTTGATTAAGTTTTTGGGTCGTTCTGCCAGAACCTCGTGCTACGTTTTGTCGTAGACCGATGGGGACAGGGGGTGCGTTTTGAGCGGGCCTAGAGTTGGTCGTATTCGTTTTGCCCGGTAACGGGCATTCAGACAGTAAGGGGAAATCATGCTTGGTTCTGTGCCATTGATGGCTGTAATTATCATTATCTACAATGTGCTGGTGTATGTGACAGGAGTGGAATTGTCTTCTGTTGTGATGTCTTTCACGTTGATTTCGGGTGAAGAATGGTCCGTGCATACGAGCGACTTGCTGCTTTTGGGCGGCCTTATTTTGTTGTTCTTTGAAATTGTGCGCGCAACAAGTTCTTCAACGTCGTCTATCATCAATCATGGTCTTTCCATGTTGGTTTTTGTCGCGGCTTTGATTGAGTTCATCGTCTTGGCCCCGTTTGGCAATACGACGTTCTTCTTGCTGACATGCTTTGCGCTGTTTGATGTGCTTGCAGGGTTCATCATTACCATTGTCACTGCGCGTCGCGATTTTGCGGTTGGGGACTAACCCTCTCTTAATGCAGATGAATGTTTTGAAGGCGGAGCTTAGGCTCCGCCTTTTTCTTTTTATGGGTTTTGGGTCTTGCGTTGGGCGGCGAGGAGTGCGTCGTAGGCTTGCTGCAGAGCGGCTTGTGCTGGGGGGCTTTGCAGAGGGCGGCCTTCTAGTTCTGACAGGGTTTGTAGGCCGACAAGGGAGTTGGTCGAAAAGGCCCCGGAAATCGTTGCAAGCTGGGTTTGGGGGATGGCTTCCTCACGGACGATCACATTTAGGGTGCGGGCTAAGTCTAAAACTTTTGCACGGGTGATGCCGGGCAGGATGCCTGCGCTGAGCGGCGGGGTGACGAGATGCGTGCCCCCCATCCAGCAAAAGAGGTTGCCAACGCTGGTACAGGCGAGTTCATCCTTGGTGTTGAGAAAAACTGCGTCTTCCACGTTTTTTGTGGTGGCTTCTTGTTTGGCAAAAATCGCGTCTTGGTAACTGAGCATTTTGAGCGCGGATAGCGGCGAGCGGTCATTGCGGCGCGGGGTGGCGATGATCGCGCGGGCGTGACGGGGTGGGGTTGGGCTGGGGGCGAGACTGATGAGGCAGGTGGGCTGGGCGTTGAGGGGCGGGAGGATGCCTCTGGGGCCGGGGCCACGGGTCAAGGTGATGCGGGCAGCACTGCGTGATTGGTCGTGCAGCTCATTGATCTGTACGAGTTGGGCGATGGCGTGCGTGAGTGTTTCTAGGGAAGGGCAAGAGGGAAAGCTAAGCCGTTGGGTGCTGGCAAGCAATCGGGCGTGATGCTCTGCTAAAAATACTGGCGTGCCCTGTTGAATGAGCAAGGTTTCAAAAACCCCGTCCCCCAGCAAGAACCCTCTGTCGGTGGGGTCGATGCGCGCGCTGGTGGGGTCACAGATGTCGCCGTTGAGCCAAATTTCCATATCAGTTGCTCTCCGGCGTTAAGTTGAGCGGGGCATGTGTAGGGGAAAGTCCGGCAATGCGGGTTAGAAAGTTATTGAGAAGATGGTGTCCTGTGGGGGTTAAAATAGATTCCGGGTGAAACTGTGTACCCACAATGGGCAGGGTTTCGTGGGTCAATCCCATCAACTCCCGATCATCTTGCGCCCATGCGGTGGCTTTGAGCGGGCCGCCGGGGGCAAGGTCGGCAACAAGGGCATGATACCGGGCGGCTGGAAAGGGATTTGTCAGCCCTTCAAATAAAGCATGGCCATTATGTTCAACCTCTGATGACTTGCCGTGGCGTGGATGGCCTGCGCGGCGCACGGTGGCGCCATAGGCTTGGGCAATGGTTTGATGGCCCAAGCAGATGCCCAGAATGGGGAAGTGAGGTCCCAGCTCGCGCACCACATCAAGGCAGATGCCCGCGTCATTGGGGGTGCAGGGACCGGGTGAGAGAATGATGGCGTGCGGATTGAGGTCTTGAATTTGAGCCAAGGTGATGGCGTCGTTGCGTACCACTTGGCGGTCATAGCCCAACTCCCCCACATAGCGGGCGAGGTTAAATACGAAGCTGTCGTAATTATCGATCAGAAGGATCATTTTTGTTTCTCCTGAGGGGAGAAAACAGCCGGGGTTGATGCGTGAGACACGGGAGGGGTGGGTGATTGTCCCCGCACCGCACGGATCATGGCGGCGGCTTTGGCAGTTGTTTCATCGTATTCTTCGTCTGGTTTTGAATCTGCGACGATGCCCCCGCCTGCATGAAATAGAATACGGCGATCTTTTACCGTCATTGTACGGATGAGTATGTTGGTATCCATGGTGCCATCAAACCCTACGTAGCCTAAGCTGCCGCAATAGGGGCCACGGGTGTAAGGCTCCAGCTCTGCAATGATTTCCATGGCGCGGATTTTTGGGGCACCGGTAATAGAGCCGCCGGGAAAACAGGTGCTGAGCAGATCAAGGGCATGGGTGTCCCCGCGCAGTTGGCCGGTAATTGTGGACACTAAATGATGCACGGTGGCGAAATGTTCCAGCTTGCATAAGTCCGGCACTTTGAGCGATCCATCTTGACAGGTGCGCGACAGGTCGTTGCGCAGAAGATCAACGATCATCACGTTTTCGGCGGTGTCTTTTTGCGAGTTGCGCAGGGCCTCGCCAAGGCGGGCATCTTCTGGCGGAGTTGCCCCGCGTGGGCGGGTGCCTTTGATGGGTTTTGTTTCAACCGCTCCTTCTATGCATTTGAGAAATCGTTCAGGTGACGAAGAGAGCAGGCTGGCCGCGCCAAAATTGAAAAACCCGGCAAAGGGCGCGGGGGAGTGGGCGCAGAGGCGACGATAGAGCAGGAAGGCATCTTCATCGGCCTGTAGCTCGGCTTCAAACCGGCGGGACAGATTTGCCTGAAAAATGTCCCCGGCAAAAATATAGTCGATGACTTTGGCAACGGCTGTTTGATAGGCGCTGCGACTGACTGGGGAGCGCACGGCAGCAGCGTCGCGGGGAGAGGCGGGCCAGTTTAAGGGAGGCAGAGAAGGGTTGAGGGTGAGGCGTGCTCGCCATTTGGCCGCACGGGCTTGGGCGCGTACGGCGCGCGGCGCGGTGCTGGTTTCGGGGGCACCTGTTGAGATGAGAAAACATCTGCGCGCGTGGTGGTTAAACGCGAGCACCACATCATAAAGACCTAAGGCGTAGGTGGGCAATTGGGTGTCGTCAACAAGCTGGGGGGCGCTGGGGGAGCCGGGGCTTGGCAATGTCTCAAAGGCGTGGGCAAGGTCATATCCCCATAGGCCCGCGATGCCGCCTGTGAAGGGAGGCGGGGGGCTGTCTGCTTCTGCCATGGCATCGTCTAGCCAATGGGCAGGTAGGGCGTTGTCGTGTAGCCATTGGTGCAGCTGGGGGAAGGGGTTTTTCTGGGACTGCGGGTGCTGGTCGTTCGGCCCGGTCAGCGTGTCGAAGGGATCGGTTGCAATGAAACTCCATTGAGAATCACTTGTGGTGGTTGCCTCTGTGGTGTGTGACGTGCTGTCGAGTAAAAGCGCAAATGGCTCGTGGGCTACTGGCGCAAAGACGCCATGAGGGGCGCGGTAGGGAACTTCCTCCACGATCTGGCCGGTTTCCAAAATTTTTTGGAACATGCTCATGTTGATCTCACGCGCGCCTCTGGTTTGTTTCCCTGTTGTAGGGAGAGGGGACGAGGGCTTCAAGAGGGAATGGTTGGTTTGGTTTGTGTTTTACAAAGGGCTTTGTGGGACCTCGGTTTGATCGTCTGCGTGGCATTTGCACGGACGCTCTTGCATCCGCGCGGTTTTACTTTTGGGTTTGCCTCCGGCCCCTGACGGCCACAGGCGTTCTGGCGCGAGGCTGGCTTGATTCTCCGTCAAAACTGGGGTGGTTGGCTTTTGGGCCGCGAGGAACGGCAAAAGGGCTTCTTGGATCAAGTGAGGGGCGGCATAGGTGATGGCATGGACTTGGTTGGGCCATGTGATGAGCTGCATTTGCGGGAGGAGCGCTTTCATCTCAACCGCCGTGGCGGGATCGCATGTGGCGTCTTCTTCTCCCCATAAGGTGAGCACTGGCAGGTCGGTTTCGCCGATGGCTTTATATTGGGCACGGGTGTCGCGGACCGGATAATGACGGGCGGTGGACAGCAAGGCACGGCCATAGCCGCTGTAACGCGATTGGCGCTCAAATTGTTCTGAGAAAGATTTTGGATCTGGGCCGGGAAGGGCTGTTTGGGCGGATACCGTGCGCAATGTATTGAGCCCGACAAAGCGCATGACGGCTTCACCGAGAACCGGGGTGCTCAAGACTTTTTCTAAGGTGCTGGGCGGCGTGGGAATGCCTGCGGGTGCAATGAGTGTCAGGGAGGCGACTTGATCGGGATGGCGGGTTGCAAAGGTGGCGGTGATCGGTCCGCCCATGGAGTAGCCGACGAGGTGCACCGGGTCGGTTAAATCTAACTTTGTGAGCAGTTCTGTGAGAAGGGTGTCTGTGCGTTCAGCGGTGTAGGGGCCTTCTGGGCGGTCGGAAAGGCCGCGTCCAAAATTATCAAATGCTAAGACCTGAAACCCTGCTTTGGTGAGGGGGGCGATATAAGCATCCCACACTAAGGAGGGTGTTGAAAACCCGTGCACGAGCACGACGGTTGGCGCTGTTGTGTCGCCTTCTAAGCGATAGTGGACTGTGCCTTCTGATAATTCAGCAAAGCGGTGTGCATGGTTTTCATTTTGAAGTCGCGCACGTTCTTGGGCATCAAGAACAGGCATTTGGGAGCCTAAATAGATGTACCACCCGGCCCCTAACACGATGAGGAGGGCGAGACAGAGGCTGAGGTATTTGACGAATTTCATGAGGTTTCCTGCACTTGGCTTGAGCGGCTTTATTCAGGCTATAGGGTTGCGGCGGGGAGCGCAAAACGTAATTCGACGGCTGGAACGGGCTTGCTATGATACGCTTTCATTCTACGATAATTTGCTGTTATATTCCCGGCGCGCGCCGGGGTCATCCTTTGAGCGTGTGGTAATGCGTATTGAAGGATGCAGTCGTGAAGCAAGAGTTTGAACCACGCCGGGTGATGGCCTCTCTGGAACAGTTGGCGTCGTTGGACAGTATGGAAGGGATCACCCAAGCGGAGGTGAGCCCGCCGACCCCTTTCTTTGAACGCTTTATTGGCGGCAAGCTGATCTATGCGGTGTATCCTGGTGTACTGGTGGCGTTGACGATCGCGCTGGCCTCTACGTGGCTATCTGAAGAATATAATGCGCCGGTGATGTTGTTCGCGCTGTTGTTTGGCATGTCTTTTCACTTTCTATCGGAAGAAGGGCGTTGTGTTGCGGGGATCGAATTTGCGGCCCGGAATGTTTTGCGCTTTGGCGTGGCCTTGCTGGGTGCCCGTATCACGATTGGGCAGATTGCTGACTTGGGTGTTGGCCCGGTTGTGATGGTGCTCGGCGGCGTTGCGACCACCATTGCTTTTGGGTGGGGCTTGTCGCGGGTGCTCAACCTTAAATCTACTTTCGGGGTGTTGTCGGGGGGCGCTGTGGCTATTTGCGGCGCGTCGGCGGCGTTGGCCATTGCCTCGGTGCTGCCTCGTTCCGATAAAGCAGAACGCGATACGATTTTGACAGTGGTGGCGGTGACGGCCTTATCGACGCTGGCTATGGTTCTTTATCCTGCCTTTGTGACGGCGCTCGGCTTGAGCTACGGGGATGCGGGGATCTTTTTGGGGGGCACAATTCACGATGTCGCACAGGTGATCGGGGCAGGCTATATGGTGTCGGAAGAGACAGGGGATGTCTCGACCATCATCAAGCTGCTGCGGGTGGCGACCTTGGTGCCGGTTGTGCTGATGATCGCGCTTGTGGTCTCGCGTATGAGTTCGCAAAAAAGTGCCGGGCGTCCACCTTTTCCCCTCTTTTTGCTGGGGTTTGCAGCGCTTGTGTCGGTGAACAGCACGGGGGTTGTACCGTCTGAGATTTTGGACGTTCTGGTGACGGTGTCGCGGTGGTGCTTGGTTACGTCCATTGCTGCCTTGGGGATGAAGACCTCGTTTAAGGCGTTGTTGCAAGTGGGCTGGCGTCCCGTGGGGTTGATTGTTGGGGAAACCGTTTGGATTGCGCTCTTTGTGCTCGCTGCGATTTTCTTTGTCTTGTAAGGGGCGCTTGTGATTTGAGCGACACGCGATAGTCTTGGTAAAAAGGGATGGCTATGGCGTTATTTTTTGATCGGCGTTGGTTTGACAGCAGGCTGGAAGAGCTTGGGTTGGCGCGTGACATTGTGGCTGGGGCATTGCAGCTTTCTCAGGTTCAAGTCGAGGAAGTTTGGAAGGACCAGCGCGAATTGTCTGAGGCGCAGGTGTCTACTTTGGCGCACCTTCTCAATGTGACGGTTGAAGAGATTGCGCATCACGCGGGCATTTCAACGCCTATACCCACGTCTATATCAGCGCCTATATCCCGGTCTATATCAACTGGGCATCCTGTAGGGGATGGGCGCGAAATGCAGCAGATGCTTGGGCTGCTGTCTCAAATGAATGATCGAATGACACGGCTAGAAGAAGAGGTTGTTAGCCTCCGCAAGCTGATGCAGGGAGTAAAAGATGCGTGATTTACATTTGCCGGGGCGCTCCCCGGTCTATGCGGCCAATGGTATGTGTGCGACCTCTCATCCCTTAGCGGCGCAGGCGGCTGTGGCGTGCCTGCAGGCGGGCGGCAATGCGATGGATGCGGCATTGGTTGCAAGCGCTGTTTTGTGCGTTGTGGAACCCTATAACACTGGCGTTGGCGGGGATTGTTTTGCGCTGGTTTCGCCTGCGGGGGGCGGCGATGTTGTGGGCTTGAACGGGTCTGGCCGCACGCCCATGGGGGCCTCTAAAGAATGGTATATGGAGCGCGGCATCTCCGGCATTGGCCTGAGCGATGTGCACTCTGTCACGATACCGGGGGCGGTGGATGCATGGGTGCGCTTGCAGGAAGATTACGCGACTTGGTCGCTGGCAGATATTTTGGCCCCTGCCATTCAATATGCTGAAGAGGGCTTTCCTGTTAGTCCGCGCGTGAGTGTGGACTGGGGGCTGTTGGAAGGTCATTTAGCCCATGATGCTGATGCGGTGCGGACATTTATGCCCGGCGGCAGAGCGCCCCGGCTGGGGCAAAAGGTGCGATTGCCTGCCTTGGCGCATACGCTGCGGTTGATTGGCCTGAAGGGGCGGGCTGGGTTTTATGAAGGGGAAGTGGCCCAAGACCTTGTTGATAAATTGCAAGCCAAAGGCGGGCTTCATACGCTGGATGATTTTGCGGCAACCGCGTGTGACTATGTGACGCCCATTCGGACGAATTACCGGGGCAAAGATGTGTTGGAAATTCCGCCAAATGGGCAGGGTATTACAGCTTTGGTGATGCTCAATATTTTGCAGGAATTTGATTTGGGCGCGCTTGATCCTTTGGGGGCCGAACGGTTTCATTTGGAAATGGAAGCGGCCCGCATGGCGTATGATATGCGTGATCGATATGTGGCAGACCCCGCAAAAGCAGATGTGCCTGTTGCTGATTTATTGGCGCGGCGTACGGCGCAAGAGCTGGCAGGTCGGATTGACCCTCATAAAGCATTGGAGAATGTCACCGCGTCGCGCGACCCGCTGCACCGAGACACAGTATATTTGAGTGTTGTGGACAAGGACCGAATGTCTGTGTCCTTTATCAACTCGCTCTACTTTGGGTTTGGTTCTGGCATTGTGGGGGCCAAAAGTGGCGTCGCTCTTCAAAACCGAGGGGCTGGGTTTGTGGTTGAGGACGGCCATCCTAATTGCATTGATGCGGGCAAGCGCCCTTTGCATACGATTATTCCGGCGATGATGTTAGAGAACGGCAAGCCGGTTCTTTCTTTTGGGGTGATGGGCGGTGCTTATCAGGCCGTGGGACATGGGCATGTTGTGAGCAATATGGTGGATTACGGCATGGATATTCAGGAAGCCTTGGACTGTCCACGGGCCTTTCATGCTGGTGCACAAATTGAGGTGGAGCGTGGGTTGAGCCCGCAAACCCTTGAGGGGTTAAGCGCGCGAGGGCACAAGGTATCTGAAGCTGTGTTGCCGCACGGTGGGGGGCAAGGCATTGTGATTGATGAGGCTGAAGGGGTGCTGATTGGCGGATCTGACCCGCGCAAAGACGGGGCGGCCATTGGCTATTGAGCAGGCTTAAAGTTTACGCTCTGAGATATGACCCAATTGGCTGTAGATCAAATCTAGGCTGTCTCTATAGGCGTTTTCGGCCCGTGCCCGCTGGCGCATGATGGCTTCATTCAGAGCTGCGTGTGACTGATTGGTGTGGGCTGGATTGTCTTGTAATTGCTGGCCCACGTATTGTGCGACAAATTGGGTTGAGTGATTTTTTGGCGCTTCCTCGCGGGGGACACGGTGGGTGTTTACCTGAGGTTTTGACGCAGCTTTCCCCTCAGTTGTACCCTTATGGGACAAACCTTTCTTAAACTGAGGCAGTTTTCGTGGCAAAGCTGCTCGGGTTATGGGCGTAATACGTGTCATGCCCGTTAACGAGCAATTAACACGCCAGCTCGGCCTGTGCTGTAATGGAACAGCTTGAGCGCAGAACTAAGAGAAGCCTTAATTCCTCTTTACTCCTTGCGCCAATAGATGTGCTGGGCCGGATGAGATGCTAGGGTCTCAATCGTCTTTTTTGGCCAATTTATCGAGCTGTTTTTGCATGGCGGATAATTGATCGCGCATCAAGGTGAGATCATTGTCGTCCGCAGGTGCCGGGGTGGGGTTGGCGCTTGGCGCTGGCTTGGGCTGTGGTTCTGGGGGGGCGGTGCTACCGGGGTTTGCGCCTTTTGGTCCACCCATGGCCCCGAAAGGGGAAAACATCCGCATGGCTTCTTCAAACATTGAAAAATTGCGGCGGATTTGATCTTCAAACATGTTGATGCGTTCTGAGCCACCAAATGCGCTTGAGACTTTCTCGCGCATTTTCCCCTGTTGTTGGGAAAAGGCGTCCATGCTGAGATCGAGGTAGGAGGGGACGAAGGACTGAAGGCTGTCGCCGTAATAGGTGATGAGCTGCCGTAGGAAATTAATGGGCAGAAGGTTCTGTCCCTTGTTTTCAAGCTCAAAAATAATTTGGGTGAGAACCGAGCGTGTGATGTCGTCGCCTGATTTGGCGTCGGTTACGACAAAATTCTGTCCGTCACGTACCATCTGTGCAAGGTCTTCCAGCGTTACATACGAGCTGGTCGCTGTATTATAAAGCCGTCTGTTTGCATACTTTTTGATGGCAACGACATCTTCGTCTGTCTGTTGCTCTTCGTTATTTGTCAAGGTGGTGCCACTCCGCCTAGTGTCGGTTACAATTTGTATCGGTTGTATGTTTATGGTGTCGATAGTTGCGCGTGTGTACCGCAATGCGCAAGTCTTTTTGTGCGTTGCGGAAAAATGATTATGGAAAAATCAGAAATCACGCGTTTTGTAGTGGTATTTTACTACTTATTGGCGAAAAGGCAGGGCTTCTGACCAAAGGAGGGGGCCCTTTAACTTCGGTCACGGCTGCCTTGCTTTGCATGCAGTGCATCATATTCATCGGCACGATGAGGTTTTGGCTTGCCCGGCCACACCCATTGCCCGGTTGGCCCCACATCGACATGCACAAAGGGGCGCTTGGTGGGGTAAAAACCACAGCCGCCTCGGTTTAGTTTTTGGGCAATCCGGTAGAGCTCTTCGGGGTCATGAAAATTCTGGGTTAAGTCCATCGCCATGCCGCGCATATGGAAGCTGGCTTCGTCCACGCCTTCGGATTGAGAGGCCAATTTGGCATTGGTCTTGGGGGTGCGGTATCCCGACATCGTATAGAGGGGATTTTTTGATCGGGAGTGTTGGTCCATCTCCCAGAGCAGGTCCAGCAATTCAGGGTGCATGGCGGTTGCTTTTTGCGCGCGTAAATCGCGCATGAACCAGTTGATCCGTTTGAGGGCTGCCGGGATATAGGCCCCATCTGCCCAATAGGTAATGGTGAGCTTGGAGCCTGAGTTTAAGCTCTGCATGCGCAAGGTGCGTTTGTAGGGGGCGTCAGCATAGACAATTGCGGGAGTGGCCAAAGCGGTTGTCAGGGCAGCGCCACCGGTGAGCAAAAGTTTTCGCCGTGCAAGAGTAAGCGGCTTTTGGTCTGGCTTTGGATTTTTGGGCGTACTCATGGCATGTCCTTGGCGCGCTTTTAGAATGATTGTGCCTGAGTGTAGCGGCCAAAAGCGTGGGCGTCCAAGTAACGCTTTTGTTTCAGTTAACGCCTGCCCGGTTTTTAGAGCTTTCAGAGTTTTAAGGCGTTGGTGTTGCAACCATTTTTATCTTGGTGAGCGGCTTGGGTTGCATGTGGGCGGCTGTGTATCCCCTGCTTTTGAGGGCGCTCAAGATGCGGGGCAGAGCTTTGGCCGTGTTCACTTTTGTATCATGCATGATGATGATGCCTTTACCCGCTGCAGCCACATTTGCCAATGTGCGTTTGAGAATGAGGTCCGGTGAGATCCCACGCCAATCATCAGAGCCGAGTTCGCACGACAGGACCGCGATGTTTTGTTTGGCGAGCCACTTGGTGAGCGGGGCGCTGTCATTTAAGCCGGGAAAACGGAAAAAGGGCGCTAAGCTGATGTGATCGAGGCTGGGGTCTTTGCGCAAGGCGGCGGTGATGGATTTCATCCCGCGCGAAATTTGAGTGCGGGCGTTGGTGGTGCTTAACCGTCGTAGATTATTGGGGTGGGACCAAGAGTGGTGGGCAATGGTGTGACCACGCCGAGCTGCTTCTTGCACCAGCTCGGGGTAGCGGTCTGCCCGTAAACCGGTGAAGAAAAAGGTCGCCTTGAGGCAGTGTTGATCGAGGGTATTGAGAATGCTCAACGTGCCTTTTGGGTCTGGTCCATCGTCAAAAGTGAACACCAATTCTTTGGCTTTAATGTCGACGGTTTTTGTGTATTGCAAGGTGCCGTACGAGCCGCCTCCCTTTGTGTCCACGTGCACAATTCTGGCTGGGCCCATTTGATTGGGAATGGGCGCGCATTTGTTTTGCACAGGGGGTGTGTTCTGCGCAGGACTTGGGGGGATTTGGTTTTCGGCCTGTGCGGAAACGGGTGTCAGCGTGATGGCCAATAGAAAAGCGCTTACCGTGGCAAACGACGCCCTCATGATGTTGGCTCCCAATTGTCTGGAGCCATTTCAAATCCGTCAAACTCAAAGCCGGGAGCAACGGTGCATCCAACTAATGTCCAGGCCCCTGTTGGGCGTGCGGACTGCCAAGCAGATTTGGGCACAATCACCTGTGGCGTGTGATCGGCAAAGATATCGTTGCTGAGGAGATAATCGCGGGTGCTCTCGCCATCATTAGAGACACGTAGGCGCAGGGGCGCCCCTGCGTACCAATGCCATGTTTCGACAGCATCCACGCGATGCCAATGAGAGGCTTCGCCTTCTTTTAGCAGGTAGTAAATGGCGGTCGAATGTGCCCGTCCATTGATGCCATTTGAATCGCGGTATGTCTCTCGAAAATGCCCGCCTTCTGGATGGGGTGCTAAGCCCAGTCGTGCAATGATCTCTTCAGCGCTTTTCACAATCTACCCCCCTGTAGATAAATCTAGCGGCATTCGTCTCCTGCCAATTCGCGCCGGAGTTTACTCCATTTGTAAAATAGGGCTAATACTTTTGGTTGATATGTGTACGAAAGCATCGACATGTTGGCAAACATGACACATAGGTCCCAGTGGGGCGCCCTTGGGGGCTCCTCTGGCCCATTGGATGTGCTTGTGCACGCAGGGAGCGGGCTATCGTTAGAAGTTGTCTTTGAGCTGACGTGTTTTGGTGAAGACGTCGAGCAGGCTGGCCCCTTGTTTGCCGATTGTGCTTTGCAAGTTTTCGCTGTCTGGACGCAGAAAGGGATTGGTCGCTTTTTCCACGCCAATGCTGGTGGGCACGGTTGGCAAGCCTTGTTTGCGCAGGTCTGCAATTTCAGCCACGCGGGCCACAAGCTCTGTGTTGCCCGGTTCAACGGAGAGAGCGAAATTGGCGTTGGCCTGGGTGTATTCGTGGGCGCAATAGACGGTGGTGTCATCGGGCAAGGCTTTGAGCTTTTGCAGGGAGGTCCACATTTGCTCTGGGGTGCCCTCAAAAATGCGGCCACAGCCAAGAGCGAAAAGGGCGTCGCCCACAAAAGCAATATGTGCATCGGGAATATAGAAGGCTATGTGCCCTAAGGTGTGACCGCCTACGCCGAGAACGTGGACTTCATGAGCGCCAAATTTGAAGGTGTCTTTGTCGCCCATCGGCTGATCTAAGGCGGGAATTTTATCGGCTTCCTCTTTGGGGCCAATAATAATCGCGCCAGTTTGTGTTTTCAGCTCTTCGTTGCCCCCTGCATGGTCATAGTGATGGTGGGTGTTGAAGATGTGGGTCAGGGTCCAGCCCTTTTCACGCAAGGCATTTTGGATTTTGCTGACTTCGGGCGTGTCGATGGCGGCGGTGAGGCCAGAAACAGGGTCGTGTAGGAGATAGCCATAATTATCCGATAGGCAATCGAATTGATGAACTTCGAGCGGGGACGATGTGTCGGACATGTGCTTTCTCCGTTTGGGGTCGGTTGAGTCTATCTGGCTTCATATGAGATGTTAGCCGGCCCTTGAGAGGGCTTGTTCATATTTGCTCTATATGGTGAGCGGCGTAGTATTGTAAAGGACAGCGGCTCGGTCTCTACTAGGGAAGCTTGGGCAGGCTATCGTTTTGATCTTAACATGGATGCGTGACCAAATGGATGTCATTGATCTGCGAGACTTTTATGGACGGTCGTTGGGCAAAATTGCGCAGCGTGTTGTGCGTGCGCGGATTGCTGAGTTTTGGCCGTCCGTGCAGGGCTTGCGGGTGGCGGGCCTTGGGTATGCGACGCCGTATTTGCGTCCATTTTTGGGGGATGCTGAGCGGGTGATTGCGTTGATGCCTGCGCCGCAGGGCGTGCATCATTGGCCGTATGACCAACGCTCGTTGGTTAGCTTAGTGCATGAAGATCAACTGCCGCTCGCCGATGAAAGCATTGATCGGATGCTGCTCGTGCATGCGGTGGAAGACAGTGAATCCCTGCGCGCGATGTTGCGTCAGGTTTGGCGTGTGATGGCTCCGGGGGGGCGGGTGCTTATTGTTGCACCGAACCGGGTGGGCATTTGGGCGCGTCGCGAGACAACGCCATTTGCGCATGGAAGACCTTACAGTCGTACTCAGCTTACCAGTGTGTTGCGCGATGCTATGTTTTCTCCGACCGATTGGCGGTCTGCTTTATACATGCCGCCTTTTGAATGGCGGCCCTTTATGCGGACGGCGGGCACATGGGAGAAGGCTGGCCAAATGTTGGGACAACGATTTGCGGGCGTGATTTTGGTGGAAGCGGTGAAACAAATTTACGCTGCGCCGCCGCAGCTGCCAGAGGGACACCTTGTGCGGGCGCGGGAAGCCGTGCGCGGATTGGTGCCGAAAACCCAACGGCAAAATTCTCGCACTCATTCCGCCCCTGCCGATTGACCTTGTTTTTGGGCTGCACCTTTCCTATTCAATCGTCATATTGCCCGCTAATTAGGCAGGTTTGGGACGTTTTCCAATTCATTTAACAAGAAGTCGGAAAGAAGCTTGTGTCTGTGCGCATTGGCGGTAAAGGTGGTCGCACCAACGGTGGCTGGTGTGCGGAGCAACCTAAAAGAAGAGGTATTCTAAATGAAGATGATTGTAGCAGTCGTAAAACCATCAGTGACAGAAACCGTTATGGACGCGCTTGCGGAAATTGGTGTGTCTGGGATGACTGTCTCTGAAGTGCGTGGCCATGGACGCCAGAAGGGCCAAACGGAAATTTACCGGGGAGCTGAATATAACGTCAATTTGGTGCCCAAGGTACGTTTTGAAATTGCGGTGGATGATGATGTGGTGGCTCAAGTGGTCGACACCATCAGCAAGTCTGCAAAGACCGGTAAAATTGGAGACGGCAAGATCTTTGTGATGGATCTACAATCAGCCATGCGTATTCGTACCGGTGAAACAGATTCGGAAGCGGTTGCGGGATAACGGCTTCTCAGAAAATATCAGTTTCAATAATAAGGGCGTACCCTCTCGGGAGCGTCCTTTGCTTTTGCTGGCTGGGCTGGGTCTTTAGGCTTTAGGCTTTAGCTTTTAGCTGGGCTTGCCACCGGATCGCGCGAGACGAGAAAGACGGCTTGCTCTGCAAATAGGTTGGCGCGGCGGCCGGGCACTTCAACCCGCCAGTCTTGATCCCCAGACAACATGCGTGTTTGCTCAATGTACAAATCAAGTTCATTACAGAGAGCTGTGAAGTCGAGCACGGTGCATAAGTGAATGTTGGGCGTGTTGTACCACTGATAATCCAATGTATGGGTGACGGGCATGCGGCCGTGAATGGCGAGCTGCCAACGGATGCGCCAATGGCCAAAATTGGGGAAGGAGATGATAATGCGGCGTCCGATGCGCTGCATTTGAGCGAGGACTTCGCGCGGATTATGTGTTGCCTGAATGGTTTGACTGAGGATGACATAATCGAATGCATCGTCGGGGTAGTCTTCTAGGTCCTCATCGGCGTCGCCTTGCACAACAGACAGGCCGCGTGTCACGCAGGCATTCACCCCGCGTTGAGACAGTTCAATGCCGCGCCCATCTACTTGCTTTTCGGTGGTGAGAAGATGCAATAAATCCCCTTCACCGCACCCGATGTCTAAAACACGGCTGCCCGGTTCCACAAGGTCTGCAATGACAAGCAGGTCAATACGAGCTTGAGCTTCAGGCGTGTTCTGGCTCATGACATCAAGCCTCTTTGTTGGGCAGCCGACGAGAGGAAGCCAGTGAGTGTGGCAATCATTTCAGGCTCATCTAGGAAAAAGGCGTCGTGGCCTTTGTCGGTTTCAACTTCTACAAAGCTGACGTTGCCTGCGGCGGCATTGAGGGCCTTGACAATTTCTTTGCTGTAAGCGGTTGGATAGTGCCAATCGCTTGTGAACGATACAATGCAGAAGCGAGTTTTGACGTTCATGAAGGCCTTGGCCAGAACATCATCATGGTCGCGGGCGAGATCAAAATAATCTGTCGCGCGGGTGATATAGAGATATGAATTGGCATCAAAGCGGTCCACAAAGCTAGAGCCTTGATAGCGCAGGTAGCTTTCGATTTGGAAGTCTGCCCCAAAGCCATAGGAAAGGTTTTCGGAATCTTGCAGGTTCCGATCGAACTTTCTAAACAGGGCGGCTTCGGAAAGATAGGTGATGTGGGCGGCCATGCGAGCCACAGCTAAGCCTTTGTCGGGGCCCGTGCCATGGGCATAATAATCACCATCTCTCCATTCCGGGTCTGCCATAACAGCTTGGCGACCGACTTCATGGAAGGCGATGTTTTGCGCAGAGTGACGCGGGGCTGTGGCCAAGGGAATGGCGCTGAAAACCCGCTCTGGATAGTCCACGGCCCATTGCAGGGCTTGCATGCCACCCATTGAGCCGCCAATGACACAAAAGAGGCTTTCGATGCCTAGTCGGTCAATCAATTTGGTTTGGGCGCGCACCATGTCTGCAATGGTGATGACGGGGAAGCTCATGCCGTAGGGCTTGCCGGTTTCTGGATTTTCGTCCTGAGGGCCGGTTGAGCCATGGCAGCCACCGATGACATTGGTGCAGATGACAAAGAAACGGTTCGTATCAATGGTTTTTCCTGGCCCAATGAGAGCTGCCCACCAGCCTGCCTTTTTGCTTGCGGGGTTTGGGCTGGCGGCATGTTGGTCGCCGGTCAGCGCGTGGCAAACCAGAATGACATTTGATTTGTCTGCGTTGAGGGTGCCATACGTATTATAGCCGATGGTGAAGGGGGATAAGACCACCCCAGAATCAAGCGTCAGCGGTTCCTCAGCGCCAAAGGTGGCGCTTTTGGCTTGGTGGTTAATGTCGGCGGGGGCGTCGTTGGTCACATTGGTATTTTGTGTGTCGCTCATATCGCTTCGCTTTATTTTCTTAATTTGGAGCGCGGGCTCACAAACATGAGTGTGTCGTCCATACCAATTTTGATCGCTGTTGGTGAGGCTTTGTCGTATTTGGGCCTTGCAGATCGGGCATTCAAGATTGTTATACAGGCGTTGAGGTTCTATTTCCTTCAAATTCTTTGGAAATAGCGTCTCTCCTGACAATGCAGGCGGGATGCACCCTATTTGGATGCTTAGCTAGGGTGGCAGGCCCATAAATGTCAATTGGTTTTGGGATTTAGGGGTGTATTTCGGGGTTTTCTTTGATTTTGGTGGGGGCGTTGCGTATGAATACAGGCTCGTGCCATTGCCTTTGGGGAGATTGTGCCTTTGGGGTAGGTCGTATGAGGATTTGGGAAGCTACCTATGACTGCGTCAACAACAAATTCGCCTCAAGCGGACGCCAAACGCCCCAAAGCGGATGGTCAGAAAACTCTGGATGAGGTGCGCCTCGAAATCGACTCGATCGATGATGCGATGCATGACTTGTTGATGCGCCGGGCAGACCTTGCAGCTGAAGTGGCCGCCGCCAAAGCGCGTGATGCCCAAGCTGAAGGGGCTGGTGGTTTTATTCCTTTTCGTCCTAAACGTGAGATTGAATTGCTGCGGCGGTTGGCTGGGCGCAATCAAGGGGCGTTGGCGCTTGGTGTTGTGTCGCGTATTTGGCGCGAGATTGTTGCTTTCATGAGCCAAATCCAAGGACCTTTCCGCGCCATTATGTGGGCGGGGGGCGGCATGCCGTTTTGGGAGCTGACCCGCAACGGCTATGGCTCCACGGTGCCGGTGATGCAGGTGGAGGGGTGCGACGACATTATTGATGTGTGCGCGCAGGACCCTTGTGCGGTGGGTGTGTTGCCTTGGCCAACCCTCACAACTGGTACGGTGACTGGTATGGGGGAGACGCCATGGTGGTTGACCCTTTCCCAATCAACCGGGGTGCGGGTGGTGATGGCGCTTCCGGTGATGTCTGACACGGGGGTGCCTGAGGCGCTGAGCGTGGCGCAGGCAGAGTTTGAAGCAACAGACGCTGACACGAGCCTGTTGGTGATTAAAGGGTGCGAGGGCCATGCGGGCTGCACGGCCTTGAGCGCCCATGGACTGAGCGCACAGGTGATTGATGAAACCGACGGCGCTGCGTTGCTGATGGTTGAAGGATATGTGGTTTGCGGTGATGCGCGTCTACTGGCTGCGGCATCTGATGATGTGTTTGAAGCAATTATACCGATTGGGGGCTATGCCCACCAAGTGCGTGTGACGGGAGAGCGGGTATGAGTAAGGTTATTCCAGTAGACGGTGTTTTGGATATTCAACCTTATGTGCCGGGTCGTGAAAAAGTGGATGGGGTGCGTAAGCTCGTTAAACTCTCTGCCAATGAAACGCCGCTAGGCCCCAGCCCGAAAGCCATTGAAGCTTATATGAGTGTTGCCGATCAATTGCACCGCTACCCAGAAGGCAGCGCGTTGGAATTGCGCCAAACCATTGGGCAGCACTACGGTTTGAACCCGGACAACCTTGTGTGCGGGGCGGGCTCTGATGAGCTGTTGCACTTGCTGGCGCAATGTTATGTCGGGGCAGGCGATGAAGTTATTTACACGGAACATGCGTTTTTGGTTTACCCGATTGTGACCAAGGCAGCGGGCGGCGTGTGCGTGACGGTGGCCGAAGACAATTTGACAGCGAATGTGGATGCCATTTTGGCCGCGCAAACAGAGCGTACAAAACTTGTGTTTGTGGCAAATCCAAATAATCCAACGGGCACCTATTTGGCGATGAGCGACATGCGCCGATTGCGTGAGGGGTTGCGCGATGATGTGTTGCTGGTTGTGGATGCGGCTTATGCAGAATATGTGCGCAAGAATGATTATGAAGCCGGCATTGAGCTGGTCGCTACCCATGACAATGTGGTGATGACCCGGACCTTTTCCAAAGTTTACGGCCTGCCTGCTTTGCGGTTGGGCTGGGCTTATTGTCCGGCTGAGGTGGCGGATGTGTTGAACCGGGTCCGGGGGCCTTTTAACGTCAATGTCCCGGCGATGCGGGCGGGGATTGCGGCCATTCAAGACCAAAGCTTTTTGGATAAAGCTGTCGCGCATAATGATGAATGGCTGGGCTGGCTGACCGATGAGATCAATAAGCTGGGGCTGGAAGCTTTGCCGAGCGTTGCAAACTTTTTGCTGATTAAATTTCCCGATGAGGCAGGTAAAACAGCGGCTGATGCGGATGCATTTTTAGCGTCGCACGGACTGATCTTGCGGGCGGTGAAAGCCTACGGTTTGCCGCGTTGTTTGCGCCTGACAGTTGGTTTGGAAGAAGACAATAAGGCGGTCGTTGAGACATTGCGTGCCTTTGTGGAGGGGTGGCCATGAGCGTTGCGACAGGCACACTTGTTTATGAAAAGGTTGCGCTGATTGGACTTGGACTGATTGGGTCATCCATTGGTCACGGCATTAAGCGGGCAGGACTGGCTAAAACTGTGAGCGGCTTTGCGCGCTCCGCAGAAACACGGGCACGGGCGCTTGAAATCGGTTTTGTTGATAGTGTGCATGACACGGCTAAAGAAGCGGTGGTGGATGCGGACCTGATTATACTTTGTGTGCCGGTTGGTGCGCTGGGTAAGGTTGCCAGCGAAATTGAGCCGATGCTCAAAAAAGGGGCGACGATTACGGACGTGGGGTCTGTGAAGTCGGCTGTTGTGCGCGATGTGGGACCGTTTGTGCCGGAAGGGGTGCACTTTATTCCGGGGCATCCGCTTGCGGGCACTGAAGAGTCTGGACCTGATGCAGGCTTTGCGGAACTTTTTGACGAACGTTGGTGCATCTTGACGCCTGTTCCGGGTACGGACAAAAGTGCGGAGGCGCAGCTTGTTTCTTTCTGGGAAGGACTGGGATCCAAGGTTGATGTGATGGATGCGCAGCATCATGATGTTGTCTTGGCTGTGACCAGTCATGTACCTCATTTGATCGCTTACAATATTGTGGGGACAGCGACCGACTTAGAAGAAGTGACGCAGTCAGAGGTCGTTAAATATTCGGCATCTGGGTTTCGCGATTTTACGCGGATTGCGGCTTCTGACCCGACAATGTGGCGCGATGTGTTTTTGAACAACAAAGAAGGCGTGTTAGAAGTTCTGGGACGCTTCTCAGAGGACTTGGCTGTCTTGCAAAGGGCCATTCGCTGGGGCGATGGGGATTTATTGTTTGACCTGTTTACGCGGACGCGGGCCGTGCGTCGTTCCATTATTGATGCGGGTCAAGAAACAGCCGCGCCTAACTTTGGACGCACCAAGCCTGACGGGGATGAAGAAGACGGTGAGGCTTAGTCGATTTTCCAAATGGTTTAGAAGAGTGGGCCTAGGCGTGCGATGGAGAGTGGGCCTAGAAATAAGACACCCTCTTTTAGAACGATCGGGATGCGGACGCGCCCTTCGGTTTCGCCCTGTAGGGTGGAGAGGGCCTGAAGCCCTGTAAACGCAAGGTTCGCCGTTTTGCGACCGACCACATCAGCGGCGACTAAGGCTTCCACCAGGGCATCTAAATTCCCAAGGGAGGCTTGGAGTTTTCCAGTTGGGCGCCCTTGTCCGTCAATGGCCAGCTCGCCTTTTGCTTTCATATCAATTGGCCCCCAGTTCAGAATAAGATCTGAAATGGCCAAGCTGCCACCCTCACGCAACCATTTTTCGACAGAAATTTTTCTACCGGTCATCATGTGAACGGGGACATTGCGCAGGCGGCTTTGCATGCGTAGCAGTTGAATTTCATCGCCGGGCCAAAGGTCCACTTTGGATTGGGTCCACCGAAGGTTTTTCCCTTGGATGGCCATATCAAACGGGTAGGTGGTGGCGTTTGGGTTTTCTGCCACAACCGATGGGGCAGGATGGCCGTGGAGTTGCAAACGCTCGGCAGACCATTGCTCGATGACTTGGCCTTGTTCATCAAAGTGATCGGATTGCGCCCCTGTGACATCGATTGCTAAACGCCCCATTGGGCCGCTCTCATAAACGTGGCTTGCCCAAAAGCCCTCGGTTGTCAGGGTCATCGCATGGGGGGCGGGGGCCCCTTTGGGTGTGTAGGTGACGAGGTGAGGACCTGTGATGTCGAGAATGATATGTTTTAGATTGTAGGGCTGCACCGTGGCGCGCAAGGCTTCACTGCGCCATGCCCAATTTGTTTTGGACCGGGTATCGGCCAGCTCCGGCTTGGTTAGAGTGGTGACAAAGCGATAGGGAAAATCGCTGAATGAGATTTCTTCCCATTGTGCTATGAGGCCGCGCTCGGCTTCTTTGGTTTGCCACTTCGTGAGGGCGGTTTCAGCTTGGGTTGCGAGGCCCTGCCAGAATATCCAATACAGAAAAATAGCAAGGGCGAGCAGTAAGGTCGGAAGCGCAATTTTTAAGTGGGAGCTTTTCAAAAACTTCATGGGCTTGCATCCGATGGCTTGGCGACTGACGCGGCTGGGGCCAGTTTGCTTTATGGAAAATCTTACTTCTTTAGGCGTCGAGTGCAAAATCTTGTACACTCTTTAGGTAACGAATGAGGCTTATCATGCAGGATTTATGGGTGTTTGGATATGGGTCATTGATGTGGCGACCCGGCTTTTCATACGAAAGGTGTGAGCCTGCCCGCTTGTATGGGTTCCACCGTGCCTTTTGTGTCTACTCCCATGTGCATAGGGGGA
The DNA here is from genome assembly GCA_029209985.1 of Parvibaculaceae bacterium. Lineage (GTDB taxonomy): Bacteria > Pseudomonadota > Alphaproteobacteria > Parvibaculales > Parvibaculaceae > NORP139. Next base: position 74,122 of record JARGNZ010000005.1, read on the forward strand.
CGCCTGAACAACCTGGACTTGTATTCGGCTTGGACAATGGCGGGGCATGTCGTGGGTTGGCGTTCAAAGTTGCTGGGTCGCAGGCGGAAGAGGTGCGACATTATTTGCGAGAACGTGAGCAGGTGACATTGGTGTATCAAGAAGATACACGCCCCATTCATTTGCTCAATAGCGAGGCCCGGGTTGAGGGCCTGTGTTTTACAGTGGACCGAACACATCAGCAATATGCGGGGAAACTGCCCTTCGAGACGCAAGTCAATTTGATTGCGGAAGGGGTGGGGCAATCGGGGCATAACCCGGACTATTTATCGCAAACAGTTGAGCACTTGCGCGACATTGGTGTGCAGGACCATGGACTTGAGAAGCTCTGGGAGGCGGTTGCTGAAAAATTGGGCCGTTCTGCTAAGTCAGCTTTGGTTCAAATGTGAATAATGTTTTTTGCCCCAAGGAATTTGGCAAGACGTGCGAGTTCTTGTTCAAAGGCTTTTGTGCGGGCTGGGGTTTGGCGAATGCCTTTTTCCCACCAGACGCCTTTCATTTGTAAGGTATTGGTTTTGCGATCCATCTTCAGGTCGGTGCGCCCGGTGAATTTTGTGCCTTCTAAGATTGGTAAGACATAGTAGCCGTATTGCCGTTTCTTCTCTGGGACGAATATTTCAATTTTATAGTCGAAATTGAAAAGGCGTTTGAGGCGATCCCGATCACGAATAAGGGGATCGAAGGGACTTAGGAAACGCAACTTGTTGGTTGGTTTCGGCACTTGCTCAAGGCGGTCGGCGAGGTCAGCAAAGGCGATGGCTTGATGGGGGGCGGTTTTGTCGGCACTGGCAATTTCGACGTCTATGAGGTCAGTGCGATTGGCCTCGATCCATTTGGATACGGCTGCGGGCTTGTAGCTTTGCCAAAAGGCGGCAATCTCGCGGGCGTTGGCGACGCCCAAGCGGGTGAGTGCTTGGCGGCATTTCCAATCGAATGTTTCAGCTTTTGTGGGTTTGGCTGTGCGGAGGTCTTCTGGGATGATGCCTTTGCTCAAGGCATATGCTTTTTGAAAACCTTGACGGTGGCTGATGACAAATTCGCCGGTGCGCCACAAATATTCTAAGGCGGTTTTTGAGGGCGCCCAACCCCACCATGCGCCTTCGCCTTTGTCATCAAAATCGCGTGTCATGAGTGCGCCTTCTTTTTTGACGCGGGCACGCACTTGCGCAATTATTTTGTCCCCCTCTGGGCCGAGCCGCTTTTCCCAACGCTCTGAGCGGTTTTGTTTGGCATCGTCAAAACGGTGACGCCAATGAGGATAAAACTGAGTTGGGATGAGACATGCGTCATGGGTCCAATGTTCAAACAAGCTGCGGTCTGCTTCATGCAGGGCGGTGAGTTGATCGGGATGGTATTTATCCGCGCGGCTCCACAAAATCATGTGGTGAGCCCGCTCGATGGTACGGATGGAATCAAGTTGGACATAGCCGAGTTGCACAATCAGATCATGCAAGTCTTGATTGGAGAGGGGGGCTTTAAGCGGTCGGGTGAGGGCTTGTTGATGCAGCCAGAGTTTTCTGGCGGTTTGATTGTCTAGCTGCATCTGATGTCCTGCATGATGAAGGGAAGGTTTGGTTGCATTAGCCGCAGCGTGAATACCCACATGACGTGCAGCTGTCGCAGCCTTCTTGACGCATCAATGTGCGCTCACCGCATCGTGGGCATGATGCCATGGGTGGGCCGCTTTGATCTCCTACCGCTTTTTTCTCGGCTTGGGCTTTATTCTCAGGTTCATGGCTTTCTTTTGTATCGACAAGGAAGCCAATGTCGCGCATGTGTTGTTCTATAAACCCGCCAATCGCCGCGAGTAGGCTTGGGATGTATTTGCCTTCCATCCATGCGCCCCCGCGTGGGTCGAAAACAGCTTTGAGTTCTTCCACCACAAAGGTGACATCTCCCCCGCGTCTAAAGACAGCGGAAATCATACGCGTGAGGGCAACAGTCCACGCGTAATGCTCCATATTTTTGGAGTTGATGAAAATCTCAAAAGGTCGTCTGCGCCCGTCCTGCACAATATCATTGAGGGTGATGTAGATGGCGTGGTCGCTTTCAGGCCATTTTAATTTGTAGGTATAGCCGGGCAGAATGTCATCGCGTTGCAATGGCTCGGCCATATACACCACGCTATTATTTTCTGGATAGGGCGTGCTTGTTGTTAGATGAAGCTTGTCTTCATTTTGTTGTGCGTTTTTAGGTTCTTCGTTCTCAGACTTTTCTGGGGTTACTGTCAGCACGGAACCACGTACATCGCTTGGGCGGTAGGTGGTGCAGCCTTTAAGATTTTTGGTCCATGCTTGTTCGTAGATGTCTTTGAAGTCTTCAAAGGAAATGTCTTCTGGGCAATTGATGGTTTTGGAAATGGAACTATCAATATGTTCTTGCACCGCAGCTTGAACGGCAATGTGGTCTGAGGGGCTGAGACTTTGAGCCGTGACAAAATAGTCGGGCAGGGCGGCCTCTGCACCATGGATCTGGCGGAACGTGGCCAGTGCATGATCCACGACTTCTTCTTCGGCGCGGGTGCCATCGGGTAGCAATACTTTGCGGGTGTACTTCAACGCAAAGACGGGTTCGATGCCGCTGGAGACATTGCCCGCAAATAGTGAAATGGTGCCGGTTGGGGCAATGGAGGTGAGCAGCGCATTGCGGATGCCTTGTTTGGCGATGCGCTCGCGCAAATCATTGCTCAGCCCTTGAATGGTTTCGCCTGCGAGATAGGCTTGGGCATCGAAAAGAGGAAAGGCCCCTTTTTCTTCGGCCAAATCGATAGAGGCGCTGTAGGCTGCATGTTCGAGCACGCCCATCCAGTGATGGATTTGGGTAATGCTTTCAGGGCTACCGTATGTGAGGCCGCACATGATCAGCGCATCGGCCAGTCCGGTGACGCCTAAACCAATGCGCCGTTTGGCGTGTGCTTCTTGGCGTTGTTGTTCTAACGGGAAGCGGGAAACATCCACCACATTATCCATCATGCGAACAGCAGTGGCGACCAGCTCTTTTAGGGAGTTGTCATCGATGTGGGCATTTTCTGTGAATGGCTCTTTAATTAAGCGGGCAAGATTGATGGAGCCTAACAAACACGCGCCGTAGGGCGGTAAGGGTTGTTCGCCGCATGGGTTGGTGGCTTGAATGCTTTCACAATAGGCGAGGTTGTTGCGCCGATTGATGCGGTCGATGAAAATGACGCCCGGTTCTGCGTAGGCAAAAGTGGAGGCGGTGATTTTATCCCATAGGGCGCGTGCTTTGAGCGTGCGATAGGTGGTGCCATTGAAGATCAATTGCCAATCAGCATCCGCATGTACTGCGTCCATAAAGGGATCGGTGATGAGGACGGAGAGATTGAAATTTGTTAATCGGCCCGCTTCTCGTTTGGCATCGATGAAGTCTTCAATGTCGGGGTGGTCGCAGCGCATGGTGGCCATCATGGCCCCGCGCCGGGCACCTGCGGACATAACGGTGCGGCACATGGCATCCCATACATCCATGAAGCTTAAAGGCCCAGAGGCATCTGCGCCTACGCCCACCACGGGTGCGCCTTTGGGGCGAATGGTGGAGAAGTCATATCCGATTCCTCCCCCTTGTTGCATGGTGAGAGCGGCTTCTTTTAGGCCGCTGAAAATGGCACTCATATCGTCGTCGATGGTGCCCATCACAAAACAATTGAAAAGCGTTACGTCTCGTTTTGTCCCAGCACCAGCGATGATGCGCCCGGCAGGTAGGAATTTATAGTCGCTCAGGGCGTCGTAAAAACGCTCTTCCCAATGGCTGATTTTGTCTGTTGGCTCGCAGGCGGCTAAAGCGTGGGAGATGCGTTTCCAAGTGTCTTCCACTGTGTTGTCATGAGGGGTGCCATCCGCTTTTTTGAAGCGGTATTTCATATCCCAAATTTGCTCACTGATGGCTGGGAGACTGGCGGGCAACTTGCTCATAACGGGGGGCTTTCAACTGGTGATTCATACTTATTGGGCATAAAAATGCCCCTCTAAGCTAGGCGCGTAAAGGGGCAAGAGTCAATTAAATGTTCTCTATAAGTTCTGTTTTGGCGGAACCTATGAGGCGGTGCTTTGAGACGGTTTTGCCAGTTTTTCAGGCAATCCCTCTGGCACCACATCTGCGGGGAGCGTTTCGAGTGCTTCGCGCATCAAGTTGTCTGTGGCCGTATTCATTTGGCTGTCGAGTTGGGCAATAAAATCGCGTCGTTTTAAGCCGGGTTCGATGGCGGGGAGAAACTCGATGATGATTTTTCCCGCGTGATGATCGAGGGACCGGCGCGGCCAATAGAGACCTGAATTAACGGCGGCTGGAATGCACGGCACTTTAAGGTGATTGTAGATGGCGGCGACGCCGGGCTTGAGCTCTTCATGCTCGCCGGGGGCGATGCGGGTGCCTTCTGGAAAAATGATGATGGGGCGGTTGTCAGCCAATGCTTCTTTTGCGGCATTGAACATTTTGCGCAATGCGGCTGAACCTGCCTCGCGGTCCACGGGGATCATGCGTGCTTTTGCAGAGTACCAGCCATAATAAGGAATAGAGAGCAGTTCCTTTTTCATCACAAGGGCTGGGTCTTTTGTGATGGCATTGAAAACCAAGGTGTCCCACATTGATTGGTGTTTGCAGGCGATGAGGCACGCCCCTTCTGGCAGGTTTTCTAGACCGCGAATTTCATAGCTGGTGCCAGAAACGACGCGGAGAAGCCAGAGCGTTCCTTTTGACCACGTTTGCATGATTGCGACAGTACACCGGCGCGGCAGGGCATAAACGGGTGTCATGGCGATGCTGTAAATCGCGCTGAGCATGTAGAAAAGCAAATTGAATATGGCAGAGCGGAAAGACAACATGGTTTGGGCTTCCAATTGCGTTAAGTTTGGGCGTTGGCGCGCAAGCGGGTTGTTGCGCCATGGAGCGTGTTAATTGGGTGTTTGCGCTGGAATTGGATAGTCCAACCATCGCAGACGTACAAGCGTTAGCAGATATTTTGTGTATTCTGCAATCAAGAGTCGTGCAGAACCGGGATATAGATACCATTGATCCAAGTGCACGCTGTCTTGATGCACGGGATATCTGTGTAACGTCAGATTGGGCATGGTGTACTGCAACTCTTGTGTTGCACGCGGTAAGTGGTAGGCGCTGGTCACGACGATGAGGGAGCGATAGCCGTTCTGACGCGCCCAAGCGGCTGTTTCAGTGGCATTGCCAATGGTATCACGGGCGATTTGGCCAATATCGATGCAGCAATCAAACAGCGGGCTGTCTACGCGCTCTAGGCTGCGGATATCATCCAGAGAAACCCCCTTGTTGACGCCGGATATAAGCAGGCGTTTTCCTGATCCGGCAGCGAGGAGGCTGACGCTTTCTTGGATGCGCTTGGGGCCGCCGGTTAAGACGACAACGCCGTCTACTTGTGGCAGGGGGCTTGGGGCTGAACGGGGTATATTGGCGATAAACAGGGTGAGGCCGACGAGATAGACCACCGATAAAAATCCAAGCACGGCACACAGCACTGCTGCATGGACTTTCCAGCGGCTTAGAAGTTTATGACGGATTGTGCGCTTCACCCAAAGCTCCCGCGTGGTTTGGTGGTGGCTTGATTCTAGATGAAGAATTTTAATTGTCTGCCAAAAACTGCTCTTCTTTGGCAGGGGGGTTGGTTTTGTAGAGGTTTTGGCGAATATTAGACCATTTTGCCTAGGGTACGCAAAACCGTGACATGTGCCGTCGTGGTTACGGTTAAAAGCAGACTGACAGGCACACAGGCTAACCAGAGGTATTGCCACGGGGCAAGTGAGGGAATGGGCAATAATAGGTCAGATTGGGTGTTTTGCAGCGTGGAAAGAGCCAGAAAGGTGAGGGCTGCTGCACCAAACCCAAATATGCCGCCGCGCAGTCCCAGCCAGAGGAAATGGGTTTGGATTTCTGTCGCGATGAACCTGTCGTGCGCCCCAATAAGGTGGAGCACTTCGACGACCCCGTGATTGGCAGAGAGGCCGGAGCGGGTGGCGAAAATGGCGATGGCGATGGTGGTGCCCGCGACAAGTGCTAAAATAGCAAATGCCAACCACTTTGCCGCTTGGGCGGTGGAGAGGAGTTGTTCCAGCCATTGGCGGTGGGTGTCGAGCACAATGCCGGGAGCCACGCTGTTTAGGCGGGCGGCCAATGCGGCTGTATCTAATTGGACTTCTGGTTCAAGCACCACATCGATCAACCGGGGCAAGGGCAAGTCTTGGGTGATGTTCCCTTCGCCCAGCCATGGCTCTAAAAGACCGGCGGTGTCTTTCCGGCTGAGTGCTGTAGCACTTTGTACGCCGACGGTAGAGTTTAGAACAGTTAAGGCGGCCTCTATTTGGTCTTCAACTGCGACGCCGGGTTGCGGTTTGATTTGTACGGTTAGGACACCTGTTAAATCTGAGGTCCATGTATCGGTGGTGCGATTGACGATGAGGGCCGCGCCCAATGCGAGAGAGGCCAGAAAGCACATGGCGGATAAAACGATGACCAAGGTTGGGCCGGTGGTGCCCACGGATGGGATGATGCCGCTTTGCTGAACGAAGAGGCCGCGTAGGGCGGAGATGATTTGCCCACTGAGGCTTTTGGTGGCTTGTTCGCCAAACCCCTGCATGTGGATGTCGCTTTGAAGATCGGAAAGCTCGGATGGTTCAGCCACGATAGGTCAACTCCCCACTATTGATGATGAGTTCTGGCGCACCGGTTTGCTCAACCAAAGCGTGGTCGTGGGTCGCGATGAGAACAGAGGTGCCGAGTTTATTGAGTTCGACAAAGAGGCGGAGCAAGCGGCGGCCCATTTCAGGGTCCACGTTACCGGTTGGCTCATCGGCGAGAAGCAGGTCTGGTTGTCCGACAACCGCGCGGGCGATGGCTGCCCGTTGCTTTTCCCCCCCGGACAAGGTGGGCGGCTTGGCGTTTAAGCGATCTCCAAGGCCTACCCAATCAAGTAGCTCACAGACGTCTTTACGGAAGTCTTCTTCCCGGCGGCCTGCAATTTTGAGAGGAAGGGCGACGTTCTCATAGGTTGTGAGGTGGTCAAGCATGCGGAATTCTTGAAACACCACGCCAATGCGTCGGCGTAAGGCAGGCAACGAATGGCGGTTGGTCGTGGCGATGTCTTGGTCAAACATTGAAATAAGCCCCCGCGATGGGCGGTGGGCAAGAAACATAAGTTTCAACAATGACGTTTTACCAGCACCTGATGGGCCGGTGAGGAAATGGAAGGAGCCGGGTTCGAGATGAAAGTTTACATCACGTAGGACTTCTGGCCCCATGCCATATCGCATTCCTACATTTTCAAAACGAACCATGTTTCCTCTTGTGTTACGTGCTTGAGTCCAAAGATTGGATGTGGTTTTAACTCACAATTAAGGTAGAAATTGTCTACTGTGCAGATGGAAAACGCGCATACTTTTCAGCATTCTATTTGAAATGCTGAGGCGAGCTTGTCACTCAGGCTCGGACTATGCAAAGTCTTTCATTGGATACTTCAGACCGAATCGTATGAGATCATAATCGCATGATTATCACTTGCCCATCCTGTTCCGCACGTTACGACGTTGCCGCCGCTGGTTTTTCCCCAGCCGGGCGCAAAGTGCGTTGCGCTAAATGCGGTGAAAGTTGGCATCAAGAACCAGAAGCCATTGCTGTGGATGACGACAGTGCGGACAAAGCTGCTGTTGTTGCTGAGGGGGCTTCCGGCTCTACTGAATCAGAAACACCCGAAACAGAATCGTTTGAGCCAGAAACTGCTGAGGTGGAGGCCGCTGCGTCTGAAGAGACCACGCCGCCGCCTGTGCAAGAGGAAGTTGACCTTGAAGGCGACATTGCTTTTGCAGAGCCGGAACCGGTTGTAGAACCTGCCCAAAAGACGCCGAAGAGAAAGACACCACAGAAAAAACCTGTGGCTGCACAACGCAGTGTGAGGCAGCAATTGGCTGTTGCTGCAGGTTGGACCTTGCTGGCTCTTTTTGTGGGGGGCACTGCTTATGGGTTTTCTTCCTATAAAACAGATATTGTGCGCCTGTGGCCTGCGACGGCGACGCTTTATGCGGCGTTTAATGATCCGGTTGATTTGCGCGGCATGGAATTTCAGCAAGTTGCTTATAAACATGTCTATGAAGACGGGGTGCCGGTTCTGTCTATTTCCGGGCAAGTGGTCAATGTGAGCGATGCGCGTCTTTCTGTGCCGAAGGTGCGGGTGGGTTTGCGCGATGAGAATAAAAAAGAGCTTTATTATTGGACTTTTGGGTTGCCGGAAACGGCGTTGGAACCTGAGCAGAGTGCAGAGTTTGTCACGCGCTTGTCTGCGCCACCGGTTTCGGCAAAAGACCTTGAGATTACCTTTGTCACGCCTGAGCCATTGCCTCAAAGTTAAAAACCTAAACGCTTAATTGTTTAAGGGCCTTATGTTTGGTTTTCCGATGGCACTTCTTGGGTGTTGTTCTGCCCCCCTTCGAGTGATTTGGCCTGCCTTCAAAATTTCGAGGAAGTTGAATGCCTGATACCGTCACCCCTGGCGATCCCCTACTTGAAGTGCTGTTTAGCGCGAAGGTTTTGGCTGAGCGTATTGTGGATCTGAGCCAAGAAATGGCCTCGGTTATTGGACTAAGGCCCTTGGTTGTGCCGGTGCTGTCGGGCAGTTTTATTTTTGCCGCTGATTTGTTGCGGGCGTTGCATGGGGCGGGGTTGCGCCCGGATGTTGATTTTCTCTCCCTCTCTAGCTACGGCACGGGCACCCACTCTTCTGGATCGGTGAAGCTTGTGCGCGATATTGACGTGTCGGCGCAGGGGCGTTCGGTCGTGTTGGTGGATGATATTTTAGAATCAGGGCGCACATTGTCTTTTGCCAAGGACTTGATGATGTCGCATGGGGCGCATGAAGTGCATACGTGTGTGCTGCTCGATAAGCCTGAAAAACATGTGGTGCCGATCAAAGCTGATTTTGTGGGCTTTGAATGCCCGGATGCTTTTGTGGTGGGTTACGGCATGGACCTCGCGCATGGATACCGAGAGTTGCCGTTTGTCGGGCAGTTGCTCTAGCGCGTGGTGCAGCCGTTCGGTTAAAACCGTTGCAGCAGGCGATCCAAATAATCTAATTCACTTTGTGGGCGCCCCAACTGGGCGGCCCTGCGGCGCAGCTCTTCCAAAATTTCTCGAGCTTGTTGGCGTTCGCCCTCGTCGGGAATATCACCTGAGCCTTCTTGGCCTTTGCCGCCGGATTTTTGTGAGCGTCCGAGAGGGTCTTTGTTGCGTTGATCCCCTCCTTGACCTTGGCCGGATTGTCCTTGCGCCATATCGCCCAAGCTTTCCATCAGTTGTTCAACCATGGCTTGACTGCCTGCCCGCATTTGTTCCAAGGCTTGGCCTTGTGATCTTGCAGCCTTGTCGGTGCGCCCGGTTTCTAATTGCTCACCTGCTTGCTCCATGGATTTGCCAGCCTTTTTGAGCTGAGAGGGGATCTGTGCCCCGCCTTCTCCTAGAGACTTCATGGTTTCTTCTAGTTGTTCGTTGAGTGCCTCTTGAGCCGCCTTTAAGTCTTTAAGGGTTTCGAGGTCTTGCTTGCGCGGTGCTTGATTGGGCATGCCGGTCGCATTTTCATACATGTCATGAGAAAGGTTAAACGTCTCCTCCATGAGCTGTTTTTGCTGTTCCATTAAGTCTTGGACCTCGTCCAACCCATCCGATAGGGCGGACTGTTGGGGTGTGGCTGCTGATTTTGGCCCTTGGGTCTGCATGTTCTCGAGCATGTTGTTGAGCTGTGAAAGCATGTCGCGGGCTTGGTCGCGAGCGCCTGTGCTGGCAAGATCTTCAATGGTCTTGAGCATGTCCTCCAGATCACCCTGATTGATGCTGTTGTTATCCCCGCCGGGGGTGGCGATGTCTGTTTCGCTGGTGTCGGTGTCAGCAAGGGCGTCTAGGTAGCGAGAAAGGGCTTGTTTAAGCTCCTGCATCAATTTGGAAATTTCTTCGTCTGAGGCTCCTTCTGTCAACGCGCTCATCAAGGCTTCGCGGGCGTCTCGAAGTTCTTTTTCGGCCTGAGATAAATCTCCGTCTTCGAGGTAGAGGGCCATGGTCCAGAGCATGTCAGTGGCGCTGATTAATTCAGACTGGAAGGTGCTGCTGTTGATGTCTGCATGGACAAGACGCCAATAGGCTGCGCGCATCCCTAAATAGATGGAGAGGTCTATTTCGCGTGTGTCTGGGAAAATGGAAAAGGATTCCAGAAAACCGGCTACTGAAAACCGGGCTTGGGGGTAGAGGGCCAAGCGGCGTCTTTGCTCTACGAATGCCCGTGCCAGAGGAACGGTAAAGGTACGTTCGGGCAAGGTGAGAGTTTGAGGGGTGGTGGTGGCCTGTTGGTCCGCCCCGTCATAGGCGCGTATTTCAATTGATACGGGAAGCCCTGCCCAAGGATGGTTCGTTAGGTCTTGGTAATGGGTTTTCTTCAGCTTGAGCGGAGGTGTGCGGGAAATTGGAATGTCGATATGTGGTGCCCCGATGAGGGGGGTGGTTGCTGTGTCGTTTTCGGGTGTTCGCTCGCTTGCTTCTTGAGTTTGGAAGAGGGCATTTTCGCTCAAGTGAACGGAAGGGTCGAGGCTGAAATCTACGTCGATCGCGGCGATCCCAAAATCATCGGCTGCGGCAAAATCAAAACGCAGAGAGTTGCGCGGTGTTGCAGAAATGGGTGAGGTGAGCGTGAGTGTTGGGGGCACGTCAGGCAGGACGTTGAAAGTCCATGCGCCCAGGGTTTGACCGCTTTGGTGCACTTCAATGGTTTGACTGGTGGTGAGGGCCGTGCTCGCCTCATATGTTGTTTGGGGTGATGTGGTGGGGGCGGGTTCCCGTATGTCTATGTCGGGGTCATTTGAGCCAGAAAAACTGGGCATTGCCCCGCCGCTGATGCGTATTTCTAGCAAAGTTCCTTGCACAACGGTGAAGGTTTGCGGGTCGGTTGGTGATGTGGTTTGCGTCGTGTTTGGGGCGCGCGCGGCAGCCAGATATTTAGGGGCTTGGCGGGTATAGGGCGGTGGGGTCAGCCACGCATTGAGTTCGCCTTGGGTGCCACGCCATGCAAAGCCCGGCCATAGGCCCTCGCTGACACGCAGATTGATTGTGGGACCGGCAAATACGGCTGCGGCGATGAGCGCCAACAGCAGGGCTGGGCGTAGGGCAAAGGGGTCCACATTCCCTTGTCTACTCGGATGGGGGAATGCCAGACGTAGTTTGGCTAATTGGCGGGCGCGCCAATTTTGTTGTGCGTGCCAGAGGGCGGTGTCTCCGCTTAATCCGACAGTATCCTCAAATTCGCTCAATGGACGGTGGGAAAGCCCCGCATTGTCTTCAAGGCGACGGCTGGCGGCATGGGTGCTTGGCCAAATCAGCGTGGCCCGCTGTTGATAGATCCCGAAACCAGAAAGACCCAAGGCAGCCATTAGCATGGCCCAGTGGAGAAGGACCGGGAGGGCACCCAGCACGCCGGTGAGAGCGCCCAGCAGATAGAGGCCGATGAACATTGTGGGTGCCCATAACACATGCCACAGTTGCTCCCAAAAAAGGGCGAGCTTTGCAAAGCGAATGAGCATGTTGAGGCGGCGTGTTTCTGTGAGTGCTGATTGGGTGTTTGGCTCCCCAATGTCTTTTTGATTTGGCTTGGCCTGATCGGTGTTCACGCGCACAGGTTTCTCCACCCACTTGTTATGTTTCTGACGCTCAAACCGTCAGAATCTTTATATGAGCTAAACCGTACCACGCACAGCCGCAAGCGCACAGTCTCCGCATATGTTTGGCGCAGACTGCTTTATAGGACGATCTTTGAAGGAGATCGGGGCGGTTTTGTGACGAAAGTTGCTGAAAAGGGATGCGGGGCGTTTTTACAGCCAGTCGGGAACCTTATCGAGGTCTAGGATCGCATCGTAATCTGGGCGGGCGCGGATCACCGCATATTGGTCGCCGTTGACTAAGATCTCTGGAATGAGCGGGCGGGTGTTATAGGTGGACGCTAAGACTGCGCCATATGCACCCGCTGACATCACGGCAATGAGGTCACCTGACGCGAGGTCGGGTAGGTCGCGCCCCTTGGCAAAATAGTCGCCGGTTTCGCACACAGGCCCCACAATGTCGTAGCGGTTGGTGGTGGCGTCTGGGGTGGCTTCTGATACGGGTAAAATATTGTGGTAGGCGTCATAGAGTGTTGGGCGAATGAGGTCATTCATGGCGCCATCCGTGATGAGGAATGATCGGTCATCCCCATGCTTGTTGTAAATCACTGATGCGATGAGAATACCTGCGTTGCCCGCAATCATTCGGCCCGGTTCAAAGATGAGCTGGCAGTCTAATTCGCCCACACAGTCGTTGACCATTTTGGCGTATTCATCGGGGTGCGGGGGAACGTCATTTGTGCCCAAATAGGGGATGCCCAAGCCACCGCCCAAATCGAGGCGGGTAATGGGGTGGCCTTGATCGCGTAAAGTGCGCACCAATTCAGCCACGCGGTTGAAGGCAGCGCGGAACGGCTCAAGGTCTGTGAGTTGGCTGCCGATGTGCACATCAATGCCGCTGACCACAATGCCAGACAATGTGGCTGCATGGGCATAGACCGCTGGGGCGCGTTTCCATGAGATGCCGAATTTGTTTTCTGCTTTACCAGTCGAAATTTTCTCATGGGTTTTGGCGTCAACATCTGGGTTGACCCGAATGGCGATGGCAGCTTGTTTGTTCAGCCGTGTTGCCACTGCGGAAAGTTGGTCTAATTCCGGCTCAGATTCCACGTTGAATTGGTGGATGCCTGCGGTTAACGCGTCTTCCATTTCGCGCACGGTTTTGCCCACACCAGAAAAGACAATGCGTTCGGGTGGAATGCCTGCACGTAGAGCGCGCCGAAGCTCCCCGCCTGAAACAACGTCGGCCCCGCACCCTAAGTTTGCTAATGTGCGCAATACTGCAATGTTGGAATTGGCTTTTACGGAATAGCAAATCAAAGTGTCGGTATTTTTGAAGGCTTGAGAAAAGACTTCATAATGGCGGGTGAGCGTGGCTGTTGAATAACAATAAAACGGCGTGCCGACCGCGTGTGCGATGTCAGTCAGGGAAACGTTTTCAGCGTGTAGAACGCCATTTTTGTAATTGAAATGGTGCATGTGGTGTTAAATACCCTGATCGTATCGCGGGGATGGCCGTGTTAGTCGGTTGTGCTGTCATGTGCAGGGGGGGGCGCAAGGTCGCCTTTTTTGCCACATGCTGACAGACTGGTGCTGAGCGCGAGTGCGACAACCAAAGGAAGTGCAACGCGACGCAAACGGGCTTGTGTCTGTGATGACTTGTTCATCTCTAAATCCTTTGTTCTCGTGTCTAGGTAAGCTGTGTGCTTGTGCTTTATTGAGCCTAGTGAGCGACGTGTGCCTATTGCGCTAGACGTTCGCGCCATGCTTTCACAGAAGCACGCACATTGTTAGGGCTTGTGCCCCCAAAGCTTGTGCGCGATGCCACTGAATTGTCCACCCCTAGCACAGAATAAATCGCGTCGGTGATGCCCGGCTCAACCGCTTGCATGTCCGCAAGGGTTAAATCAGACAAATCGCAGCCTTTTTTCTCGGCTTCAGCAACCAAGGTGCCGGTGATGTGGTGGGCTTGGCGGAAGGGAACTCCAAGCTCGCGCACGACCCAATCAGCCAAATCGGTGGCTGTGGAGAAATCTTGTGCCGCAGCGTGGCGCATATTCTCTTTGTTGACTTCGAGGCGGGACACCATTGCCGTCATCGCCGCGAGGCAGAGAGAAAGGCTGTCTAGGGCGTCAAAGGCTGTTTCTTTGTCTTCCTGCATGTCTTTTGAATAGGCTAAGGGTAGCCCTTTCATGACAACCAGCAGGGCGTTGAGGGCCCCGATGATGCGGCCTGTTTTGGCGCGGACCAGCTCGGCGGCATCTGGATTTTTCTTTTGCGGCATGATGGATGAGCCGGTGGTGAGGCTGTCCGGCAATTTGATGAACTTAAAGCCAGCACTCATCCAAATGACGATTTCTTCAGCCATGCGTGACAAGTGGATGGCTGTGATGGAGGCCGCACTCAAGGTCTCCAGCACAAAATCGCGGTCTGATACGCTGTCGAGAGAGTTGCGGGTGGGGCGATCAAAACCGAGCGCTTCTGCTGTCATTTCCCGGTCGATGGGGAAAGAGGTGCCAGCCAGCGCTGCAGCGCCCAGAGGGCACTCGTTGAGGCGGGCGCGGGCATCTTGGAACCGGCTTTTGTCGCGGGAGGCCATTTCTACGAATGCAAGGCAGTGGTGGCCATATGTGACAGGCTGTGCGGTTTGCAAATGGGTGTAGCCGGGCATGACGGTATCGGCGTTGTTTTCTGCCAAATTCAAGAGAGCGGAAATGAACCCCTCAAGTTGGGTATCGAGGTGGTCAATCGTGTCGCGAATATAGAGCTTAAAGTCATTGGCCACTTGGTCGTTGCGTGAGCGCCCGGTGTGGAGGCGTCCGGCAGTGGGGCCGATGAGTTCTGCTAGGCGAGATTCCACGTTCATGTGAATATCTTCTAGAGCGCGGCTGAACGTAAAGTCTCCGGCTTCGATTTCACCTAGAACAGTGTCCAGCCCAACGAGAATTTGATCGGCATCTGTCGCAGAGATGATACCTTTTTTGGCCAACATCGTGCAATGTGCTTTGGACGCGCGAATGTCTTGAGTATAGAAGCGCTTGTCGAAATCGATGGAGGCGTTTATTTCCTCCATGATCTGGTCCGGAGCTTCACCAAACCGGCCACCCCACATTTTGTTGCTCATCATATTTCTCCGGATTGCCTGATTTGTGGGCTCGGAGGCCTGGAGGAAAACCATGTCCACTCAAAAATCCACTCAAACGGGTAAATCCGCTCTGTTCATGGGTCTTGGTGTGGTGGTGGTCGCCCTATTGGCCGCGTTTCTTTATCTAGGAGAAGGGGATAGCAACGGCGGGGCCAAGTCGCAAGCGGGGAATCGCTCTGTTGCTGCTTTGAGTGCTGCCGCCCAAGGGACTGTGGCCAATTTTACCGTGGCGAAAAACCCCAAAACTGTGGCTGATATTGGTTTTGTGGATGGGGCAGGGGCCGCCAAAAAGTTGAGCAATTGGCGGGGACAGGTGGTTTTATTGAACGTTTGGGCGACGTGGTGTGGCCCGTGCCGCGAGGAAATGCCGGCCTTAGACCGTTTGCAGGCGCAGATGGGGGCCGAAGATTTTGAGGTGGTTGCCCTGAGTGTTGATCGGGGCGACATTGGCTTGCCACAAGGGTTTTATGAAGAAATCGGCGTTAAAGATCTCGGGCTTTATCATGACGGAAGTGCCAAAGCAGGATCAAAATTGGGGGTTTTTGGAATGCCCACGACTTTGCTTTTGGGACGCCAAGGCCAGATTTTAGGGCGACTTGTGGGCCCGGCTGAATGGGATGAGGCGCACGCTCAGGCGCTGGTCCGGGCCGCCCTAGCGCTGCCTGCAGAGGCGGGGGCGCCCTAGCGCAGTCGGTTTTGGTGCGACGGCTCTTTGATTAGGACGCTCTTGGGGGAATATACAGATAGAGAGCGGTTAGAATTTGCTCTACGTCCCCAGAATTTTGTGTCAGAGGCAGGGAAATCGCACGGATTTGGTGGTGTTGCCGTGAGGCATCAAAACGCGACCCTGTCCAGATGAGTGGTTTTTTCTTCTGCATGACTTTGTTCATGATCGTCAGCCAACGCATTTGCGCTTTGTTGTATTCTAATGTCGTTTTAATGCCATTGGTGATGTTGGAGAGGCGTCGGCCCGTGCGATCTGGCCCGAGCCAATCAGACAGGTTTGTGCCAAATAACCGAATCAGGAAATCGTTTTCACCCGTGATTTCCAAGATTGTAATATCGGGCAGGTATTTCTTGAGATCTAGGGGGCTGATGTCGCTGCGAAGCGGCAGCGATGGGCTTTGCTTTCCGGTTGGCTCCATTTTCTGGCTTAGCGTGTACCAATAGTCCTTCAGTTCTTGGATTTCGGGTTGTTCTGGAATTTCTGAAGGATAGGTAATGTCGTCCATGGGGCCTCAATAACTAGCTCTATTTGTTTAGTCAAATTTATATATGTTGAGCGCTTAATAACTTTTATGTAATTAAGTATTAAATATTCTGCATCGATGTTTAGTGGGAAGTCTAGTCAAAAAATACTTTAATAATTTCTATATATACTTGGGTTTGTTATTTGGTCATTCGCGGGAACTAGCGCACGTACATTAATGCAAGCACTTGGGCGATTTTGCTGCTTCCATTCGTCAGGGGGAGGCAAATGCCTTTGAGGGTTTGATGGCGATATCCTGTCCGCAGGCGAGGGGTTTCGAAGAAAACGGGCGCTGCCTCACGCACGGTTTTTGTCAGCACCTCTTGCCAAAGGTTAAGTGCATTTTCTTTGACGGCCTCTTCTGCAGATTTGCCCGTTAGATTGTCTTGTGTTCTGCCTGTGCGGTCCTCACCAAAGATTTCCATCAAGGCGGTTCCAAACAACCGCACTTCAAATGCTTTCGTGTCGATGTGGACTTCAATCACCGCGAGATTTGGCAGGTGTCTTTTTACAGAAACCGGGGAAAAATCTCGCCGGTCTGGGACGCACTGGTCCTCACGTATGCTTTGCCAATAATCGTGAAGCTCGTTGATTTCTAAGAGGTCGGGTAGTTCGTTGAGGAAAGTTACTTTTATGGTCATGTCATTTTCTTGAAGGAGGAGTGCGACGTGCTTATATAGATACTAAAGACTAGACTTTAAGCATGACAAAGCGACGCAGTTCTCCTGTGATGGAATCAAAGTTGATCCGAAATGGTGTAGGGATCAATATTGAAAGATGGTGAGGTTGGTGGTGGCGGGATATGGCTTGAGAAATGGCCGGGTCAATTTCTGTTGGCTTGATCAAGGCCTCTCTTGTGGGAGACGCTTGAGGGCCGCTGTTGAAATTGATGGGTTTTGGTCAAGCTATCGCGTGGGCACTGGAAGGTCGCCGCGATAATCGTAGAATCCGCGTTGGGTTTTGCGGCCAAGCCAGCCCGCTTCCACATATTTTACCAACAGGGGACAAGGGCGATATTTTGTGTCGGCGAGGCCGTCGTAAAGCACCTGCATGATGGAAAGGCATGTGTCGAGGCCAATAAAGTCTGCCAATTGCAGAGGCCCCATTTTGTGATTCGCGCCTAAACGCATGGCTTTGTCGATGCTTTCCACAGATCCGACCCCCTCATAGAGGGTGTAAACGGCTTCATTGATCATCGGCAGCAAAATCCGGTTCACAATAAAGGCGGGGAAGTCTTCTGCGGTGGCAACTTGTTTGCCTAAGCCAAGGGCCAAGGTTTCAATTGATTTGAAGGTTGCGTCATCGGTTGCAATCCCCCGGATCAATTCCACCAGCTCCATCACTGGAACGGGGTTCATGAAGTGCATGCCCATAAACTTTTCTGGGCGGTCCGTGATAGCGGCAAGGCGGGTAATGGAAATGGACGAGGTGTTGGTGCACAAAATTGTTTCTGCGGGGAGGTGGGGGCATAGTTCGCTAAAAATAGCCCGCTTTACGTCTTCGTTTTCCGTCGCAGATTCGATGACCATATTGGTTTCGGCCAGTTTTGCGTAATCCATTGAGGGCGTTATGCGGTCGAGGGCTGCGTTGCGATCGGATTCTTGAATTTTTCCACTGGCCACTTGCCGGTTCATGTTGCCCATGATGGTGGCAATGCCAGCTTCAGCGCGTTCCATAGAAATGTCATGTACAATTACGTCATATCCGTTGAGAGCGCAGACGTGTGCGATCCCACTACCCATTTGACCGGCGCCTATAACACCAATACGGCGAATTTCCATGACACTTCTCTCTTTTACTCAGGGCGATTTAATGGATTTAACGACAAACCCTTTAATTGAGCGCCTCTTACTTGTGAACTAACTGTACTCGTGAAACGACTGTGTACTTTTATGTGACTTTGTTTGAGCTCTTCTTATTGATTGATCGTTTCTATTAAGCAGTTTCAAGACCCTAGAGAGTTGGTATTGGCCTTGCCACAAGAAACGGCGCTACTGATATTCAGTAGCGCCGTTTGAGTCTAGCGTAAGTGTATTGATTTGGCCAAGTTAAAGACCAATTTTACCCAGTTCTTCTTCAAGCTCTGGCACCGCGTTAAATAGGTCGGCGACCAAGCCGAAATCGGCTACTTGGAAGATGGGGGCTTCTTCATCTTTATTGATGGCCACGATGACTTTTGAGTCCTTCATGCCCGCCAAGTGCTGAATGGCGCCGGAGATGCCAACTGCGATGTAAAGCTCAGGAGCGACAACCTTACCGGTTTGACCAATTTGGTAGTCGTTCGGTACGAAGCCAGCATCCACAGCGGCCCGTGAGGCGCCAACGCCAGCGCCCAGCTTGTCAGCGATTTTTTCCAACATTGGGAAGTTATCGCCAGACTGCATGCCGCGACCACCAGAGATGATGATTTTAGCTGATGCCAATTCCGGACGGTCTGATTTAGTCAGCTCTTCACTAACGTACTCAGAAATGCCTGGGTTTTCAGCAGCAGAGATTGCTTCCACGGTTGCTGAACCCCCATCGCCAGCTGCAGCGAAAGCAGTTGTGCGGACAGTCATGATTTTCTTCGCGTCAGAAGATTTGACGGTCTGAATGGCGTTACCTGCGTAGATTGGGCGCTCAAATGTATCAGCTGAAACCACAGCAGTGACTTCTGAAAGCTGCATGACATCGAGAAGCGCTGCGACACGTGGGGTAATGTTCTTACCATTTGTGGTCGCAGGATAAACGATGGCATCGTAGTCGCCTGCCAAAGAAACGATCAAGGCAGCAACTGGCTCAGCCATTTGCTTGCCATATTGAGCGTCGTCGGCCACGAGGACTTTGGCAACACCAGCAATTTTAGCAGCGGCTTCACCCACAGCTGCACAGCCTTCGCCAGCAACCAGAATGTTGACGTCGCCACCCAGCGCAACGGCTGCGGTAACAGCTTTTGCTGTTGCGTCGTTCAGTTCTGCGTTGTCGTGTTCTGCAATAACGAGAGAGGTCATCCGATCACTCCTGCTTCTTTGAGTTTCGCAACCAATTCAGCAGCGGTTTCTACTTTGATGCCAGCTTGGCGTTCAGCAGGTTCCGTTACTTTTTGAACTTGAAGGCGAGGCGTAAGGTCTACGCTGTAATCTTCAGGTGTTTTCGCATCAATCGGCTTCTTCTTAGCTTTCATGATGTTTGGAAGAGATGCATATCGTGGCTCGTTCAAGCGCAGGTCAGAGGTGACAACTGCAGGCAGGTTGAGCTTGATGGTTTGCAAGCCGCCGTCGATTTCGCGGGTGACGTTGAGCTTGTCGCCGTCTTTTTCCACTTTCGAAGCGAAGGTACCTTGTGGCCAGCCAAGAAGGGCAGACAACATCTGACCAGTTTGGTTGCTGTCGTCATCGATGGCTTGCTTGCCAACAATGATCAGCTCTGGGCTCTCTTCACCAGCAACGGCTTTGAGAATTTTTGCAACAGCGAGAGGTTCAACCTCTGCATCTGTTTTAACGTGAATCCCGCGGTCAGCACCCATAGCTAGGGCTGTACGGAGCGTTTCTTGAGCTTGTTGAGGGCCAACAGTGACAACAACGATCTCAGTTGCTGTGCCGGCTTCTTTCAAGCGAATCGCTTCTTCGACAGAAATCTCGTCGAAAGGGTTCATGGACATTTTCACGTTGGCGAGCTCGACGCCGCTTTGGTCCGCTTTAACACGTACCTTCACGTTGTAGTCGATCACTCGTTTTACGGGAACGAGGACTTTCATAGAGCAGAACTCCTGCACATTGTCTGACGTGAGCGTCAGAGGCGGGTCTTGGTTCGCCGCAATTTTCCCACCACGAACAGCTCGAAGAGGGGAGCGGCTCATTGCACAATTAAATGGCATGGTCAAAAAAGCGACATCTTGCTAGAGCGCGGGGTATTTGAACCGCAGAATCTAGCGCTTATGGAGGCGCAAACTAAGCTGGGACCGCGCTTGTGTCAATGAAGGGGAGGGCATCTGTGTGGCGATATAAGGTCGCGAGGGTGCCAAAGGATGCTGGAGCCTTGAAAGCTGTTGGATTCTGTGGGTTTTCTTCGGTTCCGTGACTAGCGGGATGCGCCGGGGGTCCACAGAATATCTGCGTGGCCTTTGTCGTTCATATAGCGCGCCATCACAAAAAAGAGGTCGGAGAGACGATTGAGGTATTTGACGGCAGCGGCTGTGACGGCTTCCGGCTCGCGCTGCATCAGGGCGGTGGCGAGACGTTCGGCGCGTCGGGCGACGGTGCGGGCTTGATGGAGGTGGGCGGATGCGGGGGATCCGCCGGGCAAAATGAATGAGTTGAGGGGCTCGAGATCGGTGTTGAGCAGGTCAATTTCGGCTTCTAAGCGTTCGACTTGGGTGTCGATGATCCGTAGAGGCTCAAATTCGAGTTCTTTGTCTGCGGGGATGCAGAAGTCAGCGCCTAAGTCGAATAGATCATTTTGAATGCGCATGAGCATGGCATCCAGCTGGGAGTCTGATTGGCAATGCAGGCGGGCAATGCCTAAGATGGCGTTGAGCTCATCGCTGGTGCCGTAGGTTTCAATGCGTAGGTCGTGTTTGTCGATCCGCTCGCCGGTGCCGAGTGCGGTGGTGCCTTTGTCGCCGGTTCGTGTGTAGATTTTATTGAGCAGCACCATGGCTTGGCCTTTCAGAGAAATTTCATTTGTCGGGAAGGTAACATGGGATCGGGCGGGTGTCTTTTGTAAGGCAGGGATGGCGCGCATTTTCACACCCCTTAAGCAAACCCCGCAAAAGCGTTTGAGCGCCTTTGGGGGAGTGCACATGCGTCTGTGTGGTCTTAGAGGGTTTTTACCCATTCAGAAAGGGCCGCACCGATTTCGTGGGGGCAGTCTTCTTGGATGAAGTGACTGCCTTTGACGGTGATGGATTGTTGGTTTTTCCAGCCTCGACAGAAGTCGCGCTGATTGCCGATGAGAATGGCGCCGGGTTCTGCATCTATGAATAGTTTAGGCATGTCGTTTTGAGCCATCCATTGGGCATAATCATCGACCAAAGCCACAACATCAGCCGGCTCGCCGCTTAGGGGGATTTGGCGCGGCCACGTGAGGGTAGGGCGACGGTCTTCTCCTTCGTTAGCAAAGGGGCGACGGTAGACTTTCATTTCGTCTTCTGTCAGGCCGCGCAAAACTGAACCGGGCAAAACAGCTTCAACAAAGATGTTTTTGGTGAGCACCATTTCTTCGCCTGCGGGGGAGCGGAAACCTTCAAAGATTGGACGCGCGTCTTGACTGAATTCATCCCACGTCATTGGTTTGACGATGGCTTCCATGTAGGCGATGCCTTTCACCCGGTCACGGTTTCGGTTGGCCCAGTGAAAGCCTAATGCTGAGCCCCAGTCATGAATGACAAGAGTGAGTTTGCCTGTGGGAATGACGATGTCGAGGAACGCATCTAACCATGCGGCCTGTTCGGCAAAGGTGTAGCTGTCAGGGCCAGAGTTATCCAATTTATCACTATCGCCCATGCCGATAAGGTCTGGGGCAATGCAGCGCCCTTGGTCTTTTAGGTGGGGCATGACATTGCGCCACAAGTAAGATGATGTGGGGTTGCCATGTTGGAAAAGGATCGGGTCGCCTTCCCCCATTTCTACGTAGGCCATGTTTTTGGTGACGCCATTGACAGTGACGGCGACCGACTTTTTTGGGTGCTCGATGGTTGAGATTGTGGTCATTGTTTCGTCTCCCATTGGATGTTGATCAGTTTTAGGTGTTCACAAAAGTCGGTTTGCGTTTTTCTAGGAAAGCAGCAATGCCTTCTTGTCCTTCTGGGCCAACGCCTTGGGCGGCGATCGCACGGGCTTCTAACTCCATTTGCGTTTCTAGGCTGTTGGTTGCAGAGGCATGAAGGAGGCTTTTGACTTGGCCGTGTGCCATGAGGGGGCCGCGTGCAAGTTGCGTCGCCAGTTTCGTGGCTTGGTCCATTAAGTCGTCTGCGGGGACGATGCGGGATAGAAGCCCCCACTCCAGTGCTTCTTCAGCTGACAAGCGTCGATTTGTGAGCATCAGCTCTTTGGTGCGTAAGGTGCCAATGAGACGGGGCAGAAAGTAGGTGGAGCTGCCATCTGGTGAAAGGCCAGCACCAGTGTAGGCCATGGTGAAGGCTGCGCCTTCTGCCGCTAACACAATATCTCCGGTTGCGACAAAGCTCATACCAGCACCTGCGGCCATGCCGTTTACAGCAATGATGAGAGGGGCATCCATTCGGCTGAAGCGGGAGATGGCTAAGTGCAAGTAGCCTGTCATCTCCTTGAGCTTTGCGCCAATGGTGTCGCCAAAGCCCGCCATGGATTTGAGGTCGCCGCCTGCGCAGAAAAATTTACCCGCTCCCGTCACGATCACAGCGCGTATGTCTGGGTTTTCATCGCAGTGGATGGCGGCATGCATGAGGTCGTTGCTCAGTTCAACCGTGAGGCCGTTTGCGGCTGCGGGGCGGTTGAAGGTGATCGTTGCGACGTTGTTCTCAATGGTAAAAAGAAGATTGTCGAAGACGGGGGCTGCCATGGATCATTTGCCTTTGTTGGGCGCGCCGGATATGTCGCGCGCGGCGGTCAATATGGATTGGGAAAAATGCGGGTCCTCAACAGCGCGTGATAAGAGGATGGCGCCCACGCATGTGCTGATGAGGTTGATGGCTTCGGCTTTTTCGTTCTCAGATTTTTCTCTAGACTTTGCCCCCAACTTTGCCTCGGACAGAAGCTCTTCAACGCGTGCGAGCGAGGTTTTTAGCTCTGTCTCGAATGCGCTTTTCTCTTCGGCCCCTGCTTTTGCAATGTCGTGGGCGCAGGCGGCAAAAGCGCACCCATTTTCGGGGTGGTCGCGGTGTTCTGGGGTGAGGTAGTTGGCAATCAATTGGGCTTTGCGTTGTTTGGGCGTTGGGGCGGATGCGGTGGCCAGCCAGGTGTCTCTGTGGTCAAAAGCTGCGTGGAAGGCTTGGCGCAGCAGGTCCTTTTTGTTTTTGAAATGCGCATAAAATGCCCCGTGGGTCAGACCTGCTTGTGCGGAGACATCATTGATGGAGAGCTTAGTAGACCCCAGTTTGCGTAATGTTCGGCTGGCGACCCGTAGCAATCGATTTTTTGATTCTTGTTTTTGGGCGGCGCGTTGGGTCGTGGGGGCATGAGAGGTCATGTGCTCTCCTTTCATGGGTAGCTTTTCAGGGAAAGGAGGCTGGGTCAAGTTTCATATGATAATTATCATATGAAATAATATGCAAAAAAGCCGCGCGGGTGATCCCATGCGGCTTTTTCAGGAGAATAGCGCTGTGGAGGCGCTAGAAATTATGGCTCTAGCATAGCCTCCAAATGGTTAAATGATCGTTTCTCCTCAGTAGGCTGAGAAAATGTCCCTATAGCGCAGGATTATTGGCCTGAATAATAAAGGCCGACCATCAGCAAAATAATAGCGACGAATTGAAGCCCAACCCGCCAGCGCATTAAATTTTGCGACCGGCTTGGGGATGTTCCTTTGAACATGTTCCAAAGCCCTGCACAGAGGACCAGCAGAACGGCGATCATTAAAAGGGGGACGATGTATGTGAGTAAAATTTCCATGAGGTAGATTTAATCCGCTGATTGAAGAATAGCCAGTGCCTTAGTGTCGCGGCTTAATGGTTTTCCAAAAAGGTGGTGAGGTGGTCCACAAATTCGGTTGGATATAGTTCGTAGGCAGCGCCGTGGGTTGCCCAGCCGCCGTTCTCGGTTAAGAGCGCATTGGGCAGCTCTGGCGTTGGCATCACGATCATGCGCACATTGTCATTTTCATCCGCCAGTTCTTGGGAAAATTTTGCCAATGTCACCGGGTCTTCTTCGTCTTGAATGAGAAGGATCGGTGTGGTCAGGGTTTTGCCAAGCTCAATGGCGCTCTCACTTGGTAGGCCAAAGAAGTTTTGGGCGCTCCAAATGACCGGGCCGATGAAGATATCGGGTAGGTCGAGCATTGCCTTTACACCGCCAGCGGATGAAGATGCCGCATCGAGCAAGGGGTCCCACAGCAGGGCCGCCCGGATGGGAGTTTCTTCGGCCAAGGTGTGAACCAATGTCCCCCCGCCCATAGACACGCCGCCTGCGTATAGGGGTAGCTCGGGCGCTCGTTCTGTAATCATGTCAATGACGGCAAGCACGTCGTCTTTTTCTTCGAGGCCAAACATCAAGGAGCCGGAGGCTGACCGCCCGGACGTGCCGTGATTGCGCAAGTCTGGGGCCACCACTGTATATCCAGCTTGGACCATGTCGCGGTAGAGATTGAGGCTCTCAAGGTAGGGGCCCTCCTTGGAACCATTGGCACCATGGATAAAGAGGAAAATGCCCTTTGGGTCTTTGGCGGGTATCCACCAGCCTGCAAGGGAGATGTCGTCTGTGCGGGAGGTGAGTGTAAATTCCTCAAACGTCAGCCCACGGTCTGCCGGGGTTTCGCTCATGGCTGAGTTGTTGCCCTTAATGACTTGGGAGGGCAGGATCACAAGAAACGTGAGAGCGCCCAGAGCAACAAGTGTTCCGCCGACAATAGTAATCCATTTACGCATATTTCCCCCTTGAGCGATGGTGCCCCTAGGGGCTGCTCGAAATGTTTAGGGGAGGATCGCGCGTTTTTGCTGGTTGGGGAAGTAATTTTTGATGTGGGGGCGGTGACTTGTGCACACAGCAAAGCCGATTGGCATATGACCAATCGGCTTTGTTTTAAGTGGTTTGGGCGCTGTTAGTTGGCCCCGTCGAGGACGCGGCGGGCGATGACTTGTGCTTGAATTTCGCCGGCCCCTTCAAAAATATTGAGGATACGAGCGTCGCACAGGATGCGACTGATTGGATATTCCAATGCAAAGCCGTTGCCGCCATGAATTTGTAGGGCGTTATCGGCGGCACTCCATGCCACGCGGGCGGCGAGAAGTTTGGCCATGCCTGCTTCCACATCGCACCGGCGGTCTTGGTCTTTTTCGCGGGCGGCAAAGTAGGTGAGCTGACGGGCAACCATAATTTCCACGGCCATCATGACGATTTTTCCGGAAACGCGCGGGAAGGAATAGATCGGTTTGGCGAACTGAATGCGTTCCTGCGCATATTTCAAACCGGTCTCTAGGGCGTTTTGGGCGACCCCAATGGCGCGGGCGGCGGTTTGAATACGGGCGCTCTCAAATGTAACCATGAGCTGCTTAAAGCCTTGGCCTTCAACGCCGCCTAAAAGATTTTCCGCTTTCACTTCGAAGTTATCAAAGCCCAGTTCAAATTCTTTCATGCCTCGGTAGCCGAGCACTTCGATCTCGCCCCCGGTCATGCCGTCGGCGGGGAAGGGATTGGCGTCATCACCACGGGGCTTTTCAGCCAACAACATGGACAAGCCTTTATAGCCGGGAGCGTCATTGGTGCGGGTGAGCATGGTCATGACATCTGCACGGGCAGCGTGGGTGATCCATGTTTTGTTGCCGGTTACTTTGTAAACGTCGCCGTCCTTTTTGGCGCGTGTGCGCAAGGAAGCGAGGTCTGAGCCTGTGTTGGGTTCGGTAAACACCGCCGTTGGCAGGGTTTCCCCAGCCGCAATTTTAGGCAACCACTTTTCTTTTTGTTCAGTTGTGCCGCCGCCCAAAATAAGTTCGGCTGCAATTTCAGAGCGCGTGCCCAAGGAGCCAACGCCGATATAGCCGCGCGAGAGTTCTTCGGAGACAACGCACATGCTTTCTTTGCCAAGTCCTAAGCCGCCAAACTCTTCGGGAATGGTGAGCCCGAAAACGCCCAGCTCTGACATTTCGTTGACAACATCCATTGGAATGTATTCGTCTTTGAGGTGCCAGTCGTGGGCGTAGGGCAGAACTTTGTCGTCGGCAAAGCGGCGCATTTGGTCGCGGATTTGCTCGTAGGTTTCTTCTAAACCTGCGTTGCCGAACGTGGCCGCCCCGGCACTTTCACCGATCATCTCAGCCAAGCGGGCGCGCACTGGTGCAGTGTTGCCTTGCTGTGTGAAGGTTTGCACGGCTGGTGTCATTAAGCAGCGCTGATCTTCTTGCGATAAACCAAGGTCTTGAGGGCGAACGACCTCCCCTTGGTTCATCGGAATGCCGCCATACATTTGCCAGAGATATTCACCAAAAGCGACTTGAACGAGCAGCTGTTCCATTTCTGAGAACCGGCCCTCTTCTTCCATGCGGGCTGCATAAGCGGACAGTTGGCGCAAGGCTTCGACATATGTGGCGAGCCACGCCAGACCGTGTGCGGCGAATTGTTCTTTTTCCAGTAATGCCGGGGTGGGCTTGCCGTCTACACTGACTTTCTGGGCGACTGCAACGCGGGCTTTAGACAATAGCGCGTCGGCAGCATCTACGGCTTGGCGGGAGAGGGGGATTAGGTCTGTCAGTGTTAAATCGCTCATGGAGTATCGCCTACTGTAGGAGTGTCGCGGAAGGTCAATGTATAGCCAAATATCGCGTAGGCGCCAGAAAGATTGATTTTCCCTTCTGAGGCCGGATAGCGATAGGAAGGGTATATAGGTTGGAGGCCCTTGCGGCAAATTGTGAACGGCGGTTCCGGCGCGTTAGAAAAGAAATGTTGGCAAGGGCGGGGAAAAATGGTCATGCTTTAGCCGCTTGCCAATGTGATCATGATGGGGACATCGGGTGAGCTGGGTGTTTTGGGGGGTAAAGATGGTTAAGAGTATTTCGATCTTATTGTTGCGTGTGATGACAGGCGCGATTTTGTTGATTGTGGCGCTGGGGGGCGTTGAAAAGTTCATCCCTATTTTGGTTTTCCTTGAGCCGTATTTTACGCCTTATGCGTCTATGGCAACGGTGCAAACAGGCGTCTATGTCTTTCAATTGGTGATGGCCGGAGCTGTGATCTTGGGCGTGGCCCGACTTGTTTTTCTTCCTCTTCAAATGCTGGTGTTTGCCTATAGTGCCGGTTTGGCGTGGCTTTCATCACGGGACCAAATGGCGTTTGGCTTTTCCATTGCCGAGGTTGATATGTTTTTGTTGCCGCTCACCATAACGGTTTTATTTGGGGCAAGCCTTGTGCAGTTTTTAGACCGTGGGTCGGACCTGATGGCACTGGACAGACTGGTTTTTCGCCGGGGGTAAGCCGGGCTGATCCTGTTGCGCTGGGAATGGGCCGCATATCTTATATCGACCCTTAATATAAAGGCCGCGTCATTTTCATGAGCGGCCTTTATCATTCATATCATCCGTCTGCGGTTTATTTTGTCGCGGCGCGTGTTTCTTCTAAGTTTTTTAAGCCCTTGCGCGGGGCGTTGACGAGCACGGCCATGTTGCCGGGTAGGTGCTCATTGCGCAGCATTTTGGTGTGGGCTTTAGGGATGTCTGCCCATGCAAAAACTTCTGATAGGCCCGGTTTGATCTGCTTATTGATCACCATGCGATTGGCAGACGCGGCTTGTTTGAGGTTGGCGAAGTGGGAGCCTTGAATACGCTTTTGGCGCATCCAGACAAAGCGGGCGTCCATGGTGAGATTGAACCCTGTGGTGCCTGCGCAAATCACAACCATGCCGCCGCGCTTGCAGACCATTGTGGACACGGGGAAGGTGGTTTCACCCGGGTGTTCAAAAACGATGTCGGGATCAATCCCTTTGCCGGTGATGTCCCAGATCGCTTTCCCAAATTTGCGGGCTTCTTTCATGAAGGCATTAAATTCAGGCGAGTTGACCGTGGGCAATTGGCCCCAGCAATTGAAGTCTTTGCGGTTGATGACGCCTTTTGCGCCCATCGATAGAACAAAGTCGCGCTTGCTTTCATCTGAGATGACGCCGATTGCATTTGCCCCTGCATTCGCAACCAATTGCACAGCGTAAGAACCAAGGCCGCCAGAGGCGCCCCAGATCAATACGTTTTGGCCGGGGGAAAGTGTGTGGGGGGTATGGCCATAGAGCATGCGGTAAGCGGTTGCTAATGTGAGGGTATAGCAGGCGGCTTCTTCCCAGCTTAAATGTGCGGGCTTGGGCATGACTTGTTGGTCTTGCACGCGGGTGAATTGCGCAAAGGATCCGTCGGGGGTTTCATATCCCCAAATGCGTTGGGAGGATGAGAACATGGGTTCGCCGCCATTGCACTCTTCATCGTCGTGGTCGTCTTGGTTGCAATGGACCACCACTTCATCGCCGACCTTCCAGCGTTTTACTTTAGAGCCGACAGCCCAAACAATGCCGGACGCATCGGAGCCTGCAACGTGATAGGGCAAGTCATGGACATCAAAAACAGAAACCGGATCTCCCAAACCCGCCCAAACGCCGTTGTAGTTGACGCCTGCCGCCATCACGTAAATCAGCACTTCATGGCTATCGAGCTCCCATGTTGGCAGGGTTTCGAGCAGCATGGATTGTTCGGGTTCTCCGTGGCGATCGCGGCGAATGGCCCAGCCGTACATGGAGGCGGGCACATGGCCTAAGGGGGGAATTTCTCCCATGTCATAGAGGTCTTTGGTTTGCTCGCTCATGGTACAGGCCCTTATCAAATTCAGAGGGGTGAAGCAGGTTGCGGTGACTGTGTGATGATGTTCCGCCAATCTCGCGGGTGCGTTCGATTGGGGGCACCTTGGTGCTTCATATGCCGAATATTTGCCATGTGACGTCGCGGATGCAAAGGAATTTGTCGTTCTAAGGGGCGAAATGGATGAAAATGGTACGTTTCTGCCAAAAGAAGTGAGATATGACGCTGGGAAGCGGGCTGTTTATGCGACATGCTTTTGCGTATGGGCGCGGTCTATGGTACATCGCGGCTCTAATTTATTGAGAGTGAGAGCTGCATATGGCCACCGACACCCCGTTCCAGCATGATAAAGACCGCCCCTGGATTTTCCGCACCTACGCGGGGCACTCCACAGCCAAGGCGTCTAATCAGCTTTACCGTGATAATTTGGCGCGCGGTCAAACGGGACTTTCGGTTGCTTTCGATCTGCCCACCCAAACCGGTTATGACAGTGACCATGTTTTGTCTGCGGGCGAAGTGGGTAAAGTG
Organism: Parvibaculaceae bacterium; assembly: GCA_029209985.1. Classification (GTDB taxonomy): domain Bacteria; phylum Pseudomonadota; class Alphaproteobacteria; order Parvibaculales; family Parvibaculaceae; genus NORP139. Next base: position 103,185 of record JARGNZ010000005.1, read on the forward strand.
GGCGTGCCCATTTGTCATTTGGGCGACATGCAGCAATTGTTTGAGAATATTCCGCTTGAGCAGATGAACACGTCCATGACAATCAATGCGACTGCGCCTTGGTTGCTTGCGCTTTATATTGCGGCGGCAGATGAGCAGGGGGCGGATCGCACCAAGCTGCAAGGCACTGTTCAAAACGACATCATCAAAGAATATCTATCACGGGGTACTTATGTATTGCCGCCGAAGGCATCCCTCCAGCTTAAAACGGATGTGATTTCTTACACCTATACGAATATTCCCAAATGGAACCCCACGAATGTGTGTTCCTACCACCTGCAAGAAGCCGGTGCGACGCCGGTGCAGGAGTTGGCGTATGCGTTGGCGACGGCCGTTGCTGTGTTGGACCGGGTGAAAGAAGGCGGTCAGGTGCCTGAGGCTGACTTTGCACGGGTTGTGGGGCGGATCAGCTTTTTCGTAAATGCGGGTGTGCGCTTTATCACTGAAATTGCGAAGATGCGGGCGTTTGTGGATTTGTGGGATGAGATTTGCCGTGAGCGTTACGGGGTTGAAGAGCCAAAATTCCGTCGGTTCCGGTATGGGGTGCAGGTGAACTCTTTGGGGCTTACCGAGCCGCAGCCGGAAAATAATGTGCACCGGATTATGATTGAGATGCTGGCGGTTACTTTGTCGAAAGACGCGCGGGCGCGGGCAGTGCAATTGCCGGCTTGGAATGAAGCGCTTGGGTTGCCGCGTCCGTGGGATCAGCAGTGGAGTTTGCGGGCACAACAAATTTTGGCATATGAAACCGACCTTCTTGAATATGAAGACATCTTTGATGGCTCGCATGTGATGGAAAAGAAAGTTGCTGAATTGAAAGCTGCTGCCAAAGAAGAGATGCGCACCATTGAAGAAATGGGCGGCGCGGTGGTGGCAGTTGAAAATGCTTATATGAAAGAGCGGTTGGTTGAATCCAATGCCGCACGGTTTGCCTCGATTGAAGAAGGCTCGTTGACGGTTGTGGGTGTTAATAAATATCAGCAGACGGTGGAATCTCCCCTGACGGCGGGAGAAGAGAGCATCATGATTGTGCCGGAAGGTGTTGCCGAAGAGCAGGTTGCACGTCTGCAAGCGTGGCGCGAAAAACGCGATGATGCGGCGGTTAAAGCTGCCCTGGCTGATTTGCGCCAAGCGGCCAAAGAAGGGCGCAATGTGATGGAGCCTTCCATTGTGTGCGCTAAAGCGGGCGTGACAACGGGCGAATGGGGCGATGTGTTGCGCGGTGTGTTTGGGGAATACCGGGCGCCAACTGGTGTTGCCAAGGCGGCGCGTAATAATCCCGCGCCTAACTTGGATCCCGTGCGCGAGGCGGTTTCGGCTGTCTCTCTCAAGCTTGGTCGCCAGATGAAACTCTTGGTGGGCAAGCCGGGTTTGGATGGGCACTCAAATGGGGCGGAGCAAATTGCTGTCCGGGCGCGTGATACAGGCATGGACGTTGTCTATGAAGGTATTCGGTTGACCCCGGAGCAAATTGTAAATGCGGCGGAAAAGGGTGATGTGCACATCGTTGGTCTGTCGATCCTCTCTGGTTCGCACGTACCGCTTGTGGAAGATGTGATGGTGCGGATGCGCGAGGCGGGGCTTTCCCATATTCCAGTTATTGTGGGGGGCATTATTCCGCCAGAAGATGAAGCGACACTTGAGAAGGCCGGGGTGAGCGCCATTTACACACCGAAGGACTTTGATCTGAACAAAATCATGCTGGATTTGGTGGTGCAGGTTGATCCTGAGCAAAAAGCTTCTGCTTCATAAATCCAATATTTTATAGATAATCTTGTGAGCCGTCTCCTTTTGGCCGTTTGATCGGTTGGGGGAGGCGGCTTTTCCTTTTGGTGCATATTGGTCCGTTGATGTGGCCCAAATTACCCATAATTCACATTTCTGCCCCATTTTGGGACTGGTTCTGCCAGATTGTTTGCGCAACACTTCAATGTCGGCGGGTTCTCGATGTTTGGAGTGAGCACACCGCCAGCATCTGGTCATCGGGCATTCATCTAACGGTCTTTAGGCTGTTTGATGAAAGAGCTAGATGAGATTGGAAGCATTCTGATGATCGCTTCTTCCATTTGAAAGGCGGGGATATGGGACATAAACCGACAGAAGGCATGAGTGCCTATGAATATGGACGCAATGGGGAACCTTTGCCGGACATTCATGTTTATTCGGCCCTGAGCCGCCGTGATGCCACCTATACGGATGAATTGCAGCGCCTGCGGGCACGCCAAGAAGTGTGCGAGCGTGAGATTACGGGCCTTGCCAAACGCCTCGCTGCGCCCCTTGATGATGGCATGGACGGGCGCAAGCCTTGGTACCGTATTTTTGGTGGGTCAAAATCCACCAAAGAGGGATAAATCATGAGCACACACTCAAGCGCGCCCCTTCATGCCCATACGGACCTTGTGAGTACAGATCAACGCGGACGTATTCACGACAATCTATTGACCAGTGAACGCCAAGCTCGGTTTGCCCCCTTCCATGTGGGTGCGGTGGTGCTTTCGGTGTTGATTTCTTGTGGTGCTCTGTATGTGGATTACGCCATTGTGACCGAGTTTTGGACGCGGGCTTTGGCAAATGAGTTTTTGGAACTGCCCGGTGCACTTGCTACGTCGGTTGTTTTTAAGTCGTTGCAGGTTTTGTTCGCCACAATTGCTGCCCACATGTTGATTGAAAATATGTCGGGCTTTGGCCGCGCCATTTTTCTGCGCATCGTTTTTGTTTTGGCGCTGACCATGTTGGCCGGACTTGGGTTCCAATTGGCGATGATGTCATTGCCCAATGGTATGGCCGAAGTGGGTGCGGGCGGTGTGGGGGATAGTTTGAGTGGAGCGTTATCGCAATTCGGACTTGAAAGCGAAGCGACCGTCGAAGAAGCAACCGCGCAAAGCAGCATCAGTTCCTTGATGGCCTACCAGCCGGTGTTTTGGATGGCGTCGTTGAGTGTGATTTTCTTGGTGGTGACAGGTGTTGCCGCGCTCTGCTTGCACTTTGCAATGACCGCCTTGCGTAAACTCTTTCTGGCGCGTGACTTTAAGCAGCGCACAAAAGACATGGCACGATTGGCACAGTTGGAAGAAGACTATGCACATGCGCGTGAGCGACTGGCTGTGATGGCGGGGTCGGATAATCGCAAACATGCATTGTGGACGGGGTTGATGGAAGAATGTGGGGCTTATGAAAAAGGTCTAACAGAAGCCCGCCGTAGTACTCTCTTGTCCAAGCCTGCAAACGCTGCGGCTTTGTCTGGTCCGCGTTGGGGGCGAGGTAAAAATAATGAAGAGTCCGCTGCTGCCCCAACTGGTCCAGATTTTTCTGCCTGTGATGCGTCTCGCGATGTGTCGCGGTACGAGGAGTTGTTCAAAGATTGGTGGTCTAAGTATTCCAGTGCCTCTATGGGTGCTGGTCCGTTGGACGGGGCAGGGGCGCGGGTGGTGACAGGTGAGATTTTGCCAAGCCTGCCGACACCGCGCAAAGCCGCCGAATAGGAGACCATCATGATGTTTTCTCGACCGTTCGCGTGTGTGTGGAGCGTGGCAATGACACTGGCCCTGACAGTTGGCGCTGTCGTACAAGCTGCTGAGCCAGCCAAGGGGGCGGCACCTCGTCAGGTTGTCATTGGTCTTGACCTCTCCAAAAGCAATCCGTTGGTGAGCGATGATGGCTATGCGGCGCGTGTTGCTGAACGTCTTTCGCGGGAATTGTCGGCGTTGCCGATCCGCTCGCGGGTGATTGTGCGCACCTTTGGGGTGTATAATGCGACCTCCAATCATTTGAAAATTGATCAGACCATTTCTGGGCGAGCGCGTCCTGAAGATGTGGCGGAAGGTATTTCAAAACTGGTTGCTAATCTGCCCGCCTTGGTAAGCCAAGGTAAGCTAAAAGCACAAATGAAAACCAACATCGTGCCGTTCTTGGAAACCATGTCTCATGTTGTCGATTGTTCGGCCATGGAGACTAAGGTTATTTTATTGACGGACGGGGCAGAAGATTCTGAATACGGCAAGCTGACCCGGCGGGGTGGTTCTTTGCCTGCACCACGGCAAAGGCTTTATGATGGCTGTGACCAACTTCAAGTGTTGGGTATTGGGCAGGGATTTAATAGTCCAAAAACAACCGCGCACTTTCAAGAAGCGTGGAAGGGATGGTCGCAAGGGGCAGGCTTTGCGAGTTTCATTGGCCTTTATGATTGGTGACCTCTGAGACTTTGGCGTAGGTGCCCCGTGTGAATTGAGAGCGGGGCAATTTGACGGGCAGTAGGGGGATGGATAGGGTGCAGCGTCTTATGCTGGAGTTGCCCTATGGAAGCCGCCGCGCTTGTTCTGCCTATTTTTCTTGTCATTGGTTTTGGTTTCATAGCGGCGCGTTTTACGTTGGTATCCGACGAGGGTATTAATGGCATCGATAAATTTGCGTTCACCTTTGCCCTGCCTGCTTTGTTGTTCCGCGCTCTGGCCAATACTGAATTGCCGACCGCTTTGCCATGGGGACTATGGATTTCCTATTATGGGAGTGTCCTCATTGTTTGGGCGCTTGGGGGGCTTCTCTCCCTTTACGTCTTGCGACGGTCCGCGGGTGATTCAGTCATTGTTGGGTTTGGGGGCGGTTTCTCCAATACGGTGATGTTGGGCATTCCCATTATCTTGACGGCGTATGGCGCTGAATCTGAAGTGCCCCTCTTTTTCATTTTGGCGTTTCATGGTCTGACAATCTTCACGATTGCCACGTTTTTGTTGGAAAGCACCCGGCCGCGAGATGGCAAGCGTTTGGGTGTTGCCGCCATTGTGCGCCAAAGCTTGATGGGGATGGTGAAGAACCCTGTGATTGTGGCTCTGGGCTGCGGGATTGCTTTTGGCCAAACAGGGTTTGCTATTCCTGTGCCCTTGGATACGACATTAGAAATGTTCGGGCGCTCTGGCATTCCGTGCGCCTTGTTTGCACTGGGTGCGACGTTGACGCGGTATGAGCTGAAAAAATCAATTGGGACAGCCTCTCTGATTGCCGTGTTGAAGCTGGTCGTCCACCCTCTGGTTGTATTCGGTTTGGCAACTTATGTGTTCGCGCTGCCTCCGCTTTGGATTAAGGTGACCACCACCATGGCGGCAATGCCTACAGGTGTTTTTGCTTATGTCTTAGCCAATCGGTATGGGGCGGCTCCAGGGGCAGCTTCTTCGGCGGTGGTCTTGGTCACGGCGTTGTCGATGATAACCGTGACCATTGTCCTTAATATATTTATTTAGCTCGGGTTTTCTGCTGAACGCCAAACAGCTTATGCAGTTTGGGGGGCGGGTTGTTCATGAGCGGGTGTGCGGTCTATTTTCTTGGCACCCAGCCGGAACATTTTCGGGCGGATAAAGAGGAAGGCCAACGGCGTTTTGGATAGTGCCCACGCACCGACCAGAGGCACAATCACCCCCCCTGCAATCGCTATCGCTGCGATGATGTCGCCATCGTTGAACCAGCCGGTTTTGGCCAAGCCAATGCGCAAGATGGCACCGGGTAGGAAGAAGGCGAGATAGACGGAAAGAGAGCGTTCGCCCACATAGGTGAAGGGGCGCATGATCGTTGCCGTTGAAAAAGCCGCCATGAATGCAATCACCGCTGCGGCACCGTAGAAGGCGGCACAGAGTTGATCAATGCGCGGTTCAAGCACCACATTGTTTTGCAAAACAAAAACAGCGAGCAGTCCAAGCACAGTGATGCTGAGGGCAGCCATTTTGTGGAGGCTTGTCCATTGGGCAAAGTCTAAGACAAAGCGGCTTGCGTGCAGGCCAGCTAGGAAAAATATGACACGCCCGGAAAATTCGTCAATAGCTGTCCACCCGGTATGCACATCTGCTGCATATAGGAGAAGCGCAAAGGCCAGCATAAAGGCAGGGTGTAGCGCACGGGTGAGGCGTACCACCAAGAAAAAGAGGGCCAGCGCATAGATGAACCACAGGGTGGCAAAGGGTTCAAAAGGTAATAGCCAAAAATCCGATAGGCTGAGGGCGTGGTTGCCTTCGCCGGGCAGGGCGAGTTTGATGCCCAGTTGCAGGCTTGCCCATAGAAAGTAAAAATAGGCGAAGTGTAAAATTTTGCTGTCGAAAAATTTGCGCCATTCGACCTGTAGGGCCTTGGCGGCAAAAAGACCTGCGATGATGAAGAATAGGGGCACGCGGAACGGACGCACAAAGTTTGTGAAATCGACCAGCCACATATCAGCCCCGCCCATCATGGTTTGGGTGCCCAAGGCGATATGCATGGTCACGACCATCATGATGGTGAGCCCCTTGGTGGCATCGATCCAATTGATACGTGTCGGCGGTGTCGCGGGCACGGGGATGGCGCTCTGTTCGGGGGGCGTTAAATCGGGTTTCATTCTGTCTCGCTTCACTACGTCCCAGAACGGCACAAAATGGCGTAATCTGAGCCATATTTGCCGTTAACCGGTCGAATTTCTGCATTTGAAGGGAGACAACGCAGATATTGTGCCGAGTTGCCAGCGGAGTGACCAGGCGAGCTTACAGGCCGATCATGTCGCGAATATTGTCGGGGCTGAGGCCTTGTTGGCGCAATTCGCGAATGCCTTGGTCGCGGGCGCTTTTCGCCAATCTGCGGCCCGTTTCATCGCGGATAAGACGGTGATGGTGGTAGCGCGGCGCGGGGAGGCCGAGCAACACTTGCAAAAGGCGGTGGATGTCGGTGGCGGGGAACAGATCTTGGCCCCGCACAACATCCGTCACGCCTTGGTCGGCATCGTCGACAACAACGGCAATATGGTAGGACGTGGGCACATCTTTGCGGGCCAAAATAACATCCCCGAACCGCTCCGGATTGATGGGGCAGGTGATGTGGTCGTTTGTCTTTTGTGCGCCTATGTTTTGGGGTCCTGATTCTTGAAAGATGATGGGACCACCGTTGATTTTTTCGGCGACGACCTTGGCTTTGGGCATGTCGAGGCGCCACGCAAAGGTGCGGCCTTCCCACAGCAAGTTGGACCGCTGTGCTTGGGTGATGTCTTTGTAGATGCCGGGATAAATGAGGCCGCCGTCAGGGTCGCGGGGCCAGCGGTCTAGCGGAACGCCTCCTTGGGTGATTGTGTCGATGATTTCTTTGCGGGTTGCAAAGCAGGGATAAAGCAGGTCCATGGCGCGCAATTGCTGGAGCGCGGCTTCATAAGACGGAAAGCAGGTAGACTGGCGACGTACCGGGCCTTCCCAGTTTAGTCCAATCCATTCTAAATCCTGATAAATGCCTTCTATGTATTCTGGCCGGGTGCGTCCAATGTCGACGTCTTCTATGCGCAAAAGGATGCGCCCTTGGGCAGCACGGGCGCGAGCTGCAATGGTTAGGGCGGAGAACGCATGGCCTAAGTGCAGCCAGCCATTTGGTGAGGGGGCAAAACGGAATTGGGGAGCGGTCGATGATTGTGCGGAAAGAAGGGAAGATTTGTCTGACATGAAGTATGGAGCCGCCGTTTCGTCGTCTTGCGTGCCTATAGTGGGCTATCTGATGGTTGAGCGCGAGAAATATGTGGGGGCGTTCGCGTGATTTTCCAGAGGGGCCTTCTATTTGGGGGGCTTCACATGGTCGTTGCAAAAGATATAGTAGACTCACGAGAACGGACGATTGAACGGAGATGTGGCGTGGCTTTTGCTGACGGGACTTCCTTTGGACCATCATTTGGATCTTCTCCAGTTGGTTCTTCTCTAACTGGTTCTGTTGGTGGGGCGCCGGATGCCTGCCCGGCCTTGGTGCTGAATGCGGACTTTAGACCGCTGAGCTATTATCCGTTGTCTCTTTGGTCTTGGCAGGATGCGATCAAGGCTGTGTTTTTGGAGCGTGTGAATATCGTTTCAAACTATGAAAAAGCGGTGCGATCTCCCAGTTTCTCTATGCCCTTACCCAGTGTCGTCTCGCTTAAATCTTATGTGAAGCCGCCAGAGTATCCTGCGTTTACGCGGTTTAACCTCTTCTTGCGGGATCGGTTCAGCTGCCAATATTGCGGGGACCGATTGGATTTGACATTTGACCATGTGGTGCCGCGCTCCAAAGGGGGGATGACGACATGGGATAATGTGGTTGCGGCGTGCAGTCCATGCAATTTGCGCAAAGCCAATCATATGCCAGAGAAAATAGGTATGGTTCCCCTGCAAAGGCCCTATCAGCCAACCATGCATGAGTTGCACCGTAATGGTCGATACTTTCCGCCTAATTATTTGCATGAAAGTTGGATGGACTATCTCTATTGGGACAGTGCGCTGGAGCCTTGAAACTAGACCTTTTCGGCAACTCGGATGGCAAACTTACACCCCGCACGGATGATATTGGCCAGCACCGGATAACCGGGCGCTTCTTTAGCGCCGTTTGCTAGGGCATGTTCTTTATGGGCGATCTCTTCATCGCGGAATTGCACGATGGTGTCTTTTAATTCTTTTTCAGCATCGCCTAAGCGTTCCAGCTCATCAATTTGATGCTTGTAATGATCTTCGATGACATCTTCTACGGCTTCGGTGCAGGCGTGTGCTGCTTTCTCGCCCATCAGGGCTGTCGCGGCGCCGAGGGCGTAGCTTGCGGCATGCCAAATGGGGTTAAAAGCGGTGGGGCGCACCTTGCGCTCTGCGGCTAATTCGTTGAAGCGTTTGAGGTGGCGTTGCTCGTCTTCTGCCATATGGGCCAAGTCCGCGCTGATCCGGGCCTTGCCCGGCGCGTGTTTGAAAACGGCAAGTTGGGCAGAATAGATTTGTACGGCTGCGTATTCCCCGGCTTGGTCGACACGGATCATTTCTTTGATCCGTCCCACTGCCGTTTGGCTTTGAGGGCTTGCGGTCTTAATGTTGTCAATGCTCATTAGACGTCCTCTACACCGGTTGCGCGCCAATGGCGCACGAGCACTAAGCTTGCAAGTGCGCACAGGCCAAGGGAGATTAAGAAGTTAAACCCTGCCAGAGAAATGCCAAAAAGAGACCACGGTATTTCGTCGCACTTAGGCACGTTGATGTTTTGTAATTGAGCTTGGAATTCTTCGATAGAATTGGGCATGGCTCCAACACCGGTGCAACCTTGGGGGCCAAGCCACCATTTATATTCAACACCTGCATGATAGCCGCCGTATCCAGCCCCAACCGCATAGATGAGGGCCAATACGGCAATGAGTACAAGCGGGGTGAGGCCTAGATTTGCTTCGCGGCTGAAGAGACCCGCAGCGACAGCAATGGGCATGGCGATATAGTAGGGAATGCGCTGATCAAGGCAGAGGGCGCAGGGGGCAAGCCCCACCACATATTCAAAAAAGAGTGCGCCGGCAATGGTGAGCATGCTGATCCCTAACAGAATCCAAGGGATGTGACGGTTCGCAATGGGAAAGGTCATGTGGTGCTCTTTTGGCTAGCGGTGCGTTTTCTCTATCTTGCGGGTTCTGGTGATCGTTGAAAAGGGTAAAGCGGTTGGTGAGTGGTTTACGGATTTCACGTTCTTGTGTCGTTAAAGGTATTTAAGCAAGGCAAAGCCACCGATCAATAGGACAACAAAGACAATGCTGAGAAGGCCAAAATATTTGTCGATGAATGCCCGAATGGGTTCACCAAAATACCAAAGTAGGGCAGCGACAGCGAAAAAGCGAATGCCCCGGGCAATCAGGCTTGCGACGATGAAAATCGGAAAATTAAGAGCTGTGACACCACTGGCGATGGTGATGATTTTGTAGGGAAAGGGGGTGAGGCCCGCAATGAGAACAATCCACACGCCCCATTCATTGTATTGCGCTTGAAATGTGCTGAATTCCTCAGCCTTCCCGTAAAAATCTAAAATGGCGGTGCCGACGGTATCGAACAGGAAATAGCCGATCGCATATCCCATCACGCCGCCTGCGACGGAAGATAGCGTGCAAATGGTCGCATACACCCAGGCCATGGCCCGCTGGGCAAGAACCATGGGAATGAGAATGATATCGGGGGGGATGGGAAAGACGGAGCTTTCCACAAATGAAATCAGTGCTAAGCCCCAGCGCGCGTGTTTATGGGCGGCAAGATCCATTGTCCATTCGTAGAGAGCACGCATCTTGAAGGCCTTTGTCCCAATTCCAAATCAGTGAAACAGCCTTATCAGGGGGGAGGGAATCTGTCTATCGGCGGTTTGTGTTGAGGTTAAATGCTGTGAGGGGGCAAATTGGCTTGGAAGCCGCGCTTCAAGAGACGTAATTTTTGGGAAAGAGGGGCTGGAAGCCTAAAAACGGAAACTATTTTGACTGAAGAGCCCATGAAGTGACATTTCCCTTTGACGCCGCGATTTAGATTCTTATGATGCGGCCTCACGCTCGTAGCGTCTAAGCGATTGCGACTCAGTGGTTTTCTTTGGAAGGCGATTGAGTGGATCGACCGAGACGCTGCAACAGGTTGCCCCTGTGGCGGAACTGGTAGACGCGCGGGATTCAAAATCCCGTTTCTTCGGAAGTGGGAGTTCGATTCTCCCCGGGGGCACCATCTTTCTCTTATAATGTGACGCTTGGACTATGTGCACGGGGTCTCGCTGTGCGCTGTGTAGTGTGCTGTCTCTTATGCGATGGCCGTGCAGCCGGGGGGATGGTGACCCCCTTTGTGGCGCAGGAGGTTAGTTGGGGCCGTGTCCAAAGTCAGTGCGTAGGGCGTGTTCTTTGAGCAATTTGGCGAGCCAATGGCGGAACCGTACGGGGGCGTCGGGGCCATCGCCCATAGACGCTGCTTGGTAGAGGTCTTTTCCCATAATGGCTTCGCCAACGGCTGCGTTGGTCACCAGCATGGCCATGAAATAACTGTCTTCAGATGCAGGCGGTGAGGAACCTTCAGCTTGGCGCGGGGCGTCTTGCTTGTTGTGCTCTTCTACGTGGGCGACACGGCGCTCATGGAGTTGGTCGCTTATTTCGGTGAGCAATTGGGTTGTTGGATTGCCATTTTTTTGAGTGCTTTTGCCTGTCAGTAAAAGCCATGCAAGCAGACGCGCGGTGCCTTTATCGGAGAGTGCTTCAAATGCGCCTTCAAGGAGGGCGGTTGAGCTCTCGTCGTTTGTTACCGGGTCTGTCGTGCGTTCCGGCAAGGCAGCCAAGAGGCGCTCGCGTAATTGATCGGTTGAGCGGCGGATAAGGGCCTTTACCAGACCGTCTCGGCTTTCAAAATGATGTAGGATGGCTGGATGTGAGACACCGATATCTTTGGCGATGTCTTGTAAGCGAATGCCTTCTGGGCCTTGTTCGGCCAAGCGCTTTTCAGCTGCATCCAAAATTAAACGTCTGGCTTCTGCTGCCGTTCGACGGATTCTTTTCGTTGGGCGTGCTTGTACAGCACGCGTCGTAAGTGTCTCTTGCATGTTATTCCCCGCTATGGGGGGTGCCTTTAATACGGCATGGTCAATCAACTAACAGGTTTTAAGCCAGTCATTGATCATATCGACATAAAAGCTGGCGCAACCCCTCCATGGGTCGTCGCACCTCCCTCTGCTTCAATTTCGAACCTTGTGGGTTTTAATGCCCATATGGTCCGAGCCTTATCCTTTGGTCTCCCCACCAAAGTGGTGCCCGTAAATGCGCGCACCTGATAAACGCATAAACATCATACTGAGTATTTTGACGTTGGGTAGGGCTAATGCGGGCGCAAACCTATACTTTATTTAACAAAGCGGACGCGCTATGTGATTTGGCGCGAACAGAAGACGGTGCTATCGGTATTTTGCGCTGAAGGAGCGCTGAAACCACTTGTTTTGCCGTATCGATCTAATTAGACCAGAAAGAATGAAGTTTATGTTTGAAGTGTATGGGCTGAAAAATTGCGACACCTGCCGGAAAGCTGTGAAATGGCTGAAGGAAGAGGGGGTTGAAGTCGCCCTGCATGATGTGCGTAAGGACGGACTAAAGGCAGGGCAAGTGGCTTTCTGGGCGCAAGCTGTGGGCTGGGAACTTTTGCTTAACCGTCGCGGCACCACTTGGCGGGGACTAGACGAAGCCGATAAAGCCGACCTCACAGAGGCCAAAGCGGTGGCCCTGATGGAAGCGTCCCCCGCGCTGATGAAGCGTCCCATTTTTGTATCGGGAGACGCTGTGCACGTTGGCTTTAAGCCCGCCGATCACGCGACCGTGCGCCAGATGGCGACGACGGGCGACTAAGGCGCACGCTTGATGCGGAAGTAGGTGATGGTGTCAGTGTTTTCGTCTTTACGGGCATCAAGGAATATATGGCCGGTTTCGTTGCAGAAATGGGGGAGGTCGAGGGCGGCGACAGGGTCGGTTGCTGCGATTTGCAGAATATGACCCGGCTCCATGGTCTGTAATGTTTTACGCGCACGTAATACCGGGAGCGGACAATTAAGACCGGTTGCATTTAGAAATTGATCGACGGGACCGGATGTTTTTGTTTCCTGCGAGGGAACGGTTTCATCCTTGTCGTGGTTTTGTGGTTTTGAGTGGGTCATGGGTCCAAGGTCTTGGTTTCAAGGTTATGGTTCACAAGGTTGGTGAGAAGAGCCGCTTCTTGTTTACTCTCCTCTGAGTATTTGTGCGAATTCTTTTATATCTTCGGTTTTGTTGCGTTTGTGCCTTTTAGAGGGCGGTGTGCGCTTGACCATTGGAGCTGCTCCCGTACATTAAAAAAGGAGAATTTTTGGGAGGAATGAAAATGGGTTTGGTTAAACGTATCGGCAATGAAATTACTTACATGCGCACAGCGATGCGCGCGCTGAAGCGTGTGAACGGGGTGTATGAAACACCGGATCGAACATTTGCTGATGTTATTGAAGACCTTGCGCGCACCAAACCGAAGAACATTGCTATTCTGTTTGAAGACCGCAGCATCACTTACGCCGAGCTTAATGCGGCGGCGAACCGTTATGCGCGGTGGGTGCGTTCTTTGGGCGTGCAAAAGGGTGGCGGCGTGGCGTTGCTCATGGAAAACCGTCCCGAATATATCATTGCTTGGTTAGGGGTTATTAAGGCGGGCGGTGTTGCCGCTTTGATCAATACCAACCTGACGGCGCAAGTGTTGGCACACTCCTTGGACATTTCAACAGCCGACCATATTATTTTGGGCGCAGAGATGGCGGATAATTTCGCCACGACTGAGGGCTTGTTGACGCGTCCCTTTACGGTGTGGGCGACGGGGGGCGTTGTTGAAGGGGCAGAAGATTTGGATGCGGCCTTGGTCATCCAAGAAGACGGGCCGTTGCCAGCGGACTTCCGCGCAGGTTTGCAACTGACGGATGGGGCGCTTTATATCTATACCTCCGGTACGACGGGAGCGCCGAAAGCGGCCCGCATTCTTCATGGTCGCCTTTTGGTGATGATGGGTGCTTTTTCTGCCGGGGTGAACGCGCAGGCGAGCGACAAAATGTATGTGGTGCTGCCGCTCTATCACTCTGCGGGTGGGGTGTGTGCGGTGGGGTCTGTCCTCACGGTTGGCGGTACCGCGATTTTGCGGCGTAAGTTTTCGGCCAGTGAATTTTTTGATGATGTGCATCGCTATAAGGCAACGATGTTCCAATATATTGGCGAACTATGTCGCTATATGTTGAATTCCAAACCACATCCTCTGGAAAAGAAACATAAGTTACGTTTGGTTGTGGGGAATGGGTTGCGTCCTGAGATTTGGCCAGAATTTCAGAAGCGGTTTAACATTCCCAAGGTCCTTGAATTTTATGGAGCGACTGAAGGGAATGTTTCGCTCTTTAATTACGATGGAACCGTTGGAGCAATTGGGCGGGTGCCTTCTTATGCAAAAGGCAGTTTCAACGTGGAAGTGGTGAAGTTCGATGTGGAATCTGAACAGCCGCTGCGGGACGCAAATGGATTTTGCATCGTTGCTGATTCCAATGAAGCGGGGGAAGCTTTGGGCATGATTGATGCCTCGTCTCCGAGCAGTCGCTTTGAGGGCTATGCCAAAAAAGAAGAAACCGAGAAAAAGATTTTGCGCGATGTCTTTGAAAAAGGCGATCAATGGTTTCGGACGGGCGATTTGCTGAAACGAGACGAGCTTGGGTATTTTTATTTCGTTGACCGCATTGGTGATACCTTCCGATGGAAGGGCGAGAATGTGGCGACCTCTGAAGTTGCGGAAGCTATTTCCGTCTATCCGGGGGTTAAGGAAGCAAATGTTTACGGTGTGGCTGTTCCGGGAACGGATGGTCGTGCCGGCATGGCCTCTGTTGTGGGGGGAGATGCCTTTAACCTCGCGAGCTTCCGGGCGTATTTGTCTGATCAATTGCCGGACTATGCACAGCCGTTGTTTATTCGTCTTCAGCCGGAGATGGAAATCACCGGGACGTTTAAGCACCGGAAAGTTGACTTGGTGAAGGAAGGCTTTGACCCTGATACGATTGCGGAACCGGTTTATTTTAATGACCCTGCGGCCAAAGATTTTGTGCCGCTGACCGCAGAATTATATCAAAAAATATGTGCAGGTGGGGTGCGCCTTTAGGCATCTCTTGCATGACGTACTAAAAAGGCGGCCCATGATTGGGCCGCCTTTCTATGGATAGCCATTGTGCGTGGCTCTTAGTCTTTTGCTGCACTGTCCATCATTTTGATGGCGGCTGCGTGATCTGGGCTGACGTTCCCTTCGCCTTTTTCATCAATATGGCGCTTGATGCGCGAACCAACGGCCATCATGGCTGCACCCATGAAGGTGTCGTGGTTGTCGCGTGCCCAGTTGTAGCTTTCTTGACGATTGCCATTCATGCCTTGGAATTCTGGCATGACGTAGCGCGCAATCAGTTCGTAAGAACGCTTGGTTTGTTCAAAGTCAGCCCAGTTGTGCGCCATCTGCAAGAAGGAGCCGAAGCCGCCGGACTGTTTTTCAAGGCGTTTAATTTGCGCAATGCAATCGTCTGGGGTGCCGATGACGGCCATGCCTGATTCAATCATCGCATCGACGGGATCGCCGCCATCTGTTGGCGCGAGGGGCAGGGCTGCTACTTCAAGGAAGTACTTCAACCAATTTTCTAGGCCGTAGCGTACATTCTCGCGCGCTTTTTCACGCGTTTCAGCGACGTGTACAGGCGCTACAAGACGCCAGTTTTTGCGATCAACAGTTTGGCCGCTTTCTTTGGCTTGTTGCTGGGCAATGGCCCAGTTAGAGGCCAGTGCATTGAACCCGCCTGTTGAGGTGGAGCCAACGGACAAGAGAGAGAGACCGTGACGCCCTGCGGCTGTTGCCCCTGTTGGGGAAACTTGGCTTGCGACGGCAATTTCTACACGCGGACGTGTGTAGGGAGCCATTTGCAAGCGGGCTTCATTGAGTGTGTACCAATCAGTTTGCTCGGTCACGGTTTCACCGTTGAGCAATTTGATGATGGCTTGCAAAGATTCGTCCATCATGTCGCGCTGTTTTTGTACGTCGATGCCCATCATAAAGGCGTCTGATGGCAATGATCCTGGTCCTGCCCCAAACATCACCCGGCCACGTGTTTGGTGATCCAATTGGTTGATGCGGTCTGCGAGCATCAGAGGATGGTGATACGGCAAAGACGAAACGCCGGTCCCAAATTTGATGTTTTTGGTGCGCTCAGCAGCGGCGGCAATGAAGACTTCTGGGGAAGCGATGGTTTCAAAACCGGCGGAGTGGTGCTCGCCAATCCATGCTTCATCATAGCCCAGTTTGTCCATCCATTCGACAAGTTCAAAATCGCGGTGCATGGCAGCGTGTGGGTTTTCGTCCATCGCGTGGAATGGAGCGATGAAGGCTCCAAATCTCATTTTATCTTCAGCCATTTTTATCTCCCAGTTGGTTTGTTGTTATCATTTTGGTTCGTCGTTTCGCGAGGGGGCTATTTGAGAAGCCCGCCTAATGTGAGTTCCAGCATGTCGATATGCGCTTGTCGGGTATCAATGTTGGGTTCCTGACTCCATTCCAAGGTCACCGCACTTGAGCTGGCGACCATTGCGGCGGCCATTCGGTGCGCGGGCACAAGGCGTTGGAATTCACCGCTATCTTGGCCTTCGGCAATCGTATCTCCCAGAATTTCGATGATATGAGCGTTGGCCTGCGCCCCTTCTTCTAGGGTGGGAATGTCGTCGACAAATTCGCGGACCATTTTGCGCATGACCGTTGCGTTGTTTTGCCAAGCGGTGGCCAGCGCCTCAATGATAAGGCGCAATTTGTCTGCGGCAGATCCATTGTAACGGGTAAGGTCTTCTGCAATTGTCTGGGTCAAATTCTCATTGAAAACGGTCAACAGAGCCGCTTTGTTAGAGAAATGCAGAAAGAAGGTGGCTTTGGCGACATCGGCGTGATCGCAAATATCTTCAATCGTGACCCGGTCGTAGTTACGCTCAGCAAACAAGGTCATGGCCGCTTGATAAATTTCGCGACGGGTGCGTTCTTTCTTGCGGCTACGGCGAGAAATTGGGGCTATTGTTTGCACAGGGGATTTCTGTGTCTCAGGTTCTTGTGCGACTGTATTTGGTGTTACTGTACCTGATGCTACAGCAGATGGTGTTGCTGTAGGGGGTGTCGCTGGCTTTTTTGTCACTGCGATTCCTTTGCCGGGTGCCGGACCTTTGGAGTGCGTCATAAGTAGACTCAAGTCTAGTTATAGGAAATAGTTAAGTCAAATAGGACCACGTTAGATGGTTCAACATAAAAAGGGAAAAGACGAATGGGCAAGTTAGATGGCAAGGTGGCATTGGTCACAGGGGCCGCAGCGGGCATTGGATTGGCAGCGGCGCAAGCACTTGTTGGGGAAGGCGCAATCGTCTATCTCACGGACATTGAAGATGAACGTGGTGCGCAAGCCGTGGCAGCGATTACAGCTGGTGGCGGTACCGCATTCTATTCCTCCCAAGATGTACGCGAAGAAGCTGGTTGGGAAGACATCATTGGTCGCATTAAAAAGGACCAAGGCCGCTTAGATATTTTGGTGAACAATGCTGGGATTGCGATTGCAGGCTCTATTACAGAGATGCCGTTGGAAGCTTGGCAGCGGCAAAATGCGATCAATATTGATGGCGTTTTCTTGGGCATGAAACATGCTATTCCGGTTATGGACTTGCACGAGAGTGGTTCGATCATCAACATTTCATCCGTTGCAGGCTTGAAAGGTGCGCCCGGTTTGGCCGGATATTCTGGCTCTAAAGGGGCGGTTAAATTGCTGACCCAATCGGTTGCTGGTGAATGTGCGGCCGATCATAAGGGGGTGCGTGTTAACTCTGTGCATCCGGGGATCATCGATACTGAGATTTGGTCAAAAATGCCGAATGGAATCGACCCTACTGAAGGGCTTTTAGCTAACATTACGCCTCAGGATGGTGCCAATACCGTTAATCCACAAGACATTGGCGCGGTGATGGCCCCAGTGGGCTATGCGGGTATGCCGCAAGATATTGCTAACGGGATTGTTTTTCTCGCCAGCGATGACTCACGGTATATGACCGGTTCTGCATTGGTTATTGATGGTGGCCTGACGGCTTAAATTAAGTCCGAAAATTTGTTTGAGGGGGCTGTTGTCACGGTCCCCTCACAAAGATGTGTCCCCCAACGGAAGAAATCCCGGCTATAGCTCTTCCAACTTCAATAAGGGAACATCTCTCATGAAAGCCATATTACTTTTACTTCTCCGCCTCTCGACTGGATTGCTGCTTGTCGCTTGGGGCTTTGTTAAAATTGGCGCGCCAACCGTCGCTGCTGGTATTTCAGATCGTTATTATTCTGGCTCTCTGAGTGCTGATGCACTGCAGATGCCTCTAGGCATTGTCGAGATTATTATTGGCTTGTTGGTTTGCCTTGGGTTGCTGCGTAAATTTGCCTACCCGCTTCAGGCAGCTATTCTCGTCATCGGGGCGCTGGCAATTTGGAAATACATTCTTGACCCGCTCGGCCTGTATTTATTGACCGAAGAGACACGCCAATTGCTCTTCTTCCCCTCTTTTTGTGTGGCCGTCGCCTCTTTGATCCTCATTGCGTTTAAGGCAGACGACACCCTGTCGTTGGATAAAAAGCTCGGCTTGAAATTCTAAGCATTGTTAGCACTTTCAATGACTGGAAATAAAAGAGGGGCCGCATTGACGGCCCCTCTTTGTTGTGACCCAAGTGGGTTTAACTTTTGATGACGAAAAATCCCGCGCGTGGGAAATGTATGACAACATCACCCAATTCGTCAGTCGTGCGCTTAATTGCGATTTCGTGAGCATTGGACGTGACCAGCTCTCCTTGAATGGGATCTTGCCCATAATCGTCGGCCATGATGGTAACGGCATCGCCCGGCACTAATCCATTTGGCTCGTGGGGATCTGCTTGGGGGCGCGTGATGCTGGTGGCATCGTGGGCAATTGCTAAGCTTTCTTCTCGGCTCATTTCTGTGCGGTTGCCGTGGCCGATGGCGTGAACAGCGCCCACCCATTTATCTAAATTGGGCAGTGTGGCGAGCATGTCTTTGATCGCTGGATAGGCCCCCAACATAAAGGCGATGTTGTAAAAGGCGGCCGCATCGGCAAAACCGGGCATATCCCCTTTTAGGAACTTCCGACCGTCTTGTAGTTCCGCGTTTAACCACCCTAAGTGGGAGCGGAGCTGTTCTTTCATCATCGGTAATGCAGTTGCCATGGCTTCAACATCAAAAGCACGGCCTGTCAGTTTTTCACGGTCTGCGATGAATGCTTCATCTGCCATTGCAGCACCGCCCCCAAAGACAACGGCGACAACCGCTTGGAAGAATACGCGGTCTGCCCAACTGTTGAGGCACCAATCTAGTCCTTGGTTTGGTCCTCTAAAAAGGGAGGGCGTGGGGTAGCGTTTTTCAATTTCAGCAACGATGCGTTGGGTATCGCAATACACGTCAGCGCCAATTTGCAGGACAGGAATTTTTCGATATCCGCCAGTCAGCAATGTAAGTTCTGGCTTAGGCATGATGACGGGTTGCTCTACCGCATACCAATCGAGACCCTTGATGCCGAAAATGACACGTATTTTTTCTGAAAAAGGTGAGGGGCCATATTGATGGAAAAGAATAGCGTTTACTTTGTCTGTCATGGGATACCTATTAAAGGGTGGTGATTATAAAATCTGCTATGCCCGGTCTTTGGCGAGGGTGGCCATTTGACTGAAAAGTGTGGTGGTGTCATGGGGGGTGTCGTCACCGCGAAACTCTCGGTAAAGGGTGGCTACGTTGACGGCAATGCGTTCGCCATCTCCCCAGCTGTCGTAGTCCGTCATGTTGATGTCGCGTGCCGCTTCAAAGCTATCTAACCCAGCATCAAAGCGCTTGCGTGCTTCATCTCGCACATAGATCAAATAATTGCGCACAGCGGTGACGCCGCGTTTGTCGGTTATGGGGCCGTGTCCGGGAACGACAATATCAACGTTCATGGCCAATATGTTGTCGCAGGCACTAATCCAATTACTGACCGGGCCTTCCCACATGATCGGGTGCCCTTCAATAAACAGAATGTCGCCGGTGAAGACTGTTTTATCTGCTGGTACGTAGGCGAGAACGTCTCCGGGGGTGTGTGCAGGTCCTACATGTTTGAGAAGGACCTTCTTATTGCCCACCATGCGTTCGAGTTCTGTCTCAAAGGTTGTTGTCGGCAGAACGGGGGTCACGCCCTTAAAGTCGAACGGGCCAAAACATTTGGTGAGGTAGTCGCCAAGCTCGCCAAGTTCGGGAGCCATTTCTAGAAAACCTGCCAACATGGAGGGCGGTTCGTGGGCCATGGCTTCGGCTGCTAATTTGTGGGCAACTATTTCTGCGCCGTGGCAGCATTCATTGCCATAGCAATGGTCGCCATTGTGGTGGGTGTTGACGAGCGTGTTGATGGCATCTGCTGCTTTTGTCGCGCCGCGCATGGCATCCAGCATGTCGCGGGTGTGGGGCACGTCGAATAATGTATCGACCAGCAGGGACTGATCCCCGTCTACGATGAGGCCTGCATTTGACCAGCCCCATCCGCCATCAGGTTGTAGCCATGCGTAGGTGTTATTGCCAAGGTCATGCAGTCCCTTTGTGTAGCTGAACTTTCCAAGGCCGAGGCCGGTCGTGGGAGATGATGCCGTCATGGGGTTTCCTCACTCTATTGGTCGCTTTATTGACTATTTGTTGTTGCTTCGGCCACTTGTCGAATTTCGGTTAGACCTGAGCCTTCAATTTCTTGATCTTCTAGTTCAATGTCCAATGTTTCGAGGTAGCGACTTACCATCATGTAGAAACCGGTAATGATGGTGAGCTCTTGCAACTGCCCGTCTGAAAAATGGGCGCGCGCCTTTTCAAAGGTGGCATTTGAGGGGCGCACATTGGCGACAATCTCTTCTGCCATACACAGAGCGGCATTTTCGGCATCACTATAAATTGAATTGGGGGCAGGGCTTTTGGTGGCGGCGATCCGGTCTTCGCTCAATCCTTCAGTGCGTGCTACCCGTTCGTGTTGGTGTACTTCGTAGGTCGAGCCACTGATATTGCCGACGCGCAGGATGACCAGTTCGCGGAGTTGAGCCTCTAGCAACCCATTATTCAAATACGCATTTATAAAGTCCATGAAAGGGGGAAATACCTCACCAGCACCTGCCATCATTCGAAAGACATTAAGGTTTGGCAAGCCGTTCAAAATATTTTGATGTGGTTGGGGAAGGGACTGGAGGTCGGGATAGGAAATGCGAGCCATTTGGCATCCTTGTGATCGGTTGTAATGCGCATAGTCAGTCGCTCACGTTAGCCAACTTCTCTTTGAAGTGAAACCCTTGCGCTCAGAGTAAATGGAGGCAAGCGCACTCCCTTATTTGAGCGGAGGGTGATACGCGTCGGTGGACGAAAATAGAGTATTTTGACGTTTATGTAAGTAGAGGAAGGGGCGTTGCTTGTCCTGAGTGTTGAGTTGTTCTTGATTGGTCGGCAGAAGAACTCTATTAGAGTCAGGGAGGGAGACGGCAAACTGTTTGGAGGGAAGAGCTATGATTGATTTCGATCAGGTGAAAACGATTGCTGATATCGTGCGTGTTCAAAGCGCGACAAGCGGCGACTGTGTTGCACAGATTTTTGAGGGACGGACCACCACTTATTCACAGTTGCATGATGCATCTAGTCGTGTTGCGCAGGGGTTGCTTGCGCAGGGCTGTAAGCCTGATACGCGCATTGCCTTTATGGGCAAGAGCTCAGATGTATATTTTGAATTGCTGTATGGTTCTGCCAAAGCCAGAAACGTGATTGTTGGTGTGAACTGGCGCTTGGCGGCTCCAGAGGTGGCTTATGTCATCAATGATGCGCAGTGCGAAGTCATTTTTGTGGGCAAAGAATTTTACGATATCATTCAGCAAGTGCTGCCTGACTGCCCAACCGTTCAGCGTGTGATTGCGCTAGATGGTGGCCACGGGGATTGGACGGGCTTTGATGAGTGGCGCGATGGTTTTCCAGCCGACGATCCGCATATGCCAATCGCGGGTGATGATGATGTTATTCAACTTTACACCAGTGGCACGACGGGACACCCCAAGGGTGTGCAGTTGACGAATAACAATTACATTTCCATTTTTGAGCAGGGCGTTAAAGGGGACGGATGGGCTAATTGGTCGTCATCGGATGTCAACTTGGTCTGCATGCCTTTGTTCCATGTGGCAGGCGTGAATGTGGGTGTCATTGGCCATGCGCATGGGACGAAGAACATCATTATTCGCGATGTGGACCCGGCGCTTATTTTGTCGTTGGTGGCAGAACATAAAATCAATATTGCCTTTATGGTGCCTGCGGTCATCATGTTCCTGATGCAGCAGCCCAATATCAAGGACGCTGATTTGTCGAGCTTGCGGCAAGTGCTGTATGGGGCATCGCCCATTTCTGAGGCTTTGTTGGTGCAAGCTCAAGAGCGTTTCAAATGTGACTTTATGCAGGTTTACGGCCTTACGGAAACTGCGGGTGGTGGCACGATGCTGTCAGCGGCCGATCATGCGCCGGGGCGTGGCAAGTTGCGATCGTGCGGGAAACCCGGATTTGGCTTGGAAGTGCGTATTGTGGGCGACGACAATCAAGATGTGCCACAGGGAGAAGTCGGTGAAATCTTGATCCGTGGGGGCAGCGTGATGAAGGGCTACTGGAATCGTCCCGAAGCAACGGCTGAAGCGATCGATAAAGACGGTTGGTTTCGTACCGGAGATGCAGGCTTCATGGATGAGGAGGATTACATCTTCATCCATGACCGCGTGAAGGACATGATTGTCACTGGTGGGGAGAATGTCTATCCGGCAGAGGTTGAGAATGCTTTGTTTGCTCATGAGGCTGTGGCTGATGTTGCCGTTATCGGTATTCCCGATGAACGCTGGGGCGAAGCAGTAAAAGCAATTGTTGTGCTGCAACCGGGTGTGGAGGCGCCTGCCGCTGATATTATTGCATGGGTGAAAACCCGTATTGCGGGCTTCAAAGTACCTAAAAGCATCGACTTTATTGATGCCTTGCCGCGTAACCCGTCGGGCAAGATTCTACGTCGAGAATTGCGCGACCCCTATTGGGCTGGGCAAGACAGGCGTGTTGGCTAAACCCATCCGATCTCTTGTTGAAAGGCCCGTTTGAAAGAGCGGGCCTTTTCATTTGGTTTCTTGTTGACGTCCAATGTGTTTAAGGCAAAGCTGGCCTTATTGTTAGATTTTAGTTCCGTTGACTGAGCAACCCTTCGGGAGATGAGTGGAGCATGACACCGCAGACTGTGATTGATTTCTGGATGACGGCGGGGCCAAAAAAATGGTTCCAACAAGACGACGACTTTGATGTGGAAATTAGTATTCGGTTTGGTGACTTTGTTTCTTCAGCTGCAAAGGGCAAGCTTGATTATTGGACGTCCTCGCCAGAGGGGGCTGTGGCATTGGTGATCCTGTTGGATCAGTTTTCCCGGAATATGTTCAGAGAAGATGCCCGCGCCTATACTTTTGATGCTTTAGCCCTGCGTCTCAGCCGGGATGCCATTGAGCGGGGGGATGATCTTACTTTAGAGGCCCCTTTGCGCCGGTGGCTCTATATGCCCTTTATGCATTCTGAAAATCTGGCGGATCAGGAGGAGGGGCTGCGCTATTTTTCAGAGCGGCTCGATGATGCAGAGACGTATAAATTTGCCGTCGTTCATGCGGATGTTATTCGCCAATTTGGGCGTTTTCCTCATCGCAATGAAGTGCTGGAACGCACTTCCAGCGATGAGGAAATAGCTTTTCTCGAAAATGGCGGCTTTTCCGCCTAATTTTCACGCTTTAAGTTTTCGCTGCTTTTAGGCAGATCGCACATCGCCTAAGAAACCATCGACCGTGGACTTCAGTTTCTCAGATTGTGATGCAAGCTCTCCGGCGGCGGCGAGCACTTCTGACGCGGCATGAGCCGATTCAGTCGCGGCGGCTGTCACATCAGCAATGTTGCTTCCCACTTCGCTGGTGGAGGCAGAGGCGTTCTGCACATTGGTTGAAATTTCCACTGTGGCCCCATGCTGATCTTTGACAGATTCAGCAATGATCAATGAAATTTCGTTGCGTTCAGCGATTGTGCTGGTTACTTGCTTGATGGCGCTGACCGCTTCGTTGGTTGAGGCTTGTACGCCGGTAATTTGCTGTCCGATTTCATCGGTTGCTTTGGCGGTTTGATTGGCAAGCTCTTTAACCTCGGAGGCCACAACAGCGAACCCTTTACCTGCTTCGCCAGCGCGGGCAGCTTCGATGGTGGCGTTCAAGGCCAGAAGATTGGTTTGTTCTGCAATGTCTTGAATAAGCCCCACTACTTCGCCAATTTGGCGTGCTGCGTCTGAGAGGCCCTCAATTTTTTGGTTGGCCGCTTCAGCTGCTTTGGTTGCGCGGGCACCCACTTCGTTTGACTGCACAACTTGATGTTGGATTTCATTGATGGACGTTGCCATTTCCTCGGCAATTTGAGCAACAAATTGAACTTTGCTGCTGGCTTCTTCAGACGCGCTTGCGACGTTTTGAGCTTTCCCATTTGTCATTTCGGCGGTGCTGGTCATGGAATTGGCAGTGCCTTCCATTTCTGTTGCCGCTGCGCTGACGGTGCCGAGCATTTGATTCATAGATTGATCAAAGTTGGAGATCATTTCTTCGATCCGGCGGGCGCGATCTTCTTTCGCTAATTGCTCGCTGGCTTGGGCTTCTTCCAATTTGACGCGTTCAATGGCGTTGGTTTTGAAGATCTCGACAGCCCGGCTCATATCGCCGATTTCATCTACACGATTTAGGCCGACTAATTTAATTTCTAGGTCGCCGTCCGCTAGACGGGTCATGTCTCCGGTGAGTTCACTGATTGGGTCTGTAATGCTGCGGGATACGAAGTACCCGGCACCTGCGACCAAGAGCAAGAGAACAACGGTGATTGCGAGCATGGTGTTGCGCATTTGATTGAGAGGCGCGGTCACTTCGGCAACGGATTCTTGTGCCACCAAGGCCCACCGTGCGTCTGAAAAATCGAGTGGCGTGATGTAAGTGTAAGCTTCCACACCCAGATAAGAGGTCAAAATTTCATCGGAGGCTTTGCCGTTGATGATGGCTTCGTCGATGCCGTCAGATGTGACTTCTTGTGTTAGGCGTGTCGGTGCGGGGGCGAGGCGCGCATTGTTGCGCATGAGGGCGTCTTCCCCAACCAGATACATTTCACCCGTTTTACCAATGCCATTGGAGACGCTTAGAATTTCATCGATGACATGCGTATCCATGCGAATGGCCAGTACGCCCACTTTTACGCCGTCTTTGGTAAAAATTGGTTCTGCGAGGAAACCAGCCGCTACGTTATCTGCTGGTTGATACGGGGCAAAATCAATAAAGGTCGGAACGCCCGGCAGCACTTCTGCTGAGGCCACATCATACACAATCGCAAGGTCAGTTTGGTTGTTGCGGTCTGCGAGTACGGGGGTCGCAAAGTCAGCTTCTTTTTTCACGGAATAGACGACGTTGCCGTCCATATCCAATAAGAGGATGTCGGCGAATTTCTTTTGCTTCAATACTTCACGGAACCAAGGATGGTAGCGTTGGTGCAGAATGGAATAATAAGAGCCGTCATTTGCGGTGTCATACAATTCGCGAGCGGAGGCGTCCGGGTTGTTGGCGACATATAGGTCTTGCACTTTCGCGGCGGCATCGTCTCCGATCACACGCCATGCTTTTTCGAATTGTTGAACCGCGTCCCGTGCAACGGGAGAGGCACTCAATATGCTTGTGGCGGTTTTCACATCTGTGAAATAGGTGGTCAAAGATTGCTTGCGGTCTTCCAACAACGCATGGAATTTATCATCGGTTGCTTTTTGGGTGCTGTTTACTGCTTGCATATAGCTGGAGATACCAATGCTTGTTGCCAATATTAGGGCGGCAGCCACAATGATCATCGGAATCTTTTGAGCTATTTTTAGTTGTGTTATTTTTTGCAGCATATTTGCCTCCATTACGCACGCGACAATTGTCTCGGCGCCCATCTAGTCCCGCTAGTGCGAAGTAACTTCCCTCTGGTAAAATGCACAAACTCTCCAAAGAAATGTTTAATCTGGGCCAATTAGATTCAATCTCAGCTGGTTTTGCCTAGTCTTTGCCTACCCATGGGAAAATGTTGCCGATAGATGCGGGTGAGGTTTTCCGTGAAAGTTCTAATAATATCAATGTGTTATGAGTGCCTCATTGTTGGCCGACTATTTGCGTTGTTCTGGAAAACTTTCTGTATGGGTGGAGTGAGAAATGATCAAGGAACAAGAATTGACCCGGCTGGCCGCCTTTATGGTGCACACACATGGGATCGTCGCATTGGATTATGCGGACTGCACAATCGTGGAGTTGGAGCATCAGGGGGAATTTGATCGCGCTGATACGTGGCGTGATTTGCGTTGCATGGTGCGGGAGATGATTGATGGGCGTGTTAATCGCGATGGGCAAACAATTCACTAGGGCTTTATATGGGGCCTAACGGCATCAATGAATACTTGGTAATTGCTTGGATCGGCTCCATTATACCGCAAATCACATTTGAGGTATGTAATGTCGCTAGATCCAGAAATTCAAGTTCTCATTAATGGCATGGCGGAGGGTGATACGCCTCCCCTTCACGAGTTGGCGCCTGAAGAAGCGCGCGCTCTTTATACTGCCATGTCGCAAATGCTCGACACAGTGGACGTGCCGATTGGACAAGTAGAAGATCGTACGGTCGGTGAAGGTGTGCCGGTGCGTATTTATTCTCCTGTTGCGGGCTCTGGTGTTCTGCCTGTCTTGGTTTTCTTCCATGGGGGTGGTTGGGTGATCGGTGACTTGAATAGTCACGATACGCTGTGCCGGAGCTTAGCAAACCAAGCCCATTGCCGGGTGGTGGCCGTTGATTACCGCCTGTCACCTGAACACAAATTTCCTGCGGGACTTGATGATGCCTATAGTGTTTTGGAGTGGGTTGAACAACATGCGGGCGAAATTGATGTAGACCCGAACCGCATTGCGGTCGGTGGGGATTCTGCTGGGGGGAACCTTGCGGCTGTCTTGTCGCTTAAAGCGCGAGACGAAAAAGGTCCTTCCATTGCTTTTCAGTTGTTGATTTATCCCGTAACAGATCACACGGCAGAAGACGGTTCGCGCGAGGAATTTGCGGAAGGTTATTTCCTCGCTCAGGAAACAATGTTGTGGTTCTCAGAACAATACATGAAGCCGGATGATGATTGGCAAGCGCCTTATGCTTCACCGCTTATGGCTGAGAACTTCGCCAACTTGCCGCCTGCTTATGTGGTAACGGCGGGCTATGATATTTTGCGGGATGAAGGCAAAGCCTATGCTGATGCGTTGAGCAGTGCCAATGTTGACGTGGTTCATAAAAACTACAGCGGCATGATCCATGGTTTCTTTAATATGCAATCGGTCAGTAAGGTTTCTGTGCAGGCGGTGCAGGAGGCAGCCTTGGCTTTGGAGAAAGCTTTCTCCGTTTAGGGCGCATATGAAGGGGCATGGCTCGTTGTTATCGGATGAGTTTGCCCGGGTTCATAATCCCTTTGGGGTCTAACTCCGCTTTTAATTGGCGCAATAGGTTCATACCTATTGCGCCTTTTTCTTCTTCCAACCAAGGGGCGTGATCTGTACCGACCCCGTGGTGGTGGCTAATGGTGCCGCCCTGTGCGGTGATGGCATCGGTGGCAGCCCGTTTTATTTTTTGCCACTGGGCCACGTCGTCTTCTAAGTCGCGGGGAAATAGAAACGTAAAATAGAGGCTGGCCCCATCGGGGTAGGAATGACTGAGGTGGCTCATGCAAATGCCTTTGCGGCTTGTGCGGCTTGTGCGGCTTGCTGCATTCTTTGGGTTATCTGAGGGCGCAGATGGATTTTCTGATTGCTCTGGGCTGTCTGCTGAAATTGCTTCCAGAATGGCGGTGCGGACTTTGGCTTGCAGCTCTAACAGGTTGGGCCAAGACGCTGCCGTTTCTAGTGTGTCCACGCCAATGCCACGATCCAACATAGGGTCACGGGCAAAGGGGCTATCAAAACGGCTATGATACCACTTTTTGCCGGGGCCAGTTCCAAGGCTTAGGGCACCGGCTTTGCTGCACAGGGCGCTGGTTTGGGCGCGCGCCCATGCGACAGTGGAGGGATCACCTTCTAAGCCGATTAGCAAGAGGCAGGGCGTGTTCCCCATGCGTTTCCAGCGCAGATAGAGTTTTTGCAACGCGGCCTTAAAGCCAGAGGCGACGCCAGCGGAGAAGGCTTGAAAATATCCTGTTTCATCTGGATCAGATAGGCGCAGCATGGCAATGGGAATGTCTGCATGGTTTATTTGTCGGGCCAAGGCAAGGCCGGTTTCGAAATCTGGCAGTAAGTATCCGCGATAGTCCTTAGCTTTGGGGATTTCGTGTATTTTGACCGTTGCCTCGCACATAATTCCTAGGGTGCCTTCTGAGCCGCAGAGGAGTTGGGCGAGGTTTGGCCCGGCAGCAGAGGCGGGAAATGCTTCTGTATCCCATGTGCCTTGCGGGGTTGCCAATTTAGCTCCGACAAACCATTTGCCCGCTTTGCCATATCGATTGGACTGTTGGCCTGCGCCGCTTGCTGCAATCCAGCCGCCCAAAGTTGAGAATTGAAAACTCTGGGGGAAGTGGCTCAGGGTGACCCCCTGTTTGGCGAGTTGGTGTTCTAAGTCAGGTCCATAGATGCCTGTCTCAATGGTGGCGGTCATTGCGTGCTTATCGATTTTGAGCACGTTGTTCATAGCGCTCATGTCAACCGTGATGACGGGGCCGCCGACTGACTTTGCATGGGCGTTTATGCCGCCCACAACACTGGAACCGCCCCCAAAGGGGACGACAGCGATGTTGCGTTCTGCGCAGAGAGCCAAAATCCGTTCGACTTGGGATGAGGATTGAGGGTAGACGACGGCATCTGGAGCGAGGCTGAGCTTACCTGCCCGCAGGTGGAGAAGGTCATGATAAGATTGCCCGCGTGCGTGGAACGCCCGTTCAAAGTCGGAGACATGTACGTTGTCTGCCCCGACAATTTCTTCTAGGCCATGCTTAGCTGCGGCAGGCAGTTGGTTGAGGGGCAAGACGCAATCCGCCAGTTTTTTGGCCGGTGTTGCGGGGAGGGTTTCAATGCCTAAAACGTCGCGTAGGAGGCTCCATTGAGGGGCACCATCGGGCAAGGGGTTTGGATGGCTTGTGGTTCCCCATCCATTCCATTTTAGCTGGAGCCGGTCGAGTGCAGAGCTGTTACCGGTATTGCGAGCAGACGGTGTTGTGTTGGCGTCAACTGTTGAGCTTTTAGATGAGGACCGTTTCATGTAGATCTCCGCGTCATACCGATTTGGTGCAGTGTACGCGGGATTGACTGAGAACCGAACTGCTCTCTTTAGAAAAACCTCAAATGTTAGTCGGCAATGGTTTCAAGGCGGCGTTCCACAGCTTCAATTTGAATGGCCCGCTCTGCATTGTCCCAGTCCAGTTCTTCTGCCATGAGGTCTGCTGCTTTTTGCAGGAGTTCCGTTCCCGGATGGCCAAGGGTGGCGATGCCTGAACGACGGAAAAGCATATCTGACAGAGTGATTGCCATTTCATTGCGGACACAGTGAAGAACCTGTGCGCCGATGTCTTTGCGGGTTTCGCTTAACGGTTCTAAGAGGGAAGAGGGGGCGCCATCGCCCTGCGCTAAAACGTCTTCCAAACGAGCCCCATGAAACCGGGCAAGGTTTTCAATGATCGCGGGTTCCATCTCCGGGTGGCGTTGTTGTGCGTTTTGTAGAAACTCACGGAAAATCTCCACTCCGCCACCGTAAAGCGGGGTTGTGGCGGTGGTGCTTGCGGGTGCGTCGCGGCCCAGTTTTTCAAACGCCATGGCAACAACTTGTTCAGCCAAATGGCGGGAGGTGGTCCATTTGCCACCGAGGGCCGATATGAAGCCTTCGATGCCATCAAGCTTGGCATGATCTGCGACTTCGGCGGCCCGGCTGACGTTGTAGCTTTCGGTTTCTTCACCGTCATTAGGGTTTGTGTCTACTAAAGGTCGCAACCCTGCATACTGATGCACAACATCTTCACGGGTTAGGTTCAAACCGGGCAGGCCATCGTTGACGACTTCGAGAAAGGAGGTGATGTCTGTTTCGCTGACACCGAGGGCGTCTGGATTGCCTTTGAAGACGCTATCTGTGGTGCCAAAAATTGTGTGGCCGCGCCAAGGAATAACGAAAAAATGGCCGCCGATGGCAGACTGAATAGCCAGTGCGGTTTTGCCCGATAATTCGCGGGTGATGATGTGAATGCCTTTGGAACGGATGAGGCCGCGTGAGGGAGTGTCATCAGCAAGGCCCATGACCTTATCGGCCCAAGGCCCGGAGGCGTTGATGACCAAACGTGCCCGAATGTTGTGGCTTTTGCCTGTCAGGCGGTCTTCCACCACAACGCCTTCTACGATGTCATCATGGCGGATGAAGTCTGTTACTTTGGCGTAATTGGCGGCCTGCGCCCCTTTGTCGGTGGCCCCTAAAATAAATTCAAGGCAGAGGCGCTCAGGAGCAAACATTTGGCAGTCGTAATAGATTTTTGCGCCTGTTAGTCCCTCTTTTTTGAGCGACGGCATGATGTCCAGAGCTTCTTGGCGGCTGAGGCTTTTGTAACCGGGGAGCTTTTTATCGTCGTCATTGAGCCAGTTGCGATCAAAGCTAAGAAGGTCATAAAAGGTCAGACCTACAGAGAGCACAAGACCAGATTGCATGCCTTTGCCGTAGGTGGGAATGAGGAAGGGCAGTGGGTCGACCATATGGGGGGCGATGGTTTCCCAGATGCGGCGCTCTTTTAGGGATTCTCGGACAAGGCCCAGTTCTCCGTTGACTAAATAGCGCAATCCCCCGTGGATAAGCTTTGAGGAGCCAGCGGTGGTGGCATGGGCAAAGTCATCTTTTTCCAGCAAGGCCACTTTGAGGCCGCGTAATGTTGCGTCCCATGCGATGGACGCACCAGAAATGCCGCCACCAATGATGACGAGGTCGAAGGTTTCTTGTGCCATATGCGGCAAATCGCGTTTCATGAGGTGTCTCTTAAAAAGGGGCTGGAAGGCGCGGCGCTACCATCTTGCGCGGGGGCATGCTTGTCAATACACGCTTTAGTCGGATTGGCTTTGCGCGTTTTAGCTTGGTACATTGAGGGAGCGTAGATGCAAGAAAGGACCGGGTGCGAGGAACAACCGATCCTTTCTGTTCCGCAGAGCACGAAAGCAATGCGAAATGTGTAGCAGGAGGGGGGGAACTGCTACGAAGCTAGTTTCCCAAGATTGAAGCCAAAGGTAATCGTCCCAATGGTGTCACCTGTATCAGGGTCTTTGATGGGAAGGCTGGCTTGCACTTGGATGGCACCGGTCGAGGAGTCGTAATCGATATCACTGATGTCATAGGGGGTGCCCTTGTCAACTTCGGCATCGTGGTAATAAGGATAAAGCCATTTATCTTCATCCCCTTGCCAGAAGTCCGAGGTTGGCGTGGATTGCGCGACATTGAGGCCGCGATTGTCGACAACAAAGACTTCGGTGATGCCTAGGTGGCTGGCCACTTGGAGGCCTTTTAAGAAGGCAGCCGCTTTGTTGTGGAGGCGGGCGGCCAAGGCTTTGTTCTCTTCCTCTGACTTGGCGTCGCGCCATGTGTTGTCGAGGGAAACAACGTGCTCAAAGGAGAGAGAGGCATGCTCTTCATTCTGTTTACGAACGGCTTCTATGACCAAAGGGTGGCTGGCCCACTCGCTCAATTCACCTTTTGCATAAGCATCGATTTTTTTGAGCTGCTCTTCCATCGCCCACGCATTTGCGCTGATGAGAGAAAAGACAGTCGTGCATGCTACGACGCTTAACTTTAGAAATGTACTCTTCCGAAACATGATCTCGCCCTTTGTGTGCGTCTCCCCCGTATCTCTCTTGAGATTCTGCGAGACGTTTAGATTACGCATTACATGGTTCATTGCTGAACGTGCATTGACGTTAGGGGAGAGGGCTTATGAAAAGTCTTAATGTCTCTTCATTCGGCGCTGAAAACAAAGATCATCATTTCTGCTGGGTTTCGGAGATAGTTCACAATTGATGCAAATTATCTCCGAAACTTTATTTTTGGCCGATTACAGCTATTTTTTGAGATTTTTCTGATCTAACCGCCAACGCAGGTGGCTGATGCGGTCTTGACCGAAAAAAGGCTCGTTTTCGTAGGCCATAAGGGGAACACCCCAATGCCCAGCCGCTTTTTGGGCGGCTTCATTGCTTGTAATGGCTGCTGCATAATGATCGGCCTTGTCGATGATGAGCTGGTCCAACTCGGCGAGGTCTAATCCTGCGCGGGCTGTTGCTTGGGCAATGTGCTCACCTTCATGCCAGTTTTTAACGCCGCCAAAAGTCAATTTTCCAATTTCGCTGATGAAGGGCAGGGCTTGGCCTTTTTCTCCTGCGGCGACACCGAGGCGGGTCAGACGGTGAATGTAGGGTTGCTCTTCGGGCACAACACCGGAAGCGAGATCCATGACGATGGGATCAGGGCTTGGCCATGCGTAGTCCATGCCTTCCATTTGCGCGACGCGGACAGTGTCTTTGAGCAAATAGGGGGGCCACAGCGGGTTCACTTCTTTGAAAAAGTCTTTGATCCGCACAGCAATTGGATAGACCGGACGCACGTTGACGGTGACGTCGTAATCTTTTTCCAATTGCACAATACGCGGGGTAATCAAATAGGAATAAGGAGACCTGAAGGAGAAAAAGAGATCCACTATTTTACTTGGTGCTGCTTGATTGGGGGTCGCTTGGGGAGAGTTGGTCATGACGCTACTTTCTAATGAGGCGCTTGGAGCGCTTTTGGGCGGTGTGATTTTAATGCTTATAATTAAATCAGTGTTTCTTGTCTCAGGCAAACCAAACTGGTGGCAGGCCCAAACTCTAGTTCCCCGCATAAGGATACTTTGCGAAATATGCAACGCTGCTGCTAGTCTCTGTGACACCGTAATTTGATGAGGCGCCGATTGGCGTGAATGGGAGAGAAACATGACGCAGATCGAAGCGAATGGCATCAGTTTAGAATATGAGACTTTTGGGCCAGCGAGTGGCGAGCCTTTGTTGTTGGTGATGGGACTTGGGGCGCAGTTGACGCTTTGGGCCGAACCCTTTTGCCAACAATTGGTGGACAAAGGTTTTTACGTCATCCGTTTTGATAATCGTGATGTTGGGCTTTCCAGCAAATTTGGCCACAAGGGCCTGCCGGACCTGATGAAAATCTTGGAGGCTTCTTTGACGGAGCAAAAGCCTGAGATGGTCTATGAGTTGAAAGACATGGCAGATGATGCGGTGGCGCTTTTAGATGCGCTTAACATTCCAGCCGCACATATTGTGGGGGCCTCCATGGGCGGGATGATTGTGCAGCACATGGCTTTTGGGCATTCAGAGAAAGTCAAAAGCCTTACGTCTATTATGTCGACGACCGGTTATGCGGGTTTAAGCCCAGCGGCACCAGATGCGATGGCCGTGCTTATGAGCCCTGCACCAGATGCGAGTGATGTGGACGCTGTGGTTGCGCGTGGTA
Source organism: Parvibaculaceae bacterium (assembly GCA_029209985.1). GTDB lineage: Bacteria > Pseudomonadota > Alphaproteobacteria > Parvibaculales > Parvibaculaceae > NORP139. Next base: position 136,161 of record JARGNZ010000005.1, read on the forward strand.
TTCAGGCGCAGACAACCATTGCGGGGCCAGTGTATGCGAAGGCGCCAGAGGATTTAGAGAAAGACGTCTTGCGCGACTTCCACCGCAGTTATTACCCGGAAGGCGTGCTGCGCCAGATGGCGGCTGTTGTAGGGGATGGCGATCGGCGCGCGCGGTTGGCGGGTGTTAAGTGCCCTAGTTTGGTTATTCACGGGGACATTGATCCTTTGGTACCTGTGGATGGTGGACGTGATACAGCGGCTCATATTACGGGTGCGGAGTATCTTGAGTTTGAGGGCATGGGCCATTCTGTGCCTGAAGCGCTTTACGAGCAAATTGTCTCGGCTATTGCCACCAATACTGCGCGTGTTGCGCAAGCAGCTGAGTAGGGGGTTTTATGCAAGTAGATGCACGCGGTATCGCGATTGAAGTTGAACGCTATGGGAACCCTAGCCATCCAGCTTTTTTGTTTGTGAATGGATATACGTCCCAGCTCATTACATGGCCTAAGCTTTTGATCGATGGCTTGGTCACGGCGGGCTTTCAAGTGGTGGCCTATGACAACCGAGATGTTGGTTTGTCGCAGAAGTTTCCTGAAGGGGGACAGCCGGTCGCTAAAGATGTGTTTAAGCAGGTGCTTGCGGGCGAGACACCCGATATTCCCTATACATTGTCCGACATGGCAGGGGACGGCATTGCGGTGTTAGACGCCCTTGGCATAGAGCAAGCGCATGTGTTCGGCATTTCTATGGGAGGCATGTTGGTGCAAACCATGGCGATTGAGCACAGTGACAGGGTGTTGTCGATGACCTCTGTGATGTCGACCACGGGCAATCCAGATGTACCTCCTGCAACGCAGGCAGCCCAAAAGGCATTGATGGTGGTGGCCAAGAGTGATGCGTTGGAAGACGTGTTGGAGGTTGGCGTGCCGGGACGACGGGCCTATGAAAGTCCCGCGTGGCCCAAAACCGATGATGAATTACGCGCTTTAATCACTGCTTCTTATGAACGCAGTTTTTATCCTGAGGGCAACGCGCGTCAGTATGCTGCGATTGTGGGAGATGGAAGCCGGGTGGCGCGCTTGAACAAGGTGACTGTGCCGTCGTTGGTGATCCATGGGCGTGATGATGCTTTGGTACGCGTTGAAGGGGGCATCGATACGGCAAAAAGTATTCCGGGTGCCAAACTCGAAATTATTGAGGGGATGGGACATGATTTGCCCGATGGTGTTTGCCCCAAAATCCTTGAGCTGATTGTGGCCCATGCACGCGGTGCTTTAGCGGTGGCCGCTGACTAATTTGGCTATGAATGAGGTCACAAAAAAGGCGGGTCCCGAGGGGCCCGCCTTTTGCGTTTACTGATCAAGGGGCGTTAAAGCACGCCGCCCAGTTGGCTGCTGCCGCCGTCGCATGGAATACATACGCCGGTTGTGTAGGCAGAGGCACGGGAGGCAAGGAAGAGGGCCACACCCGCGATGTCTTCTGGTTCGCCGATCCGGCTCATTGGGTTCGCGGCTTTAATTTCGTCGCCCATGGTGGCCAAGGTGGCGGCCATCATGTTGCTTGGGAAAGGACCCGGGGCAATGGAGTTGACCAAAATGTTTTCTGAAACCAAACGGCTGGCCAAGTGACGGGTCAACATCACCATGCCGGCTTTTGAGGTGGAGTAAGAATATGTTTCCAAGGAGGGTGGGTTCAAGCCGTTAATGGAGGCAATGTTGATGATGCGTGCTTTGGCTTCTGGCGTTGCAGAGGCGCGCAATAGGGGGAGCAACTTTTGGGTCAGAAAGAAAGGACCCTTTACGTTGATGTCCATTACTTTATCCCAGCCTTGCTCGGAGAACGTATCGATTGGTTCGCCCCAGCTTGCGCCTGCATTGTTGACGAGGATGTCGAGTTTTTCTTCGCGGTCGGAAATTTCTTTTGCGAAGCCCTCAACGCCTTCCAATGTCGACAAGTCGTATGGCAAGGAAATGCAGGTGCCAAATTCTGACAAGCGTTCGGCTGTTGCGTTGCAGGGATCTGCTTTACGGGCGGTGATGTAAACTTTTGCCCCGTTTTGCACGTAGCCAGATGCGATCATCTCGCCGATCCCGCGTGAGCCACCGGTGATGACGGCAACTTTACCCTTAATGTCGAACAAATTATTCATGTGAAATTCCTTAAGGCGTTGATCCCGCTGGCGTCATTTCGGCCAGGGACATATTTTGTGTTTTGGTGGGGCGGACCCTATCACGCGGAAGAGGGCTTAGCCAAATGAGATTGTCGTCTTGGTTTGGGGCTGTTTATGTCTGTTAATCTAGGATGAGTGACATGAGATTGTGGCCAGTGGGCGCAAAACCAAGCTTTTTATACAAGGCTTGAGCACGTAGATTTTCGTCTGTTACTTCAAGGTGTGCGCTGGCCAGACCAAGCTTGCGTGTGTGTTCAATAATTGTGTTGAGCAGAAAGGTGCCATTGCCGCCGCGTGCTTCTTCTTTCAAGAATAATTCATCGATGAAGCCATCTTTGCCGCCGTAGTACAGGCTGAACCCAAAGGTGATGACAAAGTAACCGACAACCACACTGTCTTTTTCGATGATCCGCGCAAACACACCCTCTGGGTTGTGCACCAGTTGGTCTAATGCGGGGCCGTGGAGGTCAGGCTTGAAAGTGAGGCCGTCAAATGCGTAATAGCTTCGCACCAATTCTTCCATCACCTCGCGATCGTTGAGTGTGATGGAACGAAAGCTCAGAGGCGGGGTGTTTTGATGGTTTTGATCTGTCATGCCTAAACTCTACCCATACGCAGGCAAAAGAAAACCCCGAAAGCGTGAAGCTGTCGGGGTTTTCAAAGTTATGATGTGGAAGTGATTATGCGACGAATGCATCCTCGTCCAAGGTCATCAAATCTTCAGCACCCAGTTCCATCCGCTCAAGATAAGCAGCGGTGTTTGGCACTTCGCGTTCTAGCCAGAACTTGGCGAGAACCAATTTGCGATTGTAGAAGTCGGCATTGCCTTCGCCTGCTTCTAGTTTTTCAAGGGCGACTTTGGCCATTTGTGCCCACATGAAGCCCAAGGTGACAACGCCAAAGATGTTCAACATTTCATATGAGGCAGAGCCTGCATTGTTGAAATCTTTCGGTGCATTTTCCATCAACCAGCCAGCCGCTTTGCCCATGCGTTCGTAGCCGACTTTGAGAGGCGCGATGAACGGCTGCATTTTTTCGTTGCCTTCATTTTCTTTAATGAAGCCTTCGATTTTTGCAAAGTAGGTCATGGTTGCCCGACCGCCTTTTGCACTCATTTTGCGGCCCACAAGGTCAAGTGCCTGAATGCCGTTTGCACCTTCATATACTTGGTTGATGCGGGCATCGCGGACGAACTGTTCTAGGCCGTGGTCGCGGATGTAGCCGTGGCCGCCAAGAACTTGCAAAGAGTTGTTGGTGGTCTCAAAGCCTTTGTCAGTCAGATAAGCTTTGATGACAGGAGTGAGAAGCTGGGACAAGTCTGCTGCTTCTTCCCGCTCTTTAGCGTCTGGAGAATCTCTCATGATAGAGAACAACATGGAGACCCACATGGTGAGCGCCCGGCCCCCTTCAACGAAGGAGCGGTTTTGCATCAACAAACGGCGCACGTCTGGGTAGACGATGATCGGATCAGCTGATTTCTCAGGATTTTTAGCACCAGTTAGGGCGCGGCCTGCGGTGCGTTCGAGTGCGTAAGCAGCACCGTTCTGAGTGGATACTTCACCGATTGCTACACCTTGGATGCCAACACCCATGCGGGCGCCGTTCATCATGCCAAACATACCAGCCATGCCAGATGATTTGGATTTTGGCGCTGCTTTGCCATCAGCAGGTTTCTTGGCAGGGGCGCCACCCAACTTGTAAGCCACAGCATCATCAAAGTTCATGACGCAGGTTGCAGAGCCTTTGATGCCCATTTTTTTCTCGATGGACCCAACAGATACGCCGTTACGTTTCGTCATTTCGCCCGTTTCTGGGTCTACGAGGAATTTGGGTACCATGAAGAAATTCACTGTGCCCAAGTCGTCTTGCAACTTGCCGTTCTCATCAGGAATTTTGGCAATCACCATGTGAATGATGTTGTCGGTGATGTCTTGATCGCCACCGGAGATGAAAATCTTGGTGCCGTTCATTTTATACGTGCCGTCTTCTTGCAGGTCAGCGCGTGTTTTCATGATTTTCAAGTCGGTGCCGCAATGAGGCTCCGTGAGGCACATGGTGCCTGCCCATTCGCCGGAAACCATTTTGGGAGCAATGTGTTTTTTCATCCACGGTGCGCCGGTGCCCCACAAAGCAGAATAGGCGGCACTGGATAGGCCGGGGTACATGCAGAAAGCTTGGTTGGCAGACATGCCCATTTCGGTGAAAGCGAATGTCATCACGGATGGTAGGTTTGCGCCGCCCAATTCTTCTGGGGCGCCTAGACGGTTCCAGCCACCTTCGCAATATTGTTCCCATGCTTCTTTGAAGCCTTTAGGGGTGCGCACCACACCGTTCTCGAGGGTACAGCCTTCTTCGTCGCCGCTTTGGTTCAGGGGCTGCAAAACTTCTTCACAGAATTTCGCGCCGCCTTCCAGAATAGCGGAGGTCATGTCAGGGGTCAGATCTGCAAAACCAGGCAGATCTGTGCGTTCCTCAATTTTCAGGAAATCGTGGAACAGGAATGAAAAGTCGTCTACCGGCGCCTTGTAAACTGGCATTGGGGCCTCCCTACTTTCAATTATGTAAGTTTTATCCCGGGCATTTTATCTGGATCAGGACATCTGTCGAGTAGAATCCACGTATCGCTTTGGTGCGTTACGGAAAATCTCTGAAATGACTCAAAAGGGGAGCCGCCGTCTCGGTGCTCCCCTTTCAGAAGGGCGTGTGCCCACACGTATTTTACGTGTCGGTGAACTCAGGAGGCCGTTTTTGCATGAAGGCTTTGAGCGCTTCGATGTGGTCATTTGTCTGGGCGCAGAGGATTTGGTTGCGGTCTTCCATGGCAACCACAGCTTCTAAGGAACCTGCGTCGATGGACATGTTCAGGCATTCCTTTGTCAGGCGCAGGCCGATGGGGGCAGTCAGTAGCATCTCATCGATGAAGCTTTGAGCCGCTTGGGGGAGTTCTTCTTGGGGCACAACGTCAGAGACAAGGCCCACGGCGAGGGCGCGTTGGGCTTTGATGAAGCGGCCCGTCATCATAAGTTCAGAAGCCACGGAGACGCCAATGAGACGTGGCAGGAAGTAAGAGCAGCCAATATCACATGCGCCCAAGCCGATCTTGATATACGCGGCGTTGAATTTTGCGTTGTCGGCGGCGATGCGAATGTCTGAGGCAAGGGCGAGGGAGAAGCCGCCGCCGCAAGCCGCCCCTTGGATTAATGAGATGATGGGTTGGGGGCAGCGGCGCATGCGGATGATGATTTCTGAAATACGGCGCTGGGTGGTGAGGCCAATTTGAGGAGTGCTGAGGGAGGACGCGCTATCCCCGGTATAGGCGTTGGAGCCTTCTTTTAAGTCCAGACCTGCACAGAAGTTTTTGCCTGCCCCTTGGAGCACAACAATACGCACCTGCTTGTTCATGTAGAGGCTGTCGAAATAACGGAGCAGCTCATCGACCAATTGCGTGTTGAATGCGTTTTGTTGGTCGGGGCGGTTGAGCGTTACCCAATCTACCGGGCCGTCTTGGCGGATTGAGAGGGTGTCGTAGGTATAGTCCCGGCTTGTATCCCACGGCGGGGTGTGGGACGGGGGTGTGCTTGGGGTCGTGGGTGACATGTTTCCTCCTAAATATCTATTTGAGAGACTGTCACCCATTCATTTGGCGCATACAAGGCTTTAGGAAACGGGATCTGCCCGGTAATTCTTGAGAAGGTTGCCCGCCGCTGCGTAAACCTCTTGTACGGGGAGGTTAGATAAATCGTCGACTTCGAGGACTTGTACGTTGGCGCGGTGGATGCCGGATTTATATGCCGGGAAATAACGTCCAAACAGCGCGACGGTGATTTGATTCATATGGGCGGCAAGGTGCACGGGACCTGTGTCATTGCCGACCACAAAGCTTGCGCCTTTCATGAGGCCCGCAAGAGCTGGCCAGTCGAGATAGGGATCGCCTTGGATCATTACAGAGGGGAGGGTTTTGCAAAGCTCAACATCATCTGGGCCGGGGCAGGTGACTGTTTTGTAGCCATCTGCTTCTAACTCGGTGATGAGTTCTTTGTAGTGGGGCCAGCGTTTGACGACGTGCTGGGCCGAAGAGCCGGGAACCAAAAAGATATAGGGTTGGTCTGTGAGGTCGTATTGCGCCAGCAGCTCGCTGACGTCTTCAGCCAGCCATGAAATATTAGGCATGATGGCATGTTTGGTTGTGAGCCCGGCTTCTTGCAATTGTGTTTGATATCTTGGCAGGCCGACAATTTTGTTGGGGTCTTTTGACCGGCGGCGGTGGCTTGCGCCGCGTACAATGCCCGACCACGGTGTCTTGGGAAAGAGGAAGCGGAAGTATGACCCGGAGCGTCCATTGTTTTGCAGATCGATGACAAAATCGAATTGAGCCGCCCGGATGCGTTTGCGTAGTTTTGCCATGGCAGGCAAGTGCCAACGGGAGGGGCGGGGGTCTTCAAATATGTCATCTACCCATGGGCAGCGCGCAAAATATTTTGCGTAGGCGGGTTCACTCATTACCGTGATGCGGGCATCGGGATAATTTTCCCGAATGTCCTGAAAGGCACCATCGGCCTGAATAATATCCCCCAAGGCGCCATGTTTAATGACGAGAATGTTTTTTGCTTCCGGCTTGGTGATCATCGTGTGCGTACTATTTCTTCGTAGAGAGCGTGATAACGTTGAGTGATAATGGCTTCATTGAACTCTGTCCGGTGGCGTTTCAAACCATGGCCGATGAGTTCTTGTGCAAGCTCTGGGCTTTGTAAAACTTTGTTGATCGCGTGCGCTGTTGCAGGTGCATCATCCACGGGGACAAGCAGGCCATCTTGTTGGTCGTGCATTAATTCTGAGGGACCATTGCTGGCCGCAGCGACGAGGGGCACGCCGTGCGCCCATGCTTCGAGCATCACATTGCCTAAGGGCTCATAGCGTGAGGGGAATACGCATATGTCGGCCGCTTTAAGCAGCGCGGTACGGTCTGTTTGCCAACCGATGAATTTGACGCGATCTTGTAATCCAAGGGAGTGGCTTAATGTCGTAAGCTCTTTACGCAACGGACCTTCGCCCGCAATCCATAGGTGAGCTTTGGGTACATTGGGGAGGGCGTTGATGAGAACGTCTAGCCCTTTGGCCGGGTGCAGTCTGCCCATTGATAAAAGCAAAGGGACATCTTCTGGTGTGCCAAATGTTGCGCGGGGCATGGGCGGGCTCTCATTGACAGTGCAGAAATTTGGTACGTAGTGCACTTGGTCGTCCGGCCAGCCGCATTCTTTGAGATAGGTCACAATGCCGGGAACATTGCCGATCATGTGGTCATGCTTGCGGTAGTGTTTCATTTTGTAAAACCCACCGAGGCGCGCCACGCGCACGAAGTCGCCGTCTGGGCACAAGGCGGCGGCCCGGTTCATCCACGTCATCACAACATCTGGTTGAAGGTCTTTGACCAAGCGTTTCAGGCCCCAGCGGGTGACGGGATCAATGTGGCCAAAATTAAAAAGGTGAGGTTCGGCACCGACTTCGCGTAGTTGATTTTCGCGGTGGGGGTGCGGTCGCATACCAAAATGTACATCTTCGCCAGCCGCTTTTAAGGCCGTGCCGAGTGTGATGTAGAATGTTTCAGCTCCCCCTGCGGGTGAGCCTGCCATTAGCTGCAAGCTACGGACCGTCATGTAGATCGCCCTCAATAATCTCTGTCATGAGTGATTGGGGCATATCAGTACAGGGTTATCGAGCTGCAAGCAATCCACAGCTTAGCCGGTGCCATAGATCTTTCTATGGCACCGGTTGAGAGGCGTTCGGTCTTAGAAGTGTGCCGTCAACACGAGGCGGACATCGCGGCCCGGTTGCAGCACTTCATCTTTCCGCATTGAGGTGTGCAAACGAATGTCGTCGTCGAGCAAATTCTGTCCGACCAGTCCAATGTCGAGTTGATGTCCGGCTATTTCAACTTGGCTGTTAATCGTTGCGTTGAGTAAAGTATAGCCTTTGGTAGCATCTTCTTGATCAGCGACGGAGTTTTGTTTGCTGGCGCGCAGTACGTTGATGCGTGCGTTGACTTTTTCTGCTTCCCAGAAGATGCCGAGACCATAGCGCAATGGTGGAATGCGTGGCACGTTTCCGCCGTCTGTAAAGCGGGCTTTCACGAAGTCAGCTTGTCCATCAATCCCGAACACACCTTCAGATGTGGACAAGAGAGACCATTTGGCTTGGGCTTCTGCACCCCAGAACACTGCGTCTCTTTGAACGAACACGGCTTCTGAGAGTTCTTCGCTTGGGTTGTTGACGCATGACGCATACGTGTGGTCACAGGTGCGGCCTGTTAGGTTTTTGTAAATGAACCCATCGAATTGGCTCGCATAGGCGGAGACTTCGAAGGTGAAAGGTGATGTGTAGCGGCGCAAGCTCACTTCAGCAGAATAGGCCGTTTCGACATCTAGGTTCGCGTCACCCAGTTCAAATGTTTCTGAGGCGTGGTGGGGGCCTTTTGCAAAAAGCTCCAGCGCATCTGGTGCCCGTTGGACCATTTGACCGTTGAGGCTTGTTACCCAGCCATCACCAAAGGATTGCACAAGGGCGAGTGAGGCGTTGAGCGGTGTAAAGCTACGGCTGCGCTCACTCTCAGTCAGTGAAACTGTGCTAAAGGATGTGCCTTCTACTTCTACATGTTCGGCCCGTGCGCCCATTTGAAGGTCTAGGCTGTCGGAGAGAGGAAGCGTTTCAAATAGGAAAACTGCGAGGCTTTCTGTGTTGGTTGGGGCCAGCAGTTCTTCTGCTTCTCCCCCGGCTTTAAGGTCTTTGGTAAACCCATGTAGGCCGATGGCGCCTTCCATAGAGCCGATTGCGGGGTGTAGCCATTCAATGCGGCCATCCCACTCTTCAATGTCAAAGGTTGCGCCGACGGCGTTTCCTTCAATCTCATCGTGGGTGTAATCGGTATAACCAAGTGTCGCGGTGAGGCTGTTGCCCCAGTTGCCCAAGTCATCCAACACAAGTTTTGTGTTGAGACGTGTTTGCTGCATGTCGATGGTAATTGGTTCTGCTGGATCTTCGGGGGCGGGGAGGCCGTATTGGCTTTCAAGTGTTGAGCCAGAAAGGCCGAAATATCCGGTGTCAAAGTGGAACGCGGCGCCGCCGGCAACGGATTTGCTTTTTGTTGCGGTGTTGCTTTGCACGCCTTCTGCATTCGGTGCGTCGTAATCGCTGGCGTGGTGGTTAGAGGCGTCCAGGTGGAGGCTAATGTTGTTGCCAGTACCATCTATGTTTGCGCCGGTTTCGAGCTTGAGCACTTCTACGTTACTGCTGTCCACGCTGCCGAATGTGGCGCGCAAGGAACCAGATGTTTGTGTTTGCGGTGTGCTGGGAATGCGGGTGTTGATTACATTGACGACGCCGCCTAATGCTTGGCTACCGTACCGAAGTGTTGCCGGGCCTTTGATGATTTCAATGCGGTCGGCGGCACCTGGAATGAGGGGCACAGCGTGGTCTTCGGACAAAGCCGATGCACCATTAGAAGGGACGCCATTTTCTTGGATCAAGACCCGGAAATTATCTAAGCCGCGAATGATGGGGCGGTTGGCCCCGGCTGCGAAGCCAGACTGTGTGACGCCGGGCAGGTTTCCGAGAGCAGAACCGAGCGTGTTTGGCTGGGCTTCGGCCAGTGCTTCGGCATCAAGAGCCTGAGAAGGCAAGGCGAGTTGGGTGGCGTCATCTGTGAGAGGGCTGGCCGTAACAGAAATTTCGGGCAATAAAGTCGCTGTTTGTACCGGCGGCTGTGTTGCTGGTGCGGCAGGTTCTGCCATAGCTGAAGAGGTCAGCGTGCCGGCTAATACCGTTGTTAGAAGGGCGGTCGTGCCCAAATAAGAGAAGGTGGGAAGGCATTTTTGCGACATGGCTTAGCTCCTGTTTCGTTACGTTATAACATTATGTGATCTATAGAGCGCCTTTCTTGCAAAATCAAGCTGACCTTAGGAATTAGCTGCCGTGGTCTGGGAATGAGAGAGTTTGGGTAAATATTTGGGATGTGTGATCTGGGCCTGCCAGCATTGTTAAGCTTTCCAAGTTTTCTCGCCAAAAGGGCGTGAACCCACTTTCCAAGGTTGTGAGCATTGCAAAGACGATGGGTAGGGGAGGGGTTTTGGGCAGGGGGGCTGGATCGGCTGGAAATTGATCTGGCTTGTTGGAGCCGTGTTGGGGCAAGAGGAAGCTTCGCTCAAATTGTGGCAAAGGCTGTGTGGGGTAGGTGGGCATGAGGACTTGCAACCTATCGCTTTTAGCGCAGTGGGATGTATGGAGAGAGGCCTTGTGCCAGGTAATTTGACAGGGGGCGTCTGGGGATAGCTCCAAGTTTTTGATGACCAAGGCCCATGGGAGCTGGAAGTAGCCGAATTGATGGGTGGTTGTGCTGGCCGTTCGGTACATCGCGGAACTATTGAGCATCAGCGCAATATTGTAGGTTTTTTGAGGGGCTGGGGCAGAAACCGTAGGGACGGCGGCGGCTAGGGGGGCGGTCAGCGCGAAATAGAGGGGGGCATAGCGGATGTTTCCCTTGGCGCGGGTCAATTTTAGCACCAGTTGGCTGGCCAGTCTGGTGTTTGTCAGCCGCTCTGTGTTTGCCCGGTACCCAGTATCCGCGTGGGTAAGGCGAAAGAAGTAGAGACAACTGGGCGGTTGGCTTGGATCGCTTTCCGTGCGTGGAAACGCAAAAGAGGGGGCAGACGTTGTTTGATATACAACAGCGTGCTGCTTGACGTTTCGGGTCACTTTTCTACCGGGCCAAGGCAGGGCTTGGCCTGTGGCGGGGTCTGTTGTGATGTGCATACTGGCTTTTTGCGGCTGGGCAGGTGTGGTGTGGGCGGCCGGTTTGGATATTGATTTATAGCCGCATTGGGCCAGAACCTCAGTGGGGAGCTGGTGGCTGTCGGCATTGACCGTAAAGAGGGTCTGCTCTTTATTCGTGTCTAAATAGTAAGGTGCACGATGGGGCAGCCAAACGGCGCCCGCCTCTAGGGGCGCGGTGTTTGTTTGAAAGTCCGACGCGTGGACGTTTTGGGTGTAAGGGGTTGTAGCTAGGAGCAGCAGGCATAGGCCTGCGCCTGTGTGATAGATCGTTTTCCAGCTCTTCATGCCAGCCCTCAATCGGGTTGCGCCTCAAAGCCTCACTCCAAGAAGACCCTACCTAAAGAGTGTTAAGTGAAGCTTGCCGGGAGCTGTTTTGAGGAAATGTCGCATTTTGAGCGGAATTTAATGCAAAAATGGGTCAAAAAGAGCCAAAAGTGAGCTTTTCAACCTTATGCACTTTTGGGGTGTTTGAGAGGGTGTGCGCTTTTAAGTCAGAGCGACATCAATATTTTGATATGGGTATTCTGGTGCCGACGTATGTAGTCTCTGGGCAGGGCGAAGGTCTTTTGATATATAAGCGGCGCAGCAGCTTTGGCCCCGTAGCTCAGCAGGATAGAGCATCAGATTCCTAATCTGAGGGTCGTGCGTTCGAATCGCGCCGGGGTCACCATATTCTGCCCGCACTGTGTGTTTGT
>JARGNZ010000036.1 GCA_029209985.1 Parvibaculaceae bacterium
GCCCTCACCGCCTTCCCAATCCCAGACGGCCTCTCAACCGAAGAAGCCGCCACCATTCCCATTCCCTTTGGCACTGCCCACGAATGCCTCTTTGAATTTGGTAACCTTCAAGCCGGTCAAACCGTTCTCGTGCAAGCTGCGGCAAGCGCCGTTGGCCTCGCCGCCATTCAATTGGCAAAACGCGCAGGCGCCACCGTCATCGCTACCGCCTCCAGCACCGAAAAACTAGACGCTGCCAAAAAACTCGGCATGGATCACGGCATCAACTACCTCAAAGAAGATGTCGTCACCGAAGTCATGCGGCTCACAAACAACCAAGGCGTCAACCTCGTGGTCGACCCCGTCGGTGGCCAAACCCTTCAAAAAAGCATTGAGTCCCTCGCCTACCGAGGGCGCGTATGCACCATGGGCCGCGCCAGTCGCGAAGAAATGACCTACGACCTTTCCACCCTCGGCGCAGGCAACCGCTCCATCACCGGCGTCTTTTTTGGCGCGGAGATCATCACCCCTCGCGTGCAAAAACTGGTGCGCGAACTGATCGCGGATGTGGCTAAAGGAGAATTAAAAGTGGTGCTCGATGCCAAACGCTTCAAGCTCTCACAAGCTGCTGAAGCCCATACCTACATCGAAAGCCGTGCCGCTATTGGCCGCGTTTTGATGATCCCATAACGGGTTCACACGTCAAGCGGATGCCAAATGCTCTCGCAACTGTTTCAGCGTTGCGACGGTCGAGGCATCCGCAATACCGTTCACCAAAGCGGGACGGTAATGCCGCTGAAACGCCTGCACAACGGCTTGCGTCGTCACATCATAGCGGCCCAACACTTCAATCCCATAGCCAAAGTCAGCCAGCTGGAATTGCAATTCAGCCACCAAGTCCCCACGGTCTCCGAGCTGCAAATCATGTGGCCCCGCATCCTCCACAATAGGCACCGGCTCTAACCACAAACCAATTCCCTGCGCCGCCAATCGCGCCCAAGGAAATTTCTCACCCGGATCAGCCTTGCGCCCCGGTGCCACATCAGAATGAGCCAGCACACGGCGCGGAGCAATTGCCCGTCGTTTCACGATGTCAGCGCATAAGGCTTCCACCGCGTCCATCTGTGCTACTTCAAATTCTGGGTAGCCAAATTCATGCCCCGGATTAACGATTTCAATCCCAATAGAACACCCGTTGATATTGGTCTCGCCCATCCATGAAGAAACGCCCGCATGCCATGCCCGCGCATCCTCATCAACCATTTGAAAAATCCGACCATCCTCTTCAACCAGATAATGTGCGCTGACATTGCTCTCAGAAGTACACAACCAATCAAGTGCCGCTGGCCCAGACTTCATGCCCGTATAATGCAACAGCAACAAATCAGCCGGCATACCGTCTGGCCGCTCATTAAAATTAGGCGAAGGTTTCTGATTAATCTCAAGACCACTCAAGCTTAGTCTTCCTTTCCCAATCGGGCATCAGGCCCCTGCATGCCTTCCAACACCGGTACTGGTTGTCCCTTTTGTGCTTGGCGAATGGTAACGATCAAGACCCCGATCAAAGCAACCACAGCCCCAACGATCATACGGTCTGTCAGCACATCCCCCAGTAAGGTAACGCTAAAGCCCACAGTGAAGATAGGTGCCATCAACGTCAACGGCGCTGTTTGTGAAACTTCATACCGCTGCAAGAGATAGTAGATGCCAGCATGGCCCACCAAGCTTGACGCGAACGCGACATAAAGAATGCCCGACCACTCCAGCAAGCTTGCCGTTTCAATAATTTCCCATTGATTACTTTCAAACAGAAACGAAGCAACAAACAAACCGGGGAATGACACAAGCGCAACCCATGCCTGTAGCTCAAAAACGCCGACGCCTTTAATCTGTCTCTGCAAAATAGTCCCGAAAGAACCCACCACCGCAGAAATGAAAATAACGATCACCCCGTTGATGTAGTTGAACACCGTCGGATCAAAACTGATAATCATGATCCCAAAGAACGACAAAGCGATGCCCAACCAGCGCCGCCAGAAAATCTCTTCTTTCAAAATAATGACCGACAGAATGGCAGACAGCGGCACGCCCAGCTGGGTCACAATCCCAACAACCGAAGCATCCGCCAACGACAAGCCAATAAAGAACAGCCCAAACCCAATCGGTCCCGCGCACAAAGAAATCAAGATGATGTCGCGCATCTTGCCTTCATGAATTTTGAGAAACGGAAACAGGACCGCCATCACCAGCACAAAACGTAAGGCCGCGAATAGAAAAGGCGGAAAGTGACCAAGACTAACTTTGCCCGCGACAAGCGCGAAACCCCAGATCAAATTGATCAGAACCATAAAGGCCAAGTGTGGAGGGGTCATATGTCACCCAATATTGGAGGAAGGTCGATGCCCCTAAAAAGAGAATGAACACCAAGAAGCTGTCTAACGCCGTGCGCCCTATGTAGGGCACTTAGCCAATCTTTTTCAAGAGCAATAAACCGCAATTCCCAAATGGTGAGAATGGACCTACTACGTTCAAGAACCCTTAAAGACCACGCTGGCTCTTAATCGTCTCATAGGCCCCATTGATCGCCTTGAGCTTTTCTTGGGCAATCTGCATAAATTCTTCCGGCACCCCGCGCGCAACAAGGCCATCTGGGTGGTTTTCACGTACCAAGCGCATGTAGGCGGTTCGTAAATCCTTATCAGAAATGTCCGGCGTAATCCCAAGCACGAGGAAAGGATCCCCCCCATCGTCCCCTAGATGGCTTGCCTTAATGCGCGCAAACTCAAACTCTGAAAACCCAAAGATATCCGCGACTTTTTGTAGAAAATCGAGTTCTGCCGGATGGATCCGGTTATCTGCCTTGGCAATATGGAATAAGGCATCCAGCACATCTTCCAACACCGCTGGCTTGTCGCGAAAAATACGTGCCACTTGCTGTGCATACGCATCAAACCCAGCCACATCTTGCTGAGCCACCCGGTAAACCCGGCCAACATTCTGCAATTCAGCTTCTGGCACATGCAGAATTTCTTCAAAAGCTTTAATCTCGGAAGGGCTTACCACTCCGTCCGCTTTCGCCATTTTGGCGGACAAAGCAATCAAAGCAATGGTGAAAACCAGCTCTTTATCTTCCAGCTCCCGGTCAATAACGAAATGCCCCGCGAAACCACCAAGCAGTGCTCCCAACGGGCCACCAACCGCCAAACCGGCTGCCGCACCTGCAAGTTTTCCCCAAATCGTCATGTTTGCACTCTAATCTAAGAACCTGATTCTGGCGACGCAAAAGAAGCCCATTCACAGGCGGCACGGCACACATAAATCGAAATTTGCCAACTCCAGCCGTTTTTATTACATCCTAGGGGCAATCGGTCGCACCAATTGCGCCCATCTCGCAATATCTCCCTTCAGCAGGTCGACCCTATGAATGAAAACACGAAAAAAGACCAAAGCGGAGCGAGCACGCAAGGACAGTGGGATTTCTGGGTCGATCGCGGCGGCACCTTCACAGACATTGTCGCCCGCAAACCCGACGGCTCCCTCGTCACCCATAAATTATTGTCTGAAAACCCAGCCCAATATGAAGATGCCGCACTCCAAGGTATGCGCGACCTCCTCGGCCTCAGCCCCACTGCTTCCCTGCAAACCGGTGCCATTCGAGCCATCAAAATGGGAACAACCATCGCCACCAACGCCCTGCTTGAACGGAAAGGCGAACCCACTCTCTTTCTCACCACCCAGGGCTTTGCCGACATCTTAAAAATCGGCACCCAAAGCCGTCCGCACCTGTTCAAACTTGCCATTGAGAAAAATCAGGTGCTCTACACTGACGTCGCCCAAGCCCCCGAACGCATCAGCGTCACCGGTGAGGTTCTAAAACCCTTAGACCTAGAAGCCACCCGCACCCAACTTCAAGCCGCTTACAACAAAGGGCTACGCGCTGTCGCCATTTGTTTTTTACATGGCTACCGCTACAGCCACCACGAAGAACAAGCCGCTGTCTTAGCCCAAGAAATTGGCTTCACCCAAATCTCTGTCAGCCATCACGTCAGCCCGCTCATTAAATTTGTCCCGCGCGGCGATACAACTGTCGTAGATGCCTACTTGTCACCGGTCCTGAAGCGATACGTCGCAACCATTTCAAAAACTCTGATACCAGACGAAAATACACATCAAAACAAAGGCACAGCCCCCAAAGACGGCCCCGCCAGCCCGCAACTCATGTTCATGCAATCCTCTGGCGGCCTCACAGACGCCACCCTCTTTGAGGGCAAAGACGCCATTTTGTCCGGCCCCGCAGGCGGTGTGGTCGGCGCTGTAGAAACCAGCGCCATGGCAGGTTTTAATCATATCATTGGCTTCGACATGGGCGGCACCTCCACCGATGTCTGCCATTATACAGGTGAATTAGAACGCAGCTTCGACACCCAAGTTGCAGGCATCCGCATGCGTGCCCCGATGATGCAAATCAACACGGTTGCCGCTGGCGGCGGCTCCATCGTGCGCTTTGATGGCACACGCCTGCGCGTTGGCCCTGAAAGCGCTGGGGCCCATCCCGGCCCCGCCGCCTACCGCAATGGCGGCCCCCTCACCGTCACAGATGCAAACGTCATGGTCGGGAAATTACTGCCAGAGCATTTCCCAAAAGTCTTCGGTCCCACCGCCGATGCCCCCCTAGATGACAAAACGACGGCGACCCAATTTGAACACTTAGCCAAGACCATACCCGGTTCCGCATCCGCCTATGAGATCGCAGATGGCTTCATCACCATTGCCGTTGAGAACATGGCCCAAGCCATTAAGAAAATATCGGTCCTACGCGGCTACGACGTTACCGACTACACACTCAGCTGCTTTGGCGGGGCTGGAGGCCAACACGCCTGCCTTGTTGCCGACGCTCTTGGTATGGAAACCATTTATTTTCATCCGTTCTCTGGCATTCTATCCGCCTACGGAATGGGTCTAGCAGACATTCGTGCATTGCGAGAAGAAGCCGTCGAGCAGCCTCTCACCAGCGACAACCTAACCCGCGTCAACCAAGCTGCTCAGCGCCTTACCAGCATGAGCCGCGACGACCTCCAGCAACAAGGCGTTCCCGCCAACAAAACCCAAACCCGTGTCCACTTAGCCCTGCGATACGCTGGCACCGACACGCCTTTACAAATCGCTGACCCGTCGCATCAAAACGACATGGCTAAGTTTTTGACAGAATTTAAGGCTGAGTTTGAACGCACACACCAAGCCCGCTTTGGTTTTTCTTCACCAGGAAAAGAAATCATCATTGAAGCTGTCATCGTTGAAACGATTGGCAAAGACACCCACGTCGAAGAAAACATTGCCTTCCCACACCGCCCCCAAGGCGGCCCTACAAAAACAACGCGCTTTTATTCTCAGGGCGGCTGGCACACAGCAACAGTGATGCAACGCGCAGCTCTTGCCCCAAACGACACCCTCTCAGGTCCGGCCATCATCATTGAACCTCATGCGACAATCATCGTCGAAGCCGGTTGGCAGGCCAGCATAACTCCGCTCAATCATTTAGTTTTACGCCGCCTCACCCCCCGCCCCACCATGCACGCTCTGGGCACCCAAGCCGACCCGATACGACTGGAGGTTTTCAACAATCTCTTCATTTCCATTGCTGAGCAAATGGGTTTTTCATTGGAAAAAACCGCCCACTCCGTCAACATTAAAGAGCGGCTCGATTTTTCTTGCGCCATTTTCGACCACGCGGGAAACCTCGTCGCCAATGCCCCCCATGTGCCCGTTCACCTCGGCTCTATGGGGGCGAGCGTACAAGCTGTCATCACCAACAATCCCAACATGGGACCCGGCGATGTTTTTGTCCTCAACGCGCCCTACAATGGCGGCACCCACTTACCCGATGTCACCGTCGTCACCCCTGTGTATGATGCGGCAGGCAAAGAACGCCTCTTCTACGCTGCCGCACGTGGGCACCATGCAGACATCGGCGGCATCACCCCCGGCTCCATGCCTGCGCAATCCAAATCGGTTGATGAAGAAGGCGTACTCATCGACAACTTCAAACTTGTGTCCAACGGCACCTTCCATGAAGCCGAAATGCGCAAGCTGCTAACCGACAACCCCTACCCTGCACGCAACCCCGATCAAAACTTGGCTGATCTGCGCGCGCAAATTGCCGCCTGTGAAAAGGGCGCACAAGAGCTGCGCAAAATGGTCGACCACTACGGATTGGAAACAGTCCGCGCATATATGGATCACGTCCAAGACAACGCAGAAGAAAACGTGCGCCGTGTCATCGGAGTGCTAAAGAATGGCAGCTTTGAAAAAACGCTCGATGATGGAACAACCATCAAAGTAGCCGTCACGGTCAACACCCAAGAGCGCACCGCCAAAATCGATTTCACCGGCACAAGCCCGATGCAACCCACCAACCTCAACGCGCCCTCCAGCGTTGCCTATGCGGCGGTACTCTATGTTTTCCGGTGCCTCGTCGACGATGAAATCCCCCTCAACGCCGGGTGCCTCAAACCAATTGAAATCATCATCCCAGATGGCTCTCTCCTGTCCCCCACCTACCCCGCAGCCGTGGTGGGCGGCAATGTAGAAACCAGCCAAGCCATCACCGACGCCCTCTTTGGCGCCCTCGGCATTATGGCCGGGGCACAAGGCTCCATGAACAACTTCACCTTTGGTAACGAACGCCACCAATATTACGAAACCATTTGCGGCGGTGCAGGCGCTGGGGCCACCTTCAACGGTGCAGATGCTGTCCACACGCATATGACCAACTCCCGCCTCACCGACCCCGAAGTCATTGAGCACCGCTTTCCGGTTCGCCTAAAACACTTTTCCATTCGCCCCCAAACAGGCGGAGACGGGGCCCATCACGGCGGGAACGGCGTAGACCGGGCCATCACCTTTTTAGAAGACATGTCGGTGTCCCTGCTCACCACGCACCGGACCGTCCAACCTCTCGGCTTAGCCGGTGGCGAGAACGGCCAGTCGGGCGAAAACCTGTTGGAACGCACAGACGGCAGCCACATATCCCTAGACCCAGCCGCACAAGTGGACCTTAAACCCGGTGAAACAATCATCATTCGCACCCCCGGCGGCGGCGGTTTTGGCACCCCCAAATGAAACGCCTCGAAAGCACCCCTTCTGAAAGCTCAAAGCACGAATCTTAACCATACAAAATGCTAATATCCGTCGGTACTACGTAATTTTCACCCCATAGTACGCAAGATATTTTGAGAGCCATTTGCGCACCTGCAAAACCGTCAAATCCTCAGATTTCCTTGTGCCATTCGGAGGCGGATCGAAAACGCCCCCATATCTATTGCAGCGCAGCATCGATTTACCTTGCACAAGAATATCCAACGGCCAAAATAGCTCATCTTAATCCGATGAAAGGAGCGCCCCATGAACCATTCCACCCGCTTCGGGTATGCGTTCACTGGCTTAGTTTTTATGTTTGTCGGTGCAATAGTTTTAGGTGTTGTCTAACAGGCAACCAGCCGATCGAGGAAACGAAAAAGTCTCCAAAGAGAGACAAAGGGCGGTGAGAAAACTCACCGCCCTTTTTAATATCTACGTCATCTTAATATCCACGTCATCCAGCTTATCAGCCAAACGACCTAGTCACTTTCAGGCCGATAGTTCAACATAGGGGCCAACCATTTTTCACATTCTTTCAGGCTCATGCCCTTACGTGCGGCATAGTCTTTGACTTGGTCTTCCTGAATTTTGCCCACGCCAAAATATTGCGCTTCAGGGTGAGAGAAATAGATCCCCGACACAGAAGACCCCGGCCACATGGCATAGCTCTCCGTCAATTTAATGCCCGCCTGCTTCTCAGCATCCAGCAAATTAAACAAGGTACCTTTTTCCGTATGGTCCGGCTGGGCCGGATAGCCCGGTGCCGGACGAATGCCGTCATAAGCTTCTTTAATCAACTCCTCGTTGGAGAAGTTTTCATTCGGCGCATACCCCCAAAACTCGCGGCGCACCCGGCCATGCATATGTTCTGCAAACGCCTCTGCCAAACGGTCAGCCAACGCTGACAACATAATACCGGAATAATCATCCTTATCCGCCTTAAAGCGTTCCGCATGATTTTCTTCGCCGTGCCCTGTCGTCACCGCAAACCCACCTACATAGTCCGCAAGGCCTGAATCGATCGGTGC
This sequence comes from Parvibaculaceae bacterium, assembly GCA_029209985.1. GTDB lineage: Bacteria > Pseudomonadota > Alphaproteobacteria > Parvibaculales > Parvibaculaceae > NORP139. The sequence goes on from JARGNZ010000036.1 coordinate 8,145, forward strand.
CACAAAATCAGAAAGCGCAAAATTGGCACGATCATTCTTCCGAGCCATTTGTTGGCGCAACGTGTGGAACATCGTCAAATGAGTGTCACGGGTCTCATCCGTGTAAAGCTCAATATCATCGTGGTTGATTTGGTTCGCGGGCCAGAACCCAATGACGGCCTTTGGCCGCAACCATTTTTCTTCCACAATTTTCGCCAACATAACTTGGGCATCATCGAATAATTCGCGCGCAGCCGCCCCGCGTACATTGTCTTCAAATATCCGTGGATAGGTACCCTTCATTTCCCATGTGGAGAAAAATGGCGTCCAATCAATATTAGGCACCAACTTCTCAAGGTCATATTCCTCAAAAGTTTTTGTCCCCAAAAAGCTAGGACGTGGCGGCACATAGTCAGACCAGTCGATCGAATATTTATTATCCCGTGCGCCCTGAATAGACACGCGCGGCCCTACTTGTTGTTTTTTGGCGTGAGCTTCAGCCATCTTCTTATAGTCATCCGCAATCTCGGCTTGATAATTCGTGCGCCCATCGCCCGCCAACAGATTACGTGCAACACCAACCGCGCGACTGGCATCAGTCACATAGACCGCTTGCCCCTTGCTATAATTCGGATCCACCTTAACCGCAGTGTGCACTTTGCTTGTGGTTGCGCCCCCAATCAACAAAGGGATGTCGAAGTCAAGACGTTCCATCTCAGCCGCCACATGGCACATCTCATCCAAGCTTGGTGTAATCAAGCCAGACAGGCCAATGATATCGACCTTCTCTTTTTTAGCTTCTTCCAAAATGGTTGCCGCTGGCACCATCACTCCAAGGTCAACAACTTCAAAGTTGTTACACTGCAAGACAACCCCAACAATGTTTTTACCAATGTCGTGCACATCACCTTTAACCGTCGCCATCAGCACCTTGCCAGCGCTTTCCACGCCCGTGGCACCTGTGTTCTCTTTTTCCTTTTCCATGAAAGGCATCAGATAAGCCACAGCTTGCTTCATCACCCGCGCGCTTTTCACGACTTGCGGCAAGAACATTTTACCTTCGCCAAATAGATCCCCAACAACATTCATCCCGTCCATCAACGGTCCTTCGATAACATGCAAAGGGCGGTCAAATTGGAGACGCGCTTCTTCGGTATCTTCTTCAATAAAGGCGTTGATCCCCTTCACCAAGGAATGGGTCAGGCGTTCACCCACCGGCACTTCGCGCCAGCTTAAATCTTCTTCGCGCTTTTTGCCGCCTTCACCCCGGAACTGTTCGGCGATTTCAAGCAGCCGGTCCGTTGCATCCTCGCGCCGGTTCAGAATAACGTCTTCCACCCGCTCGCGCAGTTCAGGATCAATGTCTTCATAAATCGCCAGCTGGCCCGCATTCACAATGCCCATATCCATACCGGCTCTAATCGCGTGATATAGAAAAACAGAGTGCATGGCCTCACGTACCAAATCATTCCCCCTAAAGGAGAAGGATACGTTAGATACGCCGCCTGACACATGCGCATGAGGTAAATTCTCACGAATACGCTTCGTCGCGTTGATGAAATCAACACCGTAATTATTATGTTCTTCAATCCCCGTTGCGACGGCAAAGATGTTGGGATCAAAAATAATATCTTCTGGCGGGAAGCCCACCTTCTCGGTCAACAACTTGTAAGACCGCTCACAGATTTCATATTTACGGTCTTCCGTATCTGCCTGCCCCACGGTGTCAAACGCCATCACCACAACAGCGGCGCCAAAACGCTTACACAAACGAGCATGATGCAAAAAGGCTTCTTCACCCTCTTTGAGCGAAATGGAATTGACGATCGGCTTGCCTTGAATACATTTAAGGCCCGCCTCGATAACACTCCACTTAGAAGAGTCGACCATGATCGGAACCCGAGAAATATCAGGCTCAGAAGCAATCAAATTCAAAAACCGCACCATCGCAGCTTCAGAATCCAACATGCCTTCATCCATATTAATATCGATGATCTGTGCGCCGTTCTCGACCTGTTGACGAGCCACACCCAGCGCAGCTTCATAATCATCATTAAGGATGAGTTTTTTGAATCTGGCAGAGCCAGTCACATTCGTGCGCTCACCCACATTAATAAAACTACTTGATGCGTCGTTCATAGAACAAGTTCCTGTCGTCAATCGTCAAAATCAATCAAAGAGATTAAGCGTGCACAAAGGGTTCAAGACCCGAAAGCCGCATCGCCGTCTCAGTTTCGCGCACCGTGCGAGGGGCAACACCTTCAACAGCTTCTGCAATGGCCTTAATATGCGCCGGCGTCGTGCCACAACACCCACCCAGAATATTCACCAATCCAGATTGTGCAAATTCGCCCACCAGACCAGACATCATCTCCGGTGTTTCATCATATTCACCAAATTCGTTCGGCAAGCCCGCATTCGGGTGCGCACTCACCAACGCATCAGACACCCGGCCCAAATCCGCAATATATTGGCGCATTTGTTCGGCACCCAAGGCACAGTTCAAACCAATCGAGAAGGGCTTGACGTGACGCACCGAATACCAAAACGCTTCTGCCGTTTGCCCAGAAAGCAACCGCCCAGACAAGTCTGTAATGGTGCCCGAAATCATAATCGGCAATTCAAAGCCGCATTCTTCAAATACATCTTGAATGGCATGCAACGCAGCCTTTGCATTGAGCGTATCAAAAATGGTTTCCACCAAAAGAGTGTCCGCCCCGCCCTCGATCAAGCCTTTAACGGCCGACGTGTAAGCATCCACCAACGCATCATATGTAATGTTGCGAAACGCTGGATCATTCACATCTGGCGAAATGGATGCGGTCCGATTGGTTGGCCCAAGCACGCCCGCCACAAACCGAATTTTGCCATCTTCAGCTTGCGCCAATGCAGCCGCTTCACGGGCAATCTTGGCGCTTTCCACATTCATTTCATACGCAAGACTTTCCATCTCATAATCGCCTTGCGCCACCACAGTCGCCCCAAACGTATTGGTTTCAGCGATGTCACAGCCCGCGCGATAATATTCTAAATGGATGTCGCGCAAAATATCCTTCTGCACCAATGAGATCAGCTCATTATTGCCCTTCACATCAATGGCATGGTCAATAAATCGGTCACCGCGATAATCGGCTTCTTCCAATTTATACCCTTGGATCATTGTGCCCATGGCACCATCAAGAACCAGAATTCTTTTGGCAGCCTCTTCATAAAATTTTGCGACACGTTCTTCACGAGATAGGTCCGTCATGACAGCCTCCTATTGAGCGGCTTGGGTGAGTGGCTCACCCGCATGTGTAGGCTTAAAGCCCAAAATATGACAAATGGCATACGTCAAATCCGCCTGATTTAACGTATAAAAATGAAAGTCTCTGTAGCCGATCCGTTGCAACTCATGCACCTGTTCAGCCGCAACCGTTGCAGCGATCAATTTGCGCGTCCCCAGATCGTCATCAAGACCCCGATAATAATCGGCAAGCCATGCAGGCACACTGGCCCCGCAGCGTTCAGACATGCGGCGGATACCATTAAAGTTGGTCGTTGGCATAATGCCAGGGACGATCGGAATTTGAATCCCCGCCTTGGCCGTCCGCTCCAAAAAGTCCCCATGCACAGATGTATCAAACGCAAATTGGGTAATCGCGCGCGTCGCCCCGGCATCAATTTTTGCCTTCAGCAAATCAACATCATGGTCAACTGATGCACTATCGGGGTGGCGCTCAGGGTAAGCGCTCACCGACACTTCAAAGTCACCGATCGCCTTAATACCTTCAATCAACTCAGGGGTTGTTTTATAGCCATCTGCGTGGGCCTCATACGCGGCCCCCATCTCAGGCATATCTCCGCGCAAAGCGACAATATGGCGAATGCCCGCATCCCAATAAGAGGCGATCACGTCATTGACCTCGCCTTTGCTCGCGCCCACACATGTTAAGTGCGCCGCAGGCTTGAGGCTGGTCTCCTCAACAATCCGCTTAACCGTTGCATGTGTTCGTTCGCGCGTAGAGCCCCCTGCCCCATATGTCACCGACACAAAGTTGGGAGCAAGCGGCGCCAAGCGTTCAATGCACTGCCACAGCTTCACGTCCATTTCGTCCGACTTGGGCGGGAAAAATTCAAAGGAAACACTTACCGGATCACCATCACGAAGCCGGTCGCTTGCTACTTGCATATCACTCTGCCTTTTCCAACGCGGGCACCGCATGGCCCGATTGATTCATCTTTTCCACTGTGCCCGGCTTAACGGCCAAACAGCACAGCACCGTCAATTTTTCATCACTTTTTTCTTCGGGAGGAAACCGGCGGATCTCCGACACATCCAACCCAGCTTGCTGACACAGCGTCCGTAATTCGTCGCTAGAAAACCCAAGCCGCCTGTGGGCATGTTCATCCCGCAGAAAATCTAAACTATGGGGTGCAAAATCCGCGATCAAAAGCCGCCCACCCGGCTTTAACACCCGCGCAGCTTCCCGCACTGCCAGCGCCGGATCATCCAAAAAATGCAGCACTTGATGCACCGTAATCACATCAAAATTATCCACCTCGAAAGGCAGATCGAATAAATCCCCATGGCGCACCTGACAATGCCCATAGCTTTCGCTTTCCAACTTAGAACGCGCAAAGGCCAACATCTCTTGGCTCTGGTCAATCCCCACAGCTTGGTCCACCCGGTCGGCGAATATTTCCAGAATGCGGCCTGTCCCTGTGCCCAAGTCCAGCAAATTGCGAATCGAGCCTGAACCAGACATTTCAAGCAATGCAGCCTCGACCACTTCTTCAGGCAGGTGTAGCTCGCGGATCTGGTCCCATTCTTGCGCATTTTCACGAAAATACGTTGCCGCCCGCTCCGAGCGAGCCAGCCGCACTTGCGCCAATCGCTCAAGATCTTTCGCCAAAGTTGCATCTTCATGAGGCACCAGCCCCATTAATTGACGGGCAAAATCAGCTTCGGCCCCCGCAGCCGAGAGACGATAGAAAACCCAGCTTCCCTCACGAAAACGGTCAATCAGGCCCGCTTCCGCCAAAAGTTTTAGGTGCCGACTCACCCGTGGCTGGCTTTGACGCAATATGGTCACAAGCTCGGTCACAGCCAACTCGCTGTGCGACAACAGCACAAGCAGACGTAGCCGAGTAGGCTCCCCTGCCGCGCGCAACGCTGTCACTAACTTGTCCATTCATGCCACCAAATCAAAATCATATAAACATATCTTTATATTGATATCTGGCGCGGGTCAAGAACCGATTAACAGCGGCATTTCGGCAACAAAACGCACGATTCAGCCCTTCTCAGCTATGGCAATCTAGTTAACCTTAAGCCTGTGTGATAGCAAAGTAGATACGAATAGAGTGTGCCATCGACTTCCTTGGACGTTTTATGCGATCTACAACGTGCTCCAAAAGCCCCCAATCTGGCTTTAAGGCACGAGCTAGCCCCGCAAACGCTTCAAACAGAGCGGTGCCGTGAAAGCTCAAAATCTTGATATTGAGAGATCACAGTATTGTTCACCATGATTTAAGCCCTTTTATGTAGAAAGGGTTTAAGAGATCGCCACAGAGCACAATATGTGGGGCATCAATAGGCTGGTTTCGCCAGCGCTTGAGAGTGGAAGAAAATCTGTAGGGGACCGACCGGCCCCTTGGGGTCGATATAGATTAGGGGCGGCAGGAGTTTTTATGGCGAACGAAACCATTTTTCGTACAAAATCCCTCTGGGTAACGTTGGGTACCAGCCTTACGTTGCTGGCTGGGCTTGCGGGATGTGCGACTAAACCGGATCCGGCAGATCCAGCAGCCGTGGCTGCTTATGAAGAAGCCAACGATCCAATTGAACCATTAAATCGCTATTTCTTTGAACTGAACCGCTTTGCCGACATCGTGGCCTTGCGCCCTGTTGCTGAAATTTACGACGGCATTTTGCCGAGTTTTGCCAAAGACTCAGTGCGCAATGTCCTAGACAACTTGCGCTCTCCCGTCATTTTGGCAAATGACATGCTGCAAGGTGAATGGGACCGCGCCGAAGTAACCGCCACACGATTTGGCCTCAATTCCACAATCGGCGTGCTTGGTCTGATGGACCCGGCGACGGGCCGCGGATATGCCCGGCATGGCGAAGATTTTGGACAAACCCTTGGCACATGGGGCATTGAAGAAGGCTCTTATCTCTATTTACCCATTCTTGGGCCAGCCCCTCCGCGCGATCTTGCAGGCTTCACAGTTGACCTTGCCTTTGATCCCCTCACCTACGTTTGGTGGGACCATACATCGTATTCTGTGGGACGGTTCCTTATCAGCGGCGTAGACCTGCGCGCACGCAACTTGACCACAATCGATGAAATCGAACGCACGTCTATTGACTATTACGCCGCTGTGCGCAGCCTCTATCGCCAAAGCCGCACCGCAGAAATTGCCAATGGCCGCATTAACGAAGACGATCTACCAGACATCGCCGACCTCGATTAGGTGTCCCGACTGTCTTTGTGGCTTCCATATGAAAATTAGGGAACGCATACATCATCATCAGTTCATCTGCGCAGCCTTACGGTGGCGCAGATGAACAATTTACAAAAGAACACGCCTCGAATTCAAAGCAACCCAATAGGCTAGAAACGGTGGTCCCCCATGCCGAATGTCTCTTTTAATTTTTCCAGTGTGCGTTTTTCAAATCGCACCCTCAAAAACATCATTCTCAAAAACCTAACACAGACCGCCCGCGCCTTCGCGCTCATCGCAGGTCTTGTCCTCAGCACCACATGGGCCACCAGCGCACCTGCCTTGGCTGACGACACAGAGGATGCAAAAGCATTTGTAAACCAGCTGGCCTCTAGCGCCATTTCAATTCTGGCATCAGACAGCACCCCAAAAGTTCGGGAAGATGAATTCCGCACGCTCTTTGTGTCCAACTTGGACATGCGCCGCATCGGCCTCTTCACACTCGGCCAATATGCCCGCACCCCCACACCAGAACAAAAAGCCGAATATCTAGAATTGGTTCAAGAATTCATCGTCAAAATTTATTCTGGCCGTCTCAATGAATTCAGCAATGAAACAGTCAACGTACTAGACGCGAGCCCCAAAGGTAAAAAGGGCAAGCAATTCTTGGTGCGCAGCCAGATCAATTTCACAACAGGTCGCGAACCTGTGTCCGTTGTCTGGTGGTTGCTCAAAGACGGCGACAGCTTCAAAGTGTTTGACGTGCAAGTCGTCGGCATCTGGATGGCCCAAGAACAACGCGCTGCCTTCGCCTCCGTCATTTCCAAAAACAACGGCGACTTCACAGCCTTGCTCAATGACCTCAAGCGCCAAATTGGCGAAGCGTCAATCGGCCATCAAACAGCAACGAAATAAAACACGGTCGCACCTAGACTCAAAAATCATAAAAAAGGCGCCGGATCATCCGGCGCCTTTTTTAATGCTCAATACGCTCAACACCCTTAACGGCTAAAGCGTTTATATTTAATGCGTGTCGGCACTTCAGCTGCAGGCCCCAGACGCCGCTTACGGTCCGCCTCATAGTCTGCATAGTTCCCCTCAAACCATTCCACATGGCTATCCCCTTCAAAGGCCAGCATGTGTGTCGCAATACGGTCAAGGAACCAACGGTCGTGACTAATCACCACCGCGCAGCCTGCAAAATTAAGCAAGGCGTCTTCCAAAGCTCGCAGCGTATCAACGTCCAAATCATTGGTCGGCTCATCGAGGAGAATAAGGTTGCCGCCAGTGCGTAGCATTTTCGCCAAATGCACTCTGTTGCGTTCACCACCTGACAGCTGACCAACTTTCTTCTGCTGATCTCCCCCCCGGAAGTTAAACGCCCCAACATACGCCCGGCTCGCCATAGTCGACTTACCAAGTTCAAGCACATCCAGTCCGTCGGAGATTTCTTCCCAAACGGTTTTGTCCCCTTCCAAAGTATCGCGAGACTGATCAACATAGCCAAGCTGCACAGTTTCACCGAGTTCAAGCGACCCAGCATCCGGCTTTTCTTGTCCCGTAATCATTTTGAAGAGGGTCGACTTACCAGCGCCGTTAGGCCCGATAACCCCTACAATCCCCCCAGGTGGCAAGCTAAAGGACAAATCATCAATCAAGAGCTTGTCTTCAAAGGCTTTATTCATGCCCTCCACTTCAAGCACCTTCCCACCCAATCGCTGGGCAGTTGGAATGATAATCTGAGCGGAGGTAACCGCATCCTTGCCTTCTTTATTAGCCAATTCTTCAAAGGCCCGCACACGGGCTTTGTTTTTGGCTTGGCGGGCTTTGGGAGACGCTTTCACCCATTCCAATTCCTGAGCCAATGAACGTTGCTTGGCTTCTTCTTGGCGACCTTCTTGTGCCAAGCGGTTTTGCTTCTGCTCCAACCAAGACGAATAATTGCCCTCGTACGGAATGCCTTGGCCCCGGTCTAGTTCCAATATCCAACTGGTTACATTGTCCAAGAAATAACGATCGTGGGTCACCAGAACAATGGTGCCTGCATAGTCGCGCAAATAGTGCTCCAACCATGCCACAGACTCCGCATCCAAGTGGTTGGTCGGCTCATCGAGCAGCAACATATCAGGGGCTGCCAGCAACAATTTACAAAGCGCAACCCGTCTGCGCTCCCCACCAGAAAGCTTGCTCACGTCTGCCGTCGGTTCCGGGCACCGCAAAGCATCCATCGCCATTTCAACTTGGCTGTCCAAGTCCCACAAGTTTTGGCTATCAATAATATCCTGCAGCTCAGCCATTTCATCCGCTGTCTCGTCAGAATAATCCATCGCCAATTCATTGTAGCGCGTCACCATGGCCTGCTTTTCAGCAACCCCTTCCATGACATTGCCCAGCACGTCTTTGCTTTCGTCCAGCTGCGGCTCCTGCGCCAAGTAGCCAACTTTGGCCCCTTCGGCGGCCCATGCCTCGCCCGTAAACTCTTTGTCCATGCCAGCCATCAATTTCAGCAGGGTAGATTTACCCGCACCATTGACGCCCACGATGCCGATTTTAGCACCGGGCAAGAAAGACAATCGAATATCTTTGAGGACCTGCTTACCGCCCGGATAAGTTTTAGAGACCCGGTCCATGACATAAACATACTGATAAGAAGCCATTATATTTCCCAAATTCTAGATTGGCTTCGTAAAAACCAACCCCGTAACTGTTGCTCACCAAGAGCCGACTGTGGCGGGTCTTTTACCTCATTCCTGCAGGGCAAACAATCTCCCCACACCAAATCAGGCAGAAACCACTCAAATCCAGCCTAAAGCGCGGGTCTTATCAACAAACCCTTAACCACGCCTTTTAGCCGATCCTTAAATGTCTGTCAGTAGAGTAGACCTATCGCATAGCAGAAGGGTCCACTGCATCGCATTATTGCCTTGCATCTGTGAAGTGGAACCGGCGGCACGTCGCTCTATTGCCATATTGGCAAACAGATATGCGCAGATTGAGGTGTTATATGTCCTTACTTTTTGCGGACACGTCAAAAACTGAGGCCGAAGAACCTCTCGCTCCAAGAGCGGCCAAGCAAGCCCCTTGGAAAGTGCTCGTTGTAGACGACGAGCCAGAGGTCCATGCCGTCACACGCCTCGCCCTCCATGATTTTGAATTTTCTGATCGCCCCCTGTCGCTGCTCAGCTGTTACAGCGCCCAAGAAGCGCGCGCATTGCTGGATGAGCATGCCGACATTGCCGTCATTTTACTGGATGTCGTGATGGAGACAGACCACGCGGGTCTTGACCTCGTCCACCACATTCGTGAAGAGCTTGGCAACTCGACCGTGCGGATCATTCTGCGCACTGGCCAAGCAGGACAAGCCCCCCAGCGCGATGTCATCTCAAATTACGACATTAATGATTACAAAGAAAAAACCGAACTCACCTCTGTGCGCTTGTTCACCTCAATGCATTCGTCTCTTCGGTCTTACCGGGACATCACTGAGCTAAAAGAAGGCCAACGCGGTCTTGAACAAATTATCGATGCAACCGCGCACGTCTTTGAATATCGTTCCATGATTTCTTTTGCAGAAGGCGCGTTAGAGCAGCTTATTTTTCTGCTTCTCGCCCGCAAAAATCACGAGCGCACCAGCATCAACAGCTTGGTAGCCTCCGTATCGAAAAACTCATTTACCGTTCTCTCCGCATCCGGGAACTACCGGAAGCTCAAAGCCCTGCAATCACGCGACAATTTACCCGCTGATATACGCGACCGCATTCAAGCTCAGCCCAACCAATCCCACATCATTCATCCCGATGGGTGGTTGCAGCTATGTCTCCGTGAAAACGACGAGAGCTACCATTTAATTTACATCGATGGCCTCAAAGAGCTGTCCAAAACAGACATCAATTTGGTCGATCTGTTCCTCCGCAATGCAGGCGTGACATTTGACAATTTGGCCCTGCAAAGCCAAGTCGAAGAAACCCAGCGCGAAATTGTATATCGCCTTGGAGAAGCCGTTGAAAGCCGCTCGAAAGAAACCGGCAATCATGTGAAGCGGGTTGCAAAAATCAGCCGTCTGTTAGCGGAAAAATCCGGCATGTCCCAAGAACAAGCCGACATCCTATTCTACGCCTCTCCGCTGCATGACATCGGAAAAATCGCCATCCCAGATGCCATTCTCAACAAGCCGGGAAAATTAGATGCCGAAGAATGGGCCACCATGCAAACCCATGCCATGCTCGGGCATGACATGCTGGAAAGTTCAGATCGTCCGATTCTGAAAGCCGGTGCCATCATCGCGCGCGATCACCATGAAAAATGGAATGGCCAAGGCTATCCGGCGGGCAAAGTTGGCGAAGACATCGACATTCTAGGCCGTATCACCGCCGTAGCAGATGTATTCGACGCTCTGGGGTCAGACCGTTGTTACAAAAAGGCATGGCCACTTGAAAAAGTGTTGGCCCTTTTCCGCGAAGAACGCGGTGAACATTTCGACCCAACCTTAGTGGACCTATTGTTCAAAAACTTAGACGAAGTCTGCGCCATTCGCGAACAGCATGCAGACACGTTTTTGGGCGAGAAAGAAGACTAAGCGCCAGCATCCACAGCCCCGCTGTGGTTAAGGCTTCAGGAAGAAAAGCAGCCCCGCCAAGACAGCGAGCAGCACAAACCACATCAGCAAGTTATTAAAGCGCGCCGCCTTTGATACTTTCTGCTCATACCATGTGCGCGGTCGCACGCCCTTCCAAACAAACACAACTTGGGCCGCCAAATTTACACATACAATGTTGATCGCCAATAACAGAGCCGCGCCAGAAGCGCCCTCCATATCTCCGCCGCCAAGCAAAATCCCACATGCCACCGCAGGCGGTAACAGCGCAACAGCCACCATCACCCCCACCAATGCGCTCGACACACCCGTCGTCAAAGACAGCACGGCCGCCCCCCCCGACGCGATCGCTAGCGCAATGCTGTCATAGCTTGGATTTGTGCGCGCCAAAAGCTCCGGGGCATCTAACGTGCCGGTCCAAAGGGTACCCACACAAACCCCCAGAAAAATTGATAGGGACATGCCAACAAAATTGGTGATCATCGAGCCGATCATCAATGAACGATCGCCTAAGGCCGTTGCAAACGCAAAAGCCAAATTTGGCCCAAGCAGCGGCGCAATCACCATGGCACCGATCACCGCAACAATATTATCATTGAGCAAACCAACCGCCACCACCACAGTGGAGAGGACAACAAGCGTTAGAAAGTCAGTATTGACCTGCGCCCCTTTTGATACTTCTAGCATGATTTCTTCACGCGCAGCGGTTGACCCACGCATACGTGCAAAAAAGCCCGCACGCTTTTCCTTTTTGGTGAGCACAACATCAGGGGTTTCTTTCTTCGGCTCAGCGCCTGCCAACCCTTCAACCGGCAAAATGGTAAGGTGCCAAACCGCCCCCTTTTCCACCGCCGCTTGCGCCCCGTCTGAAATGGCTTGCACCTGACTGGTATCGCACACCATCCGCACAAAACATCTCGCAAGGTCCTCAGACTGTTCGGAGGAATAGCTCACGAACACATCATCCACAGCATTTTGCTCAGCCAATGCAGTCAACAGCTCAGCCGCACTTACGGGTGCTGTGATCTCGACAACACGCTTAGCCATTTAATGCCCCTTTGCTCAATTCCTAGCCTCACCCAAACTTATCCCGCAAACAGGCAATTGGGAATTTATATATTGGCGCAAGAATTAAGCCCTCTAAAATAGCCTCCGTTTAGGTTTTCTGGGCAACGACAAAACGTGTGCTAAACGAACCGGGATAATCATGAGTCTCGACAATCTCAAAACCTGCCCCCACGATCGCAGCATCTAAGTCAGCGCGCCGCAAAGACTGAACCGGCGGGGCAAGACCCACAAGCCGCATAACCGGAATAGCCAGACGCCACAAAAAACTACCCTCGCCCAGCACCACTGTTTTTGAAATAAAATACGAACCCGGCTTCAACCGTTTATGGATTTGCCCAATGGCCGATGGTAAATCATCCAACAAATGAAGAATATTAAACGCCAATACGGTATCATAGCCGTCTGCGCCAAGAGCGCCGTCGTCGAGCGTCCCCTGCACAAAATCAACATTTGCCACCTGCTGCGCCGTGACTTTGTCCTTTGCAATCTGGATCATGTTGCCCGAAATATCACTGCCCGTAATATGCTCAACACTATCCGCCAACAATAGCGCCGTTGACCCCGTGCCGCAGCCAACCTCCAGCACCCGGTCGCTCGCGTTCAAATAAGCCCGCGTCTGCGCCAAGGTATGGTTATAAACATCCATATTACTAATAGGCGAGGCCGCATAACCCTGTGCCTTTTTATCCCAAAACTTCTCAGCCGCCACCATAACCAAATCCCATCATTAGTTTCCGAAGACCAAGAAGTAGGCATCTCACACCACGATAACAAGCCCAATACCAACAATCTCCTGCATCCAGTCCCTCAGAAATTAAAACCAAGCCCCCACGGCTGCCCCGAACCCCCATTGGCGAATGGGGGAAAACCAATTAGGGTGCACGGAGTTCATATTTTGAATTCCCTTACACACTTTTGGCAAAGACATATCCATGACATTGAATGTTTATCTTTCAGGCGAAATCCACACGAATTGGCGCAAGGAAATTGAGGACGGCTGTAAAGCGAATGGCCTAGACATTGCCTTCACCTCAGCCGTAACCAATCATGAAGCCAGCGACGCCGCCGGAGACCTGTTAGGCAGTGAAGAAAATAACTTCTGGCGCGACCACAAGTCCGCCAAAGTGAATGCCATCAGAACAAAGGTCCTGATTGAGAAGTGCGATATCGCCGTCATCCGCTTTGGCGAAAAATATAAACAATGGAATGCTGCTTTTGATGCAGGCTATTGCGCCGCCCTTGGCAAACCCTTCATCACCCTGCATGACGAAAACATCATTCACCCGCTCAAAGAAGTAGATGCAGCTGCAATGGCATGGGCGACGACGTCAGAACAGGTCATCGAAATTCTCACATACACCCTCAGCAACCAATAAAGCTTCCCAAAGCAAAGGGTGAGAACAGGAAAGCTGGACGACCCACATCGACCAGCTTTCCATCTTAACCGATTGGGGCACTCCTTTAGAGAGCCTCCCTAATCATCCCCTCAAAGTCATCCGCCGACACCTTACGCGGGTTCGTCATCACAGACAGGTCCTTCTGCGCATAGGCGATCAAATCAGGAATATCATCCTCCTGAACCCCCATGGCGCTTAGGTCCGATGGCAAACCAATGTCAGCATTCATGGCCGCCACCGCATCGGCAATATCAGCCCCCGGTGCCAATCCCATCGCCTGACGAAGCCGATCATATTTCTCACCACAGTCCTGCGCATTGAAACGCAACACCGCAGGCAGGAAAACCGCATTTAAGGTGCCGTGGTGTAAGTTCAGCCGTTCGATCCGCCCGGCTGCATGGCTCAGGGCGTGCACCGCTCCCAACCCCTTAATAAAGGACAGAGCGCCTTCTGTAGAACACATCATCATCTGCCAGCGCGCATCATGGTCCTGTCCATCCTTCACCGCAGCAGGCAAGTACCGCCAGCCTCTCCAAAGACCGTCCAGCGCCACCCCGTCAGCCGGGGGGTTAACCGTTGGCGCAAGAAAAGCTTCGATGCAATGGGTAATGGCATCCATCCCCGTCGCAGCCGTCAGCGCCTTAGGCAGTCCCAAAGTCAGCTCAGGGTCACACAGGGCCGCTTTGGGAATGAGGAGAGGACTAGCATAGGTCAGCTTGCGCCCATCGTTCATGATAATCACAAAACCGACGGAAACCTCACTGCCTGTTCCAGCTGTCGTGGGCACGGCAATCAGCGGCGCAACCGACTTAATCAGCTTTGCCCCTCCGGCCAGTGGATCAAACTGCGCAAGCGGCCCACCGCTGCCCGCGAGCAAAGCAACCGCTTTGCCAAGATCCATCGAGGACCCGCCCCCGATGGCGATGATGCCGTCACATCCATCTGCCATGTACTGTGCGAAGGCTTTTGCCACCGCCGCCTCTGTCGGGTTGCCCGGTGTTTCGTCAAAAAGAGAGAGAGGCACATCCGCATCAAGTGCACACGTTACCTTCTCAACAAGCCCCACGGCCCTAACGCCCGCATCGGTGGCAATGAATGGTTTAGTGATACCGGCTTTGCGTAGCTCAACCGGAAGCTGCTTCACTGCGCCAAAATCGAAATGAGTCGTTGTTAAATATGTCAGCGTTGCCATGACGTTTTGAATAATCCTTATGGTGAATAAAACGGGCGCGCGGATACAATCCTGCGCGCCCACTGATAAGATTAGGAACCGCTTACTCTGCAGCCTCTGTAGCCCGCCGCCAAATAGGGAACGGGTCCTTCAGCTTATTCCAGCTTGTTGGCTGCATCGCTTTGGCATTTACGTCACCAACCAAGCAGGCATCAAGACGGCGGCGGATTGCAGCTTCGTCAAAATCTGTACCAATAAAGACGATTTCCTGACGACGGTCCCCGTAAACCCCGTCCCAAGATTTAGCAATATGCTCACGCCATTCTGCTTGGTCAGGCCAATGTTCCTTCGGCACACTCGCCCACCAAAAGCCCATGGCCTCGTGCCTCACAAGGGCACCAGCCTGGCTTAACTCACCAACCCAGTCTGGGCGGGTTGCCAACCAAAAGTGTCCCTTGGCACGCACGATTCCCGGCCAAGAAGAATTAACGAAGGCATGAAACTTCTCAGGGTGAAAAGGCCGACGCGCCCGATACACAAAACTGCGCACACCATATTCTTCTGTCTCCGGCTGGTGGTCCGCAAAGCCATAAAGCTCCTTAAACCAAAGCGGATGTTCTTCTGCCTTTTCATGATCAAACCGGCCAGTGTCCAATACCTTGTCCAATGGCACCTGCGACATGCTGGTTTCAATCAGCTCCGCATCAGGATTGAGCGAACGGATAATTTTACGGGCAGCATCGATCTCTTCGGGTGTCGCAGCATCGATCTTGTTCAAGATGACAACATCGGCAAACTCAATCTGATCGACAAGCAGATCAACCAACGTCCGAGTATCCTCGTCTCCCAACACTTCGCCGCGATCTTTAAGAAAATCAGTAGACGCATAGTCACGCAGCAGATTGGCGCTATCGACCACAGTCACCATCGTATCAAGGCGCGAAACATCCTCAAGGCTCTCGCCCTCTTCTGTGCGGAAGTTAAACGTCGCAGCCACCGGCAACGGTTCTGAAATGCCCGTTGATTCAATCAGAAGGTAGTCAAACCGACCGTCCTCTGCGAGCCGCCGCACTTCTACGAGCAGATCATCGCGCAAAGTGCAGCAGATGCACCCATTCGTCATCTCAACAAGCGTTTCTTCTGTGCGGCTCAAATCAGCGCCACCCTCTCGAATAAGGTCGGCGTCGATGTTCACCTCACTCATGTCATTGACGATGACGGCAACACGCTTACCTTCCCGATTGTTAAGGATGTGGTTCATCAGCGTGGTTTTTCCAGCACCAAGAAAGCCCGAGAGCACAGTGACAGGCAGGTGGGGTCGTTCTAAAGGTTGGGTCATGGCAAATTTTCAACGTGTTGTTATGAAAGAGGGAAAGTCGGATACGCATTAAGCGAAAAACTGAGGCCTCAGGCTCAATAAAGAAATGTTATAACATAACACTATTGAGCACAACAAAGGATGGCACAACAATCAAAGCCCCCCCACAACACGAAACCTCATGCGCCTATAAGACCTATCCAACTGCAAAGAG
>JARGNZ010000037.1 GCA_029209985.1 Parvibaculaceae bacterium
GTCGGTGCCAAAAGTGTTTCACCAATGGTCTCGCCGTCGGTGACAGGGCTTGCGTCTGCGTAAGATAGGTTATTGTCATCGACCAAGCGGCGCACGAGTGAGTAGCCATTAGAATGAATACCGTTGGACGCTAGGCCCAACAATACGTCGCCTGCTTGAATATCCTTGCGGGGGAGCAGCTCATCGCGCTCAACCGCGCCAACAGCAAACCCGGCCAAATCATAATCGCCATCAGCATACATGCCGGGCATTTCAGCTGTCTCACCGCCCACCAGCGCACATCCAGCTTGGCGACATCCTTCTGCAATGCCTGAGACCACAGCGGCAGCTTCTTCAATCGCCAACTTGCCGGTTGCAAAATAGTCGAGGAAGAAAAGCGGCTCGCCGCCTTGAACGATGAGATCGTTGACACTCATGGCAACAAGGTCAATACCGACTGTGTCGTGCTTCCCAGCGCTAATGGCAACTTTGAGTTTTGTGCCCACACCGTCATTGGCTGCAATCATGAGCGGGTCTTTGAACCCGGCTTGTTTCAAGTCGAACACGCCGCCAAAGCCGCCCAAGCTACCGTCGGCACCAGAGCGGGCGGTGGATGCTGCCATCGGGGCAATCATTTTCACCAAAGCATTCCCCGCATCGATATCGACGCCCGCATCGCGGTAGGTGTAGCTGTTCTTTTGATCGCCAGTTTTGGTATCAGCAGTCATTGGATCTCGGCTAGGTTGGGCGTGCGCAAATGCAAAGCGACAGCGCCAAGTGAATCAGACCCTTACGAGCCTCAGAAAGGCCACAAATCACCCTAAAATCGCCGCTGGTGCAAGAGCTTTTGAGTAACCGCGACCTTTGGCGTCACAGTTCTCGGGAGATATTGAGAAATTGTGAGCTTTTCCGCCAATTTTTATGCCTTTATCCTTCGAATGGTGGTGAGGATAGTGTACGGTCTGCGCGGGCATAACAGCGAAAAAGTGTCCGTGGTTAGATAAAAGTGTCATTTGCGGCCAAGCTGCCTTGCTTTAAGAAGCGCTAATTAAGGTAGAAGAGGGTCGTACAGTATGAAAAGGGGCGATGTTTCGCAATGCAGCAGATAACTCTCAATAAGGCATCGTTTCGGTTTTTTGTCGCCCTCATGGGCATGTGGGCCTTTTTGGCGGTGGCAGCTCCGGTTCAGGCTGGCGATATTTTCCGTGTCACAGGTGTGCCCATTGATGCGACAGCGGCCAGTGCGGCTGCCGCGCGTACGCAAGCAGTGGCCAGCGGCCAAAAAGCGGCTTTGACCGTATTGCTCAAACGTCTAACGAAGCGCAGTGATTGGGGGCTTTTACCGCAAGTAGATGCCGCAACGGCGCAAGGCTATGTCAGGTCTTTCCAAGTGGCAGGCGAAAAAAGTTCCTCCACTCGCTATCTGGCAAACCTAACCGTTTCTTTTAATGGTCCAGCCGTTGGCTCTTTGTTGCGCCAGTCCGGCTTGCACTATGCAGATACACAAGCCCGCCCCACGGTTTTGCTCACCGCAGAAGAGGGGACAACCGGCACTATCTTGTGGGATGAAACAAGCCCGTGGCGTCGTGCGTGGGCACGGGTCGATACCGAAAATTCTCTGACGCCGTTGATCATGGCGCTAGGCGATATTGAAGACATCACCTCATTGCCTGTAAGTGCCGTTGATGCGGGCGACCTTGCGGCATTTAATGCGATGGCTGAGCGGTATGGCACTACACGAGTTTTGGTTGCAAAAGCAGAGTTTGATCCCGCTAGCACCTCTGTGAAAGCGCGTTATGCCCTTTACACGAAAGGTGCCTCTGCGCCGCGACGGTGGTCCCAAACGACGATGGCCCGTGAAGGCGAAGACAAAACAGCTCTCTCTAAACGTGCTGCACGTCGCAACATCAGCCGTATGGAGGCAGATTGGAAAACCCGCTCGATCATCACCAGTGACGAGCGCAGCGAAGTGACCGCAACAGTTTCCTATGAAACACTCAACGGCTGGGTGGGCATTCAAAAACGCCTGAAAAAAATTCCCGCTATTCAAACGCTTAACATTTTGGCCGTATCAACAGGCGGTGCCTTGGTGGATTTGGAATTTGCCGGGACACCTGAGAGTTTGAATGTCGCGTTAACTCAGCAAGACCTCAGTTTAACAGACGTAAACGGAGACTGGTTCCTCGCCTCTATCCGTTAAGCCGTCAGCCTATATTAATCGACTGTCAACGAACGACACGAACCGTAGGAGCATGTATGACGTTGCAACGCCAATGGCTTGTCTGGTGCAGTGTGGGGATCACACTCATTCTATTGTTGTGGTTGTTGAAGAGCATTCTGCTGCCGTTCGTGGCGGGCTTGGCGGTGGCTTATTTTCTCGATCCAAGTGCTGACTGGTTGGAGGAGAAGGGCTTGTCGCGCATGGCCGCGACCTCAATCATTTCAATCGGCTTTACAATCCTCGCAATCGTTCTTTTGCTGGTTCTAGGGCCGTTGATCTACGATCAGGCTGTTCGGTTGCTCGAAAGTTTGCCAGATGTCATCGACCAAGTGAGGTCTTTAGTCGCTCAGTTTTCCGAAGGGCGCCTTGGCAAATTGCTGGCAGAAAATGGTGATCTGAAAAATGCCGCCGGAGATGTAGCAAAGTCTATGGTCAATTGGCTGCTCAAACTGTTTGGGTCTGTGCTCGATACGGGGTTGGCCATTGCCGGTTTAATCTCGTTGATCGTGGTGACGCCAATCGTTGCGTTTTATATGTTGCTTGATTGGGACCGAATGGTGGCGCGTATCAATGCGTTGTTGCCGTTAGACCATGCAGGAAACATCCGCAACATTGCCCGTGAGATCGACGATGTGCTGGCTGGTTTTGTGCGCGGGCAAGGACTGGTGTGTGTGCTGCTCGGATCGTTTTATGCCATTGGGCTAACGCTTGCCGGGCTGCAATTCGGGTTGCTCATTGGACTGATGGCAGGGCTCATCAGTTTCATTCCCTATGTTGGTTCGATCGTCGGGGTCATCGTCGCAGGCGGTGTTGCCTTGGCGCAATTCTGGCCCGATTATACACAGATAGGTATTGTCTTAGCGGTCTTCGTCGTTGGGCAAGCCATTGAAGGCAACTTCCTCACCCCCAAATTAGTTGGCAATAAAGTGCGTCTGCACCCCGTTTGGATCATGTTCGCTTTGTTTGCATTTGGGGCGCTCTTCGGCTTTGTTGGCATGTTGTTGGCGGTGCCAATTTCAGCCGCCATTGGTGTTATTGCGCGGTTCGGTGTGAGCCAATATGAAAAAAGTCATTTATTTGCAGGCGTCACCGGGTTCGTCAGTCATGGGGTCAGCGACGACGTTGCTCTTGATGACCACGGCAAACACGGCGATCACGACACAGATGTGCCGACCCAATGACCACATCTTCTGCTGAACCGGCGGCTGAACCGGAACAATTGCTTTTGCATTTCGATCACCGCATGGCCGATGGTCGCGAAGATTATTTGGTCACACCGTCTAATCAAACGGCGGTGGCCATGGTGGACCGCTGGCCTGATTGGCCCGATCAAGTCATTGCGCTTTCAGGGCCTGCCGGATGCGGGAAAACACACTTGTCGCGGGTGTGGTGCAAAAAGGCAAAGGCGTCCCTCATTGAAGCGCGCACCCTTGGGGAGGCCAACATTGGACAATTACTCCAGCAACCCGCCATTGTGGTCGAGAATATGCACGAACTGACAGGGACAGGCGAAGCGGCTTTGTTTCACCTTATCAATGGAATGCGAGAACAGGGGGGCTACCTCCTTCTAACCGGCATTGGCTTGCCGGGATATTGGCCCGCCCAGTTGCCGGACCTATCCTCACGCATTAAGGCGTTGCACTTTGTTGAAATCGCCCCGCCGGACGATGGCTTGCTGGGAGCGGTTTTGGTCAAATTGTTTGATGACCGTCAACTCAATGTGTCGCTTGACGTTGTCAATTATCTAACCCCGCGTATCGAGCGCTCAACAGACGCTGCCCGTACGATTGTGGCAGCAATCGATGAAGCGGCTATGGTGCAGAAACGGCGGATTACCTTGCCTTTTGTCAGGGACATCCTCGAGACCTCTTATGGTCACGACCAATCGTCATGACTTGGTTATATAATTGACATAAATTGGGGAGATAACGTGTTTCCCTGACTTGAGCGCGGCCCGAAGTGAGAATTGTTGATCAATGCCGCGTCTTCAAGGGGGCTTTCGCCTATGGCCTGCGCCCCGAAAATGCTGATAAGGAAAATTCGACCAGATGAGCAAATCCGCTGAAATAGTCACATCCATTCCCAAACAAAACATTGAAGGGATCGATGCAAGCTCACCAGACCGATTTGTAAACAGAGAGTTGTCGTGGTTGTCGTTTAACCAACGGGTGTTGGACGAGGCGAGCAATCAGTCACACCCTCTGTTGGAGCGGTTGCGGTTTCTGTCAATCTCCGCCAGCAATCTGGATGAATTTTATATGGTGCGTGTGGCCGGTCTAAAAGGCCAAGTCTCAGAAGGGATCACCGCACTCAGCCAAGAAGGCAAAACGGCCGCCCAACAATTAGAATTGCTCAATGCGTCCGCATCGGTTTTGATGAATGAGCAGCAAAAACAGTGGGACCAGTTGCGCCTAGAAATGCGCGAAAACGATATTCTCGTGTTGGACCCTGAAGAAGTAACCGCTGAGGAATTTGCGTGGCTGGAAGACAGGTTCCTCAATCTTGTGTTTCCAGTTCTCACACCGTTGGCGCTTGACCCGGCACACCCCTTTCCCTTTATCCCCAACCTAGGCTTTGCGCTTGCCTTACAGCTACGCCGTCGCTCTGATGGGGAATTAATGCAGGCTTTATTGCCGGTGCCACAACAAATCGAACGGTTTTTCCAACTCCCAGCAACGGGCGGGCGCGACAACAAAAGCATCCGGTTCCTCAGTTTAGAAAATGTGATCGGCCTCTTCTTGGGACGTCTCTTTCCGGGCTATGAGGCGATTGGGCAGGGTGGCTTCCGCATCATCCGTGACAGCGATATGGAAATTGAAGAAGAAGCCGAAGACCTTGTGCGCCACTATGAGCACGCGCTGAAACGCCGTCGTCGTGGCAATGTTATTCGTCTAAAAATCCAGGCCACCACACCGAAGAAACTCAAGAAAATGGTGATGGCGAATTTAGGTGTTACCGAAAAAGATGTGATTGAAGTCGATGGTTTGTTGGGCTTAGCCCAAACGGGGCAGTTGATCACCGATGAGCGCCCGGACCTCAAGTTCAAACCTTATAACGCACGCTTCCCAGAACGGGTGCGGGAGCATGGTGGTGATTGTTTCGCCGCGATTGCGACCAAAGACCTTGTCGTGCACCACCCATATGAATCTTTTGATGTTGTGGTGCAGTTTTTGCGCCAAGCCGCTGCTGATCCTGATGTCGTCGCCATCAAACAAACGCTGTATAGAACGTCCAAAGATAGCCCCATTGTCGAAGCCCTGATTGAGGCTGCTGAAGCAGGTAAATACGTTACCGCCTTGGTGGAGCTGAAAGCCCGGTTTGACGAAGCGGCCAATATTGTCTGGGCGCGTAATCTGGAGCGCGCAGGGGTGCAGGTCGTTTATGGGTTTATCGAGCTGAAAACTCACGCCAAATTGTCATTGGTGGTGCGCCGAGAAGACGGCGGATTGAAAACCTATACACACTTAGGCACTGGGAACTATCACCCCATCACTGCAAAAATCTATACTGACCTATCCATGTTCACTTGCGATCCCGTCATTGGCCGTGATGCCTCGCGTATCTTTAACTATCTCACAGGATACGCTGAACCTGAGCAGCTAGAAACATTGTCCGTTTCGCCGAAAGGTATTCGCCCGCGTATCATGCGCGATATTCAAGAAGAAATTGAGCACGCCCGTGCAGGACGTCCCGCCCAAATTTGGCTCAAAATAAATTCTCTTGTTGATCCAGATGTCATCGACGCACTTTATGAAGCCAGTTGTGCAGGGGTCCAAATTGATTGCGTGGTGCGCGGTATTTGTTGCTTGCGTCCCGGCGTCCCCGGCTTGTCAGAAAACATTCGTGTAAAGAGCATTGTTGGGCGTTTCCTTGAGCACTCCCGCATTATGGCCTTTGGTAATGGGTCGGGTCTTCCTTCGCCGCAAGCCAAACTTTACTTTTCATCAGCAGATTGGATGCCGCGCAACTTGAACAGGCGCGTGGAAACATATGTGCCTGTAACGAACGAAACCGTGCATGCCCAAATCCTCGATCAAATCATGGTTGCGAACTTGAGAGATAACCAACAAAGCTGGCGTATGCTGCCCGATGCCACTTTTGAACGGTTGCAGGTTGAAAAAGGCGAAAAGCCATTCAACGCACATAATTACTTTATGAACAATCCGTCCTTGTCAGGGCGTGGGAAATCGTTAGAAGGGGACCTACCACCGACAGTTGAGTTTACGTCCGTAGCCTTTTAAGGTTGGGACATAGAAATAGTCTCGAAGGCAACCGTGCGCATTTCAATCCCCCAGCCTAATTCAGAGTCGCAGAACGCCTCAGAGGGGCCATTCGGCATTGTCGATATTGGATCTAACTCTGTTCGGTTGGTTGTCTACGCTGGAGTGCGTAGAAACCCTGTTGTTATCTTCAATGACAAAGTGATGGCCGGGTTGGGCCGCGACCTTGCAACAACGGGGCATCTTCACCCGGACGGTGTGGAACGGGCTTTAACGGCGCTGCGTCGATTTCGGGCCTTAGCGGACGAGCTGGCGGTTCAAAACCTTATCGTGACAGCCACGGCTGCCGTGCGAGAGGCCTCCGATGGGCCCCAATTCGCTGACGAAGTGGAAAAAGTCTGTAAATGCAAGCTTCACCTGATTGATGGGGAAGAAGAAGCACGATTGGCCGCATTAGGCGTTTTGTCAGGCATTCCTGACGCGCATGGTGTGGTAGGGGATCTGGGCGGTGGTAGCCTAGAGTTGATTTCAGTGACCCATGGCGTGATGGGGGAGGGCGTGACGCTCCCCCTTGGCCCATTACGCCTTGAAACGATTGAAACCGACGAGAAGGGCCTTCAAGCTTACGTTGAGAAAAAGCTGGCTGGTGTTGAGTGGTTAACATCGATGAAGGGGCGCAGTCTCTACGTTGTTGGGGGCGGGTGGCGCAACCTTGCTCGTATCCATATGGCAGAGTGTGAATACCCAGTGCGGGTACTCCACAACTACGAAATCCCCGCCTCAGAGGCCAAAAAACTAACCGCTTTGCTTGAGAGATTAGGCCCGCAAACCTTAGGAAAAATCCCAGACATCTCCAGCCGCCGTATTTCTGCCCTGCCGTTGAGTGCTTTGGTTCTTTCAAAAGTGATTGAAAGCAGCGGTGTTGAAAAGGTTGTTGTGTCAGCCAATGGATTGCGCGAAGGGGTGCTGTTTGATCAATTAAGCGATGAGGAACAACAAAAAGACCCCTTGATTGCCGGGTGCCATGATTTGGCCAGCCGTCTTGTGCGCTATCCCGAACACGGTGACGAGCTCGAAGTTTGGACCCGTGATTTGTTCCAAGAGGTTGAAAGTGCCGAAGAAGCCAGATTGCGCCATGCAGCCTGTATTTTGGCGGACCTTGGCTGGTTTGTGCACCCAGACTATCGGGCAGGCCACGCCATGGATCAAATCATGTTGGCCCCCATATCAGGCATCGATCACCGGGGACGTGTGTTTCTTGCGCGCTCTGGCTACCATCGGCACGCAGGTGGTAAAACCAGCAGTTTGGTGAAAGCCAAACAAATGCTCTCCACAGAGGAGGCCGAGCGCGCCCGAACATTGGGCATGGCATTGCGATTATCTTTTACGCTTTGTGCCTCTAGGCCGGGCGTTCTACCCCATACGACGTTGCACAAAGTAGATAAGACATTGGTATTGGAAGTTGATCGGTCTCATGAGAATTTTCTGGGAGAAACGGTCACAAAACGCCTCACCCAATTGGGGAAAAGCATGGGCTTGCCTGTCCGCATCGACATTCGCTCCTAACCCAAACCCCTCCAAAGCCAAGCCTTGAAGGGGTTTTAGAATCCTAAGCACATCGGCCAAACAATGGTCAGTCGGGTACGTCGGTTTCAACTTGCGGGCTTGCTGAGACCATATCGGCGGCTTTTAACAAAACCAGCTTATTGTGCTTGAGCGCAATGGCAAGCTCACCATTTTTCAAAGCCAAAGCGTCGCGTCCGAAAATCTCATAACGCCAGCCTTTAAGCGCCGAAACCTGAGCCTTTTCGTCATAGGCTGCGATTTGTTCTAGGTCTGAAACCGTTGCAATCAGCTTAGGGGCGACATTGTTTTCTTCACACCGCAGCTTCAGCAACACTTTGAGCAATTCAACAAGCGGCCCAATGCCAGAGGGCAGCGGTGGCATACCATTTATGATGGGAATGTCTTTGTCGCGCATATTGAGGCCGGTCTTAATAGCCGCCAACAATGCAGGAGCTGCCTTAGAATTTGAGAAGCCACGTGGAACAGAGCGCAGCTTTTCAAGGGCATCGCCGTTCTGCGGCCGCTGATTAGCCAATTCGAAAAGCCCATCATCTTTCATGATGCGATTGCGTGGAACATTGCGCTCTTGCGCTTGCTGTTCACGCCAAGCCGCCACTTGCATCAACACACCCACAGCCTTATTGCCTTTGACGCGCATTTTGAGGCGCTTCCAGGCGTTTACAGGCTCAAGGTGATAGGTGGAAGGGCTTTGCAGAATAGCCATCTCATCGGCCACCCATTGGGTTCTGTTGGTTTGCGTGATTTGAACCGCCAACTTCTCGTAAATGGTGCGCAAGAAGGTTACGTCCGCTACCGCATAGTCGAGTTGTTTTTGTGTGAGGGGCCGATGGGACCAATCTGTGAACCGGCTGGATTTATCAACACTGCCGTTCGACAGCTTGCGCACCAGCGTTTCATATCCCACAGATTCGCCAAATCCACAGACCATCGCAGCCACTTGAGTATCAAAGAGAGGGTCAGGAATGGCATCTGCTTCGTGAAAGAAGATTTCAATGTCCTGCCGCGCTGCGTGAAAGACCTTCACAACGGCCTTATTGCGCATCAGGTCATAAAAGCTTGTCAGATCCAAACCATCAGCCAGCGGGTCAATCAGATACTCGGCGCCTTGCCGTGCCACTTGGATGAGGCAAAGCTTGGGCCAATACGTCTGGTCCCGCATAAACTCGGTATCAACTGTAACGTAAGGCGCTTGGGAGAGGTCTTTACAGGCCGCCTCGAGCGCAGGTGTTGTTGTAATCATGCTCATAGGGCACGATTTTTAGACCAAAATTTGCCATCTGTCCTGCTTCAAACTACTCAAATGGCTTCTTTCTGACAAAATAAGGGCACAAGCTTGACAAAAGGCCTCGATCCGTGTGCTTTTCGGCCATATAAACATCCCCGTAGTGGACTATCGACCCAACTACATTATCGATTCTCTGAACTTTACTCCTGAGTCTAAGGCTATATGACCATGCATGCATTTCGTACTCACACCTGTGGCGAGCTCGCCAAACCCCAAGTGGGTGAAACCGTCCGCCTTTCTGGCTGGGTACATCGGATCAGAGACCATGGGGGCTTGCTCTTCATTGACCTGCGCGATCACTTCGGCATCACCCAATTGGTGTTCGACCCAGATCACAAAGACGCCTTCAAAATTGCGGAAGCTGTACGGGCTGAAAGTGTCATTCGTGTAGACGGTCCCGTTGTCGCGCGCTCTGAAGAAACAACAAATGACAACCTCACAACCGGCGCAATTGAAGTGTTGGTGCTTGAGGCTGAATTATTGTCTGCTGCCGACGAATTGCCATTGCCAGTATTTGGTGAGCCAGATTATCCAGAAGAAACGCGGCTGCGCTATCGTTACCTCGACTTGCGCCGTGAAACGCTTCACAAAAACATCGTGCTGCGCTCCGATATCGTCTCTTCTGTGCGTAGCCGCATGGTGGATGCTGGGTTCCGCGAGTTTCAAACACCAATTTTGACAGCTTCTAGCCCAGAAGGTGCGCGCGACTTTCTCGTGCCAGCACGTCAACATCCCGGCAAATTTTATGCGCTCCCGCAGGCACCTCAGCAATTTAAGCAGTTGATCATGGTGTCTGGCTTCGATCGCTATTTCCAAATTGCACCGTGTTTCCGCGATGAAGATGCGCGGGCAGACCGCTCGCCGGGCGAATTTTATCAGCTCGACATCGAAATGAGCTTCGTGACACAAGAAGACGTGTTCCAAGCGATTGAACCTGTCTTGCATGGATTGTTTGAAGAATTCGCAGATGGCCGTCCGGTAGCGCAGGGTGCTTTCCCGCGCATTCCATTTGCTGAAGCAATGTTGAAGTACGGTTCCGATAAACCAGATTTGCGCAATCCAATCATCATCACAGATGTCAGCGAATTTTTCACGCCTGAAGACGTAAAGTTTAAGGCATTCAAAAGCATCGTTGAAAAAGGCGGCGTCGTGCGTGGTATTCCAGCACCGGGTGCTGCGGCACAACCACGTTCCTTCTTTGATAAGCTCAACGACTGGGCCCGCAAAGAAATGGACGCAGCCGGCCTTGGATACATCATCTTTGAAGAAGTTGAGGGCGTCCTGACAGGTAAAGGTCCAATCGCTAAATTCTTCCCAACTGAAATCCTGCAAGGCATGGCTGCGAAAGCCGGTGTTGGCTCAGGCGACGCGCTCTTCTTTGCTTGTGACAAAGAACTGCCCGCCGCAACCTTGGCCGGTGCAGCCCGTCAGCGCATTGGGACAGAGCTAGGCGTTTCTGAAACAGAAGGCTTCCATTTCTGCTGGATCGTTGACTTCCCCCTTTACGAATATAACGAAGAAGAAAAGCGGATCGATTTCTCACACAATCCGTTCTCCATGCCTCAAGGTGGATTGGAAGCTTTGGAAACCCAAGACCCACTCGATGTTTTGGGCTACCAATATGACATCGTATGTAACGGCATCGAATTGTCTTCTGGGGCGATCCGTAATCACCGCCCGGACATCATGTACAAAGCCTTTGAATTGGCAGGTTATGGTCCTGAAGTTGTCGAAGAGAAATTCGGCGGCATGTTGAATGCATTCAAATTTGGCGCGCCGCCCCACGGTGGGATTGCACCGGGTATTGACCGGATTGTGATGCTGTTGGCTGGCGTTGAAAACCTCCGTGAGGTGACAATGTTCCCAATGAACCAGCGCGCTGAAGATTTGATGATGAATGCGCCGGGTGAAGCCTCCAACGCGCAGTTGCGGGAGCTAAACCTTCGTCTCATTCCGCCACCAGAGAAAAAATCAAACTCCTAAGACAAAGGCCGCTTCTTTAAGAAGCGGCCTTTTGTTTAGCTTGTGTGAGTTTCTGTTTTTGTCTCAGCAAAAGCACCAATTTTGAGTGCTTTTTTTATGGCATCCATCCTCTCGCGCGAGAGGAATAGATTGGGAAGCTTGCTGGCAATCCCCAGCCAGCTTTGCCAGAGAAGTGGATTGAAATGGTTCAGATAAATACGTAGCGTCGTGAGTGCCTGAGTGCGCGCATGAACCGCTGAAATTGAATCGCCTACCTGTTCGTAAAGCAACAGCGACACAGGCAGGTTGCACGTTTGATAGCGTTGAGCGATACGAAAAAACAGCTCACAATCTTCTGCGTGATTATAGCCGGGACGGTATGCCTCAATTTCATCAAAGATATTGAGCCGCATCATGACCGTCGGATGGCTGAAGCTTGCTCTATAACGCACGGATTTTTTAAGCTCTTGGGCGGTCAGAGGGTAGGTGCTGAGCCCCATATCCACCCCATTGGCATCAACGCGTGTGCAAAACCCACCACAAAGGGCGAGGTCGGGGTTGGTTTTGAATGCCTCCAGCTGAAGAGAAAGCCGGTTGGGCAAGGCAAGGTCGCCTGCATCAATCCGTGCCACGTAGGAATATCCACGTTGGCGTATCTCTTCTATCCCGCGATTAAGTGCTGCAATAAGTCCTTGATTAGGAGATTGCCGAAGGACAAAAACTTCTCCCTGTAAAGGGTCGCGCCTTTCTGGAAAGGCGGGGCGCGTTAGCGGCGGTTCATTGCCGTCATCAATAATGAAAATATCAAAAGGAGCACCTTGATTGCGTAAACTCGCAACGGTGTCTTCCATTTTCTTCTGCGCCCCATAAACCGGTAACAGCACAGCAATTTCATTTTGTGACATAGCCAAAGAACTCTCAGTGGAGGCTCACACGAGCCGGATGCCTTTGATAGACCTTAGAACTAAGCTATGCCCAATATATTGCCGCGAGATTAATAGCCCAATATTAAAGCCACGCAAAGTTGGCAGAAAACTGGGAAAAATGCAAAAAGGGAGGCTCGAAAGCCTCCCTATGCAACAGGTTATGGTAAACAAAAGTTAAGAGCAGATCAGCTGCAGCCGCTTGTTGAGCCGCAGGTATCACACTTCATGCAAGTGCCATTACGCACCATTGTGAAGTTGCCGCATTCAGCACACGCTTCGCCTTCATACCCTTTCATCCGGGCCTCAGCGAGCTGAGCAAGCTTGCCAGCATCGGCTCCCGTGCTTGACGCGCCGGACGACATGCCGCCTGCACCAGCGCTTGCCACTAGGTTTTCTGTGACGCCGAGCGTGGCTTCAACCTGAGACCCTCCCGCCATAAGTTCGGCTTTAAGAGTGGCTGCTTGCACAACTTGTTCCTGTGCCACGCTTTCTTGCATACCGCCGCGTACCACGTAGAGATTGTTGAGCTGCTGATTGCGGGCATAAGCAGGGCTGGCGATTGCCGATACTGGCATCTTGCCTTCATCCGCCCCGTCTCCCAAATCATCGGGCCGTGTTGCGGAGGGGTCTACGTGCGCGAGGTCATTGCGACCGAGGTACGAAATCGCCAGTTCCCGGAACACATAGTCGAGCAGGGAGGTGGAGTTTTTGATTGAGTCATTCCCTTGAACCAATCCAGCCGGTTCAAAGCGGGTGAACGTGAATGCCTCGACATATTCTTCCAACGGCACGCCGTATTGAAGACCCAGAGAAATGGCGATAGCAAAGTTATTCATCAGTGATCGGAACGCAGCGCCTTCCTTGTGCATGTCGATGAAGATTTCGCCAATGCTGCCGTCATCATATTCGCCTGTACGCAAGTAGACTTTATGTCCACCGACAATCGCTTTTTGCGTATAGCCCTTACGTCGGTCTGGCAATTTCTCGCGGCGACTGCGTTCGCGTTCCACTTCTTTGATAACTTTTTCGGTCATCTTTTTAGCAAGTGTCGCGGCTTGTGCAGCTGCAGGCTGGGCCACGATTTTCTCAGAAACTGTTTCCAAGGCAATTTCTTCAGCAACATCCTCAAGAGCTTCGAGCATGTCATCGTCATCAAGCAGTTGAGAGTTCAACGGTTGGCTTAACTTCGATCCATCACGGTAAAGCGCATTGGCTTTCACCCCAAGTTTCCAAGAGAGCATGTAGCTTTCTTTGCACTCTTCAACGCTTGCCTCATTTGGCATGTTGATGGTTTTAGAAATAGCACCGGAAATGAAAGGCTGCGCAGATGCCATCATGCGAATATGACTTTCCACTGACAAGAAGCGGGTGCCAATGCGGCCACAAGGGTTTGCACAGTCAAACACAGGCAGATGCTCTGCCTTCAGATGTGGCGCGCCTTCAAGAGACATGGTGCCACACACATGCAGGTTTGCAGCCTCAATGTCTTTGGAGGAGAAACCCATCTCACGCAAAATATCGACACCCAAGTCGTCTAAGCGTTCTTTCTCAATACCCAGCACGTTCTCACAGAAATCATGGCCGAGGGTCCAGGGGGAGAAGGCATACGTAATGTCGAACGCGCTTTCGAGAATGTCCTCAACCGCATCGATTTTTTCTTGCGTGAACCCTTTGGCCCGCAAAATTTCGTGGTTGATGCCGGGCGCTGATTTGAGCGTGCCATAGCCAACTGCATAATTGCTGATTTCTTGGATATGGGCGTCTGAATAGCCCAGGGTGCGAAGGGCGAGAGGGACCACGCGATTGATGATCTTAAAGGCCCCGCCACCGGCAAGCTTCTTATATTTCACCAACGCAAAGTCCGGTTCAACGCCTGTGGTGTCACAGTCCATGACCAAGCCGATTGTGCCTGTTGGCGCAATTACCGTTGCTTGTGCATTGCGGAAACCATATTCGCCGCCCATCTGCACAACCACATCCCATACCGCGCGGGCATGTTCGATTAAGTCGCGTTGCGGGCAATTATCTGCGTCCAATGGCACGGGGGCATTGTGGACGTCTTCATACCCTTCCCATGAGCCATGGGCCGCACGGGCATGATTGCGCATCACTCGCATCATATGATCAGAGTTTTCTTTGTAGCCCGGGAAGGCCCCTAATTCGCGCGCCATCTGTGAGGATGTTGCATAGGAAACCCCCGTCATGATCGCAGAAATAGCCCCACACAAAGAACGTCCTTCGGCGCTATCATATGACAGACCGGATGCCATCAAGAGGCCGCCGATATTTGCAAAGCCAAGGCCCAAGGTGCGGAATTTGTAGGACCGTTCTGCAATGTCCTTGGAGGGAAATTGTGCCATTAAGACAGAAATTTCCAGAACGATTGTCCACAACTTACTTGCGTGTTCAAACGCCTCAACATCAAACCGACCACTTTCTTGGCGGAAGGTCATCAGGTTGAGAGAGGCTAAGTTACACGCCGTATTGTCAAGGAACATATATTCCGAACACGGATTAGAGGCGTTGATTTGGCCGCTCTCCGGGCAGGTGTGCCAGTCATTAATCGTTGTATGAAATTGAATGCCGGGGTCAGCCGAGGCCCACGCCGCATAGCCGATTTGATCCCATAGCTCACGGGCGCCAAGTGTTTTGGCAATCTGTCCGTCCGTCCGGTTTGTCAAATGCCAATCAGCATCGTCTTCAACCGCCCGCAGGAAGTCATCGGATACACGCACCGTATTATTGGAGTTTTGTCCAGAAACAGTGCGATACGCTTCTGAGTCCCAGTCCGTATCATATGCTTGGAATTCAATATTGGTGACCCCTTGCTTTGCAAATTGGATAACCCGCTGGATGTAGTTCTCCGGCACTTCGACACGGCGCGCTGCAATGATTTCGCGTTTGAGCGCCGGGTTCTTACGCGCGTCGAAGCAGTCGTCCCCCTCAGCTTCGCAATTGGTGCACGCTTTGAGGACTTGGGTCAGGTGTTTGGCATTTATTTTAGAGCCAGTGACCAGAGACGCCACTTTTTCTTCTTCGATCACTTTCCAGCTGATGAATTCTTCAATATCGGGGTGATCAATATCAACAATCACCATCTTGGCGGCGCGCCGTGTTGTGCCACCAGATTTGATTGCACCGGCTGCGCGGTCGCCAATTTTTAGGAAACTCATCAAGCCAGAGCTTTTGCCCCCGCCTGCGAGTGGCTCACCAGAGCCGCGCAAGTGAGAAAAGTTTGAGCCTGTTCCCGAGCCATACTTAAACAACCGAGCTTCACGTACCCACAGGTCCATGATCCCATTGTCGTTCACCAAATTATCCTCAACCCCTTGGATGAAGCAGGCGTGCGGCTGGGGGTGTTCGTAGGCGCTTTGAGAACGGGTCAGCTCACCCGTTTTGAAATCGACATAGTGGTGGCCTTGGGCAGGGCCATCAATGCCGTAAGCCCAATGCAGTCCGGTGTTGAACCATTGCGGGCTATTGGGGGCTGCCATCTGTGTGGCCAGCATGAAACGCATTTCATCGTAAAAGGCTCGGGCGTCTTCTTCGGCGTCGTAATAGCCACCTTTCCAGCCCCAATAAGTCCACGTGCCTGCCAATCGGTCAAAGACCTGCCGGGCATCCATTTCAGGACCATATTGTGCATCGTCGGGTAGTTTTTCGATCTCCGCATGGTCGGCTTCATGCCGCCATAACCAAGCGGGCACACCATCTTCTTTTACTGGGCGCAAGCAAGCAGGAACGCCAGCTTTACGAAAATACTTCTGTGCCAGCACATCACGCGCTACTTGCGACCAATTCGCCGGCATGTGCGCGTCTTCCAAGGCAAACACAACAGACCCATCCGGGTTTCGGATTTCGCTTGTCGTCGGTTGGAAATCCAAACCATCATAAGGAGATTTGGTCTCATCAGTAAAACAACGTTGAATACGCATTCGGCCCCCAGTTATTAGGACAGGCCGCCGGAACCTGTACCAACTCAAAATTGCGACCTCAAAAGCGAGGTCTCATATGCTATCGCTCAAGCCATGCGTCCGTGCCGAACGCATATCTCAAGCGTTGGACACAGGTCTTCTCATCCGGGAATGCGACACCTCACATGCCGGGGAGGTTTTCCATCGACATAAACAGGCTGCATTCGCCAGAAAGCAAGAAATTGCATTCTGTGAGCCACAAGATGGTGTGCTTCACCATCGAGTAGACACAAACTGTAGGGAGCGTGAAGGGGGGCGTCAAGCGACGTCAAAATCGCCGCGTTCTAACACGGCTTTTTAGGACGCCCGTTTTTCCCACGCCTCACGACTCAGGTCGAATCGCTGGAGCATCCAGATTTTGATGTCTTGAAATTTGATTAACCATAATTTTGAAGCCACCACTGACCTCTAGACGGCGGGTGTTCGATCGCCAGTACAACCGGGTGTTGGTGATTAAAAAAGCACGCGCATAGCTACCAAGAATTAATACACAAGTGGTTTAATGGTCTCAGTAAAAGGTCGGTGCCGAAGGTCCGCTAAAAAGGGGCGATACCACGAGGCACCACAACAGGTGGGAAAGACAGTGACGCAAAAACACCTATCGCATGGGCAGGACTTATCTGCATTGCGTATTTTATTGGTGGATGATGATGCCGCTCTGCGTGGGGCGGTTGTCGCGATCCTGCGCGCATTAGGTGCGAAAGAAGTAATTGAGGCCCCTAATGGGAAAGCCGCTTTAGAGATCATCAGCACGAACCCACCAGACTTCATCATATCGGATTGGGAAATGGCGCCTATGAACGGCGCGGAATTGTTGGCGGCTGTGCGAGATCAAAGCAATGAGCCGACATGTTTCCTCCCCATCATCATTTTGACAGCACATGCGAGACCCACACTCATCCGGCACGCAGTGTCTCTCGGGGCAAGCCAATTGCTGGTGAAACCGGTCAGCCCTGAGCGGCTTCTCTCCCAAATTCGCTGGGTGCTTGCTGATTCTCGCCAGTTTTATCTGGAAGAGGGCAAATACCGTCTGCCTATGCCGGGTCAAGAACCCTCTACCGAGCAGCCCGTTGCGGATAATGACAGTGATATCGCCTGGGTTTAGCCATCTGGACTGGACGATTTCGCCCCAGAATGCCATATTTCGCGGAGATTCCTTGGGTGAAGTGCTTTCTCGTCGCAGGCGCACAAAATTCACTTAATTCTAAGAGACTTATAAGGGAGTTCCCAGTAGGGTCCCCTTAACTGACCCACGTTCCGGTGGTTTGCCTTTAGGCGAAGCTTGCCGGAAATACTGCTCAAATTCCGGAAGGACCGACATGAGTCTTCTGACCCAAATCTTCACGTGGTGGAATGGTGATACCATTGGCACCAAACTTTACACTGCACGCAACGGCATTCATGTCGGAACAGATGAGCAGGGTAACCGTTATTATAAATCCAAACCGACCACAAACATTGGCCGCACAGATATCGCTGAGCGCCGTTGGGTCATTTATAATGGCACGTCTGAAGCCTCTCGTATTGCCGTAGATTGGCATAGCTGGATGCATCATGTGGTCGATGAAACGCCCACAGAAGAAGACTACACCGCACGGGAATGGGAAAAAGAACATAAAGCCAATCTCACAGGTACGCCCGGTGCATACCGCCCAGACGGAAGTATTCTGGCTGGCGGCGCCCGTAAACCTGTGTCTGGCGACTACGACGCGTGGCAACCAGAGTAAATCGTTACCGTTTGTCGATGAAGTTTTAATCCTTGTTGGGTAAACAGGTTGAAGTGATTGATTAGGTCCGTGATTGGATTGGGAGCGTGAGATGGAAAACAGTTTCGTAGAAACTCTGGTGGGTGCAGTTGTCATTGCGATTGCAGGCAGTTTTCTTGCCTATGGATATTCCATGACCGATGCGGGCAATGTTCAAGGCCTCAATATTACCGCCGAGTTTGATCGTGTAGATGGCTTGGCCAATGGTGCCGACGTGCGTTTGTCCGGGATCAAGGTTGGTACTGTGACATCCCAATCGCTTAACCCAGCCAATTATTCTGCTGTGGTTGCTGTTTCATTGAGCTCCGACATTAAAATCCCAGTCGATAGCAGCGCAAAAATCACCAGCGAAGGTTTGTTGGGCGGCACATATGTCTCCTTAACACCCGGCGGCAGCGAAGACTTTCTGACTGACGGTGATGAAATTCAATTTACTCAAGGGTCAATTGATCTCATCGGCCTCGTAGGGCAAGCTATATTCAGTTCGCAAGACAGCAAATAAGTTTTGCTCTCTGGGCACCAGATTGGTTGAGAGCCGCGTAGGCTGAAAGCAGAATAGGGCGAATATGTTGTTTCATACACTAAAGGTTCTTTTCAGTGCGGCACTTTTGGCCGTCACCTTTCAGTCTTCAGCATTCGCACAAGCTGGCGATATAGCCGTCTTCAACGCCCTTGATAAAATAACAGCGCGCATCACCATTTTGGAAATCCCTATCGGGGGAAGTGCCCGGTTTGGCACGCTCGAAATTCGCCCCCAAAGCTGCGATAAGCGCCCACCGGAAGAAACACCAGAAACCACAGCATTTGTGGAGGTGTTTGATATTCCACGATTGGTCAAAGCGGCAAAAGGCGCCGATGAACAAGGCGGGGCCGTTGAACCGAAACGTATTTTCGCAGGTTGGATGTTTGCTTCTAGCCCCGGCCTTAATGCCGTTGAGCATCCGGTTTATGATGCTTGGGTAATCGATTGCAAAATTTCAGCTGGTGCGGCATCCGATGATAATTGAGTGAAACGACCTGTTTCCACAATCGCATGCGCTAACTTCAACTTATATACATCACGTTCAATTTCTATCGCGCCAAATTGACTGAGGTGCGAGGTCACAAATTGCGTGTCGAGTAGCGTGTAGCCTCCGCACTTTAGCCGAGCGACAAGGTACGCCAGAGCAATTTTGGAGGCATCGCGTGCGCGCGAAAACATGCTTTCGCCAAAGAAGACAGCCCCCAAAGACACCCCATAGAGACCGCCCACAAGATCCTCGCCATCCCAAACCTCAATGGAATGAGCATGATTTCTTTGATGCAATTGGCAATATAGGTCGATGATGGTGTCGTTAATCCACGTGCCGCTGCCATCTCCGCGCGGGGAGGCGCACGCAATCATGACATCGCGAAAACAGTGGTCAACCGTCACCCGGTAGGGAGCTGAACGAATGGTGCGTTGAAGGCGGCGCGGTATGTGGAAGGTATCGAGGGGAAGAACCCCGCGCATTTCTGGATCAACCCAGAAAAGGTCATCCGATTCTGCAGACTCAGCCATAGGAAAAACCCCATAAGCATAAGCCTGCAGCAATGTTTCTGTATCCAGATCAGTCATTGTGATCTCGGCAGCGTTGGTCGGTCACAACACTCAGCTATATTTTTCAAGAAACTGTTCAAGCCAATGAATGTGATAGTCACCATTCTGGAACTCAGGCTCCGCCATAAGCTCTTTGAAAAGAGGAATGGTTGTATCCACTCCATCGACAACAAACTCTTCGAGTGAGCGACGAAGGCGCATCAGGCATTCGTTCCGGTTGCGACCGTGCACGATGAGCTTCCCAATCAAACTATCGTAGTAGGGCGGGATGCGGTAGCCAGAGTAGGCCCCTGAATCAATCCGCACACCTAAGCCGCCGGGGGTATGATACTCTTTGATCAAGCCCGGAGATGGCATAAATGTTTGAGGATGTTCCGCATTGATCCGGCACTCAATCGCATGGCCAGAGAAAGCAACATCTTCTTGGGTGAAGCTCATTTCCAAGCCAGAGGCAATACGAATTTGTTCGCGAACCAAGTCAATACCGGTAATGGCTTCAGTGACAGGGTGTTCCACCTGCAAACGGGTGTTCATTTCAATAAAGAAGAACTCCCCGTTCTCATAAAGAAATTCAATTGTTCCCACACCAAGATAGCCAAGGCCTTTCATCGCCTTTGAGACGATCTCACCGATTTCAGCCCGTGCCGCATCGTTAAGCGCAGGCGACGGAGCTTCTTCGAGAACCTTTTGGTGACGCCGTTGCAATGAACAATCGCGTTCGCCAAGGTGAACCGCATGGCCGTGTGCATCCGCCACAACCTGCACTTCAATGTGGCGTGGTTGACTGAGATACTTCTCCATGTAGAGGGTATCGTCGCCAAAAGCTGCTTTTGCTTCTGTGCGAGCAGCCGAGAGTGCGCCGGGCAATTCGGCCGCTGAATGAGCCACCTTCATGCCGCGTCCACCGCCACCAGAGGCGGCTTTGACGAGCACTGGATAGCCGGTTTCTTGCGCGACAGCTAAAGCTTCAGCGTCAGTGGTAACCCCACCTTCAGAACCGGGAACGACGGGAATGCCCAATCGTTTGACGGTTGCTTTCGCCGCAATTTTGTCACCCATCAACCGAATATGCTCAGCCGTTGGGCCAATAAAGGTGATGTCGTGTTCTGTTAGGATTTCTGCAAAGCGGGCATTCTCAGAAAGAAAGCCATAGCCCGGATGCACAGCTTCAGCACCGGTAATTTCGCAAGCAGAAATCAGCGCAGGAATGTTCAGATAGCTCTCAGATGCCTGAGGCGGGCCAATACATACGCTTTCGTCAGCAAGGCGCACATGCATGGCATGCTCGTCGGCTGTTGAGTGCACGGCCACGGTTTTGATGCCCATCTCTTGACAGGCCCGGTGTACGCGCAGAGCAATTTCGCCTCGGTTGGCGATGAGAACTTTTTCGAACATTAAGAGCCTCGCTTACTCAATCACCAACAAAGGTTCGCCAAATTCGACCGGCTGGCCATCTTCAATTAAAATCTGCGTAACCGTACCAGAGCGCGGCGCAGGAATTTGGTTCATGGTTTTCATGGCTTCAATGATGAGGATGGTTTGACCCTCTTTTACAGTGCTGCCAACTGTTGCAAATTGTGCGGCACCAGGTTCAGGGGCCAGATAGGCTGTCCCAACCATAGGTGAGGGCACTGCATTCGCCGAAACCGCTGCTTCTGCTGGCGCAGCGGCAATAGCGGCCGCCGGAGCCGCAGGGGCTGCAATCGGAGCAGCAGCCACGGGAGCCGGAGCTGCCACGGTCACTTGAGCTGCCGAAACTTGCCGAGCAACACGAATTTTTACTTCGTCTGTCTCGACTTCAATTTCTGTGAGATCGGTGTTTTTCAGCAAGTCTGCCAAATCCCGGATCAGGTCTCTATCGACGCTTTCTTTCGTCATCTGAACGCGTGCCTTCCTTGTAAGCTGTACTAGTCAAGTCGCCCCCGAATTGCATCGAGCGCTAGTTCATATCCCTGCGCCCCTAAACCGCAAATAACGCCTTGCGCAATAGGAGACACGTAAGAGTGGTGGCGAAATTCTTCGCGCTTAAAAATATTGGAGAGATGCACTTCCATAATCGGAACGTCTAAAGCTGACAGAGCATCGAATATAGCGATTGAGGTGTGGGAGTAGGCTGCTGCGTTGAGGATCAAGCCGGCTGAACCCTCCCGCGCTTCCTGTATCCAAGTAACAAGTTCACCTTCTGAATTGGTTTGACGAAAATCTGTCTCCAGCCCAAGCGTCACGGCACGATCGGCCACCATCTTTTCGATGTCGGCCAATGTCGTCTTTCCGTAAATCTCAGGCTCACGGCTCCCCAATAAATTGAGGTTCGGGCCGTTGAGCACATAGATCGGCTTCGTCATTGGATCTCCTATCGGCACCGGTTAGGACGTGCCGTCGCATCCCTCGTTCACATGCACTTTAGCGACATGCTCCTAACAAACGACTCACGCCGTTAAAATACCATCCCCTTAGAGCACATCAGAAGCAATTTCCGTTATGATTTACCCTATGACGGGGTCTATGGCGGGAAATAGGCCAAAATGTGTCCTACTCAGCGTATTTCACGTCAAGAGAGTCGAACTTGCCCTTGTTATACGCAATGGAGTGAGTGAGGCAAAGCATTGGCTTGCAAGCTTTTGCTCTCTCACCCATTATCCGCCCAAGATTCTAGATAATCCTGCCGATAAGCGCCTACCTTAGGCACTCTCGCGCAACAGAACGTAGCGGAAAAGTCCATGGAGCTGATTGTTAACGGCGAAGTAAAAAAAGTACCCTCTCCATTGAGCGTTGAGGGACTTTTGACCTTCCTTGAGCTCGACTCAGTCAAAATTGCTGTAGAACTCAATTTAGAGATCGTTTCCAGATCCACATATGCCCAAACCGAGCTGAAAGAACACGATCGACTCGAAATTGTGCATTTTGTTGGGGGCGGCTGAGCCACTATCGTTTCTAGCCGCTCGGTAGATAGTGTTCCCTGTCATCCGGCGCTGTGCTGTCCCTCCAGTCGGTGCCACACGTATTCTTCAGAAAGTAGACCATGAGCAATCAAACACCCAAAGCACCTGCAAAAGATATTTTTCACATTGCGGGCCAACCCTTTGAATCGCGTTTAATTGTGGGCACCGGGAAATATAAAGATTTTGAAGAGACGGCGTTGGCGATCGAAGAGTCTGGTGCAGAAATTGTCACGGTTGCCGTGCGAAGGGTAAACGTCACCAATCCCAATGAGCCAATGCTGGTTGATTTTGTGGACCCTAAGAAGATCACTTATCTGCCAAACACTGCTGGGTGTTTCACTGCTGATGATGCAGTGCGTACATTGCGCTTGGCACGCGAAGCCGGTGGATGGGATTTGGTGAAGCTTGAAGTTTTGGGCGATCACAAAACCCTCTATCCCAATATGATCGAAACACTCAAAGCCGCCGAACAACTATTAGCGGAAGATTTTAAGGTCATGGTCTATTGCTCCGATGACCCGTTAATGGCGAAGCAACTTGAAGACATGGGGTGCTGCGCCATCATGCCTTTGGCCGCCCCAATCGGTTCTGGCCTTGGGGTTCAAAACCCGGTCAGCATTCGGCTCATTATTGAAGGTGCAAACGTACCTGTCTTGGTGGATGCAGGTGTGGGGGTTGCGTCCGATGCGGCCATTGCAATGGAGTTGGGCTGCGATGGTGTGTTGATGAACACCGCAATCGCAGAAGCTGGCGACCCCATTCGCATGGCCCGTGCGATGAAATATGCGGTACGAGCAGGGCGGGATGCTTATCTCGCGGGCCGGATGCCGCGCAAGAAATACGCAGATCCCAGCTCCCCCTTAGCCGGTCTTATTTAGTCAAACCAGCAAACCATTTTTGCAATCGGCGGACCGCTTCTTCAATGTCCGCCGTTGCACCAGCAAAAGAGAAACGGACAAAATGATGTCCGCGCTCTGT
>JARGNZ010000006.1:0-78913 GCA_029209985.1 Parvibaculaceae bacterium
AACACAGTTTTGTAAGGCGTGGGATCGTTGGGAGGAAGTGAAATGTTGAAAGTGGTTTTAGGTTCGGTCGTGGCCCTTTTTTTGGGTTTTGGTTTCATCTCGGGGGGAGATGCCACTGCAACAGAGGTTCGGGTAGAGACCGCAAAAGAAGGCACGATGAACGTTGCTTTGTTGGAGGCACATTATGCAGAGTGTATGAAAAAATTTGACGGGTATGCACAAAGCACGCGGGCGTGCGTGGGGGCCTCTTTTGATGAACAAGATGCGTATCTCAATAAACTTTGGGCGGACATAAAAGCAAAGCTTGAGAGCCGGAAGGAAAACCCAGAGGCATTCGCGACTTTGTTGGAGGCGCAACGCCAATGGCTCGGTTACCGTGATGCGAGCTGCCGGTTCTATTATGATATGGATGGCACGATTTGGCGGATGCTGGCGAGAGACTGCCGGTTTAACGTCGTGCAAGGGCGTTTGAAGGTGCTGGAACATTTCTATACAAGCCTATTGGATATGGACCTCTAATTTTAGAACGAGAGAACGTGGCTATGAAAAAAGTTGCCTTGATTACAGGCGGTGGGCGCGGCATTGGGGCGGCGACAGCCAAACTTGCGGCCCAGAGTGGGTATGATGTTTGCTTTAGTTATGTCTCAAATGATGAGGCGGCTGCGCGAGTGGTTGCGGCGTGCGAAGCAGAAGGGGCTCAGGCGCTGGCCGTTAAAAGTGACGTAGCGCGGTCTGACGAGGTGACGACATTATTTGAAGCCTGTGATGCGCGGTTTGGGCGGCTTGACCTGCTGGTCAATAATGCGGGGATTATTGGCGCAGCGAGTAGTGTGTCTAAGTTGCCAGATGATGTGTTGAAGCGCACATTTGAGGTGAATGTATTTGGTGCCTTTTACTGTGCGCGCGCGGCGATCCCTCGCATGGCGTTGAGCGCGGGGGGGACGGGCGGTGTCATCATCAACATTTCCTCTATGGCTGCACGTATCGGCAGCGCCCATGAATATGTGCATTACGCGGCTTCCAAGGGGGCGCTTGATAGTTTTACGATCGGTCTTTCTAAGGAACTGGGGCGCGACGGCATTCGGGTGAACGGTATTCATGCGGGAACTGCCGACACTGAAATTCACACGTTGTCCGGGAACCCGGACCGGCCGCAAATGGTCGCTGATACATCGCCGCTGGGGCGCGTTGGGTTGCCGTTGGATATGGCAGAGGCGGTGGTCTGGTTGGCCTCACCAAAAGCTGATTATATTACCGGGGCCACTTTGAGCGTTTCTGGGGGGCTTTAAGCGGAGAGGGGGCGTGTAAATGCCTCTGTTTTGTGGTATGCTTTGACGGCGTTAGATTATTGCAGACCCGTTAGATTTCGGCGTGACAGGTAGGGCTTGTCATGCGAAGAAGGATAAAGCTTTGCAGTGAGCGAGTGCCTATATCGAACTTGCAAGGCTTCTGATGCCTGTATCGACGAGGTGATGTGTGACAGACCAGACTGGTAAGCAGCTGAACGATGAGTGGGAAACGCCCCTTACTCCCGCTTTTGTACGCCAGGTTGTCACTGCTTTAGATCGTTTAGATGGTGATGAGGCCCGTCGCCTCGTGTTGCCGCTGCGCCCAGCAGATTGTGCTGAACTTCTCGATTTACTCCGCACTGATGAACGCCGCTATTTGGTTGAGACGCTTGGGGCCGACTTGCATGCGGATGTCATGCCTGAGTTGGATGAGGGCATTCGTGATGACGTTGTGGAGATTTTGGACTCAGACGTGATTGCGGCCGCGCTTCAAGAGATGGAAACAGATGATGCTGTTTACGTCATTGAAGACATGGATGAGCGCGACCAGCGTGAGATTCTAGATCAACTCCCCGCCGATGATAGAGCTGCTATTGAGCAGTCATTGGAATACCCGGAAGATAGTGCGGGCCGGTTGATGCAGCGGGAGCTGGTGGCGGTGCCGCCGTTCTGGGATGTGGGTCAAGTGATTGACTATATGCGTCAAGCTGATGACCTTCCCGATGAATTTTATGAGATTTTTGTCGTTGATCCGTCTCACCGCCCAGTGGGGACGTTGCCGCTCTATCGGGCCATGCGTTCCTCGCGTGATATGAAAATCTCTGACTTGATGATCCCAGAACAGACCCTTCTGGGTGTTGAGACCGACCGCGAAGACGTGGCCCGCCAGTTTGAGAAATACGATTTGATTTCTGCTGCGGTGGTGGACGGGGAAGGCCGTCTTGTGGGTGTGATTACGGTCGATGACATCGTTGAAGTGATTGCCGACGAAGCCAGCGAAGACATCATGTTGATGGGTGGTGTTGGTTCTGAAGAAAGCGTCACCGACAGTGTTTTTGAAACCACCCGAGGCCGGTTTTCCTGGCTGTTTCTAAATTTACTGACGGCGATCATGGCCTCGCTTGTGATCTCTTTGTTTGATGCGACGATTGAACAGATGGTGGCATTAGCTGTGTTGATGCCAATTGTTGCGTCTATGGGGGGGAATGCAGGCACGCAAACTATGACGATTGCTGTGCGTTCTTTGGCGACACGTGATCTGGTGTCGATGAATGCTCGACGTATTGTCACACGTGAGGTCTTAGTTGGGCTGGCGAATGGGGTGATGTTTGCCGTTCTTATGGGGAGTATTGGCGGCTTGTGGTTTGGCAACTTTACGCTTGGGCTTGTGCTTGCTGCTGCGATGGTTGTGAATATGGTGGTGGCTGGCTTTGCGGGGATCCTCATTCCTCTTGGGCTTGAGAAAATGAAAGTTGATCCGGCAGTCTCCTCGGCTGTCTTTTTGACCACTGTGACAGACATTGTTGGCTTCTTTGCGTTCCTCGGAATGGCTGCGCTGTGGCTAATTTAGTCAAATAAAATCAGCTTAACCTTACGGAAACGGCGTTTCCACTGACTGGTCAAACGCCCCCTTCATCTGCTATCAATAGGCCGCTGAATTGGCGTGATTGCGTCAATTCATAACGGACATTGTGACGAAGATCTCGCTTAAGCGAGGCGGAGGGACCTTTCATGGCACTGGTAAATTATCCATCATTGAATTTTGATTTGGGAGAGACTGCCGATATGTTGCGTGCGAGCGTGACGGCATTTTCTCAAGCTGAGATTGCGCCCCGTGCCGCAGAGATTGACCAATCTAACGAGTTCCCCGCTGACCTGTGGCGTAAGATGGGCGATCTGGGCATCTTGGGCATGACGGTTGGTGAAGAATACGGGGGCACCGGCCTTGGGTACTTGGAACATATGGTCGCCATGGAAGAAGTCAGCCGGGGTTCTGCCAGTGTTGGCCTTTCTTATGGGGCGCATTCAAACTTGTGCATGAACCAGTTGAACCGATGGGGCACTGAGGCGCAGAAGCTCAAGTTTTTACCAAAGCTTTCCAGCGGTGAATTTGTTGGCGCGCTGGCGATGAGTGAGCCGGGTGCTGGGTCTGATGTTGTGTCCATGAAGTTGAAAGCAGAAAAGAAGGGCGATCGCTACGTCCTCAACGGCTCTAAGTTTTGGATTACGAATGGGCCGGATGCTGATGTGTTGGTTGTTTATGCCAAAACAGACCCGGATGCGGGATCACGCGGGATTACGGCGTTTCTGATTGAGAAAAACTTTAAGGGCTTTTCGGTTGCTCAGAAGCTCGACAAGCTGGGTATGCGCGGATCAAACACGGGAGAGCTTGTGTTTGAAGACTGCGAGGTGCCGGAAGAAAACATCATGGGTCCCCTAAACGGTGGGGTGGGTGTTTTGATGAGTGGTTTGGATTATGAGCGGGTTGTGCTGTCTGGTGGGCCATTGGGCATTATGCAAGCCTGCATGGATGTAGTGCTGCCGTATATTCATGAGCGGGAGCAGTTTGGACAGGCCATTGGCACCTTCCAATTGATGCAGGGTAAAGTTGCGGACATGTATGCCACCATGAATGCGTGCCGGGCTTATGCCTATACGGTTGCCAAAGCGTGTGACCGTGGTGAAACCACCCGGAAAGATGCTGCTGGTGTGATTTTGTATGCGGCTGAAAAAGCAACGTGGATGGCTTTGGAGGCTATCCAAACCTTGGGCGGCAATGGTTATATCAATGATTATCCGACTGGCCGGTTGTTGCGTGACGCCAAATTGTACGAGATTGGCGCAGGAACAAGTGAAGTGCGCCGCATGTTGATTGGGCGTGAATTGTTTCAAGAGACGGCGTAGAGATTATTCCTCCGCACCTCTTTTATGAATTTGGCACATGAGAACGGGCTTTGTCCGTCTAGCAGAACAGGAAATTTCAATGAGTACACATGAACCGATTGCAATCGTCTCGGCTGCCCGCACGCCTTTAGGTGGTTTTCAGGGGAGCCTATCTGCGAAGGCTGGACCGGAACTTGGTGCGATTGCGGTGGCGCAAGCTGTGGCAAATGCTGCTTTGGCACCGGCAGATGTCGATGAAGCCTTCATGGGGTGTGTGCTGTCGGCTGGCGCAAAACAAGCACCGGGCAGGCAGGCTATTCGCCTTGCGGGGTTGGATGATCAAACCCCGTGCACAACGATCAATAAAGTATGCGGCTCTGGCCTTAAAACGGTCATGCTTGCGCATGATGCCTTGGCTCTTGGCCGTGGCAAGGTGATGATTGCAGGGGGGATGGAAAGTATGACCAATGCGCCGTACATCCTACCCAAAGCACGTGAAGGTATGCGGATGGGGCATGGGGGTGTCTTGGACCACATTTTTCTGGATGGGTTGGAAGATGCCTATGAAGGGAAATTGATGGGTGTATATGCAGAAGCAACTTCCAAGCACTATCAATTTACCCGTGACGCACAAGACGCCTATGCGATTGAATCGTTACGGCGTGCAAAGCAAGCCAGTGAAGATGGCTTGTTTGCGGATGAAATTGCGCCGGTAACGATTAAGGGCCGTAAGGGGACTACGGTTGTGTCTCAGGACGATCAGCCGTTTAAGGCGGACCCAAGCAAGATACCTAATTTGAAACCCGCTTTTGCGCCGGATGGCAGCGTGACGGCTGCAAATTCTAGCTCTATTTCTGATGGGGCGGCGGCGCTTGTGTTGATGCCTCTGTCTGAAGCAGAGCGCCGGGGGCTGGCACCGTTGGCTCTTATTCGTGGCC
The DNA here is from genome assembly GCA_029209985.1 of Parvibaculaceae bacterium. GTDB lineage: Bacteria > Pseudomonadota > Alphaproteobacteria > Parvibaculales > Parvibaculaceae > NORP139. The sequence goes on from JARGNZ010000006.1 coordinate 5,111, forward strand.
AAGCAGGCCATGCCCATGAGCCGCGCTGGTTTACCACGGCACCGGTCACTGCAATGAGTAACCTTCTGGATCAAGTCGGGTGGTCTGCTAACGATGTGGACCTTTATGAGATCAATGAAGCATTTGCCTGTGTGACCATGGCTGCCATGCACGACATGAATTTGCCGCATGAAAAAGTAAATGTTCACGGCGGGGCATGTGCATTGGGTCATCCAATTGGGGCGTCTGGTGCCCGGATTTTGGTGACGCTGTTGAACGCGATGAAACAGCGTGATGTGGCCAAAGGCGTTGCCTCTCTGTGCATTGGTGGTGGTGAAGCGGTGGCTGTGGCGGTTGAACGGGTGAGCTAAGCCGTTGCAAGTGAAATGCTAAATGCGAAACGATTGGATGGGCATCGGCCCATCTGATGGGTTCGAGAGTTGAATGTAATAAGGAAACCTTTATGTCGGTTTTAACGTCTCAAATATCTTCAAAAAGCGAGAGCTTTCAGGCCAATAAAAAGGCGATGAATGAGTTGTTGGACGACCTTGCGGTGCAGCGTGCAAAACATGCGGCTGGTGGTAGCGAGGCTTCTCGGGCGCGTCACATTTCGCGCGGCAAATTGTTGCCAAGGGATCGAGTGTACGGGTTGCTTGATCCGGGCACGCCTTTTCTTGAGCTTTCTGCGATGGCCGCACATGGGCAATATGGGGGTGAAATCCATGGAGCCGGTGTGATCACGGGTGTTGGTCGCGTGTCGGGTTTGGAGTGCATGATTGTTTGTAATGATGCAACGATCAAAGGCGGGACTTATTACCCCGAAACGGTGAAGAAGCATTTGCGGGCGCAGGAAGTGGCGTTGGAAAATAATCTGCCGTGTATCTACTTGGTGGATTCTGGTGGAGCGAATTTGCCGAACCAAGCTGATATTTTTCCTGATCGAGATCACTTTGGGCGGATATTTTTTAATCAAGCAAATATGTCCTCGAAAGGCATTCCGCAAATAGCTGTGGTGATGGGCTCGTGTACGGCGGGCGGTGCTTATGTGCCGGCGATGTCTGATGAGACCATTATTGTTAAAAATCAAGGCACGATCTTTTTGGGTGGCCCGCCTCTTGTGAAGGCGGCAACTGGGGAAGTTGTGACGGCTGAAGATTTGGGCGGGGCAGATGTGCACTCGCGGACAAGCGGTGTGACTGACCACTATGCGGTGGATGATACCCATGCTTTGGCTATTGCACGCCGTATTGTGGGCACATTAAACCGCGAGAAGAAAGTCGATATTACGCTGAGGGAACCGGTTGAGCCTTTGTATGACCCGGCAGAGCTGGAAGGTGTCGTGCCGACTTCTTTGTCTGTGCAATATGATGTGCGCGAAGTGATTTCCCGTTTGGTTGATGGGTCAGAGTTTGATGAGTTCAAAAAACTGTACGGCACAACGCTGGTCACTGGCTTTGCGCGGCTATACGGCATGCCAGTTGGCATCATTGCGAACAATGGCATTTTGTTTTCTGAGTCTGCGCAAAAGGGCGCTCATTTTATTGAGCTTTGCTGTCAACGGCGTATTCCGCTTCTGTTCTTGCAAAACATTTCTGGCTTCATGGTGGGCCGTGCATATGAAGCAGGCGGGATTGCAAAAGACGGTGCCAAATTGGTGACGGCGGTGGCAACGGCTAAAGTGCCGAAATTGACCCTTGTGATTGGTGGCTCATATGGCGCTGGGAATTACGGCATGTGTGGGCGGGCGTACAGCCCCCGGTTTATGTTCACGTGGCCGAACTCGCGTATCTCTGTTATGGGCGGCGAACAGGCGGCAAGTGTGCTGGCAACGGTGACACGCGATGGCATGGACGCGCGCGGCAAAGAATGGAGCGGGGAGGAAGAGGAAGCCTTTAAGGCACCGATCCGTGATCAATACGAGGTTGAAGGCCATCCTTATTTTGCGACATCGCGCATTTGGGATGACGGCATTATTGCACCAGGTGAAAGCCGCCGGGTGTTGGGTTTGGCATTGTCGGCGACGTTGAACGCCCCTGTAACAGAGACGCAGTTCGGCGTCTTCAGAATGTAGGATGAACCAATGAAAAGCATTCTGATTGCTAATCGTGGAGAGATTGCGTGCCGGGTTATTAGTACGGCGCGGACAATGGGACTTCGCACTATTGCGGTGTATTCTGAGGCTGATGCGGACGCGCTGCATGTGCGTTTGGCGGATGAGGCTTACTCCATTGGGGGAAGTGCAGCCACGGAGTCTTATTTGAAAGGTGACGTGATTTTGGACGTTGCCAAAAAGGCGGGTGCGCACAGTATTCATCCGGGATATGGGTTTTTGTCTGAGAACGCGGGCTTTGCAGAAGCTTGTGAGCAGGAAGGCATCATCTTTATTGGCCCAAAGTCGGATTCTATTCGTGCGATGGGACTGAAAGATGCGGCCAAGGTTTTGATGGAAAAAGCGGGTGTTCCCGTGGTGCCAGGATATCACGGGGATATTCAAAGCGCGGAACACTTGGCGGCTGAAGCCGAAAAAGTTGGTTACCCTGTTTTAATTAAAGCGGTTGCGGGCGGTGGCGGTAAAGGCATGCGGCTGGTGGAAGACGCAAAGGGGTTTGATAAAGCCCTTGCCTCTGCCCAACGCGAAGCGGCATCTGCCTTTAGTGATGACCGCGTCTTGATTGAACGGTTTGTAACCTCTCCGCGCCACATTGAAATTCAAGTGTTTGGAGATGGGCAGGGGGAAGCCGTCTATTTGTTTGAGCGTGATTGTTCCCTCCAACGTCGTCACCAAAAGGTTGTGGAAGAAGCCCCCGCACCGGGCATGACACCAGAGATGCGGGCGGCCATGGGCGAGGCTGCTGTTGCGGCGGCTAAGGCGATTAATTATCGCGGGGCTGGTACTGTGGAATTTATCGTGGATGGGTCTAATGGCCTGCGTCCCGATGGATTTTTCTTCATGGAAATGAATACACGTTTGCAAGTTGAGCATCCTGTCACGGAGATGATTACGGGTGAGGACTTGGTTGAATGGCAAATCCGCGTGGCGCGTGGGGAAGGCTTGCCAAAAAGCCAAGGGGCTTTGACGCTTTCGGGCCATGCGGTTGAAGCGCGTATTTATGCAGAAGACCCGGCTAAGAAATTCTTCCCCTCTACAGGCCGTTTGGCACGTCTGCAGTTTCCTGAAGAAAGTGCGACTGTACGGGTGGACACAGGAGTTGTGGAAGGCCAAGAGGTCTCGATGTTCTATGATCCGATGATCGCTAAGTTGATCGTCTGGGGCGAGAACCGGGAAGATGCTTTGGCCGGTTTGCAGGATGCTTTGGAAGCTACCCAAATTTCTGGACTGAAGCATAACGTTGGCTTTCTTGCTGCCATCGCGGGGCATAAAGTTTTCGGCGCTGCTGAGATTGATACGGGTTTTATCGATCGCCATCTTGGTGATTTGGTGCCTGCAACGGATGCGGTGCCGACGGCTGTACTTGCATGTGCAGCGGCCTATGAAAGCGGTAAGCGGGTTGCCTGTGGGAATGACCTGTCGCCGTGGGCTGATACGGATAGCTGGATTTTGGGCGGTCAACGGGGTGAGCGGTTTGTGCTTTCTTACGGGGAGAATGACCTTGTGATGAGTGTTGTTGGCCAGGCCTCAAACATGGCAATAACGTGCGGTGACGTGCAGGTAGCTGTACAAGACGTTCGCCTTTCGCCGCGCGACATTAGCGTGTCGATAGAAGGGGCATCTGTGCGTATGGGCTGCGTTGAACGTCCAACTGGGTTTGCTCTGATGCATCTGGGCATGACCTATGACTTTGGTCGGCCTGATCCGCTGGATGTTGACTTAGATCAGGGGGCTTCGGGGTCAAAAGCTGTGGCGCCTATGCCGGGCAAGGTTATTCAGGTTGTGGTTTCTGCGGGTGACCGAGTGCGCAAAGGGGATGCTCTGGTTGTCGTTGAGGCGATGAAGATGGAGCAAACCGTTCAAGCCCCACAAGATGGTAAAGTTGCAGAGGTGACTGTGAGCATTGGTGAGCAAGTAGAAGGCGGTGCGGTGTTGGTTAAGTTTGAGGAAGAAGCTTGAGCGTTCATCTCATAAAATTATGTGTTGGTGTGAGTGAGCCGGAAGAGCTGGAAGCTTGGCAGGCCCGCCGTGTTGCGGAGAAAAGGGCGGCAGGTATTGAACCTGAGGTGATACATATCACCCGTATGGTACCTAAGCGTGCTGAAGAGCTACTCGATGGTGGCTCTCTCTTTTGGGTAATGAAGGGCGAAATTCGCGCACGCCAAACTTTGTTGGATGTGCGGGATTTTAGAGACGAGGAGGGCGTGCGACGCTGCGCTCTTGTTCTCGACCCTGAAGTTGTGCGGACACAACGGCGGGGCCGTAGGGCCTTTCAAGGGTGGCGCTATCTTAAAGCTGAGGATGCTCCGGCGGATGTGCGGCTTGGGGCAGATGAAGCTGAAATGCCAGAAGAAATGCGTGCTGAACTTGAAAAACTCGGACTGCTTTAAGGGCGTTTACGCTGAGGGCACATCAATATTGTCAATGAGGCGGGGCTGACCGAGTTTGGCGGCAATGAGAGCACGGGCAGGCCCTTCCACACTGTTGCTGTCAAACGGTGCCAATGTCGTTGCATTCCGAATTTCCAAATAATCGGGAATAAATCCTAACTCTTTCAACTCGGCCATACCGTGTGCGCATAGTGCTTTGATGTCTGCTCCCTGTGCTGCCTTTTGTGCAGCTTCCTGTAGGATGCGATGGATGTGGGGGGCGGTGGCGCGTTCTGTCTCTGTTAGATAGATGTTGCGTGAAGACAGAGCCAAGCCATCAGGGTCGCGTGCGATGGGTGCGCCGATAATTTTTACCGGGAGGTTGAGGTCGCGCACCATGGTTTGAATGACAAGGAGTTGCTGATAATCCTTTTGTCCAAACAAAGCGACATCCGGTAAGCATGTGAGAAGTAGCTTAGCGACAACGGTTGCCACGCCTGCAAAGTGTGTGGGGCGCGAGAGACCCTCTAAGTGCGCTGTCACTCCTGAGAGGTTGATGGTTGTTGAAAACCCCTCCGGGTACATTTCACGGGCATTGGGTGCGAAAATGAGGTCGGCTTTTCCGACCAATTGTTTGGCATCTTCTGCTTCGGTGCGCGGGTAGGCATCGAAGTCTTCTCCGGGACCAAATTGTGTGGGATTGACGAATATGGAGACCACAACGTGGTCTGCGTGGGTGCGGCCTAAATCAACCAGTGAAATATGCCCGGAATGCAAGGCGCCCATGGTAGGCACTAATGCGACGGTTTCGCCCGCATCGCGCCACTTTTGCACTGTCGCCCGTAGGTCTTGAATGGTGCGGGCAACGGGTAGCGCATAGCTGGTGGTGTCGAGGGGCATACTCACTCCAAACGTCTGATTGTCTTAAACATATTCGTCAGGGTCTCTACCATGACTTATAGGACGAGCATACTGTATGGCGCGTGGTGGCTCAATTGGCGTGTCGTATTTGGGTTGCTATCGCTTATCAGCTTTGCGGCAACACCCGCTATATACAGGGCCGTTTTTTAGAACAATTTGGATCTCATAGGGGTATTTAATATCTGACATGCCATCAGAACATTGATTGACCTTTTTGATGAGGGCAGTCACTGGGCGACGTGTGGAGACGACTTCTGCATCGATTGCCCAAATGCTTTGATTTTGCACGGGTGTTCGCGCTGGTTCCATGCGCAGTTCTAAGCGGCCTTCTGAGAGGCTGTCGAAGACGGTTAGGTAGTCGCGGATCAATACACCCCAAAAAGGTTCTGTGCCTGCACATGAGATAGGTTCTGGAAATACCCGGCCTTTTGGCTTGGAGGTTGAGCCGGTTATGTCATCGTCTGGTTTGGCCGCCCGAATAAGGAAATAACCATTGACCCAGCCAGTGACGTTGTTGAAGCGGACTTCGCGCCATATGTAGCCATTATGCGACATGGAGGCACCGGTTGCTTCAATGCCTTGGCCATTTGCAGGGATTTCGCCGACTTTATCTGCGGCAGGGTCCGGGGCTGCGCGCATATTGAGGACGTCATCTGGGGTGACACGGGCTACGTTGAACAGGGGGATATCGTCGCGGGCTTGTGCGGGGAAGGCTGTTGTCCCAAGGCCGATCATAAGAACACATGCCATCAACCAGCGACTTGCGTGGCCGCCATAGGGCGCTGCCAAGATACCGAAGCTATATGCGCGAAGGCCGTGAAACATGATAGATAACCCCAAAGAGAATCACGGATGCCCCTTTGACACCGTGAACTGTTGTGCAAACGCCCAGTTTTTGGGCGAATGATCGAATAAACTCATTTTGGCATAAATTTGGAAAGATTTTATTGAAACCAATGCATCTGAATTGAGTAACGTGATATTTGGCGGAACGCAGCATGCGATTCGACCATTTAAGGACTGAAATACGATGAGCGAAGAGACCAAGATGGATGAAGCTGGCAAGGAAACGCAGGCGCAAGGCGCCTCTTTGAGCGGATCTGCCGTTTTGCCTGAAGCCCGGTCTGAAAATACGCCGACAGAACAACAGGCACCTCCTGCTGCGCCGGTTGCGAAAGCGCCTTTGAAACGGGCGCATATTTTGGTGTTGGGCAATGAAAAGGGTGGCTCGGGCAAAACCACCACGGCCATGCATTTGGTCACTGGATTGCTGCATCAAGGCTACCGCGTTGGATCGATGGATTTGGATGGTCGCCAACAGTCCCTCACACGTTATGTGGAAAACCGACAGGCTTGGATGGAGCAAAATTCTGTTACTCTGCCGATGCCGATTCACACGGTAATTGCGCGCAGTGAACTGGATACCGTGAGCGCACGCGAAGCCGACGAGCGGGCGCGGTTTGAGTTTGAATTAGCAAAGCGGTTACAAGCGTGCGATGTGGTTTTATTGGACTGTCCGGGTACGGATACGTTCTTGTCCCGATTGGGGCACACATGTGCGGATACGCTGTTGACGCCGATGAATGATAGTTTTGTGGACTTTGATTTGTTAGGCCGGATTGACCCGGAAAATTACGACATTCTAGGGCCAAGCGTTTATAGCGAAATGGTGTGGGATGCTCGTAAACGCCGCGCGATTTCGGGCGGGAGCACCATTGATTGGATTGTGATGCGTAATCGCCTATCCACGTTGGATGCGAAAAATAAACGCCGCATTGAATACGTGGTTGAAGCTCTGTCGCAGCGCATTGGTTTCCGAACCGCGAAGGGCTTTGGGGAACGTGTTATCTTTAGGGAAATGTTCCCGTCTGGATTGACGTTGCTGGACTTGAAGGAAAAGGGCGTGGGGGCGCAAATGTCTATGTCGCATGTGGCGGCGCGGTCTGAAGTGCGGCAGTTGATGGAAGCTTTGGCATTGCCTTTAGGCGAGCCGTCTCATGTTATTTAGGGTTGATCGGTAAGATCGACCTTTGGTTGAGGTGAAAGGACGTTAGCTGTGCCCATGTTGCTCTTAGGTGTGATTGTCCTGTGCTTTTTTCTTCTCGGCGTAAAATTATTTACATCTGGAAATCCAAAAGCGATGGCGACCTCCCTGCGGTGGGTTGGTGGCGGTGTGGCGACCCTCCTTGCGTTGTTTTTATTGTTGCGGGGCCAATTTGTAATCGCGCTGATGGTTGCTGGTTTCGCCCTTTGGTTGTTTACTGAGGGCAAATTTCGGCCTGCTATCTTTGATCTGTTTTCCCGTTTTTTGGGGATGCCAAATGGTGCAGGGCCCCAACCACGCCAACCTACTCGTTCAGATACGATGAGTGTGACCCAAGCGCGGGAGGTTTTGGATGTTCCTGCGGGGGCGGATGCTGAGACGATCAAGCAAGCGCATCATCGGTTGATGTTGAAGGTGCATCCTGATGTGGGTGGCAGTGATTTCTTGGCGGCTCAAATAAACCGTGCCAAACAAGTTTTGTTAGATGAGATCAAGGAACGCTAGTCAATGCTGGCGTATTCCGGTGCAGCCCATCCGCTTGGGGGAATGGCGATGCAGCTGATGTTGGCTCTGGCAAGACGGCCACATGCATTGCGCGCTGTCGTTTCTGTATCAAAGCCACCGAAGCGGGAGCGATATAAGGTCAATTCATCTGTGAGGACTGGAACTGTGATGGGTACCGCTGTGCGTAGTTCTGCTGGCGCAGCTGCCATGGCAGCACGAATGCTCTCGACTGCTTGGCTCGAGTCGGTGTAGGCACCGATCTGAATGATCCACGAATTTTCTGAAAAGAGCGGGCCTGATTTTCGTTTTGTTGGTGCTGGGCGCGCGCGGTTGGATAATTGGGCGTTGGCTGGTGCGCTGCGGCGTAGGGCGGGTTGGCTTGTGGACGCTGGCAGTTGGCGTGAGGCCATAGAGATGCTGCCGGTGGTCAGTGGATCGTCGGATGTTTGATTGGTTGGCGTATCTAGGCGTTTGGTTTGGCCCGGCAGTGTGCTTCCAATATATTCTTTAAGGGGTACAGCGGCCTGTGCTGGACTGATAATGAGTTCGCCCATTTTCGACGTTGCCGCGCGTGCTTGTGCCAAGGCGTAAAACGCTTGTGCGCTCAGAGGTGCGTCAGCATTAGATTTTTCTGTGGGGGAGGCTAGGGGAATATTGTTTACTGCCATCGTTGGCACGGCGGCACTGCTTGGAGTTGGTTTGCCCATTTCTGCTGCAGCCAGCATTGCGACCGTTGGGGAGGCCATGTGGCCTGCTGGACGCTTGATTGGTTTTGGTGCTTTTGCCAGGCGGGTCCCACCTGGTGCGCGGGCAATGGCACGATGCAGGTGTTGGTCCAGTAAGGAGACCATTTGCCTGTCGCGAGACTTTGCCTTTTTGCCCCCTAAAACAACGGCGACAACATAGCGGTTATTGCGTTCCACAGCGGCGACTAGGTTGAAACCAGATGCCCGTGTATAGCCGGTCTTGATGCCGATGGTGCCATCGTATTTGCCGAGCAAGTTGTTGTGATTTTTATACTTGCGGCCTTTCCAGCGGAAGGACTTAGTTGAAAAGTAGTGATACAGGTCCGGGAAATCTGTCCGAATGGCGAGGCCCAATTTAGACATGTCGCGCGCTGTGGTGAGCTGGCGGCGATTAGGCAGGCCGGAGGCGTTCATAAAACGAGTACGCGTCATGCCAAGCTCGCGGGCGCGACGGGTCATCTGTCGTGCGAAGGCAGACTCAGTCCCAGCCAAGTGCTCTGCCACAACGGTGGCGACATCATTGGCGGATTTGGTCACAAGCGCTTTGATGGCTTCATCTACGCGAATTGTTTCGCCGCGTTTAAGGCCAAGACGGGAAGGGGCTTGGTGCGTGGCTCTGCGCGAGGTGCGCATACGGGTGCTCATGGTTACTTTGCGGTGCTCCAACGCATCAAACAGCATGTAGAGCGTCATGATCTTGGTCAATGATGCGGGATAACGCTGTAGGTCTGCATTGCGGGAATGCAAAACTCTGCCTGTATGGGCATCCATCACCAACGCAGCATATTTGGGATTTGCTTGAACGGGCGTCGTCGTCACACTGGCAACAAACACCGTGACGGCCAAAGCGAAGAAAGTGACAAGATTACGGACAACGCTTCGGCGCGTGGCATCGTTAGCGCGCGTGTTGGCGTGATTCTGGAGCCTCATCATGGAAATCTGCTTGTATATTTTGCTCATGACCCTCATTGGCATCTGCCGTTTCCCTTTTCGATGCCTGAACCTATTAAAGTACAGATACACATTGCGTGCCAAGTAAGAGTTTGCTTTGACACGAAACTTTCTTGCCAGTGATACGACCCAGATGAGCAGGGCGATGCGCCAAACTTGATTTTTCCCACGGTGCTTCTCTGAAGTGTTTGATTTTGTGGGTTAAATCTGACTGTCTCACCATAGATCGAGGGGCTTACGATCTGGTTAATGGATTATGCTAATGACAACGAAGGACGGCAGAAGACCGCAAGATTTGCCATAAACTTGGTTAAATCAGTTTCAGTGGCTGTTCTAAAATGAGCCAAGAGGCAAATTAGGGTGCAAAAACTGAAAATTTACAGGCCGCGATGGTGCGTTTTGTGCCAGGGGGGAGTATCAAATGGGCGTAGGTCGCAATATTATTTGATTTAAGACTTGGTCTGAAGCGGTCAATTCGTGAAGAGAAAATCTATGACTATTATGCAGGGAACTATTGCATCGCGGGAGTTTGCGACCAATATTGCCGCTATGGAAAATTTACACACTACATACGCTTCTTTCCCTCTTGCGGCTCTGCGAGCTGCTGGCAAGGAAGATGGAGACGATTTTGACGGGGGCGGTGGTTCTGAAACCGGCGTTATTACTCGGACAAAACCTAAAACGAGAAAACCTTCACTGTACAAGGTACTCATTTTGAACGACGATTACACACCGATGGAATTCGTCGTTCACATTCTGGAACAGTTTTTCAACAAAACACGTGAAGAAGCGACAGAGATTATGTTGCATGTTCATCAGAATGGTGTGGGGGTCTGCGGTGTCTTCACCTATGAAGTCGCCGAGACAAAAGTTACTCAAGTGGTTGATTTTGCTCGTCAAAACCAACACCCTCTACAATGTACGATGGAGCGAGATTAGACTATTTTGCAAGGGGCTGAAATTGGGGTTGGAAATCTTGGGGATGGATAACCATATACTTAAAAAGTCATGAGAACAGGAAGACACCATTGCCGTCATTGTCAAGCAGCCTTGAAGAGAGCCTCCACCGCGCACTGGCCCACGCCAATGAGCGCAAGCATGAATATGCAACCCTCGAACACCTTCTAATGTCTTTGTTGGATGACCAAGACGCATCTGCTGTGATGCGGGCTTGCAATGTTGATGTTGAGGCTTTGCAGCTTGAGTTAGAAAATTACATCGATAATGAATTATCCAATCTGATTGTTGAGGACGGTGAAGAAGCCAAGCCCACGGCAGGTTTTCAGCGGGTGATCCAACGGGCGGTCATTCATGTGCAATCTTCTGGCCGTGAAGAAGTGACCGGTGCCAATGTATTGGTGGCGATGTTTGCGGAGCGTGAAAGCCACGCGGCGTTCTTCCTGCAAGAACAAGAGATGACCCGGTATGATGCCGTCAATTATATCAGCCACGGCATTGCCAAGCGGGCAGATATGAACGAAGTCCGTTCTGTGCGTGGTGCTGATGATGATACGCAAGACGGCGGGGGAGCTGAACAAGGCTCTGCGGGTGGTAAAGAGGGTTCTACTGAGGCGCTTGATACTTATTGCGTCAACCTGAATGAAAAAGCTAAGACTGGAAAAATCGACCCGCTGATTGGCCGGACCAAAGAGGTTGAGCGGACCATTCAAATTTTGTGTCGCCGGTCTAAAAACAACCCATTGTTTGTGGGCGACCCCGGTGTTGGCAAGACGGCCATTGCCGAAGGGTTGGCGCGTAAAATTGTGGACGGTGAAGTGCCAGCGGTTTTGGCAGATGCCACCATCTTCTCACTGGATATGGGAACCCTGCTTGCAGGCACTCGGTATCGTGGTGATTTTGAAGAGCGCATTAAGGCCGTGATTAAAGAGTTGGAAGACTATCCCGGGGCTGTCATGTTTATTGACGAAATCCACACCGTTATTGGTGCAGGGGCCACGAGTGGTGGGGCAATGGATGCGTCCAATTTGCTTAAACCGGCATTGGCGTCCGGGGCTTTGCGGTGCATGGGTTCTACGACTTATAAAGAATACCGTCAGCACTTTGAGAAAGACCGTGCTCTTGTGCGTCGGTTCCAGAAAATTGATGTGGCTGAGCCGTCATCTGCTGATGCAATCAAAATTCTAAAAGGTCTTAAGCCGTATTTTGAAGAGTTTCACAAATTGCGCTACACGCAAGATGCCATCAAAGTGGCCGTGGAGCTGTCGTCGAAATATATGCATGATCGGAAATTGCCTGATAAAGCCATTGATGTGATCGATGAAGCGGGTGCAGCGCAAATGCTGAAACCTGAGTCAAAACGTAAAAAAACTATCGGTGTGAAAGAGGTTGAGGAAGTCGTCGCGACAATGGCGCGCATCCCGGCCAAAACTGTTTCGCGCAATGATACTGAAAAACTGAAAGAGCTTGGGCCTGATTTGCAACGTGTTGTCTTTGGGCAAGATGCGGCGATTGATGCGCTCTCTGCGGCGATTAAGTTGGCCCGTGCTGGATTGCGGGAACCTGAAAAACCAATTGGGTCTTATCTCTTCTCAGGCCCAACGGGTGTGGGTAAGACAGAAGTCGCGCGTCAACTGGCCGATGTTTTGGGCGTTGAGATGCTGCGGTTTGATATGTCTGAATATATGGAGCGGCACACGATCTCTCGTTTGATTGGAGCACCTCCGGGATATGTGGGCTTTGACCAAGGGGGCTTGTTGACAGACGGCGTTGACCAGCACCCGCATTGTGTTTTGTTGTTGGATGAAATTGAAAAGGCCCACCCAGAGCTATTCAATATTCTGCTGCAAGTCATGGACCATGGGAAACTGACAGATCACAACGGTAAGAAGATCGATTTCCGAAATGTGATCTTAATCATGACAACCAATGCAGGCGCAGCGGATATGTCTAAGGCGCCTATTGGGTTTGGACGCACCAAACGCTCAGGGGAGGATGAAGAGGCGATTAAACGTTTGTTCTCTCCAGAGTTTCGCAACCGCTTGGATGCAACCATTCCATTTGGTCATTTGCCGCCAGAGGTCATTACCAAAGTGGTGGAGAAATTTGTGCTGCAGCTTGAAGCACAATTGGCTGACCGTAATGTCACGATTGAGCTTACGACTGCGGCAGCGGAATGGCTGGCGAAAGAAGGCTATGACGAACAAATGGGCGCACGGCCTTTGGCGCGGGTTATTCAGGAGAACATCAAGAAGCCTTTGGCCGATGAAGTTTTGTTTGGTCGGTTGGTAAAAGGTGGCGTTGTACAAGTAGTTGTGACGGATGAAGGCACGCTTGGGTTTGAATTTCCAACCCCACCGGCACCGCCTAAGCGCCAAAGCAAAGGGTCAACGGGTCCAAAGGACGGCGGCCCTTCTGATGGCGGGGGCGGCAGCGTTCCGAAGGTTCCCCTGCTTGTCGATTGAGCGATATTGAGATGAATGTAAAACGGCGGCCCTGAGGCCGCCGTTTTTTATGGGTTAATTTGATTTTTTCAGTCGGTAGAGAGCCGCCTCTAAGTCTGATGAAAAAATAACGTCGCCTGTTTTTGTGACCACAACGCCTGTGGGCACATGAGTTGGTAAGCCACCTTCTGGAGGGGCCAAGCCGATTGGTAGATCGGTGCCGATGTCTGTGCGCGTGCCATCTGGCGCGATTGCCGTGATTTTCTTTAAGGGCACTTCTGCCACGTAGAAGGTCCCATCGGCTGTAATGTCAAAACCTTCCGGTCCTTTTAAGTCTTCAATCACGGGTGTGATTGTGCTTGTTGCTAGATCAACTTTTGATATCCGGCCGAGGGCATATTCGGTGACATAAAGAGAACCGTCAGCGGCGTAATCCATATTGCCGGGAGTGACCAAGCCCGACACGAGAATTGTTTTAGTGCCGTCTTCTGTCACGCTGCTCAAGGTGCCTTCGGCTAAGTTTGTGACGAGAAAATTACCATCTGGGAGGGGCAGAGCGTCTGTCGGCGTGGTAAAGCCGTGATGGGGGTGAGGTAGGTTTTTCTGGTCGGCAAGGTCCACCAGTTGTACGGCCCCGGCGGACCACCCTGCGAGGGCTAGCTTGCCATGGGCTGCGCCAAGATTGATCGGGTAATCAACACTTGAACCAAAAACGCGACCGATCTCGGTAACTTCTCCGGTGTCGGTAAAGGCTTTTCGGGCGGAAAATACATCGGCAATATAGACGACTTCGCGCCCATCCTCTTCACCGATATCTAGGTCAGCTGCTACCGCTAAAGGACCTCCGACAATCTCTGTCGCTTCGCCTGTCTCTGTGTTGATCTCGATGATGGCGTTGCGCGACATGTTTGAGATGAAGAGACGGTCATCATTATCGAAGGCCATGTTGTCAATGGCCGGTTCAACATCGGCGACCAATGTGCGTTCGCCAGTTTCAATGTTGACCTTGTAGACAGCGCCTTCGGCTGTATCAACGGCCCAGAGTTGGCCTTTGCTATCAAAGTTGACGGCGGCTGGAATGGTAAAACCTTCGGCAATGACTTCAAGAGTGCCTGCGTCCACATCAACGCGTGCGATTTGACCTTTGAACCACAGGGGGCCGTAGAGTTTGCCGTCGGGTCCAAAGTCAAAGCCGTTTAAGCCGCCCATGCCTTCCATGATTTTTCGCGGCGGTGTGCTTCCTGTTGGGTCCAGTTCGTAGAGGGCATCGCCGAGAAAAACCTGTGTCGCAAAGAGGCGTCCATCTTGCTTCCATGCCGTAGAGTTTAGACCCGGCAGGCCAGAAGCCAATTTGATGTCATTGCCTTCTGGTGTGCGTAACCAATAGTCGCCTGCGAGAAAGGCCGTCCAGCCTAGTTCTCCATTGGGGCCTTCTTCGAGATCATCGGCCATGCCTTTGTAAGGCCCAATGAAAACGGATGTGGTTTTGTTGGCCACATCCACCTCATAAATGGTGCCCCCTAAGACGGAGCCTGCCAAAAGCCGATTGTCTTTTGTAAATGTGAGGCCGTGAATGCCGTGAAAGTCAGAGCCTTCTACAAATTTTTCGAGCGTGTAGGTTGGGGCGGTTGATTGGGTGGCCGCCTCTTTGTTTTGTTCTTCAGAACAGGCGGTGAAAGCCAGTACGGCGGCGAGTGCTGTGCCAAGGTGCAGCTTGCGTGAGTGTTTCATTCTTTCCTCCCCAGGATCAGTTATAGATTTTGTATAATTTTCTCGGCTTGCGCCTCAAGCAGTTTGAAGTCTGCGAGGTCGCGGGCGTGGAATTTTAAGTCTATCCCGCCTTCGCGTGGAATGATGTGCGTATGAATGTGGAAGACTGTTTGGCCTGCCTCAGAACCGTTGAGCTGGGCGATCATGACGCCGGGTTTGTCAGAGGCGTTTTTGACAGCGCGGGCGACAGTTTGAACCGTTGTGGCCATGGCGGCTGCGTATTCTGGCGACAAATCAAATAGGTTTTCGGCGGGGAATTTTGGAATAACCAGCGTATGCATATCGACTTGAGGCATGACATCCATGAAAGCGAACGTTTTTTCATCTTCATACACTTTGAAGCAGGGCGCTTCCCCGCGCAGAATTTTAGCGAAGATATTATTGTCGTCGTAAGCCATTGATCGTTTCCTGTCGTGTTCTTGGACGCCTACTGGACGCCTATTGGGGGTCGTCTTTTTTGTTATCTGCGGGTGAGGCGGTTTCTGATGAGGGGTGGCGAAAGGGCGTGCGCTCGCCAAGCATGTCGTTGTGTTGGGCAACATGCTCGCGCTCGCGCTCTACGTAATCGGCCACAGCCTCACGGAAGTTCGGATTAGAAATGTAGTGGGCGGAATAGGTGAGTGTTGGTAAATATCCACGCGCCAATTTGTGGGCGCCTTGAGCGCCTGCTTCTACACGGCTAAGGCCCCGTGAAATGGCGAAATCGATTGCTTGATAATAGCAGCATTCAAAGTGCAAGAAGGGGTGCTGTTCGATACATCCCCAATTACGTCCGAACAGTGTTTCTGACCCAATAAAATTAAGCGCCCCCGCTATATATTGTTCGTTACGTTTTGCGAGAATGAGCAAGGTTTGTTCGGGCATGGTTTTGTTGATGAGGGAGAAAAAACCGCGGGACAAATAGGGGGTTCCCCATTTGCGCATGCCGGTATCTTGATAAAACTCATAGAAGGCATCCCAATGGGCTTCGGTTAGATTTGCACCTGTGACCCATTCGAAGATGATGCCGTTTTCTACTGCCCGTTCTCGTTCTTTCCGCAGGTTTTTTCGTTTGCGTGAGGCGAGATCGTTCAAGAAATCATCAAAGGTGGCGTAGTTGTTATTTTCCCAATGAAATTGTTGGTCTGTGCGTTGGAGCAATCCTAAGTCGCCGAGGTGTTCATATTGGGCTTTATCTAAGAAGGTGAAATGAATGGAGGAGACTTCTGCTTGGCGGGCCAGTTCAACCGCGGCGGCTAACAGTTGGTCCTCGATCATTTGTTGCAGTGGGCCGGGACGGGCTAAAATCCGTCGGCCTGTGGCGGGGGTGAAGGGAACCGAGACTTGCAACTTCGGATAATAGTTGCCGCCTGCACGTTCAAACGCATCTGCCCACCCATGATCAAAAACATATTCCCCTTGGCTGTGGTTTTTCAAATACATCGGCATCACGCCAAGGGCCGTGCCGGTTTCGTCTTCGACGAGTAGGTGATGAGGTGCCCAGCCACTTGCCGCACAGGCTGAGCCGCTTTCTTCTAAGGCGTGCAAAAAGGCGTGGGTGATGAATGGATTGCTGGGGATGTTGCCACCGGGGTTTGCGCAAGCGTCCCATTGGCTGGCTGGAATTTCTGAGATGTTGTGGAGGACTTTCACCACTTGCGTGACAGCGGGTGTTGCCGCTTCAGAATGGTCTGCATCGGGGGAGGCGTTGGTGTCTTTATTTGGCTCTTTTGTCGGCCGGCTCACTCTGAAATTCCCTGTCTATCACTATTGGGCACTAGATTAAGCTGAATGATGAGAAAGACAAAGGGCACATTCAAAAATTCCCTATTTACGAGGAATAAAGCGGGAGGTGAATGTTTTGCGATTTTTCAAAACTGTTAGTAAACTGTCACAAAATTGCACGCTTGCAAAATAGAAGGCTATAGGGGGAGATGAGCTTTTGGACTTTCTAACGAATATGGATTGGGTGTTGCCGTTGCGGCATGAGGCGCTGACGGTTATTTTCAACATTTTCACATGGATGGGGTACACGCCTTTCTTTTTGATCGCCATTCCAGCGATATATTGGGGTTGGCGTAAGGATGTTGGGCACCGGCTCGCGTTGATTGTTTTTGCCTCGGCAGTTTTGAACGCCTTCTTGAAAGACTATTGGCAAAACCCACGCCCAGACGTGCTCTATGCGCTAGATGGACGGGTTGGCGGATCGTACGGCATGCCAAGTGGTCATGCTCAAATTGGCGTGGTGATGTGGTTTTGGCTTGCTTATGAAGTGAGGCAGCAATGGGAGGCCAAGTGGGCTTACTGGGCTGCGGGTTTTATTGCCGTAGGCATTGTTCTAAGCCGGTTGTATCTTGGTGTTCATGACATTGAAGATGTTTTGATGGGGTCTGTGCTTGGGGTGCTGAGCCTTGTTGTGTTCTATGCGCTCTTGTCGCCGATGGGCGATCGCTGGCGCTCTTTATCGTGGCCGATT
This sequence comes from Parvibaculaceae bacterium, assembly GCA_029209985.1. GTDB lineage: Bacteria > Pseudomonadota > Alphaproteobacteria > Parvibaculales > Parvibaculaceae > NORP139. The sequence continues at coordinate 22,361 of JARGNZ010000006.1, forward strand.
CAAGTTTCGGCTGTGCTGCTTGCTTTGGTTGCACTTGTGTATGTGTGGCCCAAAGCTGAAGGTGCAGGGGAAGCGGCTTCTATTGCCGGGTTCTTGTTGGGCTGGGTGCTGGGGGCTCTTCTGGAGCAAAATTATCTCAGGTTTGAACCTGCCCGTTTAATGCTCGTGCGCCTTGCTGCCGTCGTTCTTGGCGTTGTGTCGGTGTTTTGGGTCTTTGGCGAGGTGCGTTCAGTGGCAGATGGCTTAGGATCTAGCGATTGGATTTATCTGATTTCCGGCAGCATTGTCGCGTTTTACATCAGTTTCGGCGCACCGTTGCTTATGGTGGTGACGCGTTTGGCGCGCCGAATTGAAAGTCGTTAGGGAGAGGTCAAGATTGATTGAGTTGGAAATCAATCAATTTCGAAGATGGCATCTACTTCCACAGCGACATTAAAAGGAAGGCTGGTAGCGCCCACTGCGAAGCGGGCGTGCCGGCCTTTTTCTTCAAATGCGGCAACCATGAGGTCTGATGCGCCATTGATGACGGCTGGGTGGTCACCAAACTCTGGTACGCAATTGACGAAGCCGCCCAATTTTACGCAAGCCTTCACACGGGTGAGATCGCCGTCACACGCAGCTTTCAGTTGGGCGATGATGTTGATTGCGCACAAGCGGGCGGCGGCTTGGCCTTCTTCAACGGAAAATTCTGTGCCTAACTTTCCTTGAAATTGAAGCCCGCCACTGGCCACGGGTACTTGACCGGAAATGAAAACTTGTTTTTGACTAATGGTGTAAGGGGCGTAATTACCTGCAACGCCACCGGCTTCCGGCAAGGTGATGCCAATCTCTGCCAGGCGACCTTCAACTGTATTTCGGGCGGGTGTGCTCATTCTTTTTAACTCCCAATTATTTTCTTGCGACCGCTTTAAGCGGTGGTCCGATCGTGTATGGATATTGACACCATAACGGACTTTCAGGGAGACCTAAATGAGGGAAGGGGTTTTAAGCACTCAAGTGAGGTGGGCCACGCAATCTAACTTTATGGCAGTTCTTTGATTGGGGGACTGGCGAGCTGACCCATATCAAGCCCTTGTGGGTTTGATGTCGCAGAATGCAATAGGGGCTAGGGCTTACGCTTGTGCGCGTAGGCTGCCGTCTGGGCGTTTATGTTTTTCGCGGTACATTGCACGGTCGGCACGGTCGATGAGCTCTGCTGCGGCCGTTGAGCCATCGTAAGACGCAAGGCCAATGCTGGCGCTCACTGAAAGTCTATGTCCATGCCACGGCACGATCAAACGGCCAATTTTTCTGGCCATTGTACGGGCGCGTTCTCGTGCTTTTGCGTGTTCGCCGCGCACGAAGAGAACAGCAAATTCGTCGCCACCCAGTCTTGCTGCAAAATCGGTTGTGCGAATGGATCGGCGCAAAAAATCACCAACGCGACTCAAGACTTCATCCCCGGCAGCATGTCCGTAGGTGTCGTTGATGTTCTTGAATTTGTTTAGATCGAAGTATGCCAACACGCCGTTTTCGTCATACCGAGCTGCGCTAAAGAGATTGCGATTGAGCACTTCCTTAAAACCACGACGATTGTAGAGGCCGGTGAGTTCATCTGTTTGTGCCAAGGATTCTAATGTGCTGACCCGCGCGGATAATTCAGCGATACGCTGTTCTGCTTCGGACGCATACTCCAAGGCGCGGCGGGTGATTTCTGATGGATCTGTGGCCCCATCTACGCCCCGTATTAGTTTTGTGCGTACCCGCATTTCAAGCGAGTCAATAACAGGGTGAATGCCTTTTCCCATGCTGGGTGTGAAGGCTTTACCGGCGCGTTCTGAATATGTATTCGACATCTGTCCCCTCAATCCAGGCATAAATGACCTGTTGTTGAATTGAGAAACGCAAGGCACGTGCCAATTATTTTTTGAGGAATAGCAAGGCTTTCAATCGAGATAGTTGGGTTAGGCGGCATTTTTTTCCTAGCGTAGGTGAGGAAAATGCTGCCCTTGGACAGGTTTTGCCGCGTTTTGATCGCCCAAGTTGGGCGCTCAGGGGGGATGGTGAGAACCGGTTTGCTGCGGGAGATTTAGTTTACCGGATCGGGCAGCGGTTGGTTGGCAAAGAACGCATCCAAGTTGTCTATGGCCCGAAAGCCCATGGCGTCGCGTGTTTCTAAGGTGGCGGTTCCAAGGTGAGGGAGCAAAAAGGCATTTTGGAGTGTGCGGTATCGTGGGTCTATGTTGGGTTCATTGGCATATACATCCAGTCCCACAGCTGAAAGTCTGCCGGAGTGTAGGGCGGCAATGAGGGCGTCATCATCTACCAGATCGCCGCGTGCGGTATTAATGAGCATGGCACCGGGTTTGAAGTGGGCGAGGGCGGCGGTGTTAATGATGCCTTTCGTTTCGGCGTTTGAGGCAGCATGGAGGGAGATGATATCGCACGCTGCATAGAGGCTCTCGGCGGTGTCGTGAAAGGTTGCATCACCTTCTTTTTCTGGGCTGAGACGGGTGCGGTTGTGATAGTGAATTTTCATTCCAAAGGCCCGTGCGCGCGCGGCTGTGGCTTGGCCAATGCGGCCCATTCCAAAAATACCTAGTGTCTTACCGCTTAAATCAGTTCCCAACATGCCGGTGGGCGACCAGCGCGCCCATTTGCCAGACTGAATGCTTTGAAGTCCTTGTGCGGCCCCTCTGGCAGCTCCTAGCAAGAGAAGGAGTGCAATGTCTGCTGTGGCGTTTGTTACAACGTCGGGTGTGTTGGTGACGCGGATAGCCCGTTGAGAGGCCGCCTCAATGTTGATGTGATCGTAACCAACGGAGAAGGTGGATATGATTTTTATCGAGTGGGGTAGGCGCTTGATGATAGAAGCGCTTAAATTATCGGAGACGCAGGGCAAAAGTGCGTCCATGCCATGGGCAAGATCAATGATTTCATCTCCTGAGAGCTGGCGGTCGTCTTGGTTCCACCAAATGTCATAGGAGACGCGCAGGCGTGCTTCGGCGGCAGGTGTGAGCTTGCGGGTGACTAAGACTTTAGGTCGGCTGTGTATGGTCATCGGTCTCTCAATTTTTAGGGCGATGGGCATTACGAGGAGGGCTTGGACTTTGGTTTTAGGCCTCGCCCTTTGCCAATGGCGGTGTCCCCAAACTTCGCGCGTAACTGATCCATGGCACGCTCTGCGTCGGCATTCTTTTCTGCTTCCGGGTTGAGCATGTCGGGTGGGTCTGCGTAATTGGCCGCGCTCAAATTAGAGATCCCCACCCCTAAGAGCCGAAACGGGGTGCCATTGGCTTCTTTGCGCAATAGGGGGTCGGCGATTTTGAAAATCACATCGGCTAATTGAGTGGGGTCCGGCAACGATTGGCTGCGGGTGCGTGACTTAAAGTCGGGTGTTTTGAGTTTGAGGACAACGGTTTTGCCCGCATGTTCTGTGGTTTTTGCGCGGTGCGAAACCTTTTCACACATGCGCCACAAACGCTTAGAAAGAATTTCAACATCGCGCACGTCTTCAGGGAAGGTGATCTCGTTGGAAATACTTTTGGTCGGTCGGTGCGGTTTGATGGTGCGCGTGTCTTTGCCGCGTGAAAGCTGGTAAAGCCGCAAACCCATTTGGCCGTACCGGCTGGCAAGGGCTTTCTCATCTAGGCGCCACAGGTGTTTAATTTTGGTGATGCCGTCGCTTGCCAGTTTCTTTTGCAAGGCTTTGCCGACGCCCCAAATAATACCGACGGGCTTGTCTTCTAAAAAGCTTTCGGTTTCTGCTTGGCCGATCACAGAAAACCCGCGCGGCTTATCGAAGTCAGAGGCAATCTTTGCCAAGAACTTGTTATGGCTAAGGCCGATTGAAACTGAGATACCGATGTCGCGTTCAATTTCTTTTGTCAACTTAGCAAGCACGATCACGGGTGGGGCGTGGTGGAGGCGTTGTGTGCCGGTTAGGTCCATGAAGGCCTCATCGATGGATAGAGGTTCAACCAAGGGGGTTAAAGCTTTCATGCGATCTCGTATTTCTTTGCCGACGCTTGCATATTTGCTCATGTTTGGTGCCATGAAAATGGCATCTGGGCAGAGCGCTTTGGCTTTGAATGCAGGCATTGCAGAGCGCACGCCGTAGGTTCTGGCAATGTAGCAGCAGGTGCTCACGACCCCGCGCTTTCCCCCGCCGATGATAAGGGGTTTGTCGTGTAGGTCTGGATTGTCGCGTTTTTCAACAGACGCGTAGAATGCATCGCAATCGAGATGGGCAATGGAGAGATCAAACAGCTCTGCATGGGTGAGTAGGCGCGGTTTGCTACATGTTGGGCACCGTCGCAGGGGCGGTTTATGTGCCGGACGAAAAAAAGGTGTCAGGCAATCTCGGCACAGGCCTGTCGGCGTTTGTTGAGAGTGGTTGGGCTTATCCATTCGCACGCTCGGTGGCGATGAGGCGGGCTTCGTGAGCTGTCCATAACCATGCGGCACCGCGCACACCGCTGGAATCCCCATGTTGGTTTTGCAGCAGTCGTGTGACCACTTGATCGGAGAAAACATGCGCGCCCCATAATTTGGGGACTTGGGTGTAGAGGCTTGGAATGTTGGACATGCCGCCGCCTAAGACAATGACGTCGGGGTCAAGAATGTTGATGATGGTTGCGAGGCCACGGGCGAGGCGGTCGTGGTAGAGGTCTAGTGCCTGATTTATTTTGGCCTGTTCTGGTGTTTGCGTGCTGAGGTAAGGGTGGGCGCTTACCTCTTCATTCGTTAAATTGAGATCGTTGTTGGCGTTAAAACCGGGGCCAGATAGCCATGTTTCAACGCACCCTCGTTTGCCGCAATAACACTTTGGGCCGGGTAATTCTTCTGGGGTCATCCACGGTAATTGAATGTGCCCCCATTCACCTGCAATCGCGTTAGGGCCGGTGACTAAGTTTTTATCGCAGATAAAGCCGCCACCAACGCCGGTGCCCAAAATGACACCGAAGACAGAGCGGAAGCCGTGGCCCGCACCGTCAGCCGCTTCGGAGAGGGCGAAGCAATCGGCATCATTGGCAAGGCGTACGGGACGATTGAGCAGGTTTGTGAGGTCCGTTTCTAATGGCTTGCCGATGAGGCACACACTATTTGCATTCTTCACCAAGCCCGTTTGGGGGGAGATGGCGCCGGGCATACCAATGCCTACGGGTGCGCCGGTCGCACTGGGTTCTTTTTGACTGAGAGCATCTACAACCGTTGCGAGGGCTTGTAGGGTGACGGCGTAATTGCCTTGGGGGGTGGGCAAGCGATGGCGGGCAATGATTTCGCCTGTCGCGTCCATCACAACGCCTTCAATTTTTGTCCCGCCAAGGTCAATGCCGATGCGCATCAATTTCGTCCTTCGTTTCAACTCTTGTCTTTGGGGCTGTGTGGGGTGTGTCAGTGGCCCAATTGTGCCAGTTCATTTTCGATATAGGCATGGGTGTGAGGCCAGCTGGAGGACTGTATTTGACTGTCTTTGGCAGGGTCGATGAGCTGAGCAAGGCGTTTGTCAGCGATGAAGTGAATGCATTTTGTGGGCGCATGTGCCTTTGCAACAGAAGCAATGTTGTGAGGAATGTCGTCGAGAAAGAAGAATGGGCCTTCGCATTGTTGTGCAAGGTAAGTCACAGCTGGGCCTTTTAAGCCCTGATTGGCAATCACCGGATAATCTAGACCTTGGCGTGCGAGGCATTCTTGGCGCACATGCCTTTGTGCGTGCGGGACATTTGTCAGCACAATAATTTGCGCTCCTCGTTTGTGAAGAGCGGCAAGGGCGTCTGCTGCGCCGGTAACTGCTTCTAAGTCACCGGTGGCGGCGGCAAAAAAATCAGAAAGCAAATCGGGCACTTCTTCGGTTGCGATTATTTCGTTGGTGTTTTTGCGTTTAATGTTGCCGGATAAAGCGAATGATTGAAGGTCAAGCCACATGTCGCGCCCCTGCAAATAGGTTTCCAAGCCCGCTACAAATTTTAGAAGCACTTCATCCGCATCTGAAATGATGAGGGGGCGCGCTGGGTCCAGAGAGAGGGACTGGAGCTGTTCGAGCACGAGAGGTTCAAGGTTGGCAATGCTGCTCATAATTTTAACTCATTTCTTGGACTGGCGCTTTTAGTTTGAAGGGGCGCTTTTGGTAAGATTTCCCCTTGGGCAGGGTCGCGGCACTTCGTGCGGGGTGGTCATTGGCGGTTTGCAGTTGCCATTAGATGGAGCTCCAATGCTGACCGCCGGGCAGGGCTGCTCTTGCGCTTAGAACCTTTTCAGGGGCAATATTAACTTGCTGGGCAAAGTTTAACACCCATTCGTCGTTCATGAGCAAGTAATCGAGTACACCTGCTAGGGTTTGAGCGGCGGTTTCATCATTGCCAAGTGCATCGCGTAGTTCGTCGCCCCCCATGCCTGTTTGATCGAATAAACCTGCGACTAAATTTTCATCGTTTGCAATGAAACTAATAGCCTCTAATGCAAGTGTTTCTGCGGCTTCTGGCGTCATTTTTGAAATGCCTCCCTTCTATCAAGTCAATGTTAAGGTTCTTAGGTCAGATTGTATGTGTAGCGGTGACGGACGGCCCCTTAAAGGGTTAGTTAAGATTATTGGGGTCTGATGGAAAGTACCAGCAGCGCCCATTAATTCGGTCGGTTGGGGGATTTGCAAGGTTTTGCTTAGCTGCATGGCAAAACCGGATAGGGGAGCATCGGAATCGATGTCGAAGACAGTCTTAATCGTGGAAGATAATGAGCTCAATATGAAGCTTTTTCACGACCTATTGGACGCTCATGGCTACGAGACGTTGCAAACCCGCGATGGTATTGAGGCGCTTGAAATCGCCCGGACGAATCGTCCTGACCTTATTCTCATGGATATTCAATTACCAGAAGTGTCCGGCCTTGAAGTCACGAAGTGGCTCAAGGAGGATGACAACCTGCGTTCCATCCCCGTGGTGGCGGTTACCGCTTTCGCGATGAAGGGGGACGAAGAGAAGATCCGAGAAGGTGGATGTGAAGCCTATATCGCCAAGCCCATTTCAGTGACGCAATTCTTAGAAACAGTTCAACGTTTTTTGGGGTAAATTGTGACCGCCAGAGTTCTTATTGTTGATGACGTGCCCGCGAACTTGAAGCTTCTTGAAGCTAAGTTGATGGCCGAATATTTCGGTGTGCTACAGGCATCCTCTGGTCCTGAAGCGTTGGAAATGGCTGTCCGCGAAAAGCCAGATATTATTTTACTCGACGTCATGATGCCGGGAATGGACGGTTTTGAAGTGTGTCGCCGTTTGCGTGCGATGCCAGAAACCTCTCACGTGCCGATCATTATGGTGACAGCCTTGGACCAGCAGAAGGACCGTGTTGAAGGACTTGAGGCCGGGGCAGACGATTTTCTGACAAAACCTGTCGATGATGTTGCTTTGTTTGCGCGCGTTAAGAGCCTTGTGCGGCTTAAAATGCTGACAGATGAGCTGCGTATGCGTGAGGAGACGGGCCAGCGCATCGGTTTGGTTGGTGAAGACCAAGACGCGGAAGTGTCAGCGGAGAATGGGCAAATTCTTCTGCTCGATGATCGCACACTTTCTCGGCGGCGGATTGTGGAAACGCTGTCACAAAAACACTCTGTGACGACGGCGGAAGATGGCGATGATATTATGCGTCTGGCTTCTACCTCTGATTTCGACATTATCATCGTCAGCCTGTCTTTGGAGGACGCGGATGGTTTGCGGCTTTGCTCGCAGTTGCGCTCGCATGATGCGACGCGGAGTGTCCCGGTTATCGTGTTGGTGGAAGAGGGCAACGTCGAGCGATTGGTACGTGCGTTGGACATGGGTGTGAATGATTATGTGGTGCGTCCGATTGAACGCCATGAGTTGATGGCGCGTGTGCGCACCCAGCTGCGCCATAAACGCTACCAAGAAAAGCTGCGGATAAGCCTGCACGCCAGCCTTGAAATGGCTGTGACCGATCCGTTGACTGGTTTGCATAACCGTCGCTACATGACCAATCACTTAACGACGCAGGTCGATACATGTGGTTCCAATGACAAGCACGTGTGTTTATTGGTGTTGGATATCGATTTTTTCAAGCTGGTGAATGATACCTACGGGCATCCGGCTGGTGATGAAGTGTTGAAGGAATTTGCCAAACGATTGAAGGCGAATGTGCGGGGCATTGATTTGCCTTGTCGTTTTGGTGGCGAAGAGTTCGTCGTTGTTATGCCTGATACCGATGTTGCGTTTGCGTCTTCGATCGCGGAAAGATTGCGGGAGCAGGTGGCTGATGTTGCGTTTGAAATTCCTGATGGGTCCCGTATTGATGTTACGGTGAGCATTGGGGTGGCCTCGACAGACGGACCAGAAGACACGGTTGAGGCTCTTTTAGAGCGGGCTGACCAAGCATTGTATCGGGCCAAAAGAGAAGGCCGGAACCGGGTTGTTGCCGACGCCGCATAGATCATTACGCTACATTGGAACGAGGCCTCACTCTTAATGCTTTACTTTAAGAGTGACTTCTTTCTTATTGATTTTGTTGTCCTGTGAATTTTTGTTAACCTTAATTTTTCATTATAAAACAATGGTTTATTTTATTTAGCTGTCGTGATGCTTCACCAATAAATTTGAGTGTGATACGCTCATCGCACAAAGGGTCGATGATACAATTCCGACCTGAGGCGATATATAATTTTTGCTTTGAAGGGCTTTGCTCTTCGTTCGTAGTCCTCGTGGAGGCTCAGGTCCGCCGCATTTCCTGACACTACGAGGCAGGCCGGTCGGTTGAGTGGTATGGAGTGGCCTCCTCTAGTTAGCCGCATCTCTGATCGGCCACCGTTTCCTGTGACGACGTTGGAAACGAGGGACCGGACCTTCATTTGATTGAAGGCCGGTCCCGTTCGTTTAAGCCTCATTATATCTATGGATGTGCTCAGGTGTCTTGCTTGAGCAGGTGGGTTAGCTCATCCATGTGGTCGAGCAGGTGGTGCAGGCTTTTTTGGGTGTGGGCGGTTGGTGCGCGCATGGATGGGATCATAACTGTTTGAGTTCCTGCTGCGATGGCTGCACGGGCACCCACTTCGGTATCTTCCACAGCGACACACCTTGCCGGGGAAACACCCAGTAGGGCTGCAGCCCGATTGTACGGCTCTGGGTGGGGTTTGCCTTGCTCTACGTCGCAGCGTGTCACAATGGCCTTAAAACGACTGATGAGGCCTGTGGTTGTGAGGTGCTTTAGGGCGGTTTTGCGGGTGGAAGAAGTGGCCAGCGCAAGGGGCACCTTTTGGGCGGCGAGGTGTTCTAACACGGTCAAAGCACCGGGCATGAGCGGCACACCGTTTTCACATTCGGCTTCTAAGCTAGGCCGCCAATCTGCGTTGAAGCGGTTAAGACAGAAGTTTGGTCCGAAGGTGTGGGATAATATTGTAAGACACTCTGCGGTGGGCATGCCGAGGAGTTGTAACCATACGCTCTCGGTGAGGTCCGCATTTTGGTGGGCAGCGGCGTCTCGCCAGTGTTTGAAATAAAGCCCCTCTGTGTCGAGCAGGGTGCCATCCATATCAAAAATGATCGCGTCGAACGGCCCGATCCTACGTGCTTCGTTCTCAGGAGAGTTCGATATAGATGGATTTGAGCTGGGTGTATTTGTCATAGGCATGTAACGATAAATCCCGTCCAATTCCTGACTGTTTATAACCACCAAATGGCATTGAAATATCGCCGCCATCGGTATTGTTTATGTTGACAGAGCCTGCCCGCAGTTGCCGCGCCACCTTATGAGCTTTGTTGATATCTCGGGTCCATACGCTCGCCTGTAGCCCGTAATTGGTGTTGTTGGCAATTTGAATGGCATCCTCTGGATTTTTGAAGGCGAGGGTTGAAAGTACAGGCCCGAATATCTCTTCTTGCGCGATTCTCATGTCATTTGTGACACGGTCAAAGATGGTGGGTTCAATGAAATACCCGCCGGTATTTTGCCGTACTTGTTTGCCGCCGCATATGAGTTCAGCACCTTGTTGTGTGCCTGTCTCAATATAGCTAAGGACACGCTCCATTTGGTTTTTATCGACCATTGACCCCATGGTGGTGTCTGGGTCTAGGGGGTCGGCTGGGACCATGTCGTCGCATACCTTTTGTACGGCGCTCAAGAAAGTGTCGTGAATGCTTTCTTCAATGAGCAACCGGGACGAGGCAGAGCATACTTGGCCTGAATTGTGGAATATGGCCATGCCAGCGTCATAGGCGGCTGCATCTAAATCTGGGGCATCGGCAAAGATGATATTGGGGGTCTTACCGCCGCATTCTAAGCTGACGTGTTTCATATTGCTTTCGCCTGCGTAGCACAGGAAGCGTTTGCCAATTTCGGTGGAACCGGTGAACGTCACCATATCGACATCCATGTGGCGTCCCAGTGCTTGGCCTGCGGTTTCACCATATCCGGGGAGCACTTGAAAGACGCCGTCTGGGATGCCGGCTTGTGCGGCCAACTCTGCCACACGCAGGCAGGTGAGGGGCGATTGTTCGGCTGGTTTGACGATGACCGAGTTGCCTGCTGCTAAGGCGGGGGCAAATTTCCATGCGGCCATGAGAAGCGGGTAGTTCCAAGGGACAACAGCGGCGATGACGCCGAGTGGTTCGCGGGTGATTAATCCAACAGAATGGGGCGTTGCAGGGGCAACTTCGTCATAGATTTTGTCACATGCCTCTGCGTACCACGCGATTGTTTGGACAACGCCGTCCATGTCCTCTTCTTTGGACATAGAAATTGGTTTGCCCATATCGATGGTTTCAAGCAAGGCAAGCTCTGTGGCGTGCTGGGCAACCAGATGGGCAAAGGATAGCAAGATGGCTTTGCGCTCTGCTGGGGGCCTGTGAGACCAGGTGCCTTGCTCAAAGGCTGCGCGGGCTGCTGTTACGGCGAGATCCACATCTTGAGTGTCGCACGCACTGATTGAGGTGAGGGGTTGGCCATTGAGAGGGCTGATACACTCAAACGTTTCGCCAGACACTGTCGATACATATTGTCCATTGATGAAGGCTTGGGTGCGAAAGGAAAGGTGTTTGATGTGTGCGTGATTATCAGCGCCAGTCATGACGGCTCCTTAAAAGAGGGGGAGGGACTGGGGCTAGTCTAACGCGTAAATTGAAAAAAGGACGATCCTGAAAATAGGATCGTCCTTTTGAAACTGATAGTGCTTAAGAAGCTAAGCAGAAACCTACTTAATTTTGGTTTCTTTGAAGTCCACATGCTTACGTGCAACCGGGTCATACTTACGCTTGACCATTTTCTCGGTCATTGTCCGCGCGTTCTTTTTCGTTACGTAGTAAAAGCCTGTGTCAGCGGTGCTTACCAGCTTAATCTTAATTGTTGTTGGCTTAGCCATCGCCACATCCTCGGTTTATGGGTACCAGCTTATCGCGAGTTGCTCAGCGGCCAGTCCCAAGGTTTTCAAGAGTTTCATACTTAGAAGAGCCGGACTTTACTCATCCATACGGGTAAGTCAAGGGCTCAAAAAACATAATAAAAATAATACGTTAGATCCTATTTCCCGCGACTCTGCCAGCTGCGGATGACAACTACGACTAAATAGATGCCGCAAATGGCGGTTAGGAAGTAACTGAGTCCCGCTGGATTCCATCGATCAATGGCAAAACCGGCGATGGGAGGGCTAAATAATGCCCCTACAGAATAAAGCATGATGAAGGCGGAATTGGCCGCTGCAAGGTCTGCGCCTTTGAAGCGATCACCCAACATGGTTAGGCCAACGGTGTAGAGGCCAGTGACTGTTCCCCCAAAAAAGAAGAGGACAGGTAGGAAAATCCAAATGTCATGAGAGACGTAAGGCAGCATTGCGGCGGCTGTCATACCAAAAGCGGCACACCAAAAGAGGACGATTCGTCTACCCATGCGGTCTGCCAACATGCCAATCGGGAATTGTAGGAGCATGTTCCCGGCGGCAAAAGTTGTCAGCACGATTGCAGCTATTTGTTCTCCTAGCCCACTTCGCAGGGTGAAGATGGGGAGAAACTGGAAAATGTTTGTTTCCACCATGCCAAACACGAGGGCTGCCAAGGTTGCCGCTGGTGCCAGCGTGAGAAAAGAGAGAACAGACCCGCTGGGCGATTCTTCTACTTTGGGTGCTAAGGAACCTGCGGTCAGGATGGGAATGCCTGCCAGTAAAATGATGATGGTGACAGATACGAAGGGAAGCGCTGTGGTGGTTCCTAGGATAAGCAAGGCGAGGGGGCCGATTGCAAAGCCTGCTGACAAGATTGTGCCGTAAAGCGCAATGATGCGGCCTCGGTTGTTGTCATCGGCTAATTGACTGACCCAAAACTCAGAGATGACAAATAGCCCGGTGAGTGCCAACCCGTAGAAAAAACGGATGGGAAACCATATCCAAATGTTTTGAAAAAGATAGAACAGTGGCATGCAGAATGCTGCGACGGCGATGCATAGCAGTAAGACGGAACTAGTGGGAATGCGCCGCAATAATCTTGGAATAAAGGGGGTGGATATGATGGTTGCCAACGCCGGCATCATGCCATTCAGGCCAATCAGCCAGCCGGGAATGCCTTGGCGCTCTAAAATGGTGGCTTGCAAAGGAATAGACAGGCCAAGGCCTGCGCCTACAACAGTGATGCAGCATATGACCGCAAGTAAGCTTTTGTTGCGCTCGGTATTTAGGTTTTGCAGGGCCATGATTTTATCCTTGGAATTTGACCTTTCCTAGTCTCATAAAGACCGGTGCACAACCATTGGTTTGTCTTTTCGATACGCCCATAAAGGTGCTGGGTTGGGCTGATGAATTTCTGGACGTTTTTGAAGTTGCGTGAGAACAAATTCAGTCACGTCAATGATCGGGAGCTTGAGGGCTTGGCTCAACGGGTACCAATCTAGATTGTCCAATTCGCCGCTGCCTTGCAATTTTCCTGTCACCTTTTGCGCATCGGCTAGAAAAAACCGTGCGTGAAATCGAATGGGGCTAGAGGCTGGTGTGATTGCACGGGCATAGAACGAGAGGGCGGCGAGGTCAGGCGATTGCTCATCCTTTGCAAAGCCTTGCCAGCTTTCTGGGGCGTCTTTTAAGGGAGCTTGATGTGCCAAGAGGAGGCCGGTTTCCTCCCATGTCTCTCTAATCGCTGCCAGCGCCAATGCGCGCGCCATATCTGGCGAAGTGCCGCCTTGGCATACATGTTTTACGACTTGCGGGGGCAAGGTTGTGGACGGATTAACTTGATGATCCTCTGGGTCTAGCTTGCCGCCCGGGAATACATAAGCGTCCGGGATGAATTTCATTTTTGAATGGCGTTGGCCCATTAAGACACGCGGTTCTGCCTGAGAGGTATCAAGCAGAATGAGAGAGGCTGCGTGGCGTGGTTTTACGGGTGGACCGTCATTGCGGGGGAGTTTTTGCATGGGCATCTTTTCTTATTATCGTTCATTTCCAAAGCACGTTCTGCTGTGGTTAGAGCGTTTCGCGAATGGGGCCACTGGGGCGGAAGTGAACAAAGGGCACGGCACGCTTTGTGGCTTGGGCCTTGGTCAGTGTCAGGCGTTCCTCAACTTCATCTAAAACCACCCGAGTGATATTGGGGAGGTCTAGGTCGCGGGCATCTGTCACCGTAAGCCAATGCAATTCCAACAGTTCGCCAGAGGCGCGGTTGGTGTCGTGCAAATCGCCTTGGATGTGGTCGGCTTCCATCATGAAAAAGCGTGTATCAAACCGCCGGGTGCGATAAGGCGGCGTGATGGCGCGTAGAATGAAGTCCATTGGGGTGAGGTTAGGAGTTACCCCCTCGTTGAAATAAGCTTGCCATTCAGGGTTTTTGGTTTTGCGAATTTCTTGGGTTGGGTGGCCAATGACCAATCCAGTTTCCTCGAAGGTTTCTCGAACAGCGGCGAGCGCCATGCCTTTTGCACGGGCCTCTGAGGGGGTGCCGCGCATTTTGTTGAGTAGCCGCTTCTCAATTGGTGAGCGCAGGGTTTTGTCTACTTTGATTCGGCTGTCGGCGGGGTCGACACGGCCACCGGGGAAGACAAATTTGTTCGGCATGAATTTGTGACCGGCAGCCCGCTTGCCCATCAGTATTTTGGGGGTGCCTTCATCTCGGCGCACGATGATGAGGGTTGAGGCATCTTTGGGCCGGACAGCGGCGGTTGATTTTTCTTTGAATTCTTGGTCGCGGCTTTTGGCTGGATCAAACAAGCCAGTTTTGTTTTTTGTGCCGGTCATTCTCATCTCCCAATTTCGATGGGCACAGAGTGCACCGTGTAGAGTGCTGTGTCTAGGCACAGCGCTCTTACAGAAATGAACGGGGGATGAGAAAGCTTTGGTCTTGACTTGACCGTATGGAGAGCTGGACTAAGCAGGGCGCTCAGTAAGTTGCGGTGCGTCCATTACCTCTACATTGTCCAACTTTTTGGTTATGTCGAAACCATGCATACGCACGGCCCATTGCAACCCAACCACACTACCTTTGAGCAGGGGCAAAAAGATCAGCGAGAGGATAAGGGTCAAAGGTAGCCAGATGACACTGTGGACCCATAGTTCAGGCTGGTACATTTTTTCTACAACCAACATGGCGGGAATGATGATGTGTCCCACCAGCATGATGGTGAGATAGGGAGGGGCATCATCTGCCCGTTGATGCAACAGTTCTTCTCCGCATGTGTCGCAGTGATCGACAACCTTGAGGTAGCTTTTAAAGATGCTGCCTGTGCCGCAGTTTGGACAGCGGCACATGAACCCCCGTGCCATGGCACGGCCCACCGGGCGATGAGGTTTGTCTGATGTTAGGACCGATTTAGTTTGGTCACTCATAGTAGTCTCCCAAAATTTGGTATTTCCAAATTGTGCCGGAAGGCTAAAGCCATCTCTTCATCAGCTCCATGTGGCGTGGTGACGCGCGGCAGAGTTGACTACCTTTTGCCGCGTGCTGGTTTTTTTGAGCCTTTGAAAGGACCCTTTTTGGCGCCATTTGTGCGTGCACCACCAGCACTTTTCTTGCGAGCGCGGGCATGTTTGGAGCTGGAACGGCCTCTATTTGCACCGCCATTCCCACGTTTTGGACGGTCGGCTTTGCTGACGGTTGTACCGCCTTCCAGTATTTCGAATTTAAGCCCACCGGTGACGGGTGTTGCTTCTTCGAGACGCACTAAAACGCGGTCTCCTAAGCGGAACATTGTGCCAGAGCGTTCCCCAATGAGGGCATGTTTGGCTTCGTCATGGTGGAAATAGTCATTATTGAGACTTGAGACGGGCACGATTCCATCAGCACCCGTTTCATCAAGGCGTACAAATAGGCCAAACCGTGAGACACCTGCGATCCGGCCTCTAAATTCTCCGCCAACCCGTTTTTCAAGATAGGAGGCGATGTAGCGATCATTGGAATCACGTTCTGCCAACATGGAACGGCGTTCTGTTTGGGAAATATGTTCGGCTGTTTCTGCGAGAGTTTTAACTTCTTCGCCCGTCAGACCGTCGCTGCCTTGTCCAAGTGCTTTGATGAGGGCGCGGTGGACAATGAGGTCTGCGTAGCGGCGAATGGGAGAGGTGAAGTGCGCATAGCGGCGCAGGTTCAAACCAAAATGGCCCAAATTGTCTGGGGAATAAATCGCTTGTGATTGACTGCGCAACACCACATCAGAGATGAGTTGCGAATGTTCCGTGTCGTGGGCTTTGTCTAGAATCACATTGAAATGCGATGGGCGAATATTTTGCCCTTTGGGTAAAGCCATTTCCATTGTTTGCAAAAACTCTCCGAGTGCAAAGAGTTTTTCACGGGACGGAGCGTCGTGCGCCCGGTAGATCAGGGGTATCTTTTCCGCTTCTAATGTCTCTGCTGCACACACATTCGCTTGGATCATGCACTCTTCGATGAGGCGCATGGTTTCGACGCGGTCGGCGATATTGATATCTGCAACGCCGCCTTGTTCATTGAGCCGAATTTTGTATTCAGGCAAATCAAGGTGCAATGGGCTGCGGTTGTCTCGCCCTTTGGACATAACTTGATAGGCGGCCCACAATGGTTTCAGCACCTCTTCAAGAATGGGCGCTGTGACGTCATCTGGATGACCGTCAATGGCTCGTTGGGCTTGTTGGTAGCTTAGTTTTGCCGCAGAGCGCATAAGGGCGCGGTGGAAGCTGTGGCTAATCTTTGTGCCGTTGCTGTCGAATATCATCCGTACTGCAAGGCAAGGGCGATCAACGCCTTCTCGTAAAGAACAAAGATTGTTGGAAATTTGTTCCGGCAACATGGGGACAACCCGGTCTGGGAAGTAAGTTGAATTGCCACGCATGCGGGCTTCTTTGTCCATGATGCTGTCTGGCGTTACGTAAGCTGCAACGTCAGCAATGGCGACGATGACTTGCCAGCCACCTTCGTTTTTTGGATTTTCGTCAGGGGCTGCCCATACGGCATCGTCGTGGTCGCGTGCGTCGGCTGGGTCAATGGTGATTAACGGGATGTCACGGAAGTCTTCCCGCGTGCCTTGACGAATAGGCTTCGCGTCTTCTGCGGCTGCGAGTACGCGCTCAGGGAATTTATTTGGAATGTCGTGGGCGTGGATCGCAATCAGGCTGATGGATTGTTGTGTGCCACTTTCTCCATACACTTCACGAATGCGCGCGCGTTTGAGGCCGTGGCGTGGGGCTGCGATGGTTTCAGCCAGCACCAAATCGCCATCTTTGGCTTTGCCAACATGGACCTTAGGAATGTCGATTTCGTACCGCGCTTTTTTGTCGACGGGAGTTAGGCGGCCGCCGGCTGGGTGTTCGCGAAAAATGCCGAGAACGGTTTCAGCCTCTTTGCCGATACGGCGGATAATGCGCGCTTCGTAAGGATAATTGTCAGGGCCAGCAGAACTGGTTTTGGCAAGGCGTGCAACCGCCCGGTCACCAACACCTACTGGGGGTCCTTTGTGACGGTCTTTGCCGGGGCCTGGTACGACAACAATTTTTGGCGCAGCGGCTTCGTTTTCCCAGTTGACTGGGACCGCAATCAATTCGCCGTCTTGGTCGCGCTCTATAATTTCGATGACATCGACAGGTGGAAGTTCGCCTGCTTTGCTCAAGCGGCGGCCTTCTTTCTTTTGCAGTAACCCTTCTTCGGCCATTTCTTTGAGGAGGCGTTTGAGAGGAATGCGGTCAGAGCCTGTAATGTTGAAAGCACGCGCAATTTCGCGTTTGCCGATGGGACCTTCACCGACTTCCATAAAGTCTAAAATCTGCTGCTTTGAGGGGAGGCCGTGTTCTCCCTGCCCCAGCAACGGTTTTGTGCGGGGGGCAGACTTGACAGAGGATTTGGCTTTGGTCTTGGCACCCGTCGGGCGTGTGCGCGACGGGTGTTTTTCTTTCGGGCCTTTGGGAATACGTGCCACAGGCTCTACTCGGATTCAGAAGACGGAGTGGCTGCGGCTGTCTTAGCCTTAGCTGTCGTCTTCTTCTTAGCTGTTGTTTTCTTTTTAGCAGCAGTTTTCTTTTTAGCTGTTGTCTTCTTTTTAGCGGCCGTTTTTTTCTTAGCTGTGGTCTTCTTCTTTGCAGCCGTCTTTTTCTTGGCGGTTGTTTTCTTTTTCGCCGCTGGTTTTTTGCCCATCTTCTTGGCTTTGGCGTCCAGCAGTTCTAAGGCCCGCTCTACAGACAATGTGTCAGGAGGCGTGTCGGCGGGAAGAGTGGCGTTGATTTTACCGTGTTTAACATACGGGCCAAAGCGCCCATCGAGCACTTGAATAGGCTTGCCGTCCTCGGGGTGATCCCCAAGGTCTTTGAGCGACTTCGCAGCTTGGCGACGCCCCGGATTTGCTTTTTTCTCGGCAATCAAATCAACCGCGCGGTTGATGCCAACTTCAAATACTTCGTCGGCATGTTCCATGTTTGCATAGATTTTGTCATGCAACACAAAGGGACCAAAGCGGCCAATGCCCGCCGTGATTTTTTTTCCGTCTTCGGGGTGCAGTCCAACTTCGCGCGGAAGGGACAGCAGCTTTAGTGCTTTTGGCAAATCCATTTCGTCGGCAACCCAACCTTTTGGGATGCCCGCACGCTTTGGTTTTTTCTTCGAGTCTTCTTCTTGCTCTCCTACTTGGATGTAGGGGCCAAAACGACCGCTTTTCAGCCAGATGTCTTGATCTGTTTCTGGGTATTTTCCAAGCAGACGGTCTTCTACCTGTTCAGGTCCATTTTTGGAATTGAGCTGGCGTGTAAATTTGCATTTTGGATAATTGGAACAGCCAACAAAAGCACCGAAGCGACCAACTTTGAGGGAGAGTTCCCCTTCGTCGCAGCTTGGGCATTTACGTGGGTCTTTGCCATCACCTTCATCTGGGAAGACGTGAGGGCCAAGCACTTCGTTCAGTCGATCCAGTACGTGCGTAATCCGCAACTCTGTTGTGCCATCTACGGTTGCAGAAAACGCAGTCCAGAATTCACGCAAAACGTCGCGCCAGTTGAGTTCACCAGCGGATACTTTGTCGAGCTTTTCTTCAAGGTCTGCGGTGAAACCGTATTCCACATACTGAGTGAAATAGCTTTCCAAAAATGCAGTGACCAAGCGGCCTTTGTCGTCGGGCAAGAAGCGCTTGCCGTCCATGTTGACATAGCCTCTGTCGCGCAGAACAGACAGAGTGGAGGCATAGGTAGAGGGACGGCCAATGCCGAGCTCTTCCATGCGTTTCACCAAGGATGCCTCAGTAAAGCGGGGTGGTGGCTCCGTGAAGTGTTGTTCTGGCTTGAGGTCGCGCACACCCAATCTGTCACCAGCGGCAACTTTTGGTAGGCGTCCGCCTTCCTCTCCGTCATCAGGCTCGTCTTTGTCTTCTTGATAGAGTTTAAGAAAGCCATCAAACGTGAGAACAGAGCCTGATGCCCGCAGGCCAAGTTTGCGATCTTCAGAATCGATGTTGATGGTGGTGCGTTCAAGGCGCGCAGATTCCATCTGGGATGCGATGGTTCTTTTCCAAACCAATTCATAAAGACGGAACTGATCTTTTTCCAATAAGCCGCGTACATCTGAAGGCAACCGAGACAAATCTGTTGGACGGATCGCCTCGTGGGCTTCTTGTGCATTTTTTGCTTTGGTTTGATACACCCGAGCAGAGGAGGGCAGGTATGGTTCGCCAAACTCAGATGTGATGACATTACGGGCCTGTGCAATCGCTTCAGGGGCAATTTGCACGCCGTCTGTCCGCATATAGGTAATCAGACCAGTTGTCTCGCCATCGATCTCGATGCCTTCATAAAGACGTTGAGCAACCTGCATGGTGCGGCTGGCTGAGAAACCTAATTTCCGCGAAGATTCTTGTTGGATTGTCGAAGTCGTGAAAGGCGCATAAGGGTTTCTGCGGGTCGGCTTACTGTCCACACTAGAGACAGAGAAGCTGGACGCAGCAATGCGGCCTACAAGTTCGGTTGCCAAAGCTTCATTGGGAATGTCGAACTTTGTCAGCTTTGTGCCATCTACGGAAACGAGGCGGGTTGGAAAAGTCTGTTCTTTTCCGGTGCTGGCTGTTGCCGCAATTGTCCAATATTCCTGCGAAAGAAACTTTTCGATTTCTAATTCACGCTGGCAGATCAACCGCAATGCAACGGATTGCACACGTCCCGCCGAACGGGCACCAGGTAATTTGCGCCACAAAACAGGCGAGAGGGTAAAGCCAACGAGATAATCAAGAGCGCGACGCGCCAAATAAGCATCAATCAGCTCTTGGTCCAGCTCGCGGGGCTTTTCCATGGCATCGAGAATAGACTTCTTCGTGATCGCATTGAAAACCACGCGCTCAACAGGCAGGTCTTTTAGGACGCCTTTTTTCTTCAGAACCTCAAGCACATGCCATGAAATGGCCTCCCCCTCACGGTCGGGGTCGGTCGCGAGGACGAGCTTATCAGCGCCTTTAACAGCTCTGGTAATGTCGTTTAGCCGTTTTTGAGACTGGGCATCCACATCCCATGTCATCGAAAAGTCTTCGTCTGGAAGCACTGACCCATCTTTTGACGGCAGGTCCCGCACGTGCCCATAGGACGCGAGTACGGTGTAGTTCTTTCCCAGATACTTATTGATCGTCTTCGCCTTGGAGGGCGATTCTACGATGACGACGTCCATTCAGGCCTCAGTTCCGCTCGAAAAATTATATAATACAATAGCTTAACGCGTTTTGGGGGCGTTCTGGTTTGGACGTTTTGATGTCACAAACCACACTAGGCCTTCAATCCGGTTTCGCTGAAACATGGTGAAAAGACGCCTGACTGTCAAATAGCATGGCGAATAACCCAATTTTTTTGGAGATATGTCTTTAAGGGGCTCACGTCAATACACTTAAAAATTGTGTTGCAATGACCGATGCATCTTTTAGTGTAGTTAAATAAACCTACCATTTCATTATGAACATCAGTTCTAATTTTATGCAACGTGTAATGTGGATAAATCAAAAGAACCGGTGATGGAATGCAGGATCATGCTGAAAGGAGAGGCCAGTGGAAAATGAAACACTAAAGGAAATCCTAACGCGAGCAGAGGATGTCGGTCGAAAGAGGGGGCGTAGTAAACATCCAGATCAATTGGCGGCCTATGCTTTTGATTTGTTGATTGTATTGCGATCTCTCACCAAAGACCGCAAACATGCGTTTCTTTCTTTTCTCATCGGCGTGGCGGCAGAAGAAGCGATTCGGCTTGCTGAGGGGCAGGAAAGCTCTGGTCCGACCTTTAGCCAGACAGAGCACGCGTCTGCGGATAGTGCTTTGGGAGACGAAATTATTCCTCAACCCTCGGTCGGGGCTGCTGCTCACTAGATTAGGCGAGCGTAGAGGAACGTAAAGCGGCCTTACGTTTCAGACTGGTTGATGGGGGGAGTGGGGATGAGCGCAATGCCCCCTCCCGTCTCTCTGTATAGGTGGCCTGACAATTCCAATTCAATCAAAACAATGCTGATCGTGGAGAGCGGCAGGCCGGTGTGCTGCACAATTTCATCACGATGGAGGGGGACCGGGCCTAGACATTCTAGGATTGCTTTACGCTCATTATTGGTTGGGTCCGCATTTTGATGTGGCATGGGAGGCTCTTCTCTGAAGTGTTGGCTCAGGTGGGTTTCCTTTAGGGCATTCAAAGGTGGCAGCGCTGCTAAAATGTCATCAACAGTTTCCACAAACACAGCTCCCTGCCGCAGAAGGTCATTGTTTCCCTTTGCTCGTGGATCGAGGGGGGAGCCTGGCACAGCCATAACATCTCTGTTTTGCTCCAATGCGTAACGGGCCGTGATAAGCGAGCCCGACCTTAAAGCAGCTTCTACAACCACCACACCTGCGGCAATGCCGGAAATGAGCCGATTGCGTTTTGGGAAATGGCGGCCTTGGGGTTTTGTGCCCGGGGGCATTTCACTTATGAGGACGCCGCGTTCAACAATGGCGTCTTGCAAGGCTTGGTTTTCTGGCGGGTAATAGTTGTCTATTCCGCCTGCAATAACCGCACAGGTGCCAGTATCAAGCGAGGCTTGGTGGCAGGCGGTATCAATGCCACGGGCAAGGCCAGACACGACAGTGATGTTGTTTTTACCTAGCCCTGTGGCGAGGTCTGAGGCCATGCGGCGGCCTGCGACGGAGGCATTGCGTGCGCCCACCATTGCGACGCAGCTGCGCGATAATAAAGAGAGGTTCCCTTTTGAAATGATCAGAGGTGGGCTGGGGTCTGCTTGGGCTAGAAGTGGGGGGAACTGCGGCTCATCGAAAAAAGTGAGGGTGGCGCCAAGTTTTTCAATGCGCGCCCATTCTGTATCGACGTCGCGTTTACTGGCGCGTTTTATCGGACGCTTTCGCCCCCCACGTTGCGCAAGGTCGGGGAGGGCGTCGTAGGCTGCCTGGGCAGATCCGTAATGCTTGAGCAGATCATGGAAGGTAACGGGGCCGACGTTCTCGCTTCTGATGAGAGCTAAGCGAGCGTGTCGTTCTTGCATGTTGGACATGTGTTAGCGCCTGTTAGGGCCCTAGCTGGTCGGCATCGTGTCGTCCGGTGTTTCTGTTTTTTTCTCACCGATACGAGGCTCATTGCCAGCTAATAGCCGTGATATGTTTTCCCTGTGGGCAAAATATATCAGAGCGGTGAGCACACAGCTAAGTATCACAAATTGCATTTGTCCCAGCCATGCAAGGTAGATGGGAGTTGCGGCCGCTGCCACGAGGGCTGCCACAGACGACATGCGGAACACGGCGGCTGTTGCAAGCCATGTAAGGCAGAATAACAGGCCGACAGGCCAGTAGAGAGCTAGCAGAAGGCCAATGAACGTGGAAATACCTTTGCCGCCTTTGAATTTTAGCCACACCGGGTAGAGGTGCCCTAAAAAAGCACCAATGGCGGCAATAGCACCTACTTCAGCGTGATCACTTAGATGGACGGCTAACAGCACAGCTGCGGCACCTTTTGCGGCATCCCCGATGAGAGTGCCGATGGCGACCCATTTATTGCCCGTACGCAGAGCATTGGTTGCGCCGATATTGCCTGACCCAATGGAGCGGATATCGCCCAGTCCTGCTAAGTTGGTGAGAATAAGACCGAAAGGAATAGACCCAAGAAAGTAGCCGCCAACTAATGCGAGGGCCCATTCAAGAAAGGGTAACGTCCAACCTATGTCACTCATCAGGGGCTATCCTATATCGTTTAAGAGGTGCGTATGGCAGGTGTGCCATGCCGCTGTATTCCTATGCTGAATGGACAATCTTGCCGCCAACCATTGTATGGAGTGCACGGCCTTGCATGCGTCGTTCATCCCACGGGGAGTTTTTCGATTTTGATTTCAATTTGTCGCGCGCCAAAATCCACGGCACATTTATATCCATCACTGTCAGGTCTGCTGCCGCGCCTTTTTTAAGGTGCCCAACCTTTAGACCGAGCAGGTCAGCTGGGGCGCTTGTCATGGTTTGGAGCAGGCGAGAGAGGGTGATTTCTTCTTGGTGTACAAGCGCCAATGTAGCGGGCAGGAGTGTTTCTAATCCAATGGCGCCAAATGCGGCCTGTTGGAAGGGCAGGCGTTTTGTTTCTGGGTCTTGGGGGTCGTGCCCGGAGACGACAACATCGATGGTGCCATCTGCAACCGCTTCGACAAGTGCTTGGCGATCTTCTTCGCGGCGTAAAGGGGGATCAAGTTTGCAAAAGGTGAGATATTTACCAATGTCGTTTTCATTGAGTGTCATATGAGCGGCTGATGCGCCGCAGGTGACAGACAAGCCTTTGGCCTTGGCGAGGCGAATGGCTTCAATTGATTCAATGCAGGTGACTTGGGAAACATGGTAGCGCCCGCCGGTGATTTCTACCAAACGCAGATCACGTTCAATGGCGATGACTTCGGCTGCTTTGGGAATGCCTTGAAGGCCGAGGCGGGTGGCCAGTTCCCCTTCGGTCATCACGCCGTCTGCCACTAAGGCAGGTTCATGGGCGTGTTGCACGATGAGGGCATTAAAAAATGTGGCATAGCTTAGCGCACGGCGCATGATTTGGGGATGTGTGACGTAATGGGTGCCGTCCGTAAAGGCAACCGCACCGGCCTCACCCAGAAGGCCCATCTCTGTCATTTCTTCACCGCGCAACCCTTTGGTTAGGGCCGCCATTGGGTGCACACGAACAATAGCTGTATCGCGGGCGCGCCGGGCAATGAAGTCTACCAAGGCTACGTCATCAATGACCGGGTTTGTGTTGGGCATGACGATAATGCTGGTCACGCCACCTGCTGCGGCAGCTTGACTTGCACTGCCCAGTGTTTCGCGATGTTCAGCACCGGGTTCGCCGGTGAAGACACGCATATCAATCAAACCGGGGCAAAGGACATTGCCATTGCACTCAATGATTTGGGCGTTACTTGGGGCGCCCTCATTAAAGAGAGTGGGGCCGAAATCTGCAATGATATCGTTTTCCACCAAAAGGTTGCCAGTTTCATCGTATCCGGTTGCAGGGTCGATCAGGCGGGCGTTCATAAATGCGATGGTGTTCATGAGACGCCTCCGTCGGGTAAATTGCGTGAAAGAATGTCGAGCACCGCCATGCGTACGGCAACGCCCATCTCCACTTGTTCTCTAATGACGGATCGATTGATGTCGTCTGCAACGGCGCTATCAATTTCCACGCCTCGGTTCATCGGGCCGGGGTGCATGATCAATGCCTCTGGGTGGGCGACAGACAGCTTGTCGTAGTCCAAACCGAAGTAGCGATAGTATTCTCGTACGGAGGGGACGAAGGAGCCATTCATGCGCTCAAGTTGAAGCCGTAGCATCATAACGATGTCAGCGTCCTCGAGGCCCTTTTCCATGTCATTGAAGACTTCAACGCCTAAACGTTCGGCATCGGCTGGCAGCAAGGTGGGGGGAGCTACTAGCCGCACCCGCGCGCCCATGGTGTTGAGCAGCAGAATGTTTGAGCGGGCCACACGTGAATGCATGATGTCGCCGCAAATGGCCACGATTAACCCCTCAAGGCGACCCTTCCGGCGGCGAATGGTCAAGGCATCGAGTAGGGCTTGTGTCGGGTGTTCGTGGCGGCCATCGCCTGCATTGACAACGGAGCAGCCTACTTTGCGTGCCAGCAATTCAACCGCGCCACTATTGGCATGCCGCACGACCAGTAAGTCTGGGTGCATGGCATTTAAGGTTGTTGCGGTGTCGACTAATGTTTCGCCTTTTTTGATGGACGAGTTTTTGACGGACATGTTCATCACGTCTGCGCCCAGCCGTTTGCCTGCCAACTCAAAGGAGCTTTGGGTGCGGGTGGAGGCTTCAAAAAAGAGATTGATTTGGGTGCGTCCGCGCAGAACTGAGTTCTTTTTGTTTGCCTGCCGGTTTTGATCAACGTAGCCATCGGCTAAATCCAAAATGGACTTGATCTCTTGAGGCAATAGCCCATCGATCCCCAATAAATGGCGATGTGGAAAGGTGAGGTCAGTTGTGGATGTTTGTGCGCTCATTAAAGGTGCATTCTATAGAGCCCGGAGGCGGTTTTGGCAAGTTTCCAAGCATTAATCTCAAGGGACAGGCGGAATCACCCCCAGTTGCCCCTCTTTTGACACGCAAGAAGTGATAAACCAACTAGGGAGGTTTGAGAACGTCGATTTCTCACAATACAGAAGAGCTCGGGGCGTTAGGTGAAAAAGTAGAGTGCTGCGGGGATGGTGAATGCTGCGAGTAAGGTGGAGCCAGTGATCAGGCTTGCCATCAAGGTTGCGTCCCCCCCAAGTTGGCGTGCCAGAATGTAAGAGGAGGATGCTCCGGGCACGGCTGAGCATAGCAGGATGACTTCGCGCGGCAGGCCGGTAACGCCGAATACAATGCACCATCCCATCATTAAAGCAGGCATGACGATGAGCTTGAGCGTGCTGGTGAGCATGACGACGTTTCGCTTTGCCATGACTTGAGCGATTTTTAGACCTGCGCCAACGGCGATCAGGCCAATGGTTAGTGCGGCGCGACCAAGAATGTCGGCGGTGGGGGTGAGGGGGCCGGGAAGGCCAATGCCTGTGGCGTTCAGAGTGATGCCTGCTGCACATGCCAAGATAAGTGGATTGCGCGAGAGTAGCTTTAGGACAGCGCTTGGGCCAGCAGGGGTGTCGGTGGCATAGCGGGTTAAAATAACAACAGACAAGACATTGACTGTTGGCACGAGGACCGCAAAGGAGACCGCCGCAAGGGCTTTACCTTCTGGGCCAAGTAATTGGGCGATGATGGCGAGAGCCACAAACCCATTCCAGCGGGCGGCACCTTGAAAGACAGAGGAAAACTCTGGCCCAGTGAGTGAGCTTAAAGGGCGCAACAACATCAATACGAGGACCATTGAAAACAGCCCAGCCCAGAGGCTCCATGCCATGGGCCAAATGTCAAAGTTGCTCAAGTCGGCGGTGGCCAGTGTTGAAAGCAGGAGGGCTGGAAAAAAAATGTAATAGGTGAGCCGGTCTAGGGGCACCCACAGCCCTTCATCAAGAAAGTCTAACCGACGTATCGTCCAACCAAGGGCAATCACAAGGAAAACAGGTGTCAGCGAATTGACAATGGACAGCATGGACGGGCTCCGGTTGGTTTTGTTGAGTGTCGGTGACGTGTGCCGCAGGGAAGGCTTTAGAGAGGTAATGCTTTAGAGGTTGCGTAGGCGGTCTAGGGCCCCTTGTAAAATGAAGGAAGCGGCCATTTTGTCGACGACTTCAGAGCGCCGTTTGCGGCTTGCGTCTGCTTCGAGCAGGGTGCGGGTAACGGCAACTGTAGACAGCCGTTCATCCCATAGGACGACGGGAATCGTTATTTTGGGGGCAAGGTTGCGGATGAAAGCTCTGGTTGATTGAACGCGCGGGCCTTCGGAACCATCCATGTTGAGGGGAAGCCCCATAATAAGGGCGCCGATTTCTTCACGCTCAATGATGCTGCACAGCTGTTCTGCATCTTTGGTGAATTTGGCGCGCCGTATGGTTTCGAGCGGGGTCGCGATGGTCTGCATGGCGTCTGAAACTGCCAATCCAATGGTTTTGGACCCCAGATCGAGCCCTAAGAGGCGGCAATATTGGGGCGTTTCGTCTTTGAGTTCGGTAATTTCGATAATTTTTGAGGCCATGGCCCCTCATAAAGGGCTTAGGAGGCGCTGTAAATCATTGATGTGTGCGGATTGTCGGGGATATCTACCTCATATGTGCCGGATATGTGTCTGTGCTGGTTGCGGGGGGGCGGGTGCTCTGATATTTTCCGCGCCAAAGGGGTTCATGGCGTTGGCTATGTGCTCGTCCTGCTTAAATTTCAACACAGAGTGAGGCCTATGTCGGTCGACCAGAACACTGTACGCAAGGTGGCTCATCTTGCCCGCATCGCCGTCCAAGAGGACGAGCTTGATCATTTTGCCAAGGAAATGTCCACAATTTTGGACTGGGTAGAGCAATTGAGCGAGGTCAACACTGACCAAGTGGAGCCCATGACGAGTGCTGTGGCGCAGAATATGCGCGTGCGGGCCGATGAGGTGACGTCTCCGCCATTACGTGATGAAGTGACACGTAATGCGTCTGGGGCCGAAGACGGCTTTTTTGCCGTGCCAAAAGTTGTGGAATAGGGGCGCGTAATGACTGAACTGACGAAATTAAATTTGGCCGAGGCACGCGATAAGCTTGTTGCTAAGGAAATTACCGCCCAAGAATTGACGCAAGCCTATGTGAGCGCGATCGAAGCGGCTCGCCCCCTCAATGCGTATGTGTTGGAGACAGCGGATAAAGCGATTGAGATGGCGAAAGCCAGCGACGCCCGTTTGCAAAAAGGTGAGGGCGGTGCTCTAGAGGGTGTGCCGCTTGGCATTAAAGACCTTTTCTGTACTAAAGATGTGCGCACCACGGCATGCAGCCATATTCTTGATGGGTATGTGCCTGCATATGAAAGCACCGTAACCGCTAACCTTTGGGCGGACGGGGCTGTGTTGCTTGGCAAGCTCAATAATGATGAATTTGCGATGGGCTCATCCAATGAGACGAGCTACGAGGGGGCTGTTGTGAACCCGTGGCGCCGTGAAGGGGATGACACCCAATTGGTGCCTGGTGGTTCTTCGGGTGGATCGTCCGCCGCTGTTGCAGCTGAAATTGCGTTGGCCACTACGGCGACGGATACAGGTGGTTCTATTCGCCAGCCTGCCGCCTTTACCGGCACTGTCGGGTTGAAGCCTACTTATGGACGGTGCTCGCGGTGGGGTGTGGTTGCGTTTGCATCCTCTCTCGATCAGCCGGGGCCTATTACGCGCACCGTGCGCGATGCAGCGGTGATGCTGAAAAGCATGGCTGGATTTGATCCCAAAGACACCACCAGCGTTGATGCGCCAGTACCGGACTATGAAACGGCTTTGACGGGCGATATTCGTGGTCTGAAAGTCGGTATTCCTAAGGAGTACCGGGTTGACGGGATGGCCGCTGAGATCGATAGCCTATGGCAACAAGGTATTGATTGGCTGAAGCAAGCGGGGGCTGAGATTGTTGACGTAAGTTTGCCACATACGAAATATGCATTGCCTGCATATTACATCGTGGCACCTGCTGAAGCTTCCTCCAACTTGGCGCGGTATGACGGTGTGCGTTATGGTCTACGCGTTGATGGTGAAAACATTTCTGATATGTACGAACAAACGCGTGCGGCGGGCTTTGGTGACGAAGTCAAACGCCGTGTGATGGTGGGTACTTACGTTTTGTCAGCAGGTTATTACGATGCGTATTACATCAAAGCACAAAAGGTACGTACTTTGATCGCGCAGGATTTTGCTCAGGCCTATGAGAAGTGTGATGTGTTGTTGACCCCAACAACCCCGACACCGGCTTTCGGCATTGGCGAGAAGCTGGATGATCCATTGTCGATGTATCTCAATGATGTGTTTACGGTGCCTGCAAACTTGGCAGGGCTACCGGGCATTTCTGTTCCTGCGGGATTGAGCGCGAATGGATTGCCGCTTGGGTTGCAATTAATCGGCAAAACCTTTGATGAAGAAACTTTGTTGCGGGCAGCGGGTGTGCTTGAAGAAGCCGCCGCCTTTACCGCAGCGCCAGAAGCCTGGTGGAGAGCCTAATGACTGATACATCCAATTACATTGAAGGCCTTACAGGTTCTTGGGAAATCGTAATGGGTTTGGAAATTCACGCTCAAGTGGTTTCAAACTCTAAGTTGTTTTCGGGTGCGCCTACTGAATTTGGTGCCGAGCAAAATACGCAAGTTTCATTGGTCGATGCGGCCTTGCCTGGCATGTTGCCGGTCATCAACGAAAAATGTGTTGAACAAGCTGTGCGCACTGGCTTGGGATTGAAAGCCCAAGTTAATTTGCGCTCTGTTTTCGATCGCAAAAATTACTTCTATCCAGATTTGCCGCAAGGTTATCAAATTTCGCAGTTTAAGGACCCCATCATTGGGGAGGGGCTGGTTGAAATTGATTTGCCGGACGGTAGTACAAAAGATGTGCGCATTGAGCGCCTTCACTTGGAACAAGATGCGGGTAAATCGTTGCACGATCAGCATCCGTCCATGAGCTTTGTTGATCTCAACCGATCTGGCGTTGCTTTGATGGAAATTGTGTCTATGCCGGATATGCGTTGCGCGGAAGAAGCGCAGGCGTATGTGAAGAAAATTCGTGCAATTTTGCGGTATTTGGGGACTTGCGACGGGAATATGGAGCAAGGTTCCATGCGTGCAGATGTGAATGTTTCTGTGCGTCGTCCGGGTGAAGAGTTGGGGACACGGTGCGAAATTAAGAACGTGAACTCCATCCGCTTTATTGGTCAAGCCATTGAATATGAAGCGCGTCGCCAAGTTGAAGTGATTGAAGATGGCGGCACGATTACGCAGGAAACACGTTTGTTTGATTCAAAAGCAGGTGTGACACGGTCTATGCGCTCTAAAGAAGAAGCGCATGATTACCGATATTTCCCTGACCCAGATTTGCTGCCTCTCGTTTTCACGCAAGAGTATGTTGACGCGATTGCTGCCACTTTGCCGGAATTGCCAGACGATAAGAAGGCTCGTTTTGTTTCTGACTACGGCCTTTCTATCTATGACGCAGGTGTTTTGGTTAGTGAAAAAGTACGGGCAGAGTTTTTTGAAGACGTTGCAAAAGGGCGCGATGCGAAGATGGCATCCAACTGGGTAACCGGTGATTTCTTTGGTGCGTTGAACAAGGCTGGACTGACGATCGAAACCTCTCCGGTGAATGCGAAACAACTTGGAGAGCTGATTGATTTAATTAAAGACGACACTATCTCCGGGCGAATCGCAAAGGACGTTTTTGAAATAATGTTCGAAACTGGCGATGATCCTGCAAAAATTGTTGATGAAAAGGGTTTGCGTCAGGTAACTGATTTGAGCGCTATTGAAGCGGCAATTGATGAGGTAATGGCGGCTAATCCTGATAAGGTTCAACAAGCAATTGAGAAACCAAAAATGGTTGGTTGGTTTGTTGGACAAGTCATGAAAGCCACGTCCGGTAAGGCAAATCCGCAAGCCGTGAATAAATTGCTTGCTGCAAAATTCCCTCCGTCAGCAGAAGACTAGACGCATATTTCGCGCTTAGAGTGAACGCTTTCTAAACACATTTGCAAGAATGTGTTGCGTGAGCTCGTGCGCAAATGTCAATCAAATAGTTGCTCATTGCGATTTCGTTGCTCATAGTAAGTGCGCGTCCCATTAGTTTTGTTTGGGGGCGTTCATTGAATGTGCGTTGAGACCTTTTTTATTTCATGTCGTCACAGGAAAAAAAAGGCACATCAGGAGCGAAGGGACAATGGCTACAACACCGAAGAGAAAAGCTGCGGCGAAGAAAAAACCAGCAGCGAAGAAAAAGGCAACAGTAAAAAAGACTGCGGCCAAAAAGAAAGCGGCACCTAAGCGGAAGGTCGTTGCTAAGAAAAAAGTAGCAGCTAAGAAGAAAGTAGCTGCGAAGAAAAAGGTAGCGGCTAAGAAGAAAGCTGCCCCTAAGAAAAAAGTAGCGGCTAAGAAAAAGGCCGCTCCTAAGAAGAAAGTCGCAGCTAAGAAAAAAGTAGCCGCGAAGAAAAAGGTAGCCGCTAAGAAGAAAGCTGCTCCTAAGAAAAAAGTAGCGGCTAAGAAAAAAGCTGCTCCGAAGAAAAAAACGGTCGCTAAGAAAAAAACCGTTGCCAAGAAAAAGACAGTAGCGAAGAAAAAAGCTGCACCTAAGCGTAAGGCGGCGGCCAAAAAGGCAGCTCCTAAGCGTAAGGCTGCTGCTAAAAAAGCTGCACCAAAACGTAAAACGGCTCGTAAATAGGCCGCCGTTTTTGACAGTCTACCGCGTCTGCGGGGCGTTTTGGCTCAATTTGAGCTTGCCCCGCAGAGCGAAGACGCCAGATTTTTACTGAGTTCCTAGTCAGTTTCTGGTGGGAGCTTTCATTTGCTCCGGTTTCTGGCTGTTTAACTTCTACGTGCTCATTTCTCATATTTTGCCAATGCGTATCCATCGTTCTGATGTGTGATCAGTTGATGGGCGCACTTTGATGCCCAGCTTTTGCGCTGCTAATGGCTTTCCCAACCTCAAAATAAGACATCTTGGAAAACCGTGGTATATTGATGCGGAATAGAAGAGCGGTATGCTCTTCCATATGGTTTGACGAGGGGAAGTGCTGTGCGACATTTCATGCTTGGATTGGCTTGTGCCTCTACTTTATCTGTAGGGATGATTTCTGAAAGTTTGGCCGAGCGCCAAACGGCCACGGGAACGCGGATTGAAAGCCAAGAATACAGTACATCACGCAATTGGGGGCGACAGTTGGACTTGCCCCAAAGCGGTAAGATTGTGCGCGTGATGGACGGCACTTATGGATTTCAGTTGGTGCGGGCAGATGGCACGGTTGCGGCTGACTTTTTGTTTCCGGAAGACGCCATTGGGACTGAACTGGCAGCTGGACGATATCAATTGTTGCCACTTGTTTGCCAAAAGCATCAACACCACCATGTGGAAGTCACAGTCGAATACTAGATAGGTGGCGGTGTGCTCTCCGGCATTGGTTTGGCTCTTGTAGGTTGGCGAGTTGACCTTACATAGAGGCGATCTCATTCCTTATGCGGGAGGCATATATGATCGATTTATATACTTGGACAACACCAAACGGCCGCAAGGTTTCCATTATGCTGGAAGAAACGGGGCTGGAATATACGCCCCATACTGTCAATCTCACTCAAGATGAACAGTTTGATCCGGCGTTCCTCTCTATCAGCCCGAACAATCGTATTCCTGCAATTATTGATCGCGCGACCCCTGAGGGGGACGTATCAGTTTTTGAATCTGGTGCCATTCTTATGTACCTAGCGGATAAAACGGGGCAATTCCTTCCTGCTTCTGGTGCCGCACGGGCGAAGGTGTTGGAGTGGAGCTTTTGGCAAATGGGTGGTCTGGGGCCAATGATGGGGCAGGCCAGCTTTTTTGTGAACACAGCGCCTGAACAAATTCCTTATGCCATTGATCGCTACATTTCAGAAAGTGCACGCCTGATGAATGTGCTTAATACTCAGCTTACGGACAATGAGTTTGTGGCTGGAGAGTATTCGATCGCCGATATGCTGATCTATCCATGGCTTGCTATTGGCTATGATTTGATAAAATCGGCGAAGCCCGAAATTATAGGTAAGGGCGCTCATGTTGGGCGTTGGCTCAAGGCTGTCGGTGAACGTCCGGCGGTTCAAAAGGGTATGTTGGTGCCTAAGGTTTAGCGCGATAAGGCCCTTGCATTTTTTGATTTTGGCTAATTTCACTCAGACAATTGGTCCTATTTTTGTGAATCCAACGTATATACGGTTCGTATGCGTTGGATTTTTTTTGTGTGTGTGGCATTTTCTTATCCTATTGATTTTGCTTGTGTATTTCTCCTGTGTCGTGAAGTTTTGAACGAAATTTTTGACTTTAGTCCGGGGGCGTCATTTTTCTGCGTGCCGTTAACCATTTTTTTAAATGCCCCGTGGCTTCATTCACCTCATGAGATTGCTGTTGGAAGCAATTTGGGGAACTTGTCCTGGGTGGGACAGGAATTTGATGGAGGCGAATATGGCACGTGTAGAACATGGTACACTTGAGCAATGTGAGTTGGCGGCGCAAGCTGGTCAAAGCGATGCGCTCTATAATTTGGGTTTGATTTATTCAACAGGTAGTGGTGTTGATGTGGACTTTGTGGTTGCCCACAAATGGTTCAACCTTGCTGCTTTACGTGGCAGCTCGGAAGCGCAAGACCGCCGCTCAGACATGGCACGCGAAATGGAACCATCGCAAATTGCTGAAGCTCAGCGCCAAGCACGTGAGTGGTTGCAACAACACTAATCGTTGTTGCCCCTCGTCTTGGCTCTATAAGTTTGGGCGTATGGTAGGGTTGAGGGGTAAAAGTTCACTTCATTCCGTTTTCGCTAGGCGAATCCCGTTATAATAGAGCGCCGCTGGTTGGGTGGCTCATTGGAGTGACGTGTATGACAGATGCTGTTGAAGACCTGATTTCCTTATTGGATTTGGAAGTTATTGAGCAAAACCTTTTCCGTGGGCACAATCCAGAAGTAACGTGGCAGCGTGTTTTTGGCGGTCAGGTGATTGCGCAAGCCCTTGTGGCGGCCTATCGGACTGTCCCTGACGACCGAATTTGCCACTCTCTCCATGCATATTTTATTCGGCCAGGGGACCCGCATATTCCAATTCTTTATGAGGTGGACCGGGCCCGGGATGGACGGAGTTTTACGACGCGTCGGGTTGTTGCGATTCAACATGGCAAGCAAATTTTCAATTTAGCCGCTTCATTCCAAATTCAAGAAGATGGATTTGAACATCAGATTGATATGCCAGATGTGGCGATGCCTGAGGCGCTTCCAACGGACCGCGAGCGCCGTGAGAAAATTGCCGACAAGTTGCCAGAAGCAATTGCGACGCATTTTGCGCGCCCACGCCCCATCGAAATTCGGCCCGTCAATCCTCAGGACTTTATCAATCCGCAAAAAGCAGAACCGTTTCAAGATGTATGGATGCGCGCCACTAGCCCGGTGCCAGATGATATACGCTTGAACCAAGCCATGCTTGCCTATGCCTCAGATATGACGTTGCTCGATACATGCTCGCGCCCTCATGGGGTAAGTTGGGTATCAGGGAAATTACAATCTGCCAGCCTTGATCATGCCTTGTGGTTTCACCATCCAGTGAAAATGGACGATTGGTTGCTGTATGCGCAAGACGCGCCAAGTGCGCAGGGCGCGCGGGGGTTCAATCGAGGCAGCATTTATACCCGCGAAGGCAAATTGGTTGCCTCTGTGGCCCAAGAAGGGCTTGTGCGGTATCACGACGATTAATGTGAGCGACGTGTTTACGCGCGTATGATTTTTTAATAGGGGCGGCTGTTTCAACGGCTGCCCCTTAAATTTTGATTGCTATATCTGCGAGAATAAGCCCACACTCAAGTAGGTTCTAATTTTGAACGGAGATGGGTGTGCATTCTAACGCGATGCTAAAAAGCCTCATGCGGGTTAGCCTTGGGTGGTTCTTCGTTGGCGTTCTATTTGTTTCGCCTGCCTATTCGGTGCAGGAGTCGATAGAGGGCACCATAAAAGCTCATGAGCTTGAGTTCGGTTATATTGAGTATAAGCCGGAGCGCGGTGCGGGGGCGCGGGCGGATGCCCCTGAGCGGCCTGTGGTTCTTCTCTTTCACGGTTATCCAGAACGTGCAGGAAGCTGGGGAGAGGTGCAGCGCGCTTTGTCGGCTGCGGGGTATCACAGCTATGCCATTCACATGCGTGGCTATCCACCAACCACAGCACCGGCTGATGGGGATTACAGCCCTATTGCTCTTCAAGGCGACGTTCTGGCATTGATTGATGCTTTAGGTGACGGGCGGGCTGTTCTTGTTGGTCATGATTGGGGTGCGACGGCGGTTTATAATGCGGCAGCTCACGCCCCTGAAAAAGTGCCGGCGCTTGTGACCCTGGCCATTCCTGCGCCCAATGCGCTGGCAGGTGATCCGACGTTGTTATTGAGTGCCCCGCATTTCCTTTATTATCAATTCCCATGGGCTGAGTGGATGGTTGCCCGTAATGACTTCGCGCACATCGACGGCATTTATGAAAGTTGGGCAGCGCCTGGATATGTTTTGCCAGTAGATGATATGAAAGACTTGAAAGCGACGCTTGCGCAAGAAGGCGTTGTTGGACAGGTGTTGGGATATTATTGGGCAATCTTTTCTTCTGAAGAAGACCAGAAGGGGGCTGCGACGGCGCAAACAATTTTCCCCATGCCTTCGCTACTTATGGCCGGCGAGTTAGATGGGGCTGTCGGTGCCGATAGGTTCGAGGTGTCTAAAGAAGCCTTTTCCGGCGCGTATCAATTACATGTTGTGAAGGGCGCGGGGCATTTTCCACAGCTTGAAAAGCCTGAGGACGTTTCAAGTCAGCTCGTTGAGTTTTTGAACCGTTATGTGATGGTTGCTAAATGATGCCGTTGCTTTTGGGTTAGTCTGAGGAGGCTAGGTGACACCAGCTCTTGCGTGCCCCTTTGCCAGAGTAAGGACGTGCAAAACCATCGTCGATGAGAACCGTTGCGAGATCGCGACCATCTTGCAAAATGACTGATGCGACAACCCGACCGGCATATTTTCCGAGGTGGATGTTGACGAGGGTCACGGCGTCGCCTGCCAGTTCAATGGTGCGTGCTTTTGCGGCGCGCGCCTTTTCTTTCTCAAGGGGGCATTTACCCCGCATCTCGGCGGTATCAATGCCATTGATGCGCACGCTGGTGCGTTGGGTTTGGCCGGGCCACGGAAAAGCATCTACGGTCAAAGTATCTCCGTCATACACAGACACAACCGAAGCGGGCACGATCGAGCCTGCAAGGCCGCTCGTGGCCTTTTTGCTGGATGCGTGGGCATCGTGGGTGTGGGGAAGGGCGAGTATTAGGCCCGCCGCAAGTCCACTTATGAGGGCGATATGTCGAATCGAAAAGCGCATAAAGTGCATATTATGTTTCGCACAACTTTATGCAAGGTGGAGATGATTGGTTGGGGGTGAAATTGAGAGAAGCTAGGGAGTTTTGGCGCTTAAAGCGGCTAAAATGGGCGGCTTGGTGCTTTGGGATAGGTTCTCCCCAATTTTTGTTGCGAAAATATGAAAAGACGCTTGATACGCGCGGGCCTCTCAGGCATACACGGCGGTGGAGAGGTGGCCGAGTGGCTGAAGGCGCTCCCCTGCTAAGGGAGTAGGCGGTGTTGAACTGTCTCGAGGGTTCGAATCCCTTCCTCTCCGCCATTTCCCTTTCAAATTCATTTCATCATTGTGGCTGGGCAGTTGCGTTTGCCGTACGGTCGTGTGAACAGCTGTCAATCAAAAGTGAGGCGGGCTGAGTTTCTTACATCCTTTGATTATGCTTAATGATTAATGAGTTTTTCTTTGCCTTATGGCTATGTCTTGTCTAACCATTGGTTAGGTTTGATGTTGCTGAAGGTTTCTCATGTCCCGGATTGTCTTTTTTCATGTTCCTAAATGTGCTGGCTCCACTGTTTACACCCATTTGGAGAAGTATTTGGGAAAGACGCGTTTTGAGAGAATTTTGGGGCGTAGGCCTACTGTGCTGGTCCATACTAAACATCATGCAGAGCGCTTGGATGAGAAGCTGAAATTTGCACGTAAAGCACGTTTTATTTATGGGCATTTTGACTGGAGCACATACGCTAAGATGGGAGCAAGCGATCAGGATTTTCGATTTACATTTTTGAGAAATCCAGTTGAGCGTTTGCAAAGTGCGTATAATTTTTTCTGTAGCGATCAGGGTTGGAAATTTATCTCTCTTACCGGAAGGCACGAAGATTGGTCTTTTAGAGATTTTCTGACGAATACAGATGATTCAACTTTTTGGCAGTTGGATAATGTCATGGTCCGTATGTTTGGTGGGCAGTTGGACCACCGGTTTACAACGGATGAGGAGTGGGAAGGATTGTTCGAGACTGCCAAGCGGAACTTGGACACTTTCGACTTTGTTGGTTTTCAAAATAGCTTCGGGCGTGACTTAGAAAAACTGTGCGGGTTGATCGGTGTCGGTGGTAAAAAAATTGTCACCAACAATGCGACAGACCATAAAAAGACGTATGAGCGTGATGATGAGCTTCTTGCTTTGATTGATCGTTGCACCAAGTGGGATCAAAAGCTGTATGACTATGCGATGGAAAAATTTGCATAAGCGTTCGTGTGATCTATTGGTGGGTAGGTTTGCTTCGGAATGCCTGTTTTGACTGACGGTCGGGAAAAACGCCTCAAAATGGGTTGGTTTGTCAAAAAAATGTCACTTAAAAGCTCGTCTTCAGTTTTAACCTTCCTATAATCAACATGCAGATAAGCGGAATCGGATTTACCGATAGCGCTGATGAGAAGCGGAGCCGAAATATCGGTAGCGCTGGAAAGGAGACTGCAATGACGAGTTACTTTATGCGTAAATGGATGTTGGGAGCCGAGGTCAAAGAAGGCTCACAACGTGACCATGTTGGTATAGATAATCATCACACCAAAGCAGAATGGGCTGCATTCAACGGAGCGCTTCGCAAGAAGTCCACCGCAGCACAGCGCGCGATGCGCCGGTCAACCGCCCGCGCGGCGCACCACCCTTAATTGATAGTGAT
Source organism: Parvibaculaceae bacterium (assembly GCA_029209985.1). Lineage (GTDB taxonomy): Bacteria > Pseudomonadota > Alphaproteobacteria > Parvibaculales > Parvibaculaceae > NORP139. Next base: position 59,411 of record JARGNZ010000006.1, read on the forward strand.
TTGAAGAAAGGCCGGAGGTTTTCTCCGGCCTTTCTTATTTGAATACTTGAGGTCTTTATTCCGCAACGCTTTGCACAAGCGTACTCTGGCCTTTTAGAGCGCACTGAGAAATGCGACCAATGCGGCACGTTCTTTTCTGCTAAGTTTGAACTCTGTAATAAGGGGTGACGTCGTTGAGGCACCCTCAAAGATCATGTCGTCTACACCTTTGCGTCGGTTGGGCGATACACGTCCTCCGCCCGCTGCATAAATATTGACGACTCCTATTATGCTCGGGAAAAGACCATTGTGCATGTATGGCCCAGTTTTTTTTACATGGCGCAAGCTTGGCGTGCGAAATTTTCCAGCATCTAAAGGATCGCCAGTAACGTGGTAACGCCCGAGGTCTTCGAATTTTCGGCCGTAGTAACTCAAGCCAATGTTGTGAAATTTTTCATCGGTTAACAAAGGTCCGTGATGGCAGTTTGCACACCCTGCCTTTGTTCGAAAGATATGCAGTCCATGTAATTCCTCTTCCGTCATTTGTTTTAGGTCGCCGGTTAAAAAACGATCAAACCTTGTAGTCTTTTCTAACGTTGTTTGAAAAGCCCTGAGGGAATCTAGTATCCACTGCAGCTGAATAGGCTGGTCTGACCGATATATTTTCCTGAACTGGGCAACATAATCTGGGTTTTCGGCGAGCTTTGAAACTAAAGTGTTCATATTCTGATTGGCCATTTCATCAGATGCTGTTAGCGGGCCCATAGCTTGGCTTGGTAGATCTTTTGCCCTTCCGTCCCAAAAAAGGGTCTTCCGATAAGATGCAGAAAAAAGACTAGGGGCGTTCCGCTTTCCTTTTTTTCTGTCGTGACCGAAAGATGTTCGTAATCCATCACCCCAAGCAAGTTCTTGGTTGTGGCAACTTTGGCACGAGATTTGGCTAGAGGCAGACAAAACAGGGTCTTCGAAAAGAAGTTTTCCGAGTTTAGCTTTCTGTCGTTCAACCGTGTCTTGTGGGGGTTGTTTTTTTAATGCCCCAAGTTCAATGTAATCTGTGACTTCTTTTTTGAGAAAGGGGGCTGGCCACATGGAAGAGGGTTGTGCATAAATTTTTTTGAAGTTGGGTGGCGGGACATCATTACGGACGCTGTCAGCATGAACCCAACTGGAGAATAATACGGTTCCGGCTAATGAAAACCCAATGGCAACGAATGAGGTGAGACGCATTCGTGCCATTGGACTTATATTAGTTTTTCTAATCAAGTTTGGTCGGTGACGTTTATACATGATTAGAAACTTGCCCCGACAGAAAGCCAAAATGCTCTACCACGAATATACGGGCGGTCATCATTGGCAACTCTATTACCGATCGCATCAAAAATGTTTGTAACTTTCATTTTCCCATAAAAGTTACCATACCCAGAAGGTGCAAAAGTGTATTTGGCACTCATATCTGTATAAAGTGTCGCTCCATAGTCTTTGTCAATCCAAACGTCATGGTTACGCCCCTCAAAGGTGATGTTATTGTCAGAGTCTATGACCCCTCTATAAGGCATGTTGAGGTCGGTGCTCAGATCTACAGATAGTGCATTATTCAGCCACTGGGTCCCAATCGACATATTTACCCGGACTGGAATATCCAAATTACCTGTTACAAGCGAGAAGCTGGCAGGGGTGTATGATTTCCCATCATAGAAAATTAAGTCTTCGAAGAAGTCATCATCAAAGTAGTTATCAGAATCCATTGAACTTTCTGAATAGGTAGCGGATAGCGCGACACTAACTTTATCAAGGTTTTTAACTTCTGTTTCTGTCCATTCGTTTACGTATTCTGCAGTCAGCGACCTGTAGCTAGAGCTACCACCATTCGTGAGGGTTGCATTGGTTGTGGAGCCTGAACGGGTGAATTGATCCCTTGAGTTTCTATCGACTGCTCTTAAACGTATTTGCCCGCCGAGCACAGGCTCTTCTACTTTAAGGCTCGCAGTGATTTCATCTGTGTAGGGAGTTGATACACCGCTTTGCTTGTAATTGTATTCGCCAGTGTCTGTTTTCATCGTCCAGCTGTTGGTTACATTGCCTACAGCATCGTGAACCCTTGCGAATGATTGCCCTCGAGGCTGGTTATCTCTAATGGCATAAACTAGTTCGTTGGCATTGTAGTACCGGTTATAACCTAGAGAGAAATCTGCCCAAGACCAAGGTGTGATTGTTCCGACCACGCGAGGTGCGATGTTTATATTTTCGAGGTAATCTGCGTAGTCTATTCGCAAGCCGGCACGTATATCGAACCAATCCCACTTTTGTTCCCATTCAGCATAGCCGTTTAATGAGAACAAATGTACGGTTGTGTTAAATGCATCCCACTGGGCATAAATATCGGCATATTGATATTGGGAACAATGAGGGTCATTTGCATCAAGGCATGTAAAACCTGTTGCAAGAAACCAAGGATCATCTTCAGCATCGCCGATTGTTTCTGTCGCAGTGTAATAGGTGAAATCGTCACGTTTTCGAGTGGCTTCGATGTTACGAACTTCTCCTCCAACTTTAAAGTTTCCACCTAACAACTCACCTGTGACTTTTGATTTTAAGCCGACCGCGGTTTGTCCTTGTTCTTTGTCCCCAAATCCTCCTCGGCGGCAGGTGGTTGAGGTGCCGTCTTCTTGACACCAGTCAATACTTGGGTCGACCCAACCATCGCTTTCTCGTTTTGTATAAGAATAAGCAATTTGGGCGTTGGAATTGTTCGTTGTGTAATTATCGTTGTAGTAAGCGATTGATTGCATTTGAATGTCTTGGATTTGCAACCCAAGGATTTCGAGTGTCTCGACACTTGCTTCGTGCCTGAGCTGGTTTGTGATGCCATAGCTTGCAATATCTAGTTCCATATCTAACCAGGACACACTTTCGAAATCTTGATAGTAGTCGGTGTACGAGGTTTCAAAAGTCCACTGGCCTATCTCACTTTCGTAAGTGAATGACCCATGCAGAAAGATATTTTCTGATTCTTCGTGTGCCCAGGCATCGAAAAATTCATAATCTTTTTGTTTGGCAGTTTTTGCATTTTGCTGGCTTACAGCGAACAAGAAGCTTGTTTTATCTGTAAGGGGGGCGCCAAAAGATGCCGCTTTTTTCCACTTTGTGAAAGTTGGTGCCTGGCGGTTTTTCGGGTTATCGCCATCTTCTGTGCCTAGCTTATAGTTCACCATCTCATCATTTTGAAAGCTGACATCGACACTGGCGATAATGCCATCTTTAGGTGGTTTAATCAGCTCGTATTCGACAACGCCACCTTGGAATTCACCGTATTCACTTGAAGCGTTGCTATCGGTAAGTGTGACAGTGTTAACAAAGGCTGAGGGGACGAAGATAGCCTGTGAGTGTAATCCATATACTAAATCTGCATTTGGCGTGTTTTCATCACTATCTAAAATCGCTGCTGACTTTTCAGTGGAGCCGGTGATGGTGTTAATGGTAACGCCGTTCAGCATTATGTTGTTTTCATCGAAACCAGCACCAGAGATAGAGAATTCTCGAGGTCGTAGATTAATGACATCCTGACCATCTTCACCTGCATCATCGTTAGTATCGTCAATATATTGTACATTGGGCATTGAGCGCAGAAAGCTGTTTGCATCGCCAGAACCATCGACACGCGCTTGAAAGTTTTCTTGAGAGAGATGGCTGGTGCCTGTATCTGCCCCAGAATCACCACCTAATTTCTGAAAAACTGTTGGGGAGACGACGTAGATTGTTTCCAGATTCGTATCATTTAGTATTTCTTGCGTTTCGGCGACTGGTTGCTCTGTCAGTGTTGGTGGGGCTGTGGATGTGTCTTCGGCTTGTACGCCTAAAGGTGCCATGAAAAATAAAGCAGGCAGAGCAAGAGAAAGTGTAAGGAATTTGTAAGGTCGTTTTAGGTGTGGGATTCCTTTTGAAGGAAGTCGTTGTGAGTACATGATAACCCCTAATTATTGCATTTTCAGTTTTAGGGAGTGAGGCATCTGTCTTTCGACGTGGAGCATCACCCGGGGTCGGTGACTGCTTGCTAATGCTTTTGATAATTATTATCAACAAATTATAACGTTTAGATATATTCAGTAAGGCAGTGTGACATTTTGGGCATCGACTTTTTGTTTATTTCAGATATTTGGTTTTATCCGTAGGGCGTGGGTGCCGTTCGTGAAACAGATGGACACGATGTTAGAAAACCGTAGTATGCGCCTGTGTTTGTTTATTTTGGTCAGTTGAATATGTTTACGAGAGAAAACTTTGATTGTTTTCAGGATTGGTGGACCGTCTTTTAAGGCGGGCCGTTAGCGTGTTTGAATGACTATTGGCCGCCTTGATGGGCGGCTTTTTGATTCCGGTTTGTGTCATTGGAAATCATGAGGTTGCTGTAAGCGGTCTCATGGAGATGATGATGAGTGAATTGAAATTGCCGGGAATTGTGCCTTGGGGCCGTCGGTTGAGTGAGTACCAAGCCTTTTTTGACCTCCCTGACCTGGCAGGCGTGCGCGTGTTGGATGTGGGAGGGGGGCCGTCTTCTTTTCGGGGGGAAGCAGCGCAAACGGGTGCCCATGCTTTTGCGCTAGACCCGCTTTATCATGAGGATGACGCATCGATTAGAGATGAATTTTTGCGCACGCGGCGTGTGATGCAGGAGGGCATGGCGCATGTGCAGCATCGTTTTGTCTGGAGCCATTATGGGGATGAACGACGTGTCGCTGAATTGCGCACTCAGGCATTGGAACTTTTTCTGGCTGACCGGCAAAAGCATCCGGCGCGCTATCTTCCGGGGGCGTTGCCGATGTTGCCCTTTGCTGACCAAAGTTTCGACTTGGTGACCTGTTCACACCTTTTGTTTTTATACGGGGATGAGCTGGATACACATTTCCATATTGAGGCGGTACAGGAGCTTGCGCGGGTTGGCCGTGAGGTGCGGATCTTTCCTTTGTTGAATTTGGATGGACGCCCATCTAGCCATTTATTTGCTGTTATTGATGCGTTACGGCAAGCTGGGTTTTGCGCTCAGGAGGTTTCTGTGCCGTTTGAGTTTCAACGGGGGGCAAATCATATGTTGAAAATTACACGGGGCTGGAGCGGCTGACATATCTCAAACAAGTTGATTGGTATCAATGTGGATTGATGCCTAAGGTGTCAGGGTGAGCGTGAATGGCTGGCCGACCTTAGGGCGCTTTTTGAAATTTCGAGAGTGTGATATGCGCGAAAATGATAATGGGAAAACGGATCTGAGACCTTTGCAAGAGGTTGGTGAGGGGGGCGATGCGGCGCTGCAAGCCGAACAGGCAACGCCGCTCAAACGGTCTCTTGGGCTGCCTTTGCTGACGCTCTATGGATTGGGGGTTACCATTGGTGCGGGCATCTATGTTCTTGTCGGCAAGGTCTCGGGGGAAGCGGGGGTCTATGCGCCTGTCTCATTTTTGATCGCTTCTGTTTTGGCTGGGTTCACTGGCTGCTCCTATGCAGAATTGGGGTCGCGGTTTTGGCGGAGTGCGGGGGAGGTTTTGTATGTCGAAGCCGGGTTCGGCCAACGGTGGTTAGCGATGACTGTTGGCTTGTTAGTGGCTGCAACTGGGTTGTTGTCATCGGCAGTTGTTATCATTGGTTTTGTGGGATACCTCAACGAATTGATCCCGGTGCCTGCATGGTTTGTGATCTCGGTAGTCGTGATTTTTCTGAGCGGTGTTACCGTGTGGGGCATCACTGAATCGGTAACGATTTCGGCCATTATTACTGTTGTTGAACTGGCTGGATTGTTGATGGTCGTGGTTCCGGGCTTCCCGTTAATCACACAGGCACTTGTGGATCCAACGCCTTTGATCGAATTGTCTGCTGCCCCGTTTTCTTTTGCGGGCATTTTTGCAGGAGCATTGTTGGCCTTTTTTGCCTATATCGGATTTGAAGATATGGCAAATGTGATCGAGGAGGTGAAAGAGCCTGCTCGGGTCTTTCCTAAGGCGGTTCTTATTACGATTGCGGGGGCAAGTACGCTGTATTTGCTTCTCTCTGTGATTGCGCTTCTTGCGGTGCCGGTTGATGAGTTAAGCGCTTCTGAGGCACCTCTGGCGCGAGTTTATGAAGCTGTGACGGGGCAAGATTCTTCAGTGCTTAGTATCATTGCCATTTTTGCGGTTTTGAATGGAGCGCTTATTCAAATGATTATGGCGTCTCGCTTGGTCTACGGTGTCGCGCGCAAAGGATGGCTGCCAACGGCTTTTGGGTTTGTGTGGCAGACGACGCGTACACCGGTTGTTGCCATTGCGACTGTTGGCATACTGATCTTGTCGCTCGCCCTATTTTTTCCAATTGTGGAAATGGCTACGGTCACGTCCTTGGTGACGCTGGCGGTTTTTTCTCTCGTCAACGCTTCCCTTGTGGCATTACGTCTCAAAGAAGCACGCGGTGTGCCCACAGCGGGAGGCTATAAAGGCGGGCTTAAATTTCCGATGTGGGTTCCAAGCGTTGGGTGCTTTGTTTCAGTTGGGATGATTGTTATTTCAGTGGCTACCTATTAGATCGTTTGGCCTTCACGCATCCACTTGCGCTAAAAATGCGTCAATTGCGGCAAATGAGTTTTTCTCATTTAAGAGTGGGGCGTGGCCTTGATTGGGAATGGTCACTAGTGTCGCATTCGGGTGTTCATGCACCATGCGTTTGGCGCTATCTGGTGAGAGCAGGTCAGAATATTCCCCGCGCAAGATGAGGAGGGGCACATGGTTGAGGGCCTTAAACTCACGCCACATTGTGGGAAGTTTTCCGCGGGTGAGGGCAAGTGCACGGCGCAGGCCTGTACCTATTTGGATGTCGTAGTCTATTGCCGGCTTGCCGTTCTCATCGCGGTAGGACTGATGGGCAAATGTATGCCATTCCTCTCCCGTTAACGTGGGAAAATATTGGTCATTCATCTGACGTAGGAGAATAGCGGCCATGTTCCAACTATCGGGCGCAGATATTTTTCCGGCATAGCCTGCAATGCGTTTGATACCGGTTGGGGCAATTTCTGGGCCGATATCGTTGAGCATCACGCCTTTGAAAAGTGTCGGGCGTTGAAGGGCCATTTGTAGGGTGACGAGCCCTCCGCGCGAGGTGCCAAGCGCGATGACTTTATGCACGCCTGTTGCAGCGAGTAGGTCTAGGGTGTCGCGCATTTCAGCTTCTGATGAATAATCTGTCCAGCTCTCTGCATATTCAGATTTTCCACGTCCTCTAAAGTCTGGGCATAGTACCCGGCGATGGGGGGCTAAGTGAGAGGCAATGGCGTGGAAGTCTTTACTGTTGCGGGTCAGGCCAGGCAGACAGAGAACAGGCACACGGGCGCTTTGCCTGCTGCCATACTCGCGGGCGTAAAGCTTTAGGCCGGCTTGGGTCGTGTAGTTAAATTCTGAGTAGTTCATGAGACTGCCTATCTGCATGGAAGAGGTGCTTATCTTACCCATGAATCTATGGATGAGTAACAAAAGAAACAAAGGGGTTGAGCGGTATTTGGACGGCCTGTTTTGTATGGATAATTGGTTCTACCCACAGCGATGATGCTTTGCCATGGTGAGCGGTCGGAAACTCTGGGAGGGTATAAAATGACTGATCGAAGCCGTGGAAATTGGTGGCCGTATTTTGCAAATGGTAGCTTTGTGATTATCGGCGGTCTTCTACTCGCCAATGGTGTTTTTATGATGGCGGCACCGGAAGAATGGTTTTGGTCTATACCCGGCGTTGCGTCCACTGGGGATTATAATCCGCACTTAGTCAAAGACGTAGGCTTTACGTATGGGCTGTTAGCCCTTGCTCTTTTTGCTGCGCTGCGGGTGCGCTCTGCTCGGCATATTCTTTTGTCGATTGTATCACTATGGCTGGTCGCACACGCAATTTTGCATCTGGTGGATGTCGCGACAGGATGTCTGCCGCCGGAAAACCTTGTGATTGATTCACCGGGGGTGTTTTTTCCGGCCGTGTTTATGTGCGTGATGACGTGGCTTGATTTTAGATGGAGCCGGGTTGCGTGGACTAACGACTGATCGGAGCGCGACCTTCGTCTAAGCCAATTTGTTTTGGCTGTTTTGGCGGCTTCAATACAATCGCTTGAGACGGTGTAGGCACGCCCTTTGCCGCTTGCGGTTGGTTGAGGACGATTGGTGTTTCTCCGTCTTCCACAATCGGCTGCATTTGTCCTGGTTGCCTCACAGGCAGTTTTGTGGCTGACGGAGCTTTAAGAGTAAGGCTGGGTTGGTGTGTTGGCGTCGTGCCCATAGGTGCTGGCGCAGGAGTAGGGGCCGTCTTGGGTGCCACAGGTGTTGAGGCTTTTGGTGCCGCCTTTAGTTTCGCGATTGGTGTTGTTGGGGTGGCACGCGGTGCTGGTTGGGGCGTGGCTTGAGCTGGTTGGCTTGGGGTTGGCGGTACGGCTTTTCCCTTATAAGGCTGTTGGGGCGGGCGCGCTGTTTTTACAGTGGCTTGTGGGATTGGACGCGCGGCATTAAATGCAGGGCCGGTGTATCTGTTTAGGTCTTGTGCAAGGCGCAGGGGTTCTGTGCCGTGGCTTAGACGGTCCCGGTAGACTTGCACATTTTCAAGAACACGCTGAACGTAGTTGCGCGTTTCGGTAAAGGGAATGTTCTCCACCCAATCAATCGGATCCACAGCCGATGATCGGGGGTCGCCGTATTTGTCTACCCATTCATCCACACGGCGTGCGCCTGCGTTGTAGGCGGCAATGGTCATAATGTAGGAGCCTTGGAATTGATTGACCAAGTCTCCTAAGTGGGCGCTTCCGAGCATGGCGTTATAGGCGGGGTCTGATGTGAGTTTGCTTTTGCGGTAAGGCACGTTGATTTGACGGGCGACAATGCGGGCGGTGCCCGGCATTAATTGCATCAGTCCACGCGCGCCTGCATGGCTAATAGCCTTGGGGTTGAATTCACTTTCTTGGCGTGACAAGCCATAGACCAAAGGTTCTTCAACGCGGGGGCCACGTTTTTTGTAGGCGGGCAGCACGCTGGTTGGGTAAGACCTTTGCGGCAGTACGATGTTGTTACGGGCGGCAACTTTGGCGGCGCGCACGGACAGGTTGGGGTGGCCTTCTTCGAGAAGCAGGTCTGACAAGCTTGCAATCTGATCTGCTAACTTGAGGTCTTTTGACAGATGATAGGCAAAGGTGCGCGCAAGTTTTATATCGCCAATTTCAAACAGCAGGCGCAGGGCTTTTACTCGTAAGTCACTTTCCAACTTTTGACGGTTGTTCGGTGTCGCAATCACGGTTGTTGTCAGCCCCAACTTTGTGCGTGTTCCCCCTTGTTGGTCCAACGTGGATTGGGCCAGTTGCCCGTAGAAGGTAACTTTATATTGTGCGGCTTGTTGAAAAAAGCGGGTGGCACTTTCCTTTTCGCCGAGTGCATCGGCCGCGCGCGCTTGCCAATAGTAGCCACGAGATTTGCTGATGGGCGTTTTCACACCTTGGGCGAGAGTTTGAAAATGCTGGGCGGCAATTTTGGGTTTATTGAGATATTGAAGGGCAATCCATCCTGCTAAAAACTCACCGTCCGCAAAGTTAAGGCCACGGGTATGGGCGTGGTCTTTCGCCAAATTATAGGCTTCTTGGAATTGACCATTTGCGAGCGCCTTCCGCGCCATAATTTTGCGTTCCACCCACCATTGGTTGGCACCGTCATGTTGATGCGGTTGGGTGGGGGTGGTGAGGAGGATGGGCAAGGCGCGATCGACTTCGCCTTTGCGGCGCAGGTAGCGGGCCTCATCATAGAGGATGTCTGGCTGGTTGCGCAGGTGTGTGGGGAGATTAAGCAGGTTGGTTTGTGCGCTTTTGCGCCGACGCATCAACGAGATGCGGGTTTTGGCAACGGCTTTTGCATCCGCGTTGACGAGATGAAGCATGCGCTGTGCATTGGCATATCGCTTTTCCCAGAGCAAGCGTGCCAGCCGCTCTTCATGAACCGCTTGGGGGAGGTATTGCCTGTATTGGGCAAGAATTTCTGCTTCACGCTTTTTGCCAAAATCGTGGTCTACCCATGCGCGGGCTACCCAAGATTTTGCCTCGGTGACGTTTCCGCTTTTAAAATAGGCATCGGCTAATTTGAGTTTGCCTTCCCCTGAGAGGGGCGGCTCGGTTGAAAACCAGTTGATGATATCGCTCTCTGACATTGGATAGTCTAGGAGCGCTTTTTCGGCGTTGCGGCGTAAACGGCTGTGGCTGGGCCAGTTGGGGTTTTGGTCGAGGAAGGCTGTTATTTCCGCTAAATTTGCCCCGCTGTCATTGGTGCGCAATCGCCACCATGTGAGCAAGCGCTGTGCTGCAGGGTCATTTATTTTTTGCGCCAACATGCGCACATCAAACCAGCGCCCTCGGGCTCCTGCATCAAAGGCTGCCTTGAGCCGACCGGCATCGGTTTGGGGAAGGATTTTGGAGGGGGTGCGTGAGGCGGAGGACGCAGAAGGTTTAGAGATCGGCACAGGGGTGGAGGTTGCTGAACTTGTACTTGCCGTTAAGCTGAATAGACAAAGAGTTGAAAGGGATGTGGCTGTAAGAAGGGCAGCATGTGCAGCTTTTCTGAAGGTGCGATGCGGGGACCCTTGCCTGTCGATTTGCCTTTGCGCCTGACGGTGACAGCTCATACGCTCCCTTTGCTCCAATTTCACACTCGCGTTCGGCGTATTTGACCCCGCCGACGGTATTTTCACCCTAATGACCTCATTTTATACCGGATAAAATGGCAATTATGAGTCGATCACAAAAGGATACGAGGGGTTGTGGTGGATTTCACCCCCCAAGGTGCTGAATTGTTGCAACTTGGGGTATAAATGTGGTCAAGACAGGGCTAAAAGCACCTTTCAATCGATTCAATATGCCGTGACCATAAAGGGAGGGGCGATTAGGGTCTGGTTGATCATTGTGGAATAGGTTTGCTGGTGTGGTGGGAGTGCGGATATCCTTGCCGACACCCCTGTTTTGCTTGTATGTTCCGCGCCGCTGTATGGCACAAACCCCCGCTTTCAGGAGCAAGAGGATGTTTAAGGGATCTATCGTGGCCCTCGTTACCCCGTTTTCAAACGGCGCAATTGACGAGAAGGCCTTTACCAAGCTGGTCGAATGGCAGATCAGTGAAGGTACACATGGGCTCGTGCCCGTTGGCACGACGGGTGAATCACCCACGCTTACTGCTGAAGAGCATAAGAGTGTGATTAAACTATGTGTTGAGATCGCTGATAAACGGGTGCCTGTCATTGCAGGAACAGGTTCTAATAACACTGCCGAAGCTGTTGAGTTTACACAGTATGCGGCCTCTGTTGGTGCAGACGCTGGTCTTGTTGTGGCACCGTATTACAACAAGCCAACGCAAGCTGGGCTTTATGCGCACTTTAAGGCTGTGGCTGAATGTTCAGATCTGCCGATCGTGCTCTATAATATTCCGGGACGGTCTGTAGTTGATATTTCTGTTGAGACAATGACAGAGCTGTTCAAGCTTAAAAACATTATTGGCGTTAAAGATGCGACGGGTGATTTGAACCGTGTCAGTTTGCAGCGCGGGGCCATGGGGCCTGAGTTTCTACAATTGTCTGGTGAAGATGGCACAGCGCTTGGTTTCAACGCACACGGTGGGCAGGGCTGCATTTCGGTTGCCGCTAATGTCGCTCCGGCTTTGTGTTCGCAATTCCAATCCGCCACTTTGGCGGGGGATTATGCACGGGCGTTGGAAATTCAAGATAAATTGATGCCGCTTCATGTGGCGCTCTTTGTTGAATCTAATCCGGGACCCACTAAGTATGCACTCTCTCTCTTGGGACATGGTTCTGAGGAGCAACGCTTGCCGTTGGTTGATATTTCAGAGAGTACTAAAGCACAGGTGCGTGCGGCGATGAGCCATGCGGGCTTGTTGAACGGTTAAGGACGGACATTTATAGATGTCAGCGAAATCTGGTGGCGCAAAAAAACGCAAAGGTGATGATGGCAAAAAGATCATCGCTGATAATCGCAAGGCGCGTTATAATTATGCCATCGGAGATGTCTTCGAGGCGGGCTTGATGCTTGTGGGCACCGAGGTGAAAGCCTTGCGCTCTGGTCAAGCCAGCCTTGCAGACGCATTTGCGCAAGTCAAAGACGGCGAGCTTTTTTTGCATAATTGCTATATTTCTGAATATGCGCAGGCCAATCGCTTCAACCATGAAACGCGCCGGAAACGGAAGTTGCTGCTGCACCGTCGTGAAATTGACAAGTTGCGTGCAGCAGTTGATCGCAAAGGCATGACGATGGTTCCGTTGAAAATTTATTTCAACGAACAGGGGCGTGTTAAAGTGGAAATCGGGCTGGGGTCAGGTAAACGCATGGCGGATAAGCGTCAGGCTGAAAAAGACCGTAGCTGGGCGCGTGATAAAGCCCGTGTGATGCGGGACCGTGGTTAAATTCGATCAGGTGGAGGTTTGTGATGGCGAATGAGGACGACAGAGAAATCGACTTTATTGGGCAGATCAAAGAAAAGCTGATCCAATCCAAACAAAAAACGGCTGATGCGGGCAAACATATTACGGGCAACCCAGATGCGTTGCGCGAACGACGGTTGCCACCGGGGCAGCATTTGGTTGAAAAGTGGCCAGTGCTGGATCTGGGGATTAAACCTGAAGTGCCTAAAACGGCATGGGAGCTGGTGATTGATGGTGCTGTTGAAAACCCGCTTGTGTGGGACTTCCAAACCTTTTTAGACCAGCCTCAGGTTTCACAGATCAGCGATATTCATTGTGTGACCACATGGAGCCGGTATGACAACCAATGGGACGGTGTTTCCGGGGCGCATATTGTGGCGCTGGCTAGGCCATTGCCCGAAGCCCGTCATGTGATTTTCCATTCCTATGATGGCTATACAACCAACATTAAATTGGATGTGATGTCTGAGCCAAACATGCTGTTTGCGCATAGTTGGGAAGGCAAGCCTCTGACCCGTGAGCATGGGGCGCCCGTTCGAGCGATTGTGCCGAGTTGGTATTTTTGGAAAAGTGCCAAATGGATCAAACGGATTGAATTTTCTGCCACGGACAAACCGGGGTTCTGGGAAGAGCGCGGCTATCATAATGAAGCGGATCCATGGGCTGAGCAGCGTTATTGGTAGGCTTTACAGGCGGGCTTTTGCGTTGGCAAAAACATCGTGGAACATGGCCTCGGTGAGGCGGCCTGTGTTGGTGTTGTAACGCGAGCAATGGTAGCTGTCGATGATGACAAGGTCTTCTGAAACGATGTGAACACTGTTGTGGCCAAATTTGTGGGCGCTCTTTTTGAGGTTCAAAACGGTCAGTGTATTTTCGTGAGCGATCCGTCCCAGAGCAATGATGACTTTTAGATTGGGCAGGGCAGCTATTCGCGCATCCAAAAATGGGCGGCAGGCTTTCATTTCTGCGCCAATGGGTTTGTTTTGCGGCGGTACGCAGCGCACAGCATTTGAAATCATGCAATCAACCAGCTCTAGGCCATCGTCTGGCCGTGAGTCGTAGGTGCCTTTTGCAAAACCGAATTTGAGCAAAGTTGGGTAGAGCAAGTCTCCCGCCCAGTCACCGGTAAAGGGCCTTCCAGTGCGGTTAGCCCCTTGTAGGCCGGGGGCTAACCCTATCACCAGCAGTTTTGCGGTTTCTGCGCCAAAAGAAGGCACAGGGGCATTGAACCAATCAGGGTGGGCGGTTTGATTGTCTGTCCGAAAGTCCACTAATCGGGGGCAGAGGGGGCAATCAAGGGGCGCTTCTGGTGGTGTGTTTTTTTGTGGCGAGGTCATATTGCTCTCTTTTACGTGCCGAAGGTGGCGACGGGCCGGGTGTTTTCTGATAAACCGCCTATCGATTAAGAGCAAGGGGTGGCGTCTGGACCATCCAAAGCGCCCCCCTTGGAGATTGGAAAACACATGTCGGCACCGCTTCTTATTGCCTTGGGCGCAAACCTGCCAAGTGCCTCTGGCACTCCTTTAGAGACGTTAGACGCTGTGATGGCGGCTTTGCCTTCCTATGGGGTGCGTGTGCTGAAATGTTCTCATTGGTATAAAACCCCTGCCATGACCCCAGACGCCCAGCCGGACTTTGTGAATGGGGTGGCACAGATTGAGAGTGATTTGGATGCCGAGGCTTTGTTGGATTTGTTGCACCAAATTGAAGCTGATTTTGGCCGAGAGCGGCGGGTGCGCTGGGGGGAACGTGCAGTTGATCTCGATTTGATTGATTTTCGCGGTTCTGTGGTCATCCCGAAAGAGGTGCCCGACACAGCGCCGGGGGAGGAGTGGACATCACGACCCTTGGCTTTACCTCATCCTGAGTTGGTCCATCGTGGATTTGTCTTGCTGCCTTTAGCTGAAATTTGCCCGCAGTGGCGCCATCCGCAAACCGGACAAATGGTTTCAGAATTGGTGGCTGATTTACCGGCAGCAGCGTGCGAGGGGATTTACCAAGTGCAGCCATAAAGCTGTTCTTTGGAGAAGTTTGAGGGGCTGGCGGGTGTTCGGGCGGTTTGGGGCATTTTTTTGTGCCAAATCAGGGCTAATTGATTGTTTTTCTTGCTTTTCACCGGATTTCTTATTAGATAGAAGGGAATCCCTTCATTACTTGCTAGGAGTGTGACCGCATGGCGCGCGTGACCGTTGAAGACTGCGTTGACAAGGTACCAAACCGATTTGAATTGGTTTTGCTGGCTGCCCACCGGGCGCGGGCTGTTTCTGCAGGTGCCGAAATCACGATTGACCGGGACAATGATAAGAACCCGGTTGTGGCTTTGCGTGAAATTGCTGATGAAACAATCATTCCCGCAGAAGTGCGTGAAGAGCTTGTGACCAGCATGCAAAAACGGGCTGACCGTGATGAGCCTGAGTTGGAGCCAATGGCTTTGATCGGGAATGCACCGGAACAACCTGCTGCGTCTGGCGGATTTGGAGGCGCTTCTGCAGAGAGCGATACATCGCTTGCTGACTCTGTCTTCGGTTCACCTGCTGGTGGGGCCGCCCCTGATGCGCCTGATACATTGGACCAAATGAGCGAAGCAGACCTTCTGCGGGCGCTACAAAGTCAAATGGATACGCCTCAGAAATAGGGCACTCGGTATTTCACCGACTGAATTTCGTTGAGACATTCTCAACAATCAGCGCCGCCCGGTTCAACTGGGCGGCGTTTTGAGTCTCTGGCTTCGTAAATTACTATGAGAGCCTCGTATTTTTAGGAGAGGAAGTTCCCACGAATGCTGCGTCAGTATGAGCTTGTCGATAGGGTGTTGGCGTATAGTCCAGAAGCGGATGAGGCGTTGATTAACCGTGCTTATGTTTACGGTACGAAGATGCACGGCATGCAGAAACGCGCAAATGGGGACCCGTACTTTTCACACCCCATCGAAGTCGCCGGTATTCTGACTGAGTTGAAGCTTGATGCGGCAACCATTGTGACGGGCTTGCTTCACGATACGATTGAAGACACAGAAGCCACCTATGAAGAGATTGAACAGCTCTTTGGTGAGAAGATCGCCAATATGGTGGACGGGGTCACTAAATTGTCTCGGCTTGAGTGGGACAATGAACAGTCCAAACAGGCTGAAAATTTCCGCAAATTTATTTTGGCGATGTCAAATGACATTCGTGTCTTGTTGGTGAAGTTGGCTGACCGCTTGCACAATATGCGGACGTTGCACTTCATCAAAAAAGAAGAAAAGCGCCAACGTATTGCGCAAGAGACGCTTGATATTTACGCGCCGCTGGCGGGCCGCATGGGCATGCATGAAGTGCGTGAGGAATTAGAAGACCTCTCATTTGAGCAATTGCATTCAGAAGCCCGTGCCACTTTGCTTGAGCGCCTATCAGAATTGCGGGCGGAGAGTTCAAATGTTATTGAAAATATTGCCTATGATTTGCGTCAGGTCGTGGCAGCGGATGGTCTTAATGTAGAAGTTTACGGGCGAGAGAAAAAGCCGTTCTCGATTTGGCGTAAAATGCAGCGCCGCAGTGTTTCGCTCGAGCAGCTTTCTGATATTTACGGATTCCGCGTCATTGTTGATGATGACGCAGCGGCCTACGCGGCCTTAGGTATGCTGCACCGGAATTGGCGCAGTGTGCCGGGTCGGTTTAAGGACTATATTTCCACACCCAAAAACAATGGATATCGCTCGCTCCATACCACGATTATTGGCCCAGAGCGCAAGCGGGTGGAAGTTCAAATCCGTACACGGATCATGCACGAGGTTGCTGAATATGGTGTGGCAGCTCACTGGTTTTATAAAGAAAACAATGACGTACAAACCTCAGATGAGTTTGGTAATACGTTTCGTTGGTTAAGCCAGCTTGTTGAATTGCTGGAGCATGGCGGTACGCCGGAAGAGTTTCTTGAGCATACGAAGCTGCAATTGTTTACCGATCAGGTTTTTTGTTTCACCCCAAAGGGGCGTTTGATTTCGCTACCGCGTGGGGCCACCTCGATTGACTTTGCCTATGCCGTACACACCGATATCGGGGACCATTGTGTCGGCAGTAAAATCAATGGCCAGCATATGCCATTACGCAGCGAGCTTAAAAATGGCGATGAGGTTGATATCATCACCTCAGAAGCCCAACAGCCGTTGGCGGCGTGGGATGGTATTGTAGCAACGGGTAAGGCACGTTCTGCCATTCGCCGGGCGGTGCGCCATGCCCAGCAAGAAGAGTTTGCGCGGGTTGGCAAGCAAATGCTGAAAAGCCTTTTTGAGCAATTTAAGAAACGGGCGGGTCCAAAAGTGCTGGAACGTGCGTTGGGGCCGCTTCATCATAAAACAGTTGAAGAGCTGCTCGCTGATGTTGGACAGGGCAATTTGGCCCCTCATGATGTGCTTGGGGCTGTTTTCCCAAAACTGGTAACGCACGCGGGCAGCGGTGATGACGTATCAGCGCGCAACCAGAGTGGGCACGTGACTGTAAACAAGGGGGGGCATGCCCTCGTTGCTCTGGTCAATAAAGCGCAGATGGCGGCCCAGTCGATTGAATTTTCTGAGAATCTGTTTGCGGTGCCTGGTGATCGTTTGGTGGGGATTGTTCAGCCGGGCGGTGGGGTGATGCTTTACGCCATTGAAAGCACAGAGCTTGAAAAATTTAGTGACGATAGCGCACGCTGGATTGACGTTGTTTGGGATATTGCGCCAGATGCGCCAAGTCTGTTTGCCGGACGGGTGCAGGTGACGCTTGCCAACCAAATGGGCGCGCTGGGGGCGATTGCAAGCTTGGTGGCGGATTATGAAGGTAATATTGGCAATATGACGATGCACCAAAGAGATGCGGACTTTTATGACCTTCAAATCGAAATTGATGTGCGTGATAGCAAGCACCTCAATCGAATCTTGAGTGCCTTGAATGGACTTTCATTGGTCAATCAAGCTTACCGGATATAATAAGGTCCCATTTTCGCTCTATTTTGGCCGGGTTCTCGCGGGTATGTGCTCTGTGATGGACAATTGGCTCGCGCAGATTTATGAAGGCAGCGCGCAACCTGTTAACTTAATTCCCCCAATGGAGACCTCTCATGCAAGAATCACAAGTTCTGAAGGAATACGAAAAAGCCGGTGCTTTGCTCAATGGTCATTTTGTTCTGTCGTCAGGCCTTCATAGTGAGATGTATCTGCAATCAGCTCGGGCCATGATGGACCCGAAGCGGGGGGCTAAGCTTTGCCGGGCATTGGCGGTAAAGGTGAGTGAAGAAATCAAGAAAGATATTGATTTTGTGGTTTCCCCGGCAATGGGCGGCGTGATTGTGGGGTATGAAATGGCCCGCCAATTAAAAGTTCCCTCCATGTTTTTGGAGCGTGTTGACGGAGATTTTACGCTTCGGCGCGGCTTTGAAATTCCGAAAGGCGCTAAATGCCTGATGGTAGAAGATATTGTGACAACGGGGCTGTCTTCTCGTGAGGCGATTGCTTCCATCCGTGAGCTGGGCGGCGTTGTTGTGGGTGGTGCGTGCTTAATAGATCGTTCAGGTGGAAAGGCGAAGATAGGGGTGAAATTGGTCTCCTTGGCATCGCTTAATATTAAAACGTATGCGGCTGACAAATTACCGCCTCATCTGCAGGATATTCCGGCAATTAAA
The DNA here is from genome assembly GCA_029209985.1 of Parvibaculaceae bacterium. Taxonomy (GTDB): domain Bacteria; phylum Pseudomonadota; class Alphaproteobacteria; order Parvibaculales; family Parvibaculaceae; genus NORP139. Next base: position 77,474 of record JARGNZ010000006.1, read on the forward strand.
CCGGGTAGCCGGGGGCTCAAATAGGTTTAGGGCGAAGTAGGCATGTTTAAGCGCCGCGTTGAATTGCATCCACTCGAAAAATTGCGCGAGGTCTTTTGGCCTCGTTCCGGGTGGTTGCGTGTCGCGCAGTATGGCTGGAAACGTGTCTGGCGGTTAAGTGGCACCGCTCATGCGATTGCTGTGGGGGTGGCTGCTGGGGCCTTTGTTTCTTGTACGCCCTTTCTAGGCTTCCACTTTATGATGGCTTTTGCCATTGCATGGATTTTTCGCGGCAACCTTATTGCCTCAGCATTCGGCACCTTTGTTGGCAACCCAATCACTTTTCCTTTTATTTGGATTGGCACCTACGATTTAGGTCTGTGGATGCTAGGACAGGAAACCAGCGCGTCTCAAGGGCCTGTGCCAAGTGAGATTAGCATGGAACTGTTATTGTCGGGTGCATTCGATCAAATTGTCGATGTGATTTTGCCAATGGCAGTGGGTGGGGTTCCCATTGGTATTGCTGTGGCAATTCCCATTTACTTTGTTTGCCGAACCGGGATTGAAGCTTATCAAATCCGACGCCGGGATGCGTTGGCCGCGAAAGGCCGCCAGAAGCAGAAAATTCTGGATGACCTGAATACTGAAGAAACGGCTTGAGCCATGTGCTTTGCTGGTTGATCCAAGGATTGATTCCATGTCTTTAACTGAAACTCCCTCTGATACATCCAATCGATTGCGGCTGGGGATCAACATTGATCACGTCGCAACCATCCGAAATGCTCGAGGGGGCGCACTCCCAGACCCGTTGCGTGCCGCCCATATGGCAGCGGCCGCCGGTGCAGATGGCATCACTGCGCATTTGCGGGAGGACCGACGCCATATCTCGGACGACGATATTGTGCGGTTGAGTGCTGAAATCGATTTGCCGCTCAATTTGGAAATGGCTGCCACGTCTGAAATGCTGGACATTGCGTTGCGCCACAAGCCGCATGCGGTTTGTCTGGTGCCTGAAAAACGCGAGGAGCGCACAACAGAAGGGGGGCTGGATGTTGCAGGTGGGCACAACAATCTGGCGCCATTTGTGCGATCTCTGTCTGAAAATGGTTCTCGGGTATCGCTATTTATTGAAGCATCTTCTGAGCAACTGCTTGCGTCAGCCTCTCTGGGGGCACCAGTGGTGGAGCTGCATGTGGGGGCGTATTGTGACGCCTTGGCGGAGGGGCGCACTCAAGACGCTGCGTTTGAGTTTGAGCGGATTGAAAAGGCGGTGCGTCAGGGCGCTGAACTTGGGCTTGAAGTACATGCGGGGCATGGCATTACCTATGATACAGTTTCAGCTGTAGCCGCATTGCCGGGCGTTAAAGAATTGAATATTGGCCATTTCCTGATTGGCGAGGCTGTTTTTGTCGGTTTGGAAGCTGCTATTTTGCGTATGCGCCATTTGATGGATCAAGCGCG
>JARGNZ010000006.1:79013-101480 GCA_029209985.1 Parvibaculaceae bacterium
TGATGGATCAAGCGCGCGGCGTGTGTAATTCGGTATGAACCATAAGGAGCTGTGGGATGATTATTGGTATTGGCAATGACATCATTGACATTGAGCGGATTGAAAACTCATTGGAACGGTTCGGGCAGCGGTTCGTTGACCGCATTTATACCGAAATTGAGCAGCAAAAATCTGATAAACGCCTGAAGCGGGCCGCGTCTTATGCAAAGCGGTTCGCTGCCAAAGAAGCCTGCGCTAAGGCGTTGGGGACTGGCCTTAATCAGGGTGTGTTTTGGCGTGATATGGGCGTCGTGAATAAGCGGTCAGGGGCGCCGACGCTCCACCTTACAGGGGGCGCTTTAGCGCGACTGGAGAAGATTACACCGTCTGGTATGGTGGCAGATATTCAGCTGACGATTACAGACGATGACCCGAATGCGCAGGCAATTGTGATTATTCAGGCACTTCCGGCCCCCAAATAGCGTAAATTGGCCATAATCGGGACGTTTTGGCCTTTTTTGTTGTACCCTGTCTCACAAATGCCTATGTCCAGAGTTAGAATTTCTGAGATTCATTGAATAGAGGGTCCGCTTTCGGGTGGAATGCAGAAAATGTCATTTACCGACCGGGTGCGTAGTTTAGGCTCCCAATCAAATAGTGAAATTGTGCGCACCGTTGGCGTGGCGCTTCTGATCGCTTTGGTCATTCGTGCGTTTTTCTTCCAACCGTTCAACATTCCCTCTGGTTCGATGAAGCCAACCTTATTGATTGGTGATTATCTGTTTGTATCCAAATTTTCTTATGGCTACTCCAAACATTCCCTGCCTTTTAGCCCCGATCTTTTTTCAGGCCGTATTATGGGTTCTGAGCCTGCGCGTGGGGATGTGGTGGTGTTTAAGACCCCGCAGGATAACCGGACGGACTTCATTAAGCGATTGGTGGGGTTGCCGGGAGATAAAATTCAGGTGCGCAATAGCGTGCTGCATATCAATGGAACGCCGGTTAAACGCGAGCGCATTGAAGACTTCATTGAACGGTTCCCAAATGGGAATGTGCGGCGCATTCCGCAATACCGCGAAACCATGCCAAATGGTGTGAGCTATAATACGCTTGATGATGGTTTGATGCCGGTGGATAATACGCAAGAATTCCGTGTGCCAATTAATCATTATTTCATGATGGGTGACAATCGGGATCATTCGAACGACAGCCGTTTGGATGTTGGATATGTCCCGTTTGAGAACTTTGTCGGACGCGCGGATGTTATTTTCTTTTCGACGGATCAATCAGCGGGCTTGTTGGAATTTTGGAAATGGCCTTCTGCGACCCGTTGGGGCCGAATTTTTGATCTGATCGATTGAATGAGCAAAAATAAACACTCTGCAAAAACGACACTTGGTTTGGACCAAAGTCGGTCCCTGAACGACCTTCAACAGGTGCTAGAGCACACTTTTGATGACGTGGCATTGTTGCGTCGTGCTGTCACCCATGCGAGTGGTGACCTCAAGGGTGAGGGGGATTATCAGCGTCTTGAGTTTGTGGGCGACCGTGTATTGGGGTTGCTTGTTGCTGAGATGTTGTATGAAACCTATTCCAGCGATCCAGAGGGTGATCTTGCGGTGCGCCTCAATGCGCTGGTCTGTGCAGACTTTTGTGCTGAGATTGCGACGAAGCTGAAATTTTCTGACTATATGGTTTTGAGTAAAGGCGAAGGCCGTTCTGGTACGGCTGTGCGCAAGGCTGTGTTGGCTGATATGTGCGAGGCTGTGATTGCAGCTCTTTATCTTGATGGCGGATACGCCGCGGCACGTCGATTTGTGGAAGCCCATTGGCGCGGCCCTTTAGAACGGATGATCCGTCCGCCACGGGACCCTAAAACAACATTGCAAGAGTGGGCGCAAGCGCAAAAGCTTGGTCTTCCACGTTATGAAGAAGAGGGCCGCGAGGGACCGGACCACGCACCTCGATTTAAGATTAAAGTGACTATCAGCGGAGTTTCCCCAATTTCTGCGACAGGCACATCCAAGAGATTGGCGGAACAAGCGGCTGCTGAAGCTTTGTTGGCGCGCGAAGAGGTTAAAATATGACAGACGAACACGGTGCTCAAGAAGCGCCCCATTGCGGGTTTGTTGCGCTTATAGGCGCGCCGAATGCGGGTAAGTCCACTTTGCTCAACCGGATGGTTGGGGGCAAAGTGTCCATTGTTACCCATAAAGTGCAAACCACGCGGTCGCGTATTCGCGGGATTGCTCTGCATGAAAATACGCAGCTTGTCTTTATTGATACGCCGGGCATTTTTGCGCCCCGCCGTCGGTTAGACCGGGCGATGGTCACTGCGGCTTGGAGCGGCGCGGCGGATGCTGACTTGGTGGTGCTGCTGGTTGATTGCCAAGGGGGCATCAACGAGGATGTGAAGCGCATCATTGCCGGGCTGATTAAAGAAAAACGTAAAGCTATTTTGGCGATCAACAAAGTTGACCTTTTGGTGCGCGAAAAACTATTGGCGCTGACGCAAGAACTCAATGAGATGTTTGCATTTGAGCAAACCTTTATGATCTCGGCCGAAAAAGGCCACGGTGTAGAAGACCTGCGCGGCTATTTGGCGGGGCGGTTGCCTGTGGGGCCTTGGCTTTATCCTGAGGACCAAATGGCGGATGTGCCTTTGCGGTCTTTGGCATCTGAAATCACGCGCGAAAAGCTCTATTTGCGTTTGCATCAAGAGCTTCCCTATTCGCTGACTGTGGAAACAGAAAGTTGGCAGGAAAAGAAAGATGGCAGTGCCCGTGTTGAGCAGGTCATCTATGTACAACGAGATGGCCATAAGAAAATTCTCATCGGGAAAAATGGTGACGGCATTAAAACCATCGGCAAACTTGCGCGGGAAGAAATGCAAGACGAGTTTGGGATGAAGATCCATCTCTTTTTGTTTGTCAAAGTGCGTGAGAAGTGGGGCGATGACCCAGAGCGTTATGAGATGATGGGCTTGGAATTTCCTAAGGATAAATAGATCTAAATTTGGGTAATTTATGGAATGGCGAGATGAAGGGGTTGTCCTATCAGTGAAGCTGCATGGTGAAAATGCAGTGATCGTTGATATGCTGACAGCTCAACATGGGCGCCATTCTGGTTTGGTGCGCGGGGGGCGTTCGCGTCGCTTGCGCCCGGTTTTGCAGCCGGGCAATAGTTTAATGTTGCATTGGCGGGCGAGACTTGAAGACCACCTTGGTTCTTATAGCGTTGAATTGATGACTGCCCGTGCAGGCATATTGATTGACGATGGTTTTGCGCTCGCTGGTTTAACTGCCGCTTCAAGCGTGGCGACTGCGTTGCCAGAACGTGAAGCGCACTCGGCATTGTTTTCTGCCTATGAAGTTCTCATGGACAATTTGGAAGACCCCGACATTTGGCCGATGCTCTATGTGCGTTGGGAGTTGGGGCTTTTGCAAGAGCTTGGGTTCGGACTGGACCTTGCCACCTGTGCGGTGACGGGTGTTAAGGAGGGGCTGGCGTATGTTTCGCCGCGTAGTGGCCGGGCTGTGTGTGTGGAAGGTGCAGGGCAGTATAAGGCCCAATTGCTGGCCTTACCGGGTTTCCTGACAGGTCCAACGGGGGCGGACACAACGGAGCGGGATGTTTTGGATGGACTGGCGCTGACCGGTTATTTCCTTGAGAAACAACTTTTTGGCCCCCTTTTAGGACATTTGCCAGAGCCTCGGACCCGATTGGTCGATATTGTGCACAAACGTCTGACGCCAAAAGCTGAAATTTAGGCGGTTGTTTGGGTTATCCAGATGATTTTCGCCTATCAGATTGGTTTGGCGGGGTGACAGCGCGCGAATCTCGGTATATTCGAGTTTATGACCTCACGTGTAACACCACCAGATTTGCCCGAAGATGAAATTCGCCTCCGCCAAGCGCTTGAAGAGCGTTACTTGGCGTATGCACTCTCGACTATCATGCACCGGGCTTTGCCTGATGTGCGTGATGGCCTCAAGCCTGTGCATCGGCGTGTCCTCTATACAATGCGTCAACTCAAGCTGGACCCAAAGTCCGGCTTTAAGAAATCGGCTCGGGTTGTCGGTGATGTGATGGGTAAGTTTCACCCGCACGGAGACCAGGCCATTTATGATGCCATGGTGCGGTTGGCGCAGGATTTCTCTGTACGCTGGTTGCTTGTCGATGGACAGGGTAACTTTGGTAATGTGGATGGCGATAATGCCGCTGCCATGCGTTACACCGAGGCACGGCTGACGGCAGTTTCTGAATACCTGCTGGAACAGATTGACGAAGACACCGTTGATTTTCGCGAAACCTATGACGGCGAAGAAAAAGAACCGGTGGTTCTTCCGGCTAACTTCCCTCATTTGCTTGCGAATGGCTCGACAGGGATTGCGGTTGGCATGGCGACCAGTATTCCGCCCCACAATGTGGCGGAGCTGTGTGATGCTGCCTTGCACCTGATCAAGCACCCCAATGCGAAGTCATCTAAGCTTGTCGATTTTGTTCAAGGGCCAGACTTTCCAACCGGCGGCGTGTTGATTGAAAACCGCGCGACGATTGAGCAGGCTTATGAAACCGGGCGCGGGGGCTTTCGGGTTCGGGCGCGTTGGGAAAAGGAAACGGTTGCGCGAGGTGGGTGGCAAATTGTCATCACCGAAATTCCCTATCAAGTGCAAAAGTCTAAATTGATCGAACGGATTGCGGAGCTGTTGCTTGCCCGGAAGTTGCCTTTGTTAGGCGACATTATGGATGAATCTGCGGAAGAAATTCGGTTGGTGTTGGAGCCTAAGAGCCGGAACGTAGATCCAGAACATTTGATGGAGTCCTTGTTCCGAATTACGGATTTGGAAAACCGTATTCCGCTTAACATGAACGTGCTTTCTGCGGGGCAAGTGCCGGGCGTTTTGAGCTTGGCGGAGGCTTTGCGGGCTTGGCTTGACCATCGCCAAGAAGTTTTGGTGCGGCGCAGCCAATATCGGTTGGGTAAAATCGAGCATCGATTGGAAATGCTCGAAGGCTATTTGATTGCCTTTTTGAATTTGGACGAAGTCATTCGAATTATTCGATATGAAGACGAACCCAAAAAGGAATTGATGACAGCGTTTGAGCTGACAGAAACGCAGACCGAAGCGATTTTGAATATGCGCTTGCGTTCTCTTCATAAGTTGGAAGAGATCGAAATTCGTAAAGAGCATGATTTGCTCTCAAAAGAAGGCGCTGGCTTGAAAGCGCTGATTGCATCTGAAAAAGACCAATGGGCACATATTGCGACCAGCGTTAAAGAGTTGAAGAAAACCTTTGGCCCGAAAACGCCTTTGGGGCGTCGCCGGACTGTGTTGGAAGATGCGCCAAAGCTTGATGCGGTTCCACTGGAAGCCATGGTTGAGCGCGAGCCGATTACAGTTGTGTGTTCTGAAAAAGGTTGGGTGCGGGCGCTCAAGGGGCATGTCGAGAATACAGCTGACCTTAAATACAAAGAAGGTGACAAAGGCCGTTTTGTTTTCCATGCGGAAACCACTGATAAGCTGGTTATTTTTGCAACGGACGGACGCTTCTACACGCTTGGCGCGGATAAATTGCCGGGTGGCCGTGGGGCGGGGCAGCCGATGCGTTTCTTCCTCGATATGGAAGAAGGTCACGACATTGTTGCCTTCCTTAAACATGACCCAGAACGCAAGTTACTTGTCGCTTCAAGCTCAGGGCATGGTTTCATCGTGCCGGAGGCAGAGGTGGTTGCACAGCGTAAAGCGGGCAAGCAGGTGCTGAATGTTTCGGGTGATGTGGAAGCTGTCGTTATTGCCCCTGTGGTGGGTGACCATGTGGCTGTGATTGGTGAAAACCGCAAATTACTTGTGTTCCCAATATCTGAAGTGCCAGAGATGACACGCGGTAAGGGCGTTATCTTGCAGCGGTACAAAGATGGCACCCTGAAAGACGCCAAGACCTTTGTGCTTAAAGAAGGTTTGACTGTTATTGACCGGGGCGGACGTGTTCGAACTATTGAAGATTTGGGAGAGTGGATGGGCGCGCGCGCTCAAGCCGGGCGCTTGCCGCCCAAAGGCTATCCACGACAGGAAACCTTTGGGCCGAAGTTCTAGCGGACTTTGGTGCTATTGGGGGGTCTCGAAGACAAATTTTGTTTGTCCTTCGATGCCCCAGTATTTGTAGCGCAAACGAAGGTTTCCACCCGGTTCAATACGGCGTGCATCTATGGGTAAGATAAACTCTGCTTCTTGATATTTTCCCGCTGCGAGGTTGAGAGATACCATAGCTTGCGGGCACACTTCTTCTGGCTTTGATTGGATGAAGTCATTGTTGTCATCCAGCAGGAACCAGCGGAACACATCGCAGGGGGTGGGGGATGTGAGAAGCATCGGATCATCTGAGATGTTCTGCACCCGTGCTGATACTTTGAGTGGATAAACACCATCTTCCAACGGCCCAAATTGGGCGGTCAAGGTCACTTTGTCTGGGTCTTCAATGTCGATGTACCCGCCATCAACCACCAGCCCTACAACGACGATTGCCACAACAAGCAGCAATGTGCTGCGCACCATTGGGGGCAGGCCTTGGCCCGGCTTTAGAAAACGGCTGAAATATCCCAAAGGATTTCTCCTACTTACTAAAAATAACTTTAGGCAACCATGTCGCCAGCTCTGGAATGAGAGCGAGAATGAGCAGCGCTAAAAGTTGAATGACGATGAAGGGGGCGACGCCACGGTATATTTGCGTGGTGCGTATGCTTGGGGGCGCGACCCCTCTTAAATAGAAGAGGGCAAACCCAAAGGGTGGTGTTAAAAAGGACGTTTGTAGATTGATGGCCATCATGATGCCCAACCAGATGGGGTCAATGCCCATCATGAGCAAAATGGGGGCTACGATTGGCACCACGACAAATGTGATTTCGATGAAGTCGAGGAAAAAGCCGAGTACGAACATCACAGCCATGACAATGAGCATGGCCCCAACCACGCCGCCGGGCATGTCGGTGAGGAATTCGTGCACCATGTCATCTCCGCCTAAGCCCCTAAAGACAGTGGAGAAAAGTGCGGCCCCAATCAGGATGAGAAAGACCATCGCGGTGACTTTGGTTGTGGCTTGAGAAACATCGGCGAGCACATTCATTTTGTGCAGTTGCGCCATGCTTTTGGCGACGCCCCATGTAATCAAACCAATCAGGCCAAATGCGGCGTAGATGGAAACTTGTTCAATAAATGTGATGCTCTCGCGGCCCAAACGCATGTCTACTTGGCTCACAAGAATGAGCAGCAGAACCAGACCTAGCCCTGCGCCAAGAGCGGGCCTCTTTGAGGTTTCTTGTCTGTAGCCCGCCAGCAGCGTTGCGCCAACTGCCCCCACGGCAGCAGCTTCTGTTGGGGTGGCAATGCCCGCAAGGATTGAACCTAAAACCGAAATGATGAGAATGATGGGCGGTAATAAGGCTTGAAATGTCTTTTTATAGAGCTCTTTCAAGTCTGTGTTGCTTTCATCAGGTGGAATGGCAGGCGATGAGTCTGGGTCAATGATGGCGCGATATACTTGGTAAGAAATATAGAGACCGACCAACATGAGGCCCGGTATCAGAGCGCCCGCAAAGAGATCGCCAACTGACATTGTTTTGGGATTGAAGATTCCCATTTCGAGTTGGGCTTGCTGATAGGCGTTTGAGAGCTGATCGCCAAGGAGCACCAAGACGATAGAGGGGGGAATAATTTGTCCAAGGGTGCCCGCTGCTGCAATAGAGCCTGTGGCCAATGCAGGGTCGTAGCTGCGCCGCAGCATGGTGGGCAGCGATAGAAGGCCCATGGTGACCACGGTGGCCCCTACAATGCCTGTGGAGGCTGCGAGTAACGCCCCAACGATTGTGACCGATATGCCAAGGCCGCCCCGTAATGAGCCAAAAAGTCTGCCCATATTCTCTAAAAGTTCTTCCGCAACTTTAGAGCGCTCAAGCATGGTGCCCATAAAGATGAAAAGGGGCACTGCGATGAGAACCTCATTGGTCATAGTTCCGAAAATACGGTTCGGAATGACTAACAGGTCGCGAAATTCGAAGACATCAAGCCCGATGCCAATCATGGCAAAGGTGAGGGCAACACCGGCAAGGGTGAAGGCAACGGGATAGCCTGAGAGCAAAAACAAACAGGCCGCGCCAAACATCAGTAAGTCGAGGGTTTCAGAAATTTCCATAATTTACAGAACTGCCTCTTCTTGCTCGTCATTGAGTGTTTCTTCGCCCCGTAAAATCCGGAGTGAATGAATGGCGAGGGAAATGCCTTGTAAGCCCACAAGTACCGCGAAAATGAGAATGGCGGATTTGAGTAGGTAGATGCCTTGAATGCCACTGGTTTCGGTTGACCCTTCTAGGTCGCTCCATGAATTTATGACAAAGCCAAAGGAGGTATAGAAAATCAACACCATGAAGGGCAAAAGCAGAAGACAACTGCCTAGCAAATTGACCATGGCCTTTGTGCGTTGGGCAGCCTCTCGGTAGAAAATATCGACCCGCACGTGTTCATCGTGCAAGAGCGCGTAACCTGCTGCGAGCATGAAGAGGAAGCCATGCATGTAGAGAATGGACTCTTGGAACCAAATGTAATTGATGCCGAAAACATATCGCATGAGGACAATGGCAAATTGGACCACCAGCATGGCCACAGCCAGCCACGATACGGTTTTGCCAATTTTTTCATTCAGCCCATCGATAAAAAGAGCGAAGCGATTAAGAGCTTTCATAATGCAGGTCCTCCGCTTTTATTCTTGCGGGTCGCGGGCATTTAAGAAAGCTTGATCGGCAATGCGGGTCCATTTGCGTTGCATGGTGAGAGACTTTTGAAAGCTTGCATGGATCTTTTTGGTCATTGGATCTTTTTCGGCCATCTCTGCGACCACTTCGATTGATGTCTTTTTCAACGCGGCCAAAATGGCAGGGTCGAAACGGCGCAGCTTCACATTGTGCTCAGACACAAGCGTTTGGAGGGCGACAGCGTTATGGTAGTTGTAATCTGCAAGGCAGACATCATTTTCCATGGCGCAGGCTGTTTCAATTGCGGTGCGTTGATGGTCTGTAAAGCTGTTCCATACATCTAAGTTCCAGCCAGCTGCCAGAGCTGGGCCGGGTTCATGAATGCCGGGCCAGTAGTAGTAGGGTGCGATTTGGTAGAATCCGAGTGCAAGGTCATTCCACGGGCCGATCCATTCGGTCGCGTCAATGGCCCCACTTTCTAGGGCTTGATAGACTTCGTTACCGGGCATGGTGACAGCCGCGACACCGAGGCGGCGGAAAACTTCTCCGCCCAGGCCAGGCATGCGCATTTTTAGGCCCTTGAGGTCTTCAAGCGTGTTGATTTCGTTGCGGAACCAGCCGCCCATTTGAACGCCGGTGTTGGCGGCCATCATGGCTTTGATGTTGTAGCCAGCCGACAGCTCATCCCACAGTTCTTGTCCGCCCCCGTGGTAGATCCATGCGCACAGCTCGTCTGCGGTCATGCCAAAGGGGACGGTTGTGAAAAAGTTGAAAGCGGGCGACTTGCCTTGCCAATAGTATTCAGCGCCGTGATAGACATCGGCTGCACCGCTGGAGACAGCATCGAAGCATTGAAGGGGGGGGACTTCTTGGCCTGCGCCATATACTTTGATGTCGAGTTTGCCTTCGGTGAGCACCTTAATGCGCTTTGCGAGCCGTTCAGCCGATACGCCAACGCCGGGCAGGTTTTTTGGCCATGTTGTGACCATTTTTAGTTTACGTTTTCCAGCCGCAATGGCAGGGGCTGGCAATGTGGAGGCCGCAACAGCGGTAAGGCCTGCACCTGTAAGAAAAGAACGACGTTTCATATTTAACTCCCCCAAAACCGAAATTTCGCGCCTTTCCCGCAGATAAAGGGGCGCGCTGTATTTTTGGCCAGTATAGGGAGGCAGGCAAAGGGTGCAATGGCTTGAATAGGGGCATGTGGCGTTTTTAACGGAATATGTCAAAAACGATCGCTTTCACGGTCTAAAAGCCTATTTGGTGGGTGGTTTTGCAGTGGGCGGAAGGGGCTGCCAACCTTCAGGACCAAGGGCTTCGATAGGCTGGAAGCGGGCCTTGTAGCTCATCTTTTGGCAGCCATCGACCCAATAGCCCAAGTACAGGTGGGGTTGGCCCCGTTTTTGGGTTCGGATAATGTGGTCGAGGATTAGATAGGTGCCCAGACTGCGGTCTTTGAATTCTGGATCAAAGAACGAATAGACCATTGAAAGCCCGTCTTCCATCTGGTCGGTCAGGGCTAAGCCAATCAAGCGGCCTTCTTTGGTAAACGCGTCAGGCTCAAGGGGCAGGCGGTACTCCACCAACATGGTGTTGACCTGTGTATCTTCGACCATCGCAGCATAATCGAGGGTGGTCATATCTGCCATGCCACCGTCGGCGTGGCGGGTATCGAGATAGGTGCGGAGCAGCGAAAATTGTTCATTTGTGCCAGTGGCGGGCACTTCTTTGCTGAGAATATCGGCGTTGCGTTTCAAAACGCGCTTATGATTTTTACTGGGGGAAAAATCGTCGGCCAGAATACGCACAGAAACACAGGCGTTGCAGTCTTCACATGCGGGCCGATAAGCGATCCCTTGAGAACGGCGGAACCCTGCTTGGGTGAGCATGTTATTGAGCTGATCGGCTTCTTCGCCCATGAGGTGAGTGAAAATCTTCTTTTCATATTGCCCATCGAGGTACGGGCAAGCAGCGGGAGCCGTTAGATAGAATTGCGGGAATTCGTTTGGGACTTGGCGGACCAAGGTAGCTTCCTCACTGGTTCACGGGTGCGATCAATAGCAATGTTAAGCGGGCATCTTACAGGCCATAGTACCAAGGTGCAAATAGCGTGTAGGTGATCCATAGCAAGACGATCAGCGGCACCCCGGTGCGGAGGTAGTCCCCAAATTTATAGTGCCCCGGCCCCATCACGAGCAGATTGGTTTGATACCCCATTGGGGTGGCAAAGGAGCAGTTGGCGGCAAATATGACCGCATAAACAAAGACCATTGGGTCAACGTTAAGGGCCTGTGCGGTGCTGACCGCAATGGGCACAAAGAGAACAGCGGTCGCATTGTTGGTCAAAATATTGGTCAAAACGGCGACAAATAAGAACATGGCCGACAAAATGACGGTAGGGCCAAAGCCGCTTAACGTGCTGACAAGCTGTTGGGCAAGATAGGCCGCGCCGCCGGTGCCTTGAAGGGCGGTGCCCATTGCAAGGGCTGCACCGACCAGCAAAAAGATACGCCGATCAATGGCGCGCGAGGCTTGGCGAATATTGAGGACACCTGTGCCAATCATGAAAGCGGCGCCAACCAAAGAGGCGACTTCGATGGGCACCAGCCCAAATACAGCGGCGGTGACGGTGATGCCAAAAATAACGCGGGCGCGTGTTGAGCGTGATAGGTCTGGCAGCTCGGTTGCAGACCATTCCAGTGGGATGACATCGCGGTTTAAGCGTAGGGCGTGGACGTTGTTGCGGCTGCCAAGAATGAGCAATACGTCGCCGTCTTCCAGCCGAATGTCGTTCATTTTCGAGCGGATCATTCTGGAGCGCCGTTGAATGCCTAAAACGATGCAGCCACTCTCATGGCGAAAACCAATTTGCTCGATGTTGCGCCCAATCATGCGTGATGCGGGGGCGACAACCACTTCCACAAGTGTGAGGTCGCCAGAGGGGCGCCCATCTTCTTCGGTTTCGTCGTCCTTAGATGTATCTGGCTCATTGTAATAGGTTGATTGGTTCTGTTCGAGCAGACCCTTGAACAGGCTTGAACCGGATTTTAGTGCGTCGGTTAGGGTTTGGCGTGTTGCTGCCATGATGAGCGTATCGCCAGGTTGTAAGGTAATGTCTTCGTAGGGGGGCAGGATCGGGGTTTCCCCACGCTGGATCATCCGAATGGTGACTTCTTTGAGTGGTGGGAAAAGGCCCGCGATCGATGTTGTGCCGACCAATGGGTGGTCATAAGCCAACTGAATTTGTGCGATGTATTGTTTGCCAGCTCCGCTCATTTCATCGGCAAAGGTTTCCCGCTCTGGCAGTAAACGCGGGGCGATGATGAAGACGTATATGAGGCCAACCGTTGCTAACGCGAGGCCGGGAATTGTGAAGTCGAAGAAGCTGATTTTCGCAAGGCCGATGCTTTCCACAATGCCAGCGGCAAGCAAGTTGGTTGAAGACCCGATTAGGGTGGTCATGCCGCCGAGAATGCAAACGTAGCTCAGGGGGATCATTACTTTGGATGGCGATTGGCGCATGCGCCCTGCCAATGTGGCCAATACGGGGATGAACATAACTGCGACCGGTGTGTTGTTCATGAAGGCGCTGACAAAGGCAATCAGCAGCAGGGTAGCAACGAGTGTGGCCACTGGGCGGGCACTGCCGATGCGCGCAAAAAAGCGTGTTGGGCCTTCCAAAGCACCCGAGATGAAAAGCCCTTGGCCGATCACCAGCAAGGCTAAGATGGCAAAGAGCGCAGGACTGGCAAACCCGGAGAGCAATTGGGAGGTGGAAAGGGTGACGTCACCTGCCGCATTGGTGACCGGAAACAGGTGAAAGAACACCATCAACGACCCCACTGTGAAGAGGGAGGTCAGCTCCATGGACACGCGCCCCGCCGCATAAAATCCGACAGCAACGGCGATGGTGGCGAAGGTTAGCCACATCTGCCAGCTGGCAACGGGTAGTGCTTCCATAGAATAGGTGCTCTTAAAATTAAAAGGCGCTTATTTGTAATTGTTTGAGATCAATTACTTGATCTGCGCTGAGTCTATCTGAAAACCGATGCGTCTGCACCTGTATTTATGAAGACCGATCCTGAGAAAAAGTCGTGCAGGTTGCGCCGGCGGGCGTTGAAAAGCGGGACAAGGACGAAGACGATACTGGTCACTGAAAAAACAATGTAAAACAGGAACGTATGGAAAAGCGCTTGTATATGGCTGGGGCGTTCCCCGTCCCATGCTCGCATCTCAATGCCTTGCCGTACCATGCCCGGTGTGGCCGAGCGTGGGCCGCCGAGGGTCAGGGTGAAATAGGCAAAGAATATGACAACCCATACGACGCCCATGATTGGAGCCGCTAAGCCCAATGTGAGGAGTGTAAGAACGAAGGAAATGACAAGTCCGATAGCAGCAAGGAAAAGCAAAGCGACCATGTCAAAAAGGAAGGCAAAAAAACGTCGCATCAATATGCCGCGAAAGTTCTTTTCATCATACATGTAATCAGGGCCGGTCATAGAAGGTCCAGAATTGGCTGGTGATGGGTCTTGCTGCGATGTCATGTGTTCATCCATTGGCTGAGCGGCACACGCAAGGTCGCGTGGTGCACTGACGACGGTACAGTCTTATAGACATAAGCAATAGGTAAAAATCTACAAGTCCAGCCTGTTGGGTGTCATCTAATCCCAGGAAATGATAGAGGGAGCCGTAGCGGAAACTAGCACGGGCTTAAGGCTGGAAGCCGGGTGGAATGACGGGGGCTTCACGCATTAAAAGGATGGAAATGCGACGGTTGGACGGTAGATAAGGGTCTTCGGGAAAAAGTGGATCAATGTCGGCTTTCCCTGTTACCTCAAATAGACGGTCATTGGGTACGCCAGCACCTTGTAGAATACGGCGTGTCGCGTTTGCACGGTCAGCGGTGAGTTCCCATTTAGAGTAGCCATTATTGCCCCGCATTTTTGCGGCATCGGAATGACCTGTGATGGAAATACGGTTGGGCAGTGGGTCGATAATTTTGGCGACTTGCTGAAGCATCAACCGTGTGCGCTCATAAGGTTCGGCATGGCCCGGCGGGAACATGGCGCGACCTTCTTGGTCGACCAAGCTGATGTTGAGGCCCTCATCGGTTTCTTCAATCATGATGTTCTTAGAAAGCTCAGCCAGTTCAGGCATATCTTTCAGGGCTTGGCGCAGGCTTTCGGCAGCCGTGCGTAAGGCAATGTCTTGAACGGTCTCAATAGGGTTTTTGTTTTGTAATTCGGCAGCTGTTGTGGCGGCACCGTCCATAGGGGCGGATTTTGCACCGACTGTGGATTGCTCAGCTGCTTTTTCGTTCTTTGCTTTTGGATTGTCTGGAGAGCTGGGCGTTGACATGGTCATGACAACTTTGGGGGCAGAACCGGACATGCGCGCGCCTTCGGTATCAAAGGCTGTGCCACCCATCACACCACCAGCCCCAGAGTTGGAGCGGCTGACACTTGCGGGCGCAAAGTAATCGGCAAGACCTTGCTTCTGCTCCGGTGTTGTCATGGAGATCAGCCACATCAGAAGGAAAAACGCCATCATCGCTGTCACAAAGTCAGCATATGCAATTTTCCATGCACCACCGTGGTGGGCATGGCCGCTTTTTTTGACCTTCTTGATGATGATCGTGCTTTCACTCATGTCTGGTTAGTCTTCCGTATGATGTGCAGGCGTATGGTGTGGAACCTATTGAGCGGCTGGTTTGAGATTGTTGGTGGATTCTTCAACTTCTGCAAATGTCGGGCGGTAGTTGCTCATCAGTGCTTTACGAGCAAATTCGATCGACACGGCCGGAGCGTACCCTTGCATATGTGCCAGCAGTCCAGCTTTCATCGATAGGAAGTATTTCGATTCTGATTCATATGCATTCTTGAGCGCGGTTGTCATCGGCGCGAAGAAGCCATACGCCACGAAAATACCTAAGAACGTGCCCACCAAAGCAGACCCGATCATGCCCCCGAGAATTTCAGGCGGCTTGTCGATGGAGCCCATTGTTTTAATCACACCCAAAACAGCGGCCACAATCCCTAGGGCTGGTGTGCCGTCGGCAAGGGCTTGCATGGCAGAAACCATTTGCTCTTGTTCTTGGTGATGCGTTTCTAATTCTTCATCCATCAAAGCTTCTAGCTCATAGGCATTTTCGGTGCCGAGCGTGATCATGCGCAGGTAGTCGCACATAAATTCTAGTGCGTGATGGTCGGCTGCGAAGATGGGGAACTGATTGAAAAGGTCTGAATCATGTGGGTTCTCAACATGTACTTCTAAGGCAAGGCTGCCTTTTGCTTTGGCGAGTTTGAATATCGTAAATTGTAGGCCAAGGAGTTCCAAATACGCTTCTTTGTTGTATTTGGGGCCTTTCATGATTTTGCCGAGCATGGCGCCCGTGCCTTTGAGAACCACAGGTGGATTGGCAATGATGTAGGCACCAATCGCGGCACCAAGAATAATCACCGCTTCAAGGGGTTGCCAAAGAACGGCCAAATAGCCGCCCATGCCTACATATCCGCCAAGGACGCAGGCCATAATAAACACAATGCCGATAATTAATTGCATAGTCTTTCTCACCCATAGATCTCGCTTAGCGTATGAGTCGCCTTGCAGGAGATACTTTCTGTGACCTGCATTGTTGGCTAGTACCGTTAATATGGTGTTATGAGAGAGGCAAATGGTTGTATATCAACGAAAATGTGCCTAGGTGTGGGGCGTTTGGCGGCGTCCATGATTAAGAAAACCATTAGGGTTTTCATGAAGGAGACAAGATAGTGAATGATGAGAAGATGTATCGGAGAGCTTTAGGGTCATTTGCTACGGGCATTACGGTGGTCACCGTGCGTGGGCCTGATGAGGCTGTGTTAGGCATGACCGTCAATTCATTTTCTTCTGTATCGCTTGATCCGCCGCTGGTTCTTTGGTGCTTGGACAAGTCGGCTGCACTGTTTCCTATCATCGAAAAATGTGATGCCTTTTGTGTCAGCGTGTTGAGTGAAGCGCAGGAAGATATTTCAAACCGCTTTGCTGTAGCCCACCAACATGAGACGGATGGATTGGCTCTCACATCAGGGGCCACAGGGGTGCCTTATTTAAGCGAGAGCCCCACAAATTTTCAATGCAGCGTTCATGCGCAACATGAGGCGGGCGATCACCTGATTATTGTTGGGCGGGTTCAGGCATTCGAGGTGACGTCCGATGCAAAGCCATTGCTCTATTACAAAGGCGCGTACGGAAGTATTGAGGGATGATTTGTAAGGTGTAAGCAGCGTTGACTGATTGAAACGGTTTATTGGCAAGTCAGTGTTTTGCATGAACGAATTGCACGACTGGCGGGCTTTCCATGTCAATTTCTTGCTGGGCTAGCAAATTAGCCTGCATTTTTCTCATGCATTGCATCATTGTTTCATAGTCAGAATCTGAAATGCCCACCGAGGCAATACGGTGGACATCAAGTAGGGCATCGCGACCAAATTGAATATTTTCTTTGAGTAATTCGGTCAGGTAAGCGCATTTCGCACGACCATCAGAGGGATGAGGGCGCCGCTCAATTAGTTTCATTTCTTCTAACTCAGCCAAGTAGATGCCAACAGACACTTTATGGGTCTGTAGAGCGTGGGCTAGTTCCGTCTGTGTTTGGCCGTCGTTTGCTATGAGTGAGGTAATGATGCCCGTTTGATTTGGGGTCAAAGGCGTGCGCTTGTGATATGTTTCGGCCAACAAGCGTCCAAAACTCGAAAGAGTGTCGACAAACTCCGCCGCAGGGGTTTTCTCAAGGAGACGTGGGTCTTGATCTGAGTGCGGTGGGTGTGGTGTCTTGGACATAAGGATCGCTTTTGAAATATTTTCTTAGACATACCGCCGAAACTTCGACAAATATTTGTGACGCGAAGTCTACTATGAAAAATTATTGACAGGCAATGGTTTTTCGTAAATCCTACTTACTAGTTTCATACGGGGGAGTTAGTAGTGGTTGATTCAGTAGATAGTGGGAATGGTATTTCAGTAGAATCTGTTCCTGTAGATGATAGTGCGGGTTTCTTGTCGGATAGTGTTCTGGAGGGAAGTGTAGAGGCTTCTGATGCAGCGAGTGCTGCTCCAGCTGTTGACGGCGCTGCAGGCGCTGGCGATGCCGGCCTTGAGATACCGATTAGTGGCGAGGGCGCGGACATTGCGGCCCAAATGCCAGACGCCGGTGGGGAATGGTTTGACCTGATCCCTCTCTTAGACAAGGGCGGCCCTATCGTTGCCATTTTGCTGGCATTGTCCGTTTTGTCTTTCGCGATTATTTTGCTCAAGATTGTGCAGTATTGGCGCGCCAATTTGAGCCGACGTTCTTTTGTGGATGCCATTTTGGCGAAAGTGGCTGCCGGTGATTTAGCGGGTGCCACACAGATTGCCGCCAAACATAAATCTCCGATTGCAAAAGTGATGCATGCGGGTGTGCTCTCAAAGCAGGATGGCACGGACGCCGCCGAAGAAATGGCGCGGGTCGGGGGCAACGAACTTGGTTCCTTGCAAAGCTATTTCCGCTGGCTTGAAATCATTGGCAATGTGTCTCCGCTCCTTGGTTTGTTGGGGACAGTTATCGGTATGATTGAAGCGTTCCAGCGTTTGGAAGAAGCTGGCAATCAGGTTGACCCTGGCATCTTATCTGGCGGTATTTGGGCTGCTTTGCTTACAACTGCGGTGGGTCTGTCTGTTGCTATTCCGGCTGTGTCCGCGCTCAACTTGTTTGAAAGTAAAGTTGATCAGGTGCGTTTGGGATTGCGGGATGCGTCTTCACGTCTTTTGGCACAATTGCGTAAAGCATAGGAGGGGCTCATGGCCAATTCTCATGCGAAAAAGCGAACGATGCTTTTTGATGAACCGGTTGGACGAAAGAGGGTTGTGAGTTTAACGCCACTTATTGATGTGGTGTTTCTCCTGCTGATCTTCTTCATGTTGGCAAGTACGTTTTTGCAAACACAAACATTGACCGTTATTACGCCTGCACCAGACGATAGCGAAGAAGTAGACACGGACCGCGTGGTGATTGAACTCGGTGTTCATACGGATGGCCATTTAACGCTTGATGGGTCAACGGTCAGTGTTGCTGCGCTGGAAGATAAATTGAAGGCACGTATTAAAGAAAGCCCGGACGCCATTGTTTCTGTTTTGGCAGAAAAAAATGCGGAAGTGCAGCCTTTGATTTGGGCAGTCGATGCAGCGCGCCGTGCGGGTGCTGATACGGTTTCAACGTCACGGGTAGGGAGTGTCAAATGATCGACTTTGATGATGCGCCAGCGCGCAGGCCCTATGAATCTGTGGTGCCTTTGATCAATATCGTATTCCTGTTGTTGATCTTTTTTCTGCTGGCGGGAACCGTGAAACCA
This sequence comes from Parvibaculaceae bacterium, assembly GCA_029209985.1. Lineage (GTDB taxonomy): Bacteria > Pseudomonadota > Alphaproteobacteria > Parvibaculales > Parvibaculaceae > NORP139. Next base: position 97,110 of record JARGNZ010000006.1, read on the forward strand.
ACCGAGCCTGTGAAGGTGGAATTACCTGTAGGTGAGGTGGACGATAAAGGTGGCCTACAAGACTTTGCTTTGTATATGGAAGCGGACGGATTTGTGCATTTTGGCGAAAAGCTAATGGATGCTCAAATGGCCGCGTACATGCTCAAAGAAGACATTAGGCAAGCTGGTGTCGAGAAGGTTTCTGTCAATGCAGACAAAGGGGCACCTGCCCATGAGTTGCTTAAATTGATGGAAGGGTTACGCACGATTGGGGTGAAGCAAGTGCTGCTTGTGACTAATCGTGGAGATGATGGCGTGACGGCAGAAGGAGCGACACCATGAGTATGGCCAAACTTGAACCGTCTAAATCTCCGACCTTGCGCAACTTTTTTGGGATTTCATTTCTTCTACATGCTGCTGTCTTTTTGTTCTTTATCATTGGGGCTGGCATTTATGGTGTTGAAGGCCCAGGGGGCGGCGAGGCGTTGACCTTCCAATTGGCGGCGGGTGCTGGCAATGATTTAGAAGCTGCTGCTGATATTGATATGGCGTCGGATAATATGCCGACTTTTGCGGATGCAGACCTGGACCCGGTGCCGGTGATCGAACCAGAAGTGGTGCCTGAGCCACCAAAGAAAAAGCCAAAGCCAAAGGCATTGCCGAAACGTAAAGCTGAAACCAAACCGACGAAGAAAAAAACAACGCCTGTTGTTGGTGAAGCAAAAACCGCTAAGGCAGGGTCTGTCGCTGGGACGACCGGCAAAAAGACCACGGGTGGCGGCGGTGATGCGCCTGTGACCTTGATTAATAAGCGGGGAACCTCACTTACGGGCGGTGATTTTGGTTCTCGGTTTGTCGGTCGTACGCTCAACCTAGATATTGGGCGGCCTGATGTTCAAGGCGGAAACCGATTACCGAAAGTGTCGATTGAGCTGAACTCGGATGGGACAAGTGATGTGGAGGTTGTGCAGTACCTTTATCAAACATTCCATTCAACTCATTCATCGACGCGGACGAAAAGCGGCAATGGGTTCTGGTGGATTAAGGGAAATCTATTTTGCCATCGATCTTCCATTATTTCTTATGGCACAAGGGATTGTTATCACCTCACCATGGATGGCAGTGTGCTGCGTATGTACTATGACAAGTGCACATTTCAATCTTCACCCGATTGTAAAGCAGGGCGGGAAGCTGGATTTGGCAGTGTAAATTAACTTGTGTTTCGGCATTGGATACCCAAAATTTTAAGGCGCTGTGGACTTGGTTTCACAGCGCCTTTTCTTTGTTTGGACGGCGGTTTATACCTATGGGAGAAGGTTGGCGCGGATAGGCGTACACACCGGTGACCTAATTTCAGGTATGGAGTTGTTGGATGGCGAAGAAAGTTTCCTTTATTGGTTTGGGTGTCATGGGATACCCAATGGCAGGCCATTTGAGCAAAGCGGGCTATGAAGTCACTGTTTACAATCGCACGGTGCAGAAAGCCGAAAAATGGGTGGCGGAGTTTGGTGGTGCGCTGGCAACCACGCCTGCAGCAGCGGCTAAAGAGGCGTCCCTCGTCTTTGCGTGTGTTGGTAATGATGCTGACTTACGGTCTGTGACCACGGGGCCTGATGGTGCTTTTGCGGGCATGGAGGCGGGTACGGTATTTGTTGATCATACAACCGCATCAGCTGATGTAGCGCGGGAGCTTTGTGCCGTGGCTCAGGCACAAGGCGTTGCCTTTCTGGACGCGCCGGTTTCTGGCGGGCAAGCGGGTGCTGAGAATGGGGCGCTGACGGTGATGATTGGCGGTGATCCCCAAGCGTATGCGGCTGTGCAGGAGGCGATTGATTGTTTTGCACGGGCGCACCGTTTAATGGGTGCCTCAGGGGCTGGGCAATTAACGAAAATGGTCAATCAGATTTGCATTGCTGGCTTGGTGCAAGGGTTGTCCGAGGGTATCCATTTTGCAGAAAAAGCGGGTTTAGATCAGGCGGCAGTGATTGACGTGATTTCTAAGGGGGCGGCCCAAAGTTGGCAGATGGAAAACCGCTACGAGACGATGATCGACGGTGAGTTTGATTTTGGTTTTGCCGTTGATTGGATGCGCAAGGACTTAGGAATTTGTCTTGATGAAGCGCGACGTAATGGCGCTCACTTACCGGTGACGTCTGTGGTGGATCAGTTTTATTCTGAAGTTCAAGCGATGGGCGGCGGGCGCTGGGACACGTCGAGCTTGGTGGCGCGGTTACGTAAAAGCAGTTGATGATGCTTTGTGTGGGCGGTTGCGGCAGGCTTGAACAGCTCCTGCACCTATGGGAGTAAAATGTCGGAGTGCCGTATTATGGGCACCCCGGCATTTTTAATTGGAGCGAAACGCTTTATTCGTTGTTGAGCAAACGGGCAGCATCAATCGCAAAGTAGGTGAGAACCCCGTCAGCGCCTGCTCGTTTGAAGGCCATGAGGCTTTCAATAATGACTCTGTCACGGTCCATCCAGCCATTTTCAATGGCACCGGCAATCATCGAATATTCGCCGGAAACTTGATAGGCGTAGGTTGGTACGTGAAAATGATTTTTCACACGTGCCACAATATCAAGATACGGCATACCCGGTTTGACCATGACCATGTCTGCACCTTCTGCTAAGTCGAGGGCGACTTCGCGAATGGCTTCGTCGGTGTTTGCCGGGTCCATTTGGTAGGTGCGTTTGTCGCCTTTAAGGGCAGAGGTTGATCCAATGGCGTCTCTAAAGGGGCCGTAAAAGGCTGAGGCGTATTTTGCTGCGTAAGCCATTATTTGCGTGTCGGTGTGACCTGCTTTGTCGAGTCCGCCACGAATAGCGCCTATTCGGCCATCCATCATGTCTGATGGCGCGATGATATCGCAGCCAGCTTCAACTTGGCGCAAGGATTGTTCGATCAGGACTTCGATTGTTGCATCATTGAGGATGGTGCCATTTTCTAGCAGTCCATCGTGCCCGTGGGATGTGTAGGGGTCGAGGGCGACATCACACATAATGCCAATATCAGGGACAGCTTCTTTGATGGCCGCAACGGCGCGGCAAACTAAATTGTCAGGATTGATTGCTTCGCTTCCCATCTCATCGCGCTTTTCAGCTGGCGAATAAGGAAAGAGGGCCATCGCTGGAATGCCCAGAGCATAAGCTTCTTTGGCTGCTTTAACCGCTTCAGGAATGCTGAGGCGATTGACCTTGGGCATGGTGCTGATCGGCTCAATGCCATCGGCTTCATGCACAAAAATGGGCCAAATGAGGTCATCAACCGAAAGCTGGTTTTCGGAAATGAGGCGGCGAGACCAATCGGTGCGGCGGTTGCGGCGCAGGCGGGTGGTCGGGTATTGAGCATTTGATCTATTGGTCATGGGCTCTTTTTACCCTTGGAAACGGGGGGAAGCAATGTGTTCCTGAGCCGCAGGGGATAAACGGGCAGAATGGCCTGCAAAGGGTTGACGTTACGGATTTTGCGGTTCCTAGTTAGGCATTTGACGAAGATAATTTCTGTGGTTAAGACCCTTCAAAGGGCACACCCCAAAAGGCCCGATGAGGAGATAAATATGCAATTCCAGCTTGATGAAGAGCAAAGCGCTTTTCAAGATGTTGCCCGGCAATTTGCGGCAGATGAGCTCGCGCCACATGCGGCAAAATGGGATGAAGACGCGATCTTTCCCGTTGATACATTGCGCAAGGCAGCCGCGCTCGGGTTTGCTGGAATTTATGTGCAAGAAGATGTGGGCGGCTCTGCGCTCACGCGGCTTGATGCGGCTTTGATTTTTGAAGCTCTGTCTTCAGGGTGCACGTCTACGGCAGCCTTTCTTTCCATCCACAATATGGCAAGCTGGATGATTGACCGGTTCGGGTCGCAGGAAGTGCGCCAGAAGTGGCTTCCAAAGCTGACGACGATGGACTTGATTGCGAGCTATTGTCTGACAGAACCGGGTAGTGGGTCTGATGCGTCGGCCCTGCGTACAAAGGCGGTTCGCGACGGTGATCGCTATGTATTGAATGGGGGCAAGGCGTTCATTTCTGGAGCGGGCACGTCGGACATCTATGTTTGTTTGGTGCGGACGGGAGATGATACGTCGCGCGGCATATCGTGTTTGATTATTGAAAAAGATACGCCGGGTGTTTCTTTTGGGGCGTCTGAGCGCAAGATGGGGTGGAACTCGCAACCGACTGCGACCGTCAACTTTGATGATGCGCGTGTTCCGGTTGAAAACCTTGTGGGGGCAGAAGGCGAAGGCTTTAAGTTTGCCATGATGGGTCTTGATGGGGGGCGGTTGAATATTGGGGCGTGTTCGTTGGGCACGGCACAAAGCGCCTTGGATACGGCTAAGGCGTATATGCTTGAGCGCAAACAATTTGGCAAACCCCTTGCCGAGTTCCAAGCCT
>JARGNZ010000006.1:101490-140108 GCA_029209985.1 Parvibaculaceae bacterium
AGTTCAAGCTGGCTGATATGGCAACCGAGTTGGAAGCCGCGCGTTTGTTGCTTTATCAGGCTGCGACCAAGGTGGATGCTAAGGCTCCCGATGCCACTAAACATGCAGCGATGGCAAAGCGTTTTGCCACCGATGTTGGGTTTCAAGTGGCGAACGATGCGTTGCAGCTTCATGGTGGCTATGGCTATTTGAAAGACTTCCCGTTGGAGCGGCATGTGCGCGATTTGCGCGTGCATCAGATCCTTGAAGGTACAAATGAAATTATGCGCATGATTATCGCGCGTGAATTGCTGAAAGAGTAGAGAGACCCATGTCCCAAGAGCCTGAAGTTTTGTTTGAACAGCGCGGTGTCGCTGGCATCATTACGCTTAATCGTCCCAAGGCGCTGAACGCCTTGACCTTGGGCATGGTGCGTTTGATCCATCCGCAGTTGGACGCTTGGGCGCGTGACGATGTAATTTCATGTGTGATTATTCAAGGAGCCGGGGACCGCGCCTTTTGTGCAGGGGGTGATATTCGCGCTTTGCATGACTGGGGTAAAGCGGGGGACCGTCAGCAGATTGATTTATTTGCGGAAGAGTACCGCATGAATACGGCGATCAAAGAATTCTCAAAGCCATTCGTGGCGTTGATGGACGGGATCAACATGGGTGGCGGTGTTGGACTTTCTGTGCACGGCAGTCACCGGATTGCGACGGAGCGTTTGTTGTTTGCCATGCCTGAAACAGGCATTGGGCTTTTTCCTGATGTGGGCGGCACGTATTTTCTGCCGCGCTGTCCCGGAGAAGTGGGCATGTACTTGGGCTTGACGGGCGCACGGATTAAGGCAGCAGACGCGATGTATGCGGGCATTGCGGATAGTTATGTGCCGTCGGAGAGGCTTGAAACATTGATTGCCGCATTATGCAGTGGAACCGACGTAGACGAGGCGATCGCTTCGGTACACGAAGAACCTGAGGTGGCCCCGTTAAGGGCGATACGCACAGAAATTGACACGCATTTTGGGCTGGGGTCCGTTGAGGCGATTTTATCTTCCCTTGCGGCGGCTGGTTCGGAATGGTGCTTGAAAATGGTGTCAACGATTGAGAGCAAGTCGCCATTATCAACCTTGGTGACGTTCGATCAAATTCGGGCGGGGGCTGACTTAGATTTCCGCGCGTGTATGGGGTTGGAGTTTCGCTTGACCAACCGCTTTATGGCGGCCCCTGATTTTTATGAGGGCGTGCGCGCCGTTGTGATTGAAAAAGACCAAGCGCCAAAATGGCAACCAGCATCCTTAGGCGCGGTTCGTGACGATCAGGTTGCGGCTTATTTTGCGTCGCTGGGTGATGACGAACTTACATTCTAATTTTCAGATCAGCCCATTGCCCCTTGTAGGGTCTTGAGGCATTCGGAGGAAATAATGGCAAAACTTGGATTTATTGGTCTTGGTAATATGGGCGGCCCTATGGCCCGCAACCTGTTGAAGGCTGGCCATGAGGTGAAAGTTTTTGACCTGTCGGCTGATGCCATTGCGGCCTGTGTTGCGCTGGGTGCTGTGGGGGTTGAGCAAGCTGTTGATGCGGCGCGGGATGTTGAGTGCGTTGTGACCATGTTGCCAGCCGGGCCTCATGTCGCGGGTGTTTACGGGGGCGCTGATGGGCTGTTGGCGGCAGCGGAAAAGGGCACGCTCTTTATCGACTCCTCCACCATTGACGTGGAAACCGCGCGTAGCGTTGCGCGTGATGCAGAGACTGCGGGCATGGTGATGGTTGATGCGCCTGTCTCTGGCGGCGTTGGCGGTGCAGAAGGGGGCACGTTGACCTTTATGGTTGGCGGCACTGAAACAGGATTTGCGCAAGCCCAGCCATTTTTAGATGTGATGGGTAAAAATATTTTCCATGCAGGGGCGTCGGGCAACGGACAGGTTGCTAAGGTTTGCAACAATATGCTGTTGGGCATTTCCATGATTGCGACCAGTGAGGCTTTTGTATTGGGCGAAAAACTGGGACTTGATGCCCAGACGCTCTTTGATATTTCCTCAACAGCCTCTGGTCAGTGCTGGTCTATGACCTCTTATTGTCCGGTGCCGGGGCCTGTTCCGACCTCTCCAGCCAACAATGATTACGCGCCGGGCTTTTCTGCTGGGATGATGCTGAAAGACCTTCGTTTGGCCCAAGGGGCTGCTCAGTCCGCAAAGGCGTCTACGCCATTGGGTGCTATGGCGGAATCCCTTTATGCGCTGATGGAGCAATCCGGCAATGACCAGATGGATTTCTCTGGCATTGTAAAATTGCTCAAGGGTGATTTGTAGGACCTCTTTGAGAGGGGCGCCTACTTGCCTTTTTCCATAACTCGTTGGCGATCACGTGGTGTGTGCGTGCGCCAACGAGGTGGTGTGGATATTAACTAATCTTCTTAATACGATCTTCAGTATAAATGCTCTTTAACTTTTCCAAGTTAACGGACCTATACCCTTGTTTTTGCTTGTTTCTTTTTTAGCTGTCTCATTTTGAGCCAAATTTTTGGCAGTTTTCCGCCAATTTTGAGAAGCCTCTTAAGGAGTCGTTAGGGGGCGCTGGGTACCTTTTGCCTATCAAATTTTATGGGACGCGTGTTTTGGTCTCCAATAGTTTTGCGTGTGATATGTAAAGGAATGGCAATGAGTGCGGTAGTAAGCGGTGCAATGATTTCGCAGGATGCGGAAGTTAGTCCTGAACTTAAAAGCTCTTATCTCGACTCCCTCACCTTGGTTGAACGGCTTCACCGCCGGTTGCTCGATGTGATCAAAGATGAGTTGGACCGGATGGGCAATACGGAAGTGAATAGTGTGCAAGCGCTGTTGATCTTTAATATTGGCGATCAGGAAATGACAGCGGGTGAGCTGCGGACACGCGGTCACTATTTAGGCTCCAATGTTTCTTACAATCTGAAGAAGCTGGTTGAGTCTGGCTATATCAATCATCAACGGTCCGATGCAGACCGACGCTCGGTGCGTGTGAAGTTGACGGAACAAGGCCGCGAAATTCGTGATGCTGTGGGCGGTGTTTACAACCGTCATACTGTGTTGCTGGAAAAAATGGCTGATATTCAACCTGAAGAGTTGGAAGCTTTGAACTCTGCTTTGTTTAAGCTAGAGCGCTTCTGGACAGACCAAATTCGGTTCCGTCTCTAATCCAGCTTGGGGTGGTTGATAGCGCTTTACAGGCGTCACTGCTCAACAATTTTGGTAATTATTTGTGCCGTTCTCGCTTTGGTGGGAGCGGCACAAATGCGCTTACCCGCTTGGCATAATCGCCATAGTGGGGGCGGGTTTTGTTTAGGCCGCGTTCTAACAACTTGACGCCAGAGATGTTGATGATGAGATAGGTCATTAAGAGGGGCGCAAAAACGGTGAACAAGGCGGCGTAGCTTGTCAGGCAGATGAAAAACAGTCCCCACCACAAAAGGGCGTTGCCAAAGTAGTTGGGATGTCTGCTCCAGCTCCACAGGCCCGTATCAAGCACTTTTCCTTTATTCTTCGGATCGGCTTTGAAAGCGGTCAATTGTGCGTCGGCGGTTGCTTCCATGAAGAAGCCGATGCCAAAACAAACAATGCCGAGATAGTCCAATATGCCAAAGGCGAGGGGCTTGTCGGTGAAAAGGGCGAGTTGCAAAGGCAGGGAAATGATCCATGCGAGCACGGCTTGGAACCCGAAGACTGTGAACAAGCTGCGCATTGGGAAATTGGCTGTTTTTCGGCGCATGGCTTGGTAGCGACGATCTTCTTCACCCTCCAAACGCCATCTGCGCCATAAATGCCCGCCCAATCGGGCAGCCCAAAGCGTGACTAATCCCAAAATAAGAAAGCTACGGGGTGTTTGGGGTGCGGTCAGAAAATAGGCAACCCATGCTATCCATGCAAAACACGGGGCCCAGAACGCATCAATAAAGCTGACATCGTGTAGTCGGAGGCTGATGAGCCAAAGACCTGCCATCAAACCGAGTGTGGCGGCGAGGCAAATCAGCATTTGGGCTGAGAACTCAAAGAATGGGCTAAACATAAAGAATTGTGCCTTAATCTGTGTAAACTGGCATTTGATTTGCTCTATTAGGCAGGAATGCTTTAAAAATGCCGCTTTGGCAGTTGTTTTGGGGCAGTGTGTTCTAATTCGATGCGTTTTGTAAATCTGTTTGACCAGTTTTCCTGACGAAGAGGCCATTTGGAGGCTTCGACACTAATGTGAGAGGTGTATCTGTGAGGCAGGCAATAGCGTATCGCCACGACGACACGATGACCCGCGCGCGGCGTGTGGGCCTATTGGCGGCCTTTTGTCTTTTGAGCCTTTTGGGTGCCTCGTTGCTGCCTGTAAAAGCGGCCAAGGCCGAGCAGGTGTTCAATCCATGGGAGCAAAATTGGGTTGATCCATGGCAGTCTGATGTTGAGGCCCGGCCTGCAGAGCAGCCTGTTTCGCAATCGACGTTACCCACCCTTGGGGATTCTGGCTTTTGGCCCTTGCTGCGGGCCATGTCGATGTATGAGCAAATTGAAGAGTGGGGCGGTTGGGCGTCTGTTCCTGACGGTGAAAAAATTGAACCGGGTGACCGGGATACGCGTATTCCCCTTATTCGCCAGCGGCTTGTCGCGACCGGCGACCTTTCCATTTCGGACGGGGACCCGAATGTGTATGACGCACGACTTGAGAAGGCTGTGAAGCGGTTTCAAACTCGCCACGGGCTGGCACCAGACGGTATTGTCGGGCATCGTTCAATCAAAGCGATGAATGTGCCTGTGTCCCAGCGCATCAAACAAATTGCGATCAACATTAAGCGCCTCAATAAATTGGCACCAAAGTTGGGACGCCGATATGTTTTTGTGAATATTGCCGGGCAAGAAGTTGAAGCAGTTTCAGATGGTAAGGTAGATTTGCGGCGTCGCGTGATCGTGGGCAAACAAGATCGTCAGACCCCGGAATATACTTCTAAGATTACATTTGTTGCGCTGAACCCTTATTGGAATGTTCCTCAGAGCATTGCGCGCAGAGACCTTATTCCCAAGGCCGCTCGCGATCCGGGATATTTCAAGCGTATGGGGATCCGTGTTTTTAATGGGTATGGGGGGCGTGAGGTCAGCCCTTATTCAGTGGATTGGACGGCACCTTCCGCGACCCGTTATTTTTTACGCCAAGACCCGAGCCGGCGTAATTCATTGGGAACGGTGAAAATTCATTTCCCAAACCCTCATGCGGTTTATTTGCATGATACGCCGTCTAAAAGCCTGTTTTGGCGTTCTAGCCGGGCTTACAGCTCTGGGTGCGTGCGGGTTGAGCATGTGCATGACCTTTCTGCATGGCTGTTGTCAGAGACACCGGGTTGGGACCGCGCGCGGATTGATAACGTAATTGATAAGACGCATGAGCGCCTTGATGTGACCCTTCAAAAAAGCGTGCCGGTCTATATGCTTTATCTCACGTCATGGGTGGACGGTGACGGCTTGCTCAATTTCCGCGATGACATTTACAGCATTGATAAAAAGACGCGTACGACCTCGCTTCGTTAGAGGTATGCGCGATACTTGTATTGTCAGGCCAATTGCCGATACTCTCTTTCTCTAAAAAGGGAGAGTACATGAGACCGGCGAAATATAGCTACTTAGAATCAGACACTGTTTTGGCATTAGCGCACCGGGGCGGCGCAAGTGCCCACCCTGAAAATACTCTGCGTGCTTTTCAACACGCCGTGGATTTAGGGTATCGCTATGTGGAGACCGATGTTCACGCAACACGAGACGGCGTTCTCCTTGCCTTCCATGATGACAAACTTGACCGGGTGACGAATAAGTCTGGCGTGATTGCTGAGTTGGATTATGCGCAAATTAAAGACGCCTTGGTGGATGGGCGAGAGCCCATTCCGTTGTTTGATGAGTTGCTGTCTAGCTTTCCCGACCTAAAAATCAATATTGATCCTAAGCGGCAGAATGCGGTTGGCCCTTTGATTAGTGTTTTACAGGACCACAATGCTGTTGACCGGGTGTGTGTGAGTGCGTTTTCAGCCAGCCGTGTGGCGGCTGTAAAGGACGCGCTTGGGCCTCGGCTCTGCACGGGGATGGCGCCGATGTCGACAACACGGTTGCGTATGGCCAGTCTGTTCGGGCCTTTCGCAGGCATTTGGGGGCAGTTTTCTGAAGGGGTCGCGCAGGTGCCCGTTATTCAGTCGGGGATGAAAATCGTCGACCGTGCTTTTGTTGAGATGGCCCATCAGCATGATTTGCAAGTTCATGTTTGGACGATCGATGATCCTGCTGAAATGAATGAGTTGCTTGAGATCGGGGTGGACGGTTTGATGACCGATGAGCCTGAAGTATTGCGAGACGTTCTTGATAAGCGCGGAGAGTGGCGTTGATTTTTGCTTGAAAACCGAATTTTCAAACAAAACAACAAGATGCGACAATTCGCGAGCAGCATTTATGGGCCGACTGGCTCATATTTCGTTGCAATAAATGTCACACAACCTGTCCGGCTGCTGTTAAAATAATTTTTACCATAGTTTTGGAGACTGGTCGGCACCATGTGCTTGAAGTGGCTCTGTCCCGTGAGGAAAGAGCGACGCTACCGGTGGGAACTTAGAAAATTGTTTTCATGGTCTGGTTCGTGAAAAAAAAGGATCCTGGGTATGGATTATGAAGCCAAGCTAGCTAACGCTGTTTCTGCGGTTCGTAGTGAAGGGCGTTACCGTGTCTTTGCTGATATCTTGCGTCATCGTGGTGCCTTTCCGCGTGCGACGTACCATGGGGCGCATGGTGAGCAACAAATTGTTGTTTGGTGTTCGAATGATTATTTGGGCATGGGGCAAAATACCGATGTTATTGCTGCGATGCGCGATGCAGCCGATGCTCATGGTGCTGGTTCCGGTGGAACTCGTAATATTTCGGGCACAACACATCTCCATGTTGAACTTGAAGATGAGTTGGCTGACCTGCACCAAAAAGAAGCGGCGCTTTTGTTTACTTCTGGCTATGCGGCCAATGACGCCACGTTGAGCACTCTCTCAAAAGTGTTGGGCGATTGTTTGATCATTTCTGATGAGCTCAATCATGCCTCTATGATTGAAGGTATTCGTCGGGGGCAGGGACCAAAGCGGGTCTGGAAGCATAATGACTTGGCTCACCTAGAGGAGCTACTTTCTAGCGCCGATCCTAATCAACCAAAAATGGTGGCTTTTGAATCCGTTTATTCAATGGATGGGGACATTGCACCGATTGGGGAGATTTGTGATTTGGCGCGTAAGTACGGCGCCTTGACGTACCTCGATGAAGTACATGCTGTGGGTCTTTACGGACCACGGGGCGGCGGTATTGCGGAGCGTGATGGTGTCTTGGATAAAGTTGACATCATCGAAGGCACACTTGCAAAAGGTTACGGCGTTATGGGTGGCTATATTGCTGCCAGCGCTAATGTTGTCGATGTTGTGCGTTCCTATGCGCCCGGTTTTATTTTCTCTACTTCGCTGTCGCCGGTTTTGGTTGCTGGTATTTTGGCAAGTGTGCGTCATCTAAAAACCAGCCAGTTGGAACGTGAACAGCATCAAGAACGTGCGGATACTTTGCGTAAGATGCTTGCAGACGCGGGGCTGCCGGTGTTGATGGCGGAGAGCCACATCGTTCCGGTTATGGTTGGGGATCCGGTGGCGTGTAAACAAGTCTCGGATGATTTGCTGGAGCAACATAATATTTATGTGCAGCCGATCAACTATCCAACGGTTCCAAAAGGAACTGAGCGTTTGCGGTTTACTCCGTGTCCGTTGCATACAGATGAAATGATGGCGGATCTTGTGAAGGCGCTGGATACAGTTTGGACCCAAAGGAATATCAAGCGTGCCGCCTAAAGACATGCCCAATGCGACGTCGCCTGTGACAGCGGATGCGGTTCTACATCCCGAGGGGGTCATCTTTGAGATGATTGCTTCGGGTAATGCGACCAAAGTATCTGCCATTGATGGGGCGAGTGGATTTGAAGTGTGTATTGTGGGTAGTTCGAAAGAAAGCAAGGCGGCGCTTCAGCGTGTGGCTTTAGCAAAGCTTGATTTCGTGATGTCTAAACAGAATAAAACCGCGAGCCGTTCAACGGATCGCGGTTTTTATGCTTAGCTATCGCTAGGTATTATCGCGCCTTATAGGCTTAGCGGCGTGTTTGTTTTTGTGGTGTTGCTTGGCCGAGACCAATTTTCTTCGCAAGTTTAGAGCGCTGTTCTGCATAGTTGGGTGCCACCATTGGGTAGTCTGCTGGTAGGCCCCATTTTGCGCGATACTCTTCAGGCGTCATATCGTAGCGGGAGCGCAAATAGCGCTTCAACATTTTGAGTTTTTTGCCGTCTTCCAAGCAAATCAAATGATCGGGCGTAATGGATTTTTTAATCGCCACTGCGGGTTCTTGCGTGTTTGCATTTGATGGTGTGTTGGAAGCTAGGTCGGTTAGAATCTGGTGAACCTCCCGGATCATGTCGGGGAGCTCATCTGATGAAATCGCATTATTACTCACATATGCCGAGACAATTCCTGACGCAAGCTGGAGCGCTTCACCACTAGAAATTGATTCGTCGTCGGAGTTTTCTACCATTCTCATTGTCCACTTTTATACATGCACGCGACAGATTTGTAATGGGTAGGATTTATGACGAAGTCTCGATGGAATAGCAAGTAGAACTACTGGTTTAGATTGAGAATTTTTCGCCTATTTAGTGGTTTGGTTAAATAGACTATGCATATTATGTTCTTACTTGAAATTTTGTAGTAAATAATTTTAATAAAAATAGTAAAAATAATTGTTATACTATTGTAGAGATCTGGTTGGTTTAAAGTAGAATATCTTTGATTTGCTGGTTTGAAAAGGGATCGCTTTGTCGGGCTTTCTAGCGCTTTCTAGCATTGTATTTATGTGCTATTCGGTGCCTGCTTATTCACTGACAGTTTCTGACGGTTCCCTCAATTTTGAAGCTGTTGAATAAGATGTGTGATTGGTCCCAAATGAAAAGGTAGACTCATGACAATCAGCGAGGCTGCAACCCGCGTTGCAAACCCTTCTTTCTTTGCAGATTCTGTTGCGAAAAAAGATCCTGAGTTGTTCAAAGCAATTGAGAACGAGCTGGATCGGCAGCAAAATCAGATTGAATTGATTGCTTCAGAAAACATTGTCTCTAAAGCGGTGCTTGAAGCACAAGGCTCTGTGCTGACAAACAAGTATGCCGAAGGATATCCTGGCCGTCGTTATTACGGTGGGTGTGAGTATGCTGATGTTGCCGAAGAACTGGCTATTGCACGTGCAAAAGAGCTCTTTGGGTGTGAATACGTCAATGTTCAACCGAACTCTGGGTCGCAAGCCAACCAAGGCGCGATGATGGCTTTGATCAAGCCGGGTGATACTATTTTGGGTATGAGCTTGGCTGCTGGTGGTCACTTGACGCACGGTGCGCCGCCGAACCAATCAGGTAAATGGTTCAAGGCCGTGCAATACGGAGTGCGTAAGCAAGATCACCGTATTGATATGGATGAAGTGGCTGCGCTGGCTCAGGAGCATAAACCTGCTCTTATTATTGCCGGTGCGTCTGCTTATCCACGGGAAATGGATTTTAAGGCCTTCCGCGAAATTGCTGACTCTGTTGGTGCAAAGCTGATGGTTGATATGGCCCACTATGCTGGTTTGGTTGCGGCGGGTGTTTATCCTAGCCCGTTGCCATATGCAGATGTGGTGACAACGACAACACATAAAACATTGCGTGGCCCACGTGGGGGCATGATCCTTAGTAATGACCTTGCTTTGGGAAAAAAAATCAACTCAGCCATCTTCCCGGGTATTCAGGGTGGGCCGTTGATGCATGTGATTGCTGCGAAGGCTGTCGCTTTTGGTGAAGCTTTGACGCCTGAGTTTAAAACTTATCAGCAAACTGTTGTCGACAATGCACGCATGCTCGCACAAACCTTGGTTGAAGGCGGCTTGGATATTGTATCTGGTGGCACAGATTGCCATTTGATGTTGGTTGATTTGCGTCCGAAAGGTCTTACCGGGAATGTTGCGGAAGAGGGCATGGAACGTGCCTTCATTACTTGCAATAAAAACGGTGTACCATTTGACCCAGAAAAGCCGATGGTGACGTCTGGTGTTCGTTTGGGCACGCCGGCTGGCACCACACGCGGTTTCCAACCAGCAGAGTTCAAGCTTGTTGGGGAGTTGATTGTGGAAGTGCTTAATGGCTTGGCGGCCAATGGGCCTGACAATAACCAAGAAGTTGAAGCATCCGTACGCGAGCGGGTGATTGCTTTGTGTAAGCGGTTCCCAATTTACGGGTAACGTTTAAGCTTACGTTTTGACCTAGGGGGAAGCATGCGCTGTCCTTACTGCAGCAACGAAGATACGCAAGTTAAAGACTCTCGGCCGACGGAGGACAATACGTCCATCCGCCGGCGTAGGGCTTGCCCGGCTTGTGGCGGACGCTTTACGACATTTGAACGTGTTCAATTGCGAGAGCTTACGATTGTTAAAGGCAGTGGGCGGCGCGTTCCTTTTGAGCGTGATAAATTGATGCGCTCAGTCCAGGTCGCCATGCGCAAACGGCCTGTTGAAGCTGAACGCACAGAACGCATGGTTAGCGGTATTGTGCGACGTTTAGAAAGCATGGGCGAAACAGAAATTCCGGCTCAAGTCGTTGGTGAGCTTGTTATGGAAGGTCTGCGGACATTAGATGATATTGCCTATGTTCGGTTTGCCTCTGTCTACAAAGATTTTCGCGAAGCCAAGGATTTTGAAAACGTCATTGGCGAGCTATCGAGCACAGATGACGAGTTAGACGATTAAATTTGCGTCCTTTCGGGCGCTCATTTTAAGACCCTGTGTGCCTCGTTTCTCGAATTAACCTTGAGACGGCGCTGATGTGTCTCGGTTTGCTCACCTATATCCTACCAGTATCTATTATAGTTGCACCAGCGGTTGGTATGCGAAGCTGGATCGGGGCGAGAGGAATGAGAGATGTATAAAGAGTTTTTGTCGCCTATCGAAGATGTGATTGAGGATGCGCGCAACGGTAAGATGTTTGTGCTGGTTGATACCGAAGACCGGGACAATGAAGGGGATCTTGTTATTCCCGCGCAAATGGCGACCCCTGAGACGGTCAACTTCATGGCCAAATATGGACGGGGGTTGATCTGCCTCGCGTTGACCGGGGAACGCTCTAAGCAGCTTAACCTTGAGTTGATGTCGAGCACCAATCAATCACGTCATCAAACAGCCTTTACGGTTTCTATCGAAGCGCGGGAGGGTGTGACGACAGGTATTTCAGCCCACGACCGCTCGCGTACGATTTCAGTAGCGATTGATCCAACCAAAGGGTCAACGGATATTGTGTCACCGGGGCATGTGTTCCCGTTGGTCGCACGCGATGGCGGCGTCTTGATGCGGGCAGGCCATACGGAAGCGGCCGTTGATATTGCGCGTCTGGCCGGGCTTTATCCGGCAGGGGTGGTGTGTCAGATCATGCATGATGATGGCACGATGGCAAAATTACCGGATTTGGTGAGTTTTGCCCAATTGCACGGGCTGAAGATTGCCACAATTGCTGAATTGATTGCTTACCGCCGGCGGCATGACAATTTTATTCATCGGGCGATTGAAACTGAATTGGATACGAAGTTCGGCGGCACCTTCAATATGAATGTGTATCTCAACACGGTTGAATATGCTGAGCACATTGCGCTTACAAAGGGGGATATTCATACCTCCGAGCCGGTGCTGGTGCGGATGCACGCGATCAATGTGTTTGAAGATTTGTTGGGGGCTGTGAGTGAAAAAGGGAAGGGCGGACGCACCGAAGCGCTTCACAATTCCATGCGGATTATTGAAGAGGAAGGCCGGGGCGTCATCGTGCTGATCCGGGATACGACGGCGACGGTCGTGTCTGATATGCTGCTCCACAAGGGCGAAAGTGGTGGCAGCCAAGGTCCGCGTCGATTGCGGGAATACGGTGTTGGGGCGCAAATCTTGTTGGATTTGGGCATAAAAGACATGGTGTTGCTGTCTGATACAGAGCGGCAAATTGTCGGTTTGGACGGTTATGGGCTGAAAGTTGTGGCGCAAGAAGCAATAACAGGCAATAAACGGCTGGAGAATACAGCGCCCACGCATACCGAGTGAATTTGGCACGCGTTGCTCTTTGAGAGCATTGAGTTTAGGGCCTTTGAAATTGACGAACAGGAGTCGGTCGCGTGAGTGCTACCCCGAGCAAAAAGAAGATGGCGAGAAATGCGAAAAGTGCGGCACGGTTGGGTGCTGTGCAGGCTCTTTATCAAATGGATATGAGCCAGACGCCGCTTGAAACTGTCATCGAAGAATTTGCGCACCACCGGCTGGGCCATGAAATTGAAGGGGATCAATTTCATCAAGCCGACGAGCCGCATTTCAATGATGTTGTGCGCGGTGTTGTGCGCGAACAAGTCAGCATTGATCAGAAAATTCATGGGGCGCTTGCTGAAGGGTGGGCGCTTGCCCGGATTGACAGCACCATGCGGGCGATCTTGCGCTCAGGGGTGTATGAGCTGCAGCGGTGTAAAGACGTGCCGGTAAAAGTGGTTATCAATGAGTATGTTGAAGTTGCCCGTGCCTTTTTTGAAGGTGATGAGCCGGGTGTTGTGAACGGTGTTATGGACAAGCTCGGGCACTCTTTGCGGCCAGATGAGTTTTCCAAATAGATTTTAACACCTGTAGACCTGAGCCAATTGGACCAGACCAGAGATGAGCGCAGATGACCAAAGCTCCGGGCACGAATTTGATTTGATTGCCACTCTGCTTGCGCCCCTCACTGCCCACACCCCCGAAGCCTTAGGGTTGAAGGACGATGCAGCTGTATTGCAGCCGCCAGTGGGGCATGACCTTATTTTGACGAAAGACGCGATCGTGGAAGGTGTTCACTATTTGCGTTCTGACCCACCGGAGCAAATTGCCCAAAAACTGATGCGTGTCAACTTGTCTGATTTAGCGGCTAAAGGTGCTAAGCCTTTGGGATGTCTATTGGCGGCAGGATGGGCGCCAAAGACGACTCGCCCCTGGCAAGAGGCTTTTGTACGCGGACTTGCAGCCGATCAAGAGGCATTTGGCCTGCGTTTAATGGGCGGAGATACGGTTTCAGCTCCCGGGGGTGCGTTTTTTTCACTCAGTGCGTTTGGGGCAGTTCCTCACGGAGAAATGGTGCAGCGCACGGGCGCGCAGGTCGATGATGTCATCTTTGTCAGTGGGACCATTGGCGATGGCTTTGGTGGCCTACAAGTCGGGCTTCATAATGCGGATGGGTTGTCTGCGGATGCCTGTGAGGCACTTCTTACGCGCTATCGTTTGCCATTGCCACGCCTGTCGCTTGGGCCGCTGTTGCGCCGTTTTGCCCATGCGGCGATTGATGTCTCAGACGGACTTATCGCAGATTTAGGCCACCTTTGTGCGACATCGGAGGTGGGGGCACGCGTGCGGGTTGAAGATGTTCCGTTTTCTGATGGGGTGTGTGAGGGCCTATCCAAAGGCTTGTGGTCTTGGCAAGATCTGGTCTCCGGCGGTGATGATTATGAAGTTTTGGCCGTCATTCCCCCAGACCGGGCGCTTTTGTTTCAGCAAGAGGCGTTGAGAGTAGGTCTGTCGGTGCATCCGGTTGGGACTATTGTTGCGGCGCAAGATGGATTTAATGTTCTTGACCCAGAGGGTCAGTATGCCGACATTCCTCATACGGGATATCAGCACTTCTAAAATTCCACGCCTTATAGGCCTTACGGCTGTTGCTTTGCTTGAACTTGTTTGGCAAGGTTTCAGCAGTATTTGAGTGAGGAGGGGTTCGGGGAGCGAATCAATCATCAGTACAAGTCTTAAATAGCCCTCGTGTCCTTTTATGCGTAATGCGAAAATAAGGAAACGTTTATGAGCACTGTTTTGATGGCGATCATCGGCTGTGGGGTTCTGGCTATTGTCTACGGACTTTTTGCTGCCCGATCCGTGATGGCAGCCGACGCGGGCAACGCGCGGATGCAAGAAATAGCCAGCGCAATTCAGGAGGGCGCGAGCGCCTACCTCAATCGCCAATATACAACCATCGCGATCGTCGGGGTCGCAATTTTCATTCTAGCATATTTTTTACTCGGTCTTGCCGTGGCTATTGGATTTGCCACCGGTGCCATTCTATCTGGTGCGGCGGGTTATATCGGCATGTTGGTTTCTGTGCGGGCAAATGTGCGCACGACGCAAGCTGCAAGCGTTAGCTTGGCAGGAGGCTTAACAATCGCGTTTCGCTCAGGAGCTGTCACAGGCATGTTGGTGGCCGGTCTCGCCTTATTATCTGTGGCTGTGTACTACGCTGTTTTGACAGGCCCTATGGGTCTTTCTTCTGATAGCCGTACCGTGATCGATGCATTGATTGCATTGGGCTTTGGGGCGTCTTTAATTTCTATTTTTGCACGTCTTGGCGGCGGCATCTTTACAAAGGGTGCAGACGTCGGAGGGGACTTGGTTGGGAAGCTTGAAGCCGGTATTCCCGAAGATGATCCACGTAACCCGGCAACTATTGCTGATAATGTGGGCGACAATGTGGGCGACTGTGCGGGCATGGCTGCCGACTTGTTTGAAACCTATGCAGTGACCATTGTGGCGACCATGGTTTTGGCCTCTATCTTTTTTACGGGGGCAGCGGCGACGGACCTTATGATGTATCCGCTTGCGATTGGGGGGACGTGTATTCTTACCTCTATCATTGGTACGTTCTTCGTGCGGTTGGGTAAAAGCAACAACATCATGAATGCGCTGTATAAAGGTTTTATCGCTTCTGCGGTTCTCTCTTTGGTGGCGCTCTATTTTGTTACAGACCACATTGTTGGATTGAACACTAGCTTTACGGTTGGCACCCAAACGTTTACGGGGATGGCTCTTTATGAGTGTGGGGTCGCTGGGCTTGTGATTACGGGTTTGATCATTTGGGTGACTGAATATTATACCGGGGTCACTTATCGTCCTGTGCAATCTGTTGCACGGGCCTCGGTGACGGGGCACGGCACCAATGTCATCCAAGGGTTGGCTGTTTCATTGGAATCGACCGCACTGCCAGCGATCATCATTGTGGTCGGTATCTTGGTGACGTATTCGCTTGCAGGTTTATTTGGTATCGCTATCGCTGTGAGCACCATGCTTGCACTTGCAGGAATGGTTGTCGCGCTTGATGCATTCGGTCCGGTTACGGATAATGCAGGCGGGATTGCTGAGATGGCCGATCTGCCTGAGGAGGTGCGCCAAACAACAGACGCATTGGACGCCGTTGGGAATACCACTAAGGCGGTGACCAAGGGCTATGCGATTGGGTCTGCCGGTCTGGGGGCATTAGTGTTGTTTGCAGCCTATACGCAAGACATCATGTATTTTGCCTCTAACGCTGACACCTATACCTATTTTGCAGGTGTGACCCCTGATTTCTCCTTGTCCAATCCCTTTGTGGTGGTTGGTTTGTTTGTGGGAGGCATGTTGCCGTATCTGTTTGGTGCCATGGGCATGACGGCGGTTGGCCGTGCGGCTGGTGCGATTGTGGAAGAGGTCCGTCGGCAATTTAAGGAGAAGCCGGGCATTATGGCGGGCACTGAAAAGCCTGACTATAAAGCGGCGGTTGATTTGCTGACGCGTTCGGCTATTCGCGAAATGGTGGTGCCTTCTATGCTACCGGTTTTGTCTCCAATCGCCTTGTATTTCATCATCCTGCAAGTCTCAGACAAATCGTCTGCGTTTTCTGCACTGGGTGCCATGTTGCTTGGTGTGATTGTCACTGGCTTGTTTGTGGCTTTGTCCATGACGGCAGGTGGTGGCGCATGGGACAACGCCAAGAAGTTCATCGAAGATGGCAATCATGGGGGCAAAGGCTCGGATGCACATAAGGCGGCGATCACTGGCGACACAGTCGGCGATCCTTATAAAGATACGGCTGGTCCCGCAGTGAACCCAATGATTAAAATCACAAACATTGTGGCATTGCTGTTGTTGGCCGTTCTCGCCCACTAAATAATGGGTGCGATCTTTGTGAGGTTAAAAGGAAAGCCCCGTGTGATGTCACGCGGGGCTTTATCTATTCGCTCTCTCGTAGAACTTAGTCTGCGATTTTTATTTTCCGGGGCCTTTTGGGCCGCCTGCCGGTTTGTTGAATTTTCCGAGGTTCCCGAAAATTTCACCCAAAACGGAGAGGTCTTTACCTCTGGTTGGGGTTGTCCGATCAATGAAGTTGACGATCTGGCCATCTTCTAGCCCGTAGTGGCCAATCTTTTGGACGGCTTTCGTCTCGTCAAATTCCACAGCGATGACCCGGCGCTCTACTTCTTCTGGTTCGAAGAAGGTGACGGTTTCAACGCGACTGAAAATGTAATACCAGGCTTCATTGTCTACAGTGGAAGTGGTGGAAGGGGAGCCAAGCAGACCGCGCACTTGTTGGTGCGTCATACCATTTTCTAGGCGTTCCACAATCTTATCGTCAAATTTATAGCCTCGGTGCTCTTGCAACGGTGCACAGGCGGTTGTGGCCAAAGCAGCTGTTAGAGCGAGCCCTGCGGCCCATTTTGTCATTCGCTTCATATCGCTTCCCGATAATTCCTCTGACCCGCCTTTTGAGCGGTTCACTCGACTAAAGCCCTCTGTTGACGTAGCCGGGTTCACGGTTAATTTCAACTAACTTGCGCAAATTCATTCATATAGCCGCTAAATCTGCCTCAAAATGCGAGGTGCGGCCTTTTTGAGCAGTTCCCTCATATGGGGGAATGGTGTAGATAACTGACATGATCCTAAAGAAATTACTCAGCCTCACAAAGCTTTTGACGCCCTCAAGCAATGAAACTGTCTATGCCGTCTATGGTAAGGCGGTTGCTCAAGCGCGTGAACCCGCCTTCTATCTGGATGTGCCTGTGCCGGACACTGTGGATGGGCGATTTGAATTGATTATTCTGCATGTCTTCTTGCTGATTGACCGTTTGCGCGGGCAGGGAGAGGCGGCAACAGAGCTGTGCCAACGGCTGTTTGATACGTTGTTCGATGATATGGACCGCTCTCTACGGGAAATGGGTGTGGGTGATTTGTCCGTCGGCAAAAAAATCAACACCATGGCGGAAGCGTTTTATGGCCGGGCTGGGGCCTATCAGGATGCGTTGGACGCGCAAGATCGCGCTGAGCTGATGGAGGCGTTGAGCCGTAATATATTCCCGGATGTGCCTGTCGAAGAGATTCCGCAAAACGGGGTGGCGATGCTGGCTGATTATTTGATCGCGAATCGCCGTGAGTTGGCCAATCAATCGGTGGAGGACATCATTGTTGGCGATATGACATTTGTGTCCTTAGCGCCCGTGACAGAGAGTAAGTAAGATGGCGGATACTCCCCAAACTCCTTTAGAGCCTGCTTTTGACGATGAGCCATTTTCGCGCATTGTTGAGCTTGATAATGTGCCGCCTACTGGGCGCAATATGGTTTTTGAGGCAGACGATTTGCAGAAAGCGGCCCTTGCGGAGCGGTTTAAGGTCGATGAAATTCATTTTCTGAAAGTCACTGCGTTGCTCAAGCCTTGGCGTAAAGCCGGTTTTAAGCTCACTGCGCAATTTGAGGCAGAAGTGACGCAAACCTGTGTTGTGACCTTGGAGCCTTTTACAGCACCCTTAAAGGGGTCTTTCTCAGAAACGTTTCTGCCAGAGGCCGCTTTAGAGAAAACTGGGGTGGAAATTGAGCTGGATGCGGAGGGCATTGACCCGCCGGAAGGATTCGGGCCTGAGCGAAAATTGGATGTTGGGCGCTATGCGGCTGAGTATTTTGGGCTAAAACTGGACCCTTATCCACACGCCCCGGGTGTGGAATTTACAGACGTTATTGAAGATAGTGATGAAAAGACCGCAGAAAAGGGCGAGGGTGACGTTGGGTCACGGCCAAACCCGTTTGCTGTCTTGAAAAAATTGCAATCCAACGACGATTGAAACACTCCGCAAATTAGATAAAGCGGTTGAACCTCTGCCTTAAACGGGTATTTTTCGCCTGCGCAGGGGACGGCTGCCCTGATATGGTCCCATTTGAACCGTATTTAGCGATTCTGCTCCCTTGTAGGAACAGAAGAATACTGACGTGGGTAGTGAGACCCTTGGTTAAAAGGGCACCCCGAAATGGGGACTGTCTCGAATACGTAGATCGGAGAGCAAGTGGCGCGTGAATTGATTGTAGCTTTGGATGGTATGGGCGGCGACTTTGGACCCGAGGTGGTTGTTGCTGGCGCTGAGATAGCGCATGTCCGTCATCCTGAAGTTCGCTTTAAGATTTTCGGTGATGAAACCAAAATTAAAGCTGAGCTAGCCAAAAATCCACGGGTGGCAGGCGCTTGCGAAGTTGTGCACTCAGAGGTTTCCATCAGCATGGATGATAAACCCAGCCAAGCTCTGCGGCGGGGTCGTAAGACCAGCAGCATGTGGATGGCTATTGAGGCGGTAAAAGAGGGCACAGCCCAAGTCGCTGTTTCTGCAGGAAACACCGGGGCCTTGATGGCCATGGCGACGCTTTGCCTGCGCACCATGCCAGCTATTCAGCGCCCTGCAATTGCCGCGCTTTGGCCCACCATGCGCGGTGAAAGCGTTGTGTTGGATATGGGGGCAACGATTGGCCCCGATGAAGAGCAGTTGGTGCAATTTGCTGTTATGGGCGAAGCCTATGCACGGGTACTTTACGGCATGGATAAACCAACAGTTGGGTTGCTCAACATTGGTGAAGAAGAAGTTAAAGGCACAGAGATTGTTAAAAATGCAGCGCAGATTTTGCGCTCCAATGCGACTGAGCTCAACTTTTACGGATTTGTTGAAGGCGACGATATTGGTAAAGGCACCGTTGATGTTGTGGTGACGGACGGCTTTACGGGCAATGTGGCCTTGAAGACGGCTGAGGGAACGGCGCGGCAGATTGCGGAATATTTGCGGGCGGCCATTCAACGGTCTTTCTTTTCCAAAATTGGATATTTCTTCGCGCAAAGTGCGTTCCGTACTCTCCGCGACAAATTAGATCCTCGCTCGGCAAATGGTGGATTGTTCTTGGGGCTAAATGGTTTGGTTGTGAAAAGCCATGGGGGCACCGATGCGGTTGGTTTTGCCTCGGCTATTGATGTTGCGGTCGATGTGGCGGCGGCTGATTTGGTCCGCAAAATTGGCACAGAGATGGAAGCATTCTCCAAGCGGGTAGATGAAAAAAGCGTTGAAAGTGAAAGCGCTGAAACTGAGGCGACTGTATCGTGACTTGTATAAGATCTGTTGTAGCTGGCTGTGGTTCTTACCTGCCAGAACGTGTTGTGACGAATGATGACCTGTCTAAGTTTGTTGATACAACGGATGATTGGATTGTTGAGCGGTCGGGCATTCACCAGCGCCATTTAGCTGCAGATGGTGAGCTGACCTCTGATCTGGGATTGGCGGCGGCTCAAGCAGCCTTGAAAAATGCCGGCATGACGGCAGATGACATTGATCTGATTGTGGTAGCCACCACGACGCCAGATGATACGTTCCCTGCAACCGCCACTAAAATTCAAATGCGGTTGGGTATGCACCACGGGGCTGCTTTTGATATTCAAGCGGTTTGCTCTGGCTTTGTCTATGCGATGAGTGTTGCAGATAATTTTGTTAAAACCGGTCAAAGTAAAGGTGCCTTGGTTATTGGGGCGGAAACCTTTTCTCGGTTGTTGGACTGGGAAGACCGGACGACGTGCGTTCTTTTTGGTGACGGGGCAGGTGCTGTAATCCTCAAGCCTGAAGAGGCTGCAGGAGAGCTGAGCGATCGCGGTATGTTGACGGCGCATCTACACTCAGATGGGCGATACCGCGACAAGCTTTATGTTGATGGCGGGCCATCCTCTACGCAAACAGTTGGGCATGTGCGCATGATCGGGAAAGATGTTTTCCGTCATGCGGTTGTCAATATTGCTGATGTGATCAAAGAGGCTTTGGAAGCAACCGGGTACACCATCGATGATATTGATTGGTTTGTACCCCACCAAGCCAATCGCCGGATTTTGGAAGGGACAGCCAAACGAATTGGGCTGCCTCTCGAAAAAGTGGTGATGACAGTTGGCCAGCACGGCAACACGTCTGCGGCTTCTGTGCCTTTGGCGTTGGACACCGCACTCAAAGATGGCCGCATCAAATCTGGCGACCTTGTCCTGCTGGAAGCGATGGGTGGCGGCTTTACCTGGGCTTCTGCATTACTCCGTTGGTAGGAGTTGGCGGGGGTAAATAGCATTTTCTGAAATTTTTGTTTAAAGACAATGCGTTATCCCCTTGAAATCGATAGGCTTTTGATGCTGAAATGGCTCAAATCCAATTGGGAGATTTGGCTATGGGGCGAACGGTTACTCGGGCGCAGTTAAGTGAAGCGGTTTATCAAGAGGTGGGGTTGTCTCGCAATGAGTCAGCCGACCTTGTAGAAGCAGTGCTCAAAGAAATTTCTGATGATTTGATCGTGGGAAATACTGTGAAGCTTTCCTCGTTTGGTTCTTTTTCCGTTAGGGAAAAAGGCGGGCGCATGGGACGCAATCCCAAGACAGGGGAAGAAGTGCCCATTAAACCGCGTCGGGTTTTGGTGTTTCGTCCCAGTCATGTGCTTAAAGAGCAAATCAATGTATCTTTGTCAGACCTGAAAGCCGCCGGCAGTTTGCCAGATGGCGTTGTGCTGGATACTGACGAAAGCTAATTTTCAAATTGTGGCGTGCCTCCCACTTTGGGAGCGACGTTTGATGCGGGAGATCGACCTTCGTGGCAGAGAAATCGCCTGAAGCTTTTCGAACTATTAGTGAAGTCGCTTCCGATTTGGATGTGCCCCAACATGTGCTGCGTTTTTGGGAGAGTAAGTTTTCTCAAATCAAGCCCCTAAAGCGGGGGGGTGGTCGGCGTTACTATCGCCCGGAAGATGTTGAGTTGTTACGTGGTGTGCGTACGCTGTTGTATCACGACGGCTATACGATCAAGGGCGTGCAAAAAGTTTTTCGGGAACAAGGGGCGCGTTTTATTGTTGAGACCGGGCGCGCTGGTGAAGGGGATACCGTGGCGGGTTTGGCGCGTGGTGTGGTTCACGGCGAGGCGCCGCTGGGGCAAAATACGCGTGAAGATGGAGAGGTTCCGTCTCCTCAATTTGGGCAGGCAGCTTTGCCCGAACAAGACCTCAGTGCTCTTTTGTCTCTTGCAAGCCGCCTTGAGGCCTTTCAGCGTGAGCTTGTTGCCTCACGCTTTACCGAAGACGAGACAGAGGAATAGCGGTTCTTTTAGTTTTTCTACAATTACGTCACTCGACTCATTGCGCATTTGTGAGCGCATGATTATAGTCCGCCAATCGGTGAGATGGGCCTATCTAAGGCCCCTCAAGTGGCGGAGCGTAGCGCAGCCCGGTAGCGCACTTGTCTGGGGGACAAGGGGTCGTCGGTTCAAATCCGGCCGCTCCGACCATTATCAAACTTCTAGCTATCAAGCTTTTAGCTGTGCAGGTATAGAGCCTGCAACAGAAGGCCAGCTCCGAACATTCCCAACCCGAAGACAGTATGACCGACAATGCTTTTGAAACGGGCAATGTTAGGTTTGGGAGTACGGCTCGCGGCAACTCCCAGACCCATGCCTGGCATCATCACAAAATAGGGCAGTACAAGAAGGGCAAGGGACACGATCAAAGGCGCCTCAAGACTAGGGGCGTGCACCCACTCAATTCCCCAAAGGGCGATGAGCAGCAGACCATATCCGATGCCAATTGCATAATGGACAAGCCAGCCAAGCAGCAGTTCCCCTTTTACGGGCATTGCTCCAGCAGGGTTTGTTTGTATGAATTGACCCTGCCTCATCTTACCTACCCAGCGTCCAACCATTGCCCAATTAGTGGCAGGGACCTTGAAAACGCGCTGTAACATGAATGCCCAAAGGTCAAGAATGACGGTGCCGCCAATGCCGATCAGTCCGGCAATGATGAGAATAGAGAGAATGCTCATAGTTTCCCCAATATGCGTCTGCATGAAAGTTCTTTCGAGCGCTTTTATCCCCCAATGAGTACGTCAATTGGGGGAGGGGCGTTTGATAGATACTTTGGAACAAGCGAACGTATTTAGAGGCTCCTAAATACGTTCGCTTCTGTGACCGATATATGGGGTAGGCCAAGCCGCTTACCAGAGGCTTTGGCTTAATTAGGTCTCAGGTTTTTCTCGATGCTTTCGATCATCATGCTTGCAACGTCTTTGCTGGTGATGTTCTCAATGCCCTCAAGGCCCGGTGAAGAATTGATTTCCAGCACCTTTGGACCGTCTTTAGAGCGAATGATATCGACGCCTGCTACTTTTAGGCCCATGGCCTTTGCCGCGTTAATGGCAATTTTGCGCTCTTGTGGCGTGATTTTGACTGTGCTGGCCACGCCGCCCAAATGTAGATTGGCGCGAAACTCTCCGGCAGCGGCTTCTCGTTGGATTGATCCAACCACTTTGCCGTCGATCACAAAACACCGAATGTCTTTACCTTGTGCTTCTTTGATAAACTCCTGCACAAGAATATTGGCTTGTAGGCTTTTAAAGGCATTGATTACACTTTCCGCAGCCTTGTTGGTTTCAGCAAGGACGACACCTTTGCCCTGTGTGCCTTCAAGTAGCTTCACGACAAGCGGTGCCCCACCGACCATTTTGATAATCTCAGCAGTGTCTACAGGAGAGTTCGCAAAGCTGGTCGTTGGCATGGGAATGGCCTTGCTCGACAACATTTGTAATGAGCGCAATTTATCGCGGGATCGGGCAATAGAGACTGAATCGTTTAGGCAGAATGCGCCGATGGACTCAAACTGCCGTGTCACAGCGCACCCATAAAATGTCATGGAAGGTTTGATTCGTGGGATCACTGCATCCACGTTGAGCAACTCGCCGCCCCGGTAGTGAACTTCCGGGCTTGATGCGCTGATATTCATGTAGCACTGACGGATATTGATAAACCGCATTTCATGGCCACGCTCTTCGCCTGCTTCCATAAGTCGTTTATTTGAATAAAGTTCTGGATTGCTGGCAAGCAACATAATCTTCAGCCCATCTTTTCTGGGCTGCACAGTGTTGTAATGGGTTTCAACTTCGCGTTCATTACGGGTGCCAAGGCAAAAGGATGCTTCCGGGTCAATCAGGACACGCTCTTTCATCGCCTCTCGGCCAATGAGCATTCGGTAGCCCATTGTGTCGCGGTTCGTGAGGGTGACCTCAATATCCCAAGTTTCTTCTCCAAGGATAATCGGTGTTTTAATGACGTGGCGGGTTTCTTTTGCTCCGCTAGAGCTTTTGACATTCCGACGATCTACCACCAAGCCACGGCAGCTCTGAATGATTTTGCGATTGTCTTGAATGGGATGAATGTCGAAGTGGACGTATTTCTTTCCGTCTTCTTCGAACGTGTGAATATTAAATGCATGCAAAGAGGATGTTTTTGCACCGGAATCAACACGTGCCTTAATCGCGGGAAGGCCGAGCTCAGGCAATCCACACCATTCTTCTTTACCGATGACAATTTTCTCAGACATATTTGCTCGCATTTTCAATTTGACTACGGAGGGTCATCCACTGGGACATGATACCATCCTTATCATAGCCCCGTAATGTTACAAGGATTGATGGGGGGCAGAGCGCTAAGGAAGCCAATGTTTTGGCATGGCTTTCACTGTCTTGACTGTTGACAGAGATGAGGCACTCTCACCCTGAAATGGGACATGCTGCGTGGGTTTGGTTGGCAAGAGAGGCTGGGCTGTTCCTTCGTCATCAGTTTAAATGACTTGCCGCTTTCTGGGTAAATCCGTGGACATATGGGGGCAATTGGGGCACTCTGCGCTCAGAATTTGAGTCTATAGGTAGATGAGAAAGTTTCGAGAGGACATAACATGGACGCGATTTACGCAGTTTCAATCTTTCTGGGCGTGATTATTGCGCTAAACATCATGTCTTATGGTCGTGCTGACTAAGCTTGAGACATGCAGACGATATAAAGGCGGATCATTGATCCGCCTTTTTGTTTTTGGGTCTGTGAACTTACCTTACTCAGCGTCTGGTGCTTGCATCCAATTGAGGAGGTATTTTACGGGAATAACCCATGCAAGCCCGGCGAGGATGTAACAGGCGAGTTGGAGCCAGAAGGAAATTGGCGGAATAAGGCTTAACAGTGCTGCAGCGATGAGCGTGTAAATGGTCATCCAAACAATCAGAACAATCATACCGATGAGTTTGCGCAACCGCATGGGCAGGCGTTTTTTGGTAGATGTGTCTGGCATTTTAGTCCTATCCGGTTTTCGGTTTGGGGTGGGCTTCGGGCTGCTGAGGCTTTATAGCGCAGCTTTTGGCGCGTGTAGGAATTGTCTCACCCTCAAAAGAGGTTTACTTATCTCAAGGTGAGTAGGGGAGATCAAGTGGCTCCCTTCTGTTTTACCGATTTTCCTGTAATTGCGACAATTTGGATATTCGATGACTGATGTGACTGAGCAAAGTTTGATGAGCGACCAGGCGGGGGGCAGTTCTGTGGCGCAAAAACCTATTGCTATTTGGTTGTTTTGCATCTGTGCGCTGGTGATGTTGATGGTCGTTGTCGGCGGTGCGACGCGGC
This sequence comes from Parvibaculaceae bacterium, assembly GCA_029209985.1. GTDB lineage: Bacteria > Pseudomonadota > Alphaproteobacteria > Parvibaculales > Parvibaculaceae > NORP139. Next base: position 126,096 of record JARGNZ010000006.1, read on the forward strand.
TCACGGATTCTGGTTTGTCGATCACAGAGTGGAAACCTGTGACCGGTGCCTTGCCGCCTTTGAGTGATGCGGCATGGCAAGAGGAACTTGCGAAATACCAACAGACCCCCGAATACGAGCGGGTAAATCACGGCATGAGCCTGAGTGAGTTTAAGGCGATTTACTGGTGGGAGTGGGGGCATCGGTTGTTGGGCCGATTGATTGGCATTGCCTTTTTTGTACCTTTTATGTGGTTTTGGCTGCGCGGCAAAATTGCCCGACCCTTGATGCCGCATCTGCTGGGTCTGTTTGTTCTGGGCGGGCTACAGGGCTTTATGGGCTGGTATATGGTGATGAGCGGATTGGTGGACCGGGTTGATGTCTCCCAATATCGGTTGACGGCTCATTTAGGGCTGGCGATTGCGATTTTCTCCTACAGTTTTTGGCTTGCTCTTGGTTTGGTGTTTCCTCATGAGGGAAAAACCGGACGCAGTGGTGTTGGGTTTAAGCTTGCCGCCTTGGTGGCTGGCCTGAGCTTTTTCCAAATATTGTTGGGTGGCTTTGTCGCGGGCCTTCATGCAGGACGAATTTATACGACGTGGCCATTGATGGACGGGGCGTTTATTCCTGACTCACTTTTCTTTATGGAACCGTGGTGGCTTAACCTGTTTGAAAGTCGGCTCACGGTGCAATTTAATCACCGGATGGGCGCATATCTCTTGTTGATTGCGGCCTTGGTGCAAGTTGGATGGGTGTTGCGATCGCACCGAAATATTAAGGCGCTGCGGATCACGTCCCTTCATGTCGCTGGTTTTGTTGTGCTGCAAGCGGGCTTAGGTATTTGGACCCTGCTCATGGCGGTGCCGATTGGTCTGGGTTTGATGCACCAATGTGGGGCGTTGTTAGTGTTAAGTGCTGCGATTGTTCATCTGCATCAGTGTTATAAGCGCGGACTTTAGACATATGATGGATCAAAGGCCCTCTCAGAAAATTCTGAGAGGGCCTTTGCGTTGAGCATATTTAGCCTTTAAGAGCTTGTGCCAAGTCTGCAATGAGATCATCCGCATTTTCGATCCCAACGCTGATGCGCAGTACGTCTGGCCCCGCACCCGCCGACTTTTGTTGCTCTTCATTGAGCTGGGCGTGGGTTGTGGATGATGGATGAATGATGAGGCTACGTGTGTCGCCTACATTGGCTAGGTGACTGAAGAGCTCAACTTTGCTCACCAATGCGACGCCCGCGTCGTAGCCGCCTTTTACCCCGAAAGTGAAAACTGCGCCCGCACCATTGGGGGTGTAGGTCTTCATAAGCTCGTGGTGGGGGTCGGTTGGCAAGCCAGCATAAGTAACCCAGCTAATTGCCTCATGAGCATTCAAAAACTCAGCCACTTTTTGGGCGTTGGCGCAATGACGTTCCATACGCAAAGACAAGGTTTCAATGCCGGTCAGAATTTGAAAGGCGTTGAACGGAGAAATCGCTGGACCCAAATCACGCAAGCCTAATGTGCGGCAGGCGATGGCGAAGGCGATGTTGCCAAATGTCTCGTGAATTTTGAGGCCGTTGTAGCTTTCGCATGGCTCAGACAGGGTTGGATATTTACCACCCGCTGACCAATCAAATTTGCCGCCATCGGCGATGATGCCGCCCATGGAATTGCCGTGTCCGCCCAGAAACTTTGTCGCGGAATGAAGCACAATGTCGGCGCCGTGTTCGATGGGGCGACACAGGGCCGGAGAGGCCAATGTATTGTCGACGATGAGAGGGATGCCCGCTTTATGTGCTTCGTCTGCAATGGCTGCAATGTCGATCACAACGCCGCCTGGGTTGGCGAGGCTTTCAATGAAAATCGCTTTTGTTTTGGGGGTGATGGCCCCTGCAATTGTTGTTGGATCTGTCGCGTCGAACCAATCTACTTCCCAGCCGAATTTTTTGAAGGCATGACCAAATTGATTGATGGAGCCGCCGTATAGTTGACGGGCCGCCAAAAAGTGATCGCCGGGAGCAAGCAATGTATGGAAGGTAAGTAGTTGGGCGGAGTGACCTGAGGCCACGGCAACTGCGGCGGTCGCGCCTTCAAGGGCGGCCACCCGTTCTTCAAGCACGGCAGTGGTGGGGTTGGTGATGCGTGTATAGATGTTGCCGAAGGCTTGCAGGCCAAACAGGCTGGCGGCATGTTCTGCATCATCGAATACGAAAGACGTCGTTTGATAGATAGGTGTTGCGCGTGCGCCCGTGGTTGGGTCTGGCTGCGCGCCTGCATGAACTGCAAGGGTTTCAAATTTGTGATCGCTCATGTGCGGTTCCTTTAAGATGGAGGTTGGTTTTATTTGTTATGAGTTGTCGAGATTAAGACGGGGATATTCTATCTTGGGGCAGCGGTCCATGATCATAATCAATCCAGCTGCTTTTGCGCGAGCGGCGGCGGCGTGATCGATGACTTCCAGTTGCGTCCAAATGACTTTGTCACCTCGTGTGATGGCCTCGTCCACAATTGGGCCTACCGCGTCTGAGTTGCGAAAGACATCTACCATATCAACTGTGTGCGGTATGTCATTGAGAGACGCGTAAACGGTTTGCCCTAACAGCTCTTTGCCTGCAAGGCCGGGATTGACCGGAATGACGGTATATCCCTTGGTGAGAAGAAAATTCATGACCTCATTGCTGGCCCGGTCTGGGTTGGCAGAGGCGCCCACAAGCGCAATGGTTTTGGTTTGCTGCAAGATGGTTTGTAAAAGCTCGTCAGAATAGGGAATTGAATTCATGGGTTACCGATCTTTCCAAAGGGGGGTGCGTTTGGCTAGAAACGCCTCAATGCCTTCTTCACTGTCGTGGGTCAGCATGTTGTGCACCATCACGTCGCTTGCATGATGATAGGCGTCTGCCAGTTCCATATCGATTTGTGTGTAAAAAGCTTCTTTGCCCATTGCAAGAGTGAGGCTGGACTTGGAGGCGATCATCTGAGCCATTTCTTGGCTGGCTGTTTCTAGCTGGTCGTGCGTCACGGCCTTATTGATAAGGCCAATGTCACAAGCTTTCTGAGCGGAGATCATATCGCCTAACAATAGCATTTCCATAGCATGTTTACGGCTCACATTGCGGGTGAGAGCAACCATCGGCGTGGAGCAGAACAAACCGATGTTGACCCCCGGCGTTGCAAACTTGGCGGTGTCCGCAGCAATCGCGAGGTCGCAACTTGCCACCAATTGGCAACCAGCTGCCGTCGCTATGCCTTGAATTTGAGCGATAACCGGTTTGGGGCAGGAGACAATTTTCTGCATCATGGTGGCGCACCGGTTCATGATGTCAGTGTAATAGGCGCGGCCTTTATCTGCATCGCCTCGGTGTGCTTGAAGTTCTTTGAGGTCATGGCCAGCTGAAAAGGTGGGGCCATTTGCCGCCAGTATGACAACGCGTACACTTTCGTCTTCTGCAATATTCTCAAATGCTGTGGTCAGTGCATCAAGCAAGGCTTCGCTTAAGCTGTTGCGTGCGCTGGCTCTGTTGAGGGTTAGGGTTGTTATGCCTTCATGGTCGGTGCGCAGTAGGGCGGGGGCCGGCGTGCTGGCGGATGGGGGGGATGTCATGCTATGCCTCCTCTCAATCAGTGTTTATTTGTATCAGCATAACGCCGCTCAGGCAGGACACCAAGATGTGTTGTGACGTTGGCTGCGATTGAGGTGAAAATGACAAGCTATCAACCGGTTATGGATGTTGCAGAGTTACAGGCTTTTCTGATTGCTGCTTTCCCAGAACATGGCAAAGGGGAAGGCGTTGGCGGCACACTTATTGAGGATGTGTCGCCGGGTGTCGTGCGGGCGCGGCTTATATATGGGGATCACCATTTGCGACCGGGGGGTACAATTTCTGGCCCCACCATGATGGGGCTTGCCGACCACGTTATGTACGCGTTGGTTTTGGCTCATATTGGTCCTGTGGCCTTGGCGGTGACCACAAATCTCAACATCAACTTTCTGCGAAAACCAGCACCCGCCGACCTTATTGCTGAAGCGCGGTTTGTAAAATTGGGTCGTCGTTTGGCCGTGGGAGAAGTGCATATCTTTGGAGGTGATGAAAAAATGGTGGCGCAAGTCAGTTGCACCTACTCGATTCCGCCCAAATAGGATGATTTTATGGGGTACTTTAATACCGTAAATATAAGTCATTGAATTTGCTTATATTTTTCGCCCGAAACGCATTGACAAAGAAATCTGAACCCCTTAGAACACATCTCAATTCAACGGCTGCTCTTAATTCGGGCAGCCTTTCTTATTGAGTGTTCTTTACACTCCTTTTTTCGAGTGTTTGACACTCTGATTTCTAGCAGGGACTAAGCATGAAAACCTTTTCTGCAAAACCCGCCGAGGTCGAGAAAAAGTGGATCGTGATTGATGCAGAAGGCCTTATTGTTGGTCGTCTTGCTACTTTGATTGCTAACCGTTTGCGCGGTAAGCACAGAGCAATCTTCACGCCGCATATCGATACTGGTGATAATGTGATTGTTGTAAACGCCGACAAGGTTGTTTTCACAGGCAGTAAATTTGAAGACAAAACCTACTATCGCCACACGGGTCACCCCGGCGGTATCAAGGAAACAAACCCACGCAGAATTCTTGAAGGCAAGTTCCCAACACGCGTTTTGGAATTGGCAGTCAAACGGATGATGCCTGGTGGTCCTTTGAGCCGTGCTCAGCTCACTAAACTTCATCTCTATGCGGGTAGCGAACATCCACATGAGGCTCAGTCTCCTGAGACCCTCGATGTTGGTTCTCTCAACCCTAAGAATAAGCGGAGAGCGTAAACATGGCTGAAGAACGTACAGGCCTTGAGGGCTTGAAAGACGCTATTGAAGCAGCTCCAGCTGCTGGTGATGTTGCAGTGGAAGAAGTTGCTGCTCCAGTTGAACCAAAAATCGATGCGCAAGGTCGCTCATATGCGACAGGCAAACGTAAAGATGCGATGGCTCGGGTTTGGATCAAACCTGGTTCTGGCAAAATCTTGATCAATGGTCGTGAATTCGCCACTTACTTTGCGCGCCCCGTGCTGCGCATGGTGATCAGCCAGCCCATGCAAATCGCAGATCGCGAAAACCAGTTCGACATCGTTTGCACCGTTAAAGGTGGCGGTCTTTCTGGTCAAGCTGGTGCGGTTCGTCACGGTATTTCCAAAGCTCTTACATACTATGAGCCTGGTCTTCGTGGTGTGCTGAAAAAAGCTGGTTTCCTCACACGCGACAGCCGCGTTGTGGAACGGAAAAAATACGGTCGCGCGAAAGCTCGCCGGAGCTTCCAGTTCTCCAAGCGTTAAGTTTGGCTTTTTTATATTTTGGAAACGGGCTGCACCTTGTGCGGCCCGTTTTTGTTTGGGGGGGCGTCAAATGCTATTGAACAATGAAAGCTTTGACGCCTTATGTTTGAACTCTGGCAAATTTGAAAAGAGGGTGCTAATCGGCTCCCATGTATCTTGTGCCGATAGCTTTGAAAGTGTTGCGTAGTCATAACCTGCTAACGGGGGCGGCAATTGAATGCGTTTCAGCTCTGCCATTGCCACGGCCTCGGCTTGTTCTGAAATAGATTCAAACACTTCGCTGGTTTTTTCTCCGGCGGTGTCCCCACCAGTCAAAATGATCGGAGTTTGATCTGCTGTGAGCGTGCTAGATTGTGCGCTTTCCATATCAGATACGTAATACGGTGTGAGGGCACGAGCGGCGCAAATGCTTTCTGTCAGGCTTTGGATCGAAATCTCTTCCTTAAAAACACTGCCAGCAGGAATAGAGATTGCATTGGCAAATTCTGGGCTAAGCGAGAGCAGAGAAATATGGGCGGCCTCTTGGAGCGTGATAAAAAACCGATTGATGTTTTTTGGAATGCCGAACGGTTCTCTATTTTCTGTGTGGTGCCAAATCGATTCACTAATCGACCCATTTGAAAACAACACATTGGCAAAGCGGGTTGAGGAAAAAACGGTTTCGGGATGGTTGTCCGCCAGTTCCCGCAGCAAGTATTCGCCCATTCGTTTTGTCGCGCCCATGTAGTTTGCAGGGTCTGCGGCTTTGTCTGTGGAAATTGTAAAAAAATTGGAGATAGTGCCAAGTGCACGCAGCTTATGAAACAGGGCAATGGGGGCGAGGCAATTTGTGCGGAGCATATATTTAAGGCTCTCGCTGTTGGCTTCACTGCGCACATGTTTTAAGGCGGCGAAGTTCAGCACGATCAAACTCTCATTTTGGAAGTGCGCTAAAAATTCATCGCCGATTGTGTTGATATCCGCACATACAAAAGAGATCTGTTTGGGCGTGGTGGCCGCGCGCGCACTCAAACTATTGAGGCGGCGGGCGAGGCGGGTCAGTCCATTTTCATCCTTATCAACCAGTGTAAGGCGGGTCCATGGAAAGTCGGCTCGGATCAGTTCTTCCATGGTTGCGCCGCCAATAGAACCTGAGGCCCCGAGTACAAGCACGTGTTTTGCGGCGAAGAGGTTTTCTAAGGAGGCTTTGTGTGCATCGAATGGGGACTGAAACCGGCTGTCGGGGAGGCTCAAAATTTGATTGGCAAGCTTGTCTAACATTGAGAGCCTTCCGGGCAGGGAGATGACATCGGGTGCGGATTGCTGTACCCATAGCGCCTAGATTCAACCATACAAACAGGCATTGCAATGACAAAACGACGTTTGATCTCTACTGGTTCTCCGATGGAAAAACTGGCGGGCTATTCACGGGCTGTGGTGCAAGGTGATTTTGTCCACGTATCGGGTACGACCGGGTTTGATTATAGCACCATGGTCATGCCAGAAGGTGCGGCCACGCAAACCCGCAATGCTTTGGAAACGATCAAAAAGGCATTGGGCGATGCAGACAGTTGTTTAGAAGATGTGGTGCGGGGGCGCTATTATTTGGCAAATTCTGACGATGTTGATGAGGTCTTTGCTGTTCTGGGAGAGTATTTTGGGGATATTCGACCCGCCGCTACGATGGTTATTTGCGGTCTTGTAAGCCCAGACATGCTTGTAGAAATAGAAGTTACTGCGCAAAAGCAATCGTAAGGCGCTTAGGCATTTAGGTGTTTTCGTACTATTGGGTTTTCTGGACCTTTAATTTGGGTTACACCACAGCCAGTAATTTGATGGCCGACTGGGCCTTTCACGTGGAGAATAGTTATGAGCCGGGTTTATATCGATGGAGAAGCAGGAACGACGGGATTGCAAATCCTGGAGCGTTTGACTGCGCGCACCGATATTGAGTTGTTGCGGATTGATGATGCGCGGCGCAAAGACCCTGCGGCTCGGGCTGAGTGCTTAAACGCGGCTGATTTTGTCATTCTGTGTTTGCCCGATGATGCTGCGCGTGAAGCTGTCGCGATGATTACCAATCCGGCTGTTCGGGTGATCGATGCGAGCACGGCGCATAGAGTAGCGGATGGTTGGGTATTTGGGATGCCAGAAATGGCGGCGGACCAACGCGAGACCATTGCGCAGGCTAAACGGGTGACCAATCCGGGGTGCTATTCAACGGGTGCGATCGCGCTTTTGCGGCCTCTTGTTTCTGCTGGTTTGGTGCCTGCTAGTTGGCCCGTCAGCTTTAATGCGGTGTCCGGCTACTCAGGTGGCGGCAAGGGCATGATTGCGGAATTTGAGGACACAAGTCGGGCGGACCATTCTGCCCAGCCCTATAGGATTTATGGCATGGGGCTAACCCATAAGCACATTCCTGAGATGACGGCTTATATTGGGCTTGAAAATGAACCCATCTTTACGCCCGCAGTAGGGCGCTACCGGCAGGGTATGATTGTGGAAGCGCCGCTGCCTTTGTGGGCGATGCCGGGAAAACCAACTTTAGGTGCCGTGCGGGAAGCTTTGCAGTCATTTTATGCAGGACAGCGGTTTGTGTCTGTGGCGTCTGCGCAAGAATGTGCGGAGATTGGCAACTTGGACCCTGAGGGGCTGAATGGCACCAACGAGTTGAAATTATTCGTTTTTGGTAATGAAGAACGCGGGCAGGCTCGCTTGGTCGCTTTGCTCGATAACTTGGGCAAAGGGGCTTCTGGCCAATCGGTTCAATGCCTTAATATTATGATGGGCATTGATGAAAGCACTGGGCTTTAGCTCTTCGTTTTGCTTTATGCACAATTGGTTAAGGTTTGTTAACCGTTATTGAGTTAAGGGCGTGCACATGGTGCACGCCCTTTTATATATTGGCCAACAATTTGACGTATGAGCCGGGGGCGTCTTCGAGTGGGGGCAAGGGACCGGTTTGCGGATCGAGGGCCGGGATTTTTTTGCCGGATTTTCGTCGAAGCCATTTTTCCCAATCAGGCCACCAGGAGCCTTTGTGTTCTTTGGCGCCGTCGAGCCATTGATCGGCGTCTTCTGGGAGTTCTTTGTTGAGCCAATGTTGGTATTTTTTGGCGGCTGGCGGGTTGACCACACCGGCAATATGGCCAGACCCTGCCATGATGAAACGCACTGGCCCGCCGTAAAGGTGGGTTGAGCGATAAATCGAGCGGTAGGGCGCGATATGGTCGTTTCGGCTGGATTGAATGTAGACCGGTGTTTTGACCTTGGAGAGGTCAATTGGGGTGTCATTCAACACCATCTCGCCTTTGGAGAGGGCGTTTTTGACGTAACATTCCCGCAAATAGTAGAGGTGTAGCTTTTCCGGCATTCGGGTGGCGTCAGCGTTCCAGTAGAGTAAATCGAAGGGTGCTGGGTCTTGGCCGAGGAGATAGTTGCGGACGACGTAATTCCAGATTAGGTCATTTGAGCGCAAAAGATTGAAGACTTGGACCATAGAGGCGGCTCCCAAAATGCCGTTATGGCTCTTCATTTGCTGTTCAAGTGTGCTGATTTGGCGTTCATCTATGAACACTCTGAGATCGCCTGCTTCGGCAAAATCTGACTGTGCAGCAAAGAAAGTCGCCGATTTTACACGCTTGTCCTTATGCGCAGCCATATAACCCAGAGTCGCAGACAAAAGTGTGCCGCCGATGCAGTAGCCAATTGTGTTGACCTGCGGAGCGCCGGTTTGCTTTTGAACCGCATCAAGGGCGGCAAGGATGCCTTCATCCATATAATCGGCAAATGACTTTTGGGCGAGCTTTTCGTCTGGGTTAACCCAGCTGACCATGAAGACTGTGTAGCCTTTCTCAAGGCACCATTTAACGAAGGACTTTTCTTGTGTTAAATCAAGGATATAGAACTTGTTGATCCAAGGGGGGATGATGAGGAGGGGGATTTCATGCACTTCCTCAGTCGTGGGGCTGTATTGGATCAACTGAATGATATCGTTTTGATAAATCACTTTACCCGGTGTTACCGCGATATTTCCCCCCACGGAAAAGGCAGAGGTGTCGGTCTGGGTGACATTCAATATGCCACCTTCTCGGCTCAAATCGTTTTTCAGATTCTTGAGTCCTGAAAGTAAATTTGTTCCGTTATTCTCGATAGTTGAGCGAATTGCTTCAGGATTTGTCAGAAGAAAATTTGACGGCGATAGGGCGTCAGTTATCTGCTTGGCGTAGAAGCGCGCTAGATTGTATTGGTGTGGTTCGAGGCCGTCTGCCTCTTCTGCCAAGCGCAGGAGCCAGCGGCTAATGACTAAATAACCTTGCCGAATGGTGTCGAAAACGGGGCTTTCGCTCCAAAGCGGGTCTTTGAAACGGCGGTCAAAATCATTAGCGCTGATAACATCTGTCGTCGGCATGCCGAGTAGTTTCTCAAGGAAATTCTTACCAACTTTCGATAACTCTTTGGAAAGTAAGGCTTGTTCGTCGTTCCACTTTTCTGATTGATTGGCGTAGAACTTGAGAAGGTCTGAGAGGGCTTCACTGGCGGGGCCCATCAGAGCGGTCAGAGAAAAGGGACTTTTCTCACCAGAGCTGGCGCTGCGAGATTGTTCTGCAAGGAGTTCTAGCGCTTCAGTTGCCGCTTTCAGCATGTTCTGAGATAGATCAGACGGCATAGCAGATGGCCCTCCGTTGGAGGGGTCTGAAGATGCATTATCTGTATGGTTGCTGCGGCTCATAGGAACTCAATATCAGTAGAATAGGTGTTTGTCAGGGGCGAAATTTACTATACGGTGCGCTAAGCGATACTCGCCTTTCAGTGATTCTTTAAATGACGATTTTCAGTGTGCCCGTGTTCCATGCGTTTGTTGGATAAATTGTGGTGCTTTCTGCTGGTTCAGATGGCTTTCTAACAGATTTTTCTTTTGAAAATATGTCCGTTAGTCAGAAAATCTACATAAATTTCGTTGAAGCTTTTCAGGAAATGACCTGTGCGGCTTTTCGGAGTGTCTCTGAGAAGAATGTCGAGGGAAATGAAGGAGTTAGTCTAGATGTCAGCCTCGTTGAATAATGGTAACTGCAGTTTTGAACCTCAAGCGCAGGCGTCTGCGATGGGGCACGCGACCGGGACGCTGATGCGTCGAGCGGCACGGGCAACTGCGGCAGCGTTATTGATGGCGAGTTTGGCTGCATGCTCCACAACGCCTGACTGGGCAAAACCAGATTTCATTTATGGGGATGACCTGTCCCAATCTTCTAGCGCGGGTACAGAATTTCCGGCTCTCAATGATGTGCCAGAAACACCGGCCATGAGCACAACAGATGCTGAACGCACCGAGCTTGCAGAAAGCTTGGCGGCGGACCGCGTGCGTGCCCGTTATACGGATGAAGTGTTACGGGGTGGGGCGTCTGCTCCCGCAATTCCGCCTGTTGTTCCGGCTTCTGTCCCTGCACCGGCTTCTGTCCCTGCAAATGTGACGGATCAGCTTGATCAACAAAGCCAAGTCGTACCATCGGCTCGTATGGTGAGTGCGCAAGCGGCTGAAAAAGCCCAGCCGACTTTGGCTGAATTACGCGCGGCCAGCACTCGTTCTGAAGCTGTAAAGTCGGAACCTGCCAAAGCGGTTTCTGAGGTGGCTGCGGTTGCGCAGACCAAAGCAGCTAAGGAACCGATGAGCGCAGTTGAAAAATTACTCGGACTTCAAGGTGGTCACAGTAGTGCCGCTCAGAGCCGTAGCATTACAAGCGATTCTGCGGGCTTGCCTGTTCTCGCCACTCAAGCTGCATCCTCTGCATCTGATCAAGTAACGACAGCTTCGAAAACAGTTACGCAACCAGTGATGGAAAAAGTGGCTGCGGCTAAAGCAGCGGTTCCGGCTGTACCGTCGTCCCGCATGACTAAAGCGATGGCTTATGAGACAGAAGAAGGCGTGGATGCCCGGATTTCTGCGGTTTCACCTGTTAGCTCTTCTTCAACCGCACGCACATCGGTGCAGCCTTCGGCTGTAACGTCTGCAACCTTCCAATCCTCTCAAGCACCAGCTTTGACGCGGGAATCCTTGGAAATGGCGGGTAATGTGGCCAGCACGCGCTACCAGCAAACCCATCAGACTGTTTATGTGGGCGGGGATGCCAGCGACAGCAGTAGCGATCATGGGGCTGTGACGATCAATATGGATGCGCTCAACTATCCTTCTCAAGCTGCGCGCACACCGCGCGAGGCGGTTGCCGCACCTGTTGGGTCGGTTGCCGTTTATGATGGGCAGGGCGGTCCGGGGAACATTCCTCCTTACGTGTTGCAGTTTGAATATGGTTCTGCTGCTTTGACGGCGGCTGACCGGACTGCATTGAAGGAAGTTTTACCAGCGGTTGGTGTTTACGGCGAAACTGTACGGGTTGTTGGGCATGCGTCTCATCAGTCAGGACAGAAGGACGATAGCAAACGCAAATGGGCAAACTTCTCATTGTCTATGCAACGGGCCGAAGCCGTTGCGATGGAGCTTGCCGCTCAAGGGGTTGCGGCGGACCGGATCATCGTTGAGGCGGCGGGTGACGCCGTACCTGTTTATTATCAATCAGCTATGCCAACAGGCGAACCGGGTGACCGACGCGTTGAAATTTTCATCGAGTAGGTTTTCGTAAGATACGCTCCAAAGGAGCCGATTGGCTCTTTTGCTCCGGCGAGGTCTTATTATTCAGTTCGAGGTCCCTAAAATTGTGCAAATCGCAATTAGCTTGTCGAGTTAGTCTTGGTTTTTGCGACAGACGGGGCTATTCCTATCCCTTATTGGTCTTTTGCGGTTTCTGCCGTAGAAGGCTTCAATTGGCCCTTTCGGGCTTTTTGTCCAAAACGCCGTGATCTTGGCTGCTGCTTTAGCGCGGGTAAGTAGGCGGTCGTTCGGAGATTCATCAAGATGAGTGAAGAGTTTCATCGCATTAAGCGTTTGCCCCCCTATGTGCTTGAAGTTGTAAACAAGCAAAAGGCGCAAGCGCGCGCGGATGGTAAAGATATTATCGATTTCGGCATGGGCAATCCTGATATGCCGACGCCACAGCACATTGTCGATAAATTGATTGAGACGGTACAAGATCCCAAAACCCACCGGTATTCTGCGTCTAAGGGCATTACGGGCCTGCGCAAAGCCCAAGCGGGTTATTATGAGCGCCGTTTTGGGGTAAAATTGAACCCTGAGACCCAAGTCGTGGCGACTTTGGGGTCTAAAGAAGGATTGGCCAACCTTGCCCAAGCGATTACCACGCCGGGCGATGTGATTTTGGTGCCAAACCCAACCTATCCGATCCATGCCTTTGGATTTATCCTGTCAGGCGGCGTTGTGCGCCACCTTCCGGCTGTGAAGCCGGGGGAGGAGTATCTGGCAGGTTTGGAACGGGCCTTGAAACATTCAGTGCCAGCACCTTCAGCACTTGTTTTAAATTACCCAGCAAATCCAACTGCTTATGTGGCAGATTTGGACTTTTATGCTGAAGTCGTGGCTATTGCGAAAAAGCATGACCTGATCCTCATTTCTGATCTGGCCTATGCTGAAATCTATTTTGATGAAGACAAGCCGACGCCTTCTTTATTGCAGGTGCCGGGGGCGATGGATTTGGCCGTGGAATTTACTTCCATGTCTAAAACATATTCGATGCCGGGCTGGCGCATGGGCTTTGCGGTTGGTAATGAGCGTTTGATCACTGCCTTGGCGCGGATGAAGTCTTATTTGGATTATGGGGCGTTTACGCCGATTCAAGTGGCGGCGACGGCGGCCTTGAACGGTCCTGATGATTGCATCGAGGAAGCACGCCAGCTTTATAAAAGCCGCCGTGATGTGCTGGTGGAAAGCATGGGGCAGGCAGGATGGGACATTCCTCCGCCAGCAGCTACCATGTTTGCATGGGCACCGATCCCTGAGCCGTTTCAAGATATTGGCTCGCTCGCTTTTTCCATGTTGCTTATGGAACATGCGGATATGGCGGTTGCGCCGGGTATTGGGTTTGGTGAATATGGCGACGGTTTCGTGCGCATCGGCCTTGTTGAGAATGAACAACGGATCCGACAAGCTGCGCGAAATGTGAAGCGATTCATGAGTAATGCAACTGAGATTTTGGCTAAATATCACGCAGAACAGAATACGGTTGTTTCGCTTTCTGATGCTGGCCAAGTGAGGCAAAAGTGACAACACCATTGAGAATTGGCCTTGCAGGCTTGGGCACTGTTGGGGCGGGCGTGGCAAAAATACTTGCCAATCAGGCAGAAGTAATCGGCAAACGGGCCGGGCGGCCTGTTGTTGTGACGGCTGTTTCCGCGCGATCTAAAAACAAGGATCGCGGCGTCGATTTGAGCACTTTTGAGTGGTTTGATGACCCGATTGCTTTGGCAACATCGGATGCAATTGATGTCTTTGTGGAGTTGGTTGGTGGGTCTGAAGGGCCTGCGTATGATGCGGTTTTGGCTGCGCTGAAAGCTGGCAAGCATGTGGTGACAGCCAATAAGGCTTTGGTGGCCGTGCACGGGGCAACATTGGCACCGGTTGCGGAGCAGGCCGACGTTGCTTTGAACTATGAAGCAGCTGTTGCGGGCGGTATTCCGGTGATTAAAGCCATTCGCGAAGGCTTGGCAGGCAACGAGATTTCGCGGGTTTCGGGGATTTTGAACGGGACTTGCAATTATATCTTGAGCGAAATGGAAGCAACCGGCCGCGCCTTTGGCGATGTTTTGGCGGACGCGCAAAAGCTGGGATATGCGGAAGCGGACCC